>JAMCWB010000015.1 GCA_023475025.1 Gammaproteobacteria bacterium
CGGCGAGCTGATTGAAAAGGATCCGGAGTCCGTACTGCCGGTGATCCGTGCCGTACTGGAAAAGGCGCCGGACTTTACCGCCCAGGACGGCTTTGAGTATCAATACCGCCTGCAACACTACAAGACGCTGTGTGACCAGATACTGGCCGATCTGGACTGCGTGCTGACGCCGACCATTCCACGCCCGGTCACCCTGGCCGAACTCTATGCCGCACCGGTGGAGCGCAACAGTGATCTGGGCTACTACACCAACTTCATGAATCTGCTGGACTATGCTGCGGTGGCGGTTCCTGCTGGCTTTATGACCAATGGCTTGCCCTGGGGCGTGACCCTGTTCGGCCGCGCCTTTACCGATCAGTATCTGCTCAGCCTGGCCGCGGCTGTGCAGCAACACAGCGCTTTGCCCTTGAGTGGCCAGCGCAGCCTGGACAGCCAGCTGCCAGCTAATCCGGCGCGAAATGATAGGGCCAGAGTGGTGGTCTGTGGCGCGCATCTGGATGGTTTGCCGCTCAACTGGCAGCTACGCCAACGTGGTGGCCGTTTGCTGGAAGCCACCGAGAGCTCCGCCGATTACAAGCTGTACGCGCTGGCCGGCGGACCACCCATGCGCCCGGGAATGTTGCGGGTTACCCAAGGGGGGCAGGCAATCAAGGTGGAGGTCTGGGAGTTACCCAGCAGCGAGCTGGGCTCTTTCCTGACCGGCATTCCAGCACCGCTGGGGCTGGGCAAGGTGCAACTGGCGGACGGGCGCTGGGAAACCGGCTTTATCTGTGATCCCTATGGGTTGGAGGGGGCTACCGACATCACAGAGTTTGGTGGCTGGAAGGCCTGGTTGGCCAGTCGTTGATAGTGCTGTGATACTGACAACTAAAACGTGATATTTGCTGATGTGGCGCCTGCTTGACTGCAGCTCACCGGTTCCGGACACGCCGTACCCCTTTCGGGACTAGCCAGCCGATCAGCGCCAGCCCGCCAGAGGCCGGGCTTTTGTAGACACGCCGTAAACCCTTCCCTGGGGGCTCGTAGATGCCCACAGAAAAATGCTCCTGCATTTTCTGTGCTTCCGCCATCCCTGGCGGTCGCATGGCATCTAACGGTCTACAAAAGCCCGGCCTCTGGCGGGCCCTGAACGTCCACTCCCACTCAGTCAGCCTCACCCGCTTTAGCCTCTTTACCCAAAGCCCACTGATACAAACGGTTCTTCTTCTCACCAGTCAGTTTGGCCGCCAGCGCAGCCGCCTGCTTGAGGGGTAACTCTTCCAGCAGGATGTCCAGGGTGCGCAGCACCTCGGGAGACAAGGCGTCGGCGCTATCTGGAACCGGGGCGCCTTCCACCACCAGCACACACTCGCCCCGCTGTTGATCGCTATCGGCACGGACCCATTCCACCAGCTCGGCCAGCGGGGCGCCTTTGATGGTTTCGAAGGTCTTGCTCAGTTCGCGGGCGAGTACCACCTGGCGCTCTGGCCCCAGTTCGCTGAGCATGTCTTCGAGGCATTCGAGCAAGCGGTGCGGCGCTTCGTAGATCAGCCAGGTACGCGGTTCATTGGCCAGAGCCTGCAGGCGGTCACGTCGGCCTTTGCTCTTGGCCGGTAAAAAACCTTCGAAAGCAAAACGGTCAGAGGGCAGGCCGGCGGCACTCAGGGCGGCGATCAGGGCGCAGGGGCCGGCGACCGGGCACACTCTTACCCCGGCTTCACGGGCCTGGCGCACCAGATGAAAGCCCGGGTCGGAAATCAGCGGGGTGCCGGCATCGGAAATCAAGGCGATGGACTCGCCAGCCAGCAAGCGTTCGACCAAGCGCTGGCTCTTGTCACGTTCGTTGTGATCATGACAAGCCGTGGTCGCGGTGCTGATGCCGAAGTGCTGCAGCAGGCGTGCGCTGTGGCGGGTGTCTTCGGCTGCAATCAGGTCAACCTCGCGCAAGGTGTCCAGCGCGCGCGGGCTGATATCCTGCAGGTTGCCGATGGGTGTGGCCACGACATAAAGGGTTCCACTGACTGTCATTTTGCCGCTCTCGTTAAAAAACTGTGAACTATTGTACATAAGCAGGCCCTGAACGCGCGCCTGTATAGAGATTGACCGCCCCCTTGGTTACAATGCCAGTCCATTGATCCATGGTTTCGCCGGAAGCCCTGCCGTGTAAGGACAACACCGATGCGCCGCTCCTATTGTCTGTCGCTGGCCCTGATCAGCTGTGCTCTTGTGCTCAGCGCCTGTGCGCCACGACCCAGCCAGCTGTCAGACCTGCCCCGTACCCCCGAAGCCAGTGTTGACCAGATTCTGCAGAATGCTGATCGCCGCCGTGGTGAAGAAGCCAACCTGTTGCGCCTGCATGCGGCGCAAGCAGCCATGAATGCTGGCCAGGCTGAGCGGGTGCAGCAAATTCTCAGCCAGGTACCGCAAAGTGACCTGCCCATCGATCAGCAAATCCGCTTCAGTAGCCTGCAGGCGCAGAGTGCTCTGGCGCTGGATCAGACCCGGGTCGCTTTGCAGGCCATCCGTCACTCGTCGATTCAACAGCTGGATAGCCAGCCACTGGAAGAGCAGATAGCGGTTCACCAGTTACGCGCCAATGTGCTGGAAGCCAGCGGTGACCATATCGCCGCTGTGCGTGAGCGCATTTATGTTGATGCGCTGCTCAGCGGTAACGCCCAGCGCAATAATCGCCTGGCGATCTGGGAAAGCCTGGAAGCCATGGACAGCAGTGAGCTGCGCCAGGCATTCGAGCAAGCGGACGGTGAGCTGGCCGGCTGGCTGGAGCTGATACTGGCCAGCCGCGAGGCGGGCAGTCTGGACCTTCAGGTTCGCCGTATCCAGCGCTGGCAGGAAGACAATCCGGCACATCCAGCCAACCAGCCCTTACCCGAGAGCATCCGCCAACGCCTTGAGCTTTATGCGCAACGGCCACAGCATATTGCGCTGCTGCTGCCCTTCGAGGGTGGCCTGGCCGGGCCGGCACAAGCCTTGCGCGACGGCTTTCTGTCTGCCCAGTACCAGGTTCAGGAACAGGGGTTGCCGCAGCCACGCGTCAGTCTGTATGACAGTACACAGTTTACCGATCTGGAGCAGTTTTACCGGCAAGCGAAAGTTGATGGTGTGCAGTGGGTGATTGGTCCGCTGGAACGTGACAAGGTCGCTCAACTGGCACGCATGAATCCGTTGCCCTTGCCCACTCTGGCTTTGAACTATGCCGACACGGGTGCCAGCAGCCCGGACAACCTGTTTCAATTTGGCCTGGCGCCGGAAGATGAAGCGCGTTCAGCCGCCTTGAGCGCCTGGAGTCAGGGTTATCGCAGCATGGCCGTGGTGCAATCGCAGGGCGACTGGGCAGAACGCTCTTATCAGGCATTCGATCAGGCCTGGCAAGCGCTCGGCGGTCAGTCTCTTGGGCGCGTCATGATTGATCAGCCCAGTGAGATGGCGGGCCAGATCGGCAGCCTGCTGAACATTCGGCAAAGTGAACAGCGCGGCCAACGCATCCAGCGACTTTTGGGCAGCAGTGTGGTCGTTCAGCCGGCGCCGCGAGCCGACCTTGATGCACTCTTTGTCGCTATCACGCCCCAGCAAGGCCGGCAATTAAAGCCCATCCTGGCTTTCCAGTACGCCGCCGATATGCCGGTACTGGCAACCTCGCACGTCTTTCAGCCCGGTAGTGATCCGGCGGGCAACCTGGACCTTGACGGCATCCTGGTCGCCGAGACGCCCTGGTTGCTGAGTCGTTCAGACGCACTCTATGAACCGGTCACGCGCAGTTGGCCACAAGCCAGTGGCGCCATGGGCCGGCTGTTTGCCATGGGCATTGATGCGCAGCGGGTTTTCACCCTGTTACCGCAAATGCAGCAGGACCCGAATACCCGTGTTGATGGTGCCACCGGGGTGCTTGCCCTGCAGCCGGACGGGCGAATCAGCCGCCTGGTGCCCTGGGGTGAAATACGAGACGGTCAATTGAGCCAGTTGGCGCCCATGCCGCTGCTACCATGAAACAACCCACACTCCGTCAGCAGCGTGGCAATCAGGCCGAACGCCAGGCTGAACAACTCTTGCTGCGCCAAGGCATGCGCTGCCTGGCGCGCAACTTTCGTTGCAAGCGCGGCGAGCTTGATCTGGTCATGCGTGACGGGGATACAGTAGTATTTGTTGAAGTCCGCAATCGACGGCGCAGCCAATGGGGCAGCGCTGCTGAAAGCGTTGACTGGCGCAAGCAGCAGAAACTTATTGCCGCTGCCCAGTTCTATATACTCAGTCATCCGCATCTGGCTGACAGCCCCTGTCGCTTTGATGTCGTTGCCGCCGACGGCGATCCTGCGGATCCAGCCAATTACCAGTGGATCCGTGAAGCCTTTATCTGCTAGTGAGCCCCTGTTTATGGATATGCAACACCGTATCAAGCAACTTTTTACCGACAGCATCGAAACCAAGACCCGCGCCATGGATGAGCTTGGCCCGAGTATCGAGCAAGCCAGCCAGTTGATGGTCAACAGCCTGCTCGGCGAAGGCAAGATCCTCGCCTGTGGTAACGGCGGCTCTGCCGGTGACTCGCAGCACTTTTCCTCGGAAATGCTCAACCGCTTCGAGCGCGAGCGTCCGAGCCTGCCAGCCATCGCCCTGACTACCGACAGCTCGACCCTGACCTCGATTGCCAACGATTACAGCTATGACGAAGTCTTCTCCAAGCAGATTCGCGCGCTGGGCCAACCCGGTGACGTCTTGCTGGCAATCTCCACCAGTGGCAACTCTGGCAACGTGCTGCAGGCGATTCAGGCCGCGCACGATCGCGATATGCTGGTGGTTGCCCTGACCGGGCGTGATGGTGGCGCCATGGCCTCCCTGCTACTGCCGGAAGATGTTGAAATCCGCGTACCCGCGCGCTCAACCGCACGCATCCAGGAAGTACATTTGCTCGCCATCCACTGCCTCTGCGACCTGATTGACCGCCAGCTGTTCGGGAGCGAAGAATGAAAGCACTGGTTGCCGTACTGCTGAGTCTGACCCTGATCAGTGGGTGCAGCACGCTGGTAACGGCCACCCGGGATGGCCCGATTGAAGACAATCACGGCACCCGCACCCTGGGCAGCCGTATCGACGACAACCTGATCGAGACCAAGGTCCGCGTCAACGTCAACAAGGCACATCCGGATATGCAGCGTGAAGCGCGTATCCAGGTCACCAGCTACAACGGTGTTGTTCTGGTAGCCGGTCAGGTGCCAAGCGCAGACATGAAGCCACTGGCCGAACGCGCAGCGGCCAATGTGCAACGGGTCAAGGTGGTCCACAACGAGCTGACGGTAGGCGAACGCCTGTCCATTCTGGCGCGCAACCAGGACACCCTGATTACCACCAACGCCAAGACCCGCCTGCTGGCTGACAGCAATATCCCAGGTCGTCGCATCAAGGTCACCACCGAAGCCGGCATCGTCTATCTGCTCGGCCTGGTAACCCGCGCCGAAGCCGATCTGGCGGTCGACACCGTAAAGCAGGTTGGCGGGGTGCAGCGGATCGTGAAGTTGTTCGAGTATATTGATTGAAGGCTGAAGGCTGAAGGCTGAAGGCTGAAGGCTGAAGGCTGAAGGCTGAAAAGCATGGAGCAGCGCTGTAGCTTGTCAATAGGGCGTGTCAGATTTTTATGTTACGGCTGTCATTGCGAAGGCCCCAGGCCTGTGGCAATCCAAGCCAAGCAGCGTCAAGCCTCCAGCTTTGAGGCCTTCTCACCGTCATGGCGAAGGCCGTAGGCCTGTGGCCATCCATGTTGCCTTTGGTTGAGTCCGCACCAATGGATCGCCACGCCGCTATGCGGCTCGCGATGACACCAGGAGAATGAGGGGTTACGATAACCGACCGAAGCATGGCAGTCGCTGGTTGCTGCGCGATGACACCAGGAGAATGAGGGGTTACGATAACCCTGCGAGAGTGACAGGCCACCAGCCGTTCTGTCTGTCATTGCCAAGGCCGCAGGCCTGTGGCAATCGACGTCGTCAAGCCCGCCCGAACACAAAAAATCTGACACGCCCTGTCAGTACGTTGCATCGCTTACTTTTAAAAGCAGCAACTTACACTAATCTCAATCTTCCAGCCTTCTGCCTTCTGCCATCCAGCCATCCAGCTACCAGCCCCTTCCCTTTGCCCGTTATTTGACAACCTTGAGGCTGGGCTTCCCGCCGCTGGGCGGTGTAGGTGGTGTGTCGTCTTCCGGGGGTGGGGGTGAGCCGGGCTCCAGTTCGAAGACCATGCCCTGGCCATTTTCGCGGGCGTAGATCGCCATGACCGCGGCCATGGGAATCCATACTTGCTGGGCAACGCCGCCGAAGCGTCCATCAAAGCACAGCTTGTCGTTGTCCATTTCCAGTGCGCGAATGGCACTTGGCGACAGGTTCAAGACGATCTGGCTGTCTTCGACAAAGCCTTCCGGTACTTCAGTGCCGGGATAGGCAGCGTTGACCAGCACATAGGGTGTGCAGTCATTGTCGAGTATCCACTCATATAGAGCACGGAGCATGTAGGGGCGGCTTGGGCTCATGTCGGCCATAGGGCTGACTCCTTTGGCTGGGCTGGGCCCGCGCGCTGGCATCGCCAGCGGCAGGAAAGATAACGGTGCGACTTACTGCATGTCCTTTTCTTGCGCAGACAGGCTGGCGATAAAGCCGTCACGCTGGAAAACGCGGTCCATGTAGTCGAGTAACGGCTTGGCCTGTTTGGGCAACTCTATACCCAAGCTGGGCAGTCGCCACAGGAGGGGGGCAATGCAGCAATCCACCAGGCTGAATTCTTCGCTCATGAAATAGGGCATTTCATTGAACACCGGTGCAACACCGGTCAGGCTTTCACGCAATTCCTTGCGGGCCTGGGTTGCCTGTGACGCAGAGGTCGAGGAGTTATTGAGCAGGTCGACAAGACGGCACCAATCACGCTGCACACGGTACATCAGTAGGCGGGTGTTGGCGCGGGCTACCGGATAGACTGGCAGCAACGGCGGATGCGGGAAGCGCTCGTCGAGATACTCCATCATGACATTCGGCTCATAGAGCACCAGATCACGATCCAGCAAGGTAGGCACGCTGTTATAGGGGTTGTTCTCAGCCAACTCCTGCGGAATCTCGCCGGGTTGGACATTGATGACATCGACCGTTACGCCTTTCTCAGCAAGTACGATGCGCACCCGATGGCAGTAATGATCAGTAGGATCAGAGAAAAAAGCCATCGAAGAACGCTTGTTGGCGGTAACGCCCATAAATCAATCCTCACTTTCAGCGTTTATCCGTGATGCCAGACAGACCTGACAACAGCTGGATAATCAGCCCTTGCATGGAAAGAAACATTATACCCCAGAAACAAGCACGCGCCCCAAAAGGGGCGCGTGTTTTTACTGCTGGCAAAGCGCTGGATCAGTGAATATCTTTCCAGTACTCACGCTTGAGCAATACAGCAAAGATAAAGAAGAAGGCCAGATACAAGAGTACGTAAGTACCGATGCGATGACGCTCCAACTTGATCGGGTCCGCTGAATAGGCAAGGAAAGCAGCCAGGTTACGCACGGTAGTATCGAACTCTTCTGCGGTCTGGGTACCGGTACCCTCTTCCACATAAAGCACGTCACACTGCTCTTCCATGACGACTTCACCGGTCAGCGGATCACGCTGGACATTGCGACCTGCCTGAACGGGTACCTGAGCACAGCCTTTCAGTTGACGACCCTGAAGCTCCATCAGGACGTTTGGCATACCCACATTGCCAAACACCAGGTTGTTAGCGCCCAGAGGACGCGACAGGTCTTCATAGAATGATTTCAGGTAGGTGTAGACCCAGTCAGAACCACGCACACGAGAAACCATGGTCAGGTCAGGCGCCGGAGCACCCAGCCAGGCTGCTGCATCCTGACGACGCATGCCGATTTGCATGTGCTCACCGATCAGCGTGCCTTCGGTGAAGATCAGGTTTTCGACCATCAGCTCTTCAGGAATACCGAGATCATCGGCAACCCGCTGATACCGCTGATACTGCGCCGAGTGACAACCCATGCAGTAGTTGACGAAGGTACGCGCACCATCCTGCAGGGAGGCCTTGTCACGTAGATCAATGTTCGCTCTTTCCAGAGGAATGCCGGACGGCGCAGCCAGCACCAGGCCAGGCGTAAGAGCGAATACCAGTGCAATCAGATATTTTTTCATTAGCCAGTGACCCTCTCCGGAACAGGTTTAGTCTTCTCCATCCGCGTGTAGAACGGCATCAGGATAAAGAAGGCGAAGTAGATAAAGGTGCAAACCTGCGACAGCAGCGTACGCCCCGGAGTGGCCGGTATGGCGCCAAGGATACCCAGGATCACGAAAGCGATGCAGAACAGCAGCAGCGCAACCTTGCTCATCCAGCCCTTGTAGCGAATTGAGCGCACCGGGCTACGATCCAGCCAGGGCAGCACAAACAGAATGGCAATCGCTGCACCCATGGCCAATACACCCGGGAAGGCAGACCCGCCAATCGCAGGGATTGCCCGCAGAATCGCGTAGAAGGGTGTGAAGTACCAGACTGGCGCGATGTGGTCAGGCGTGACCAGCGGGTTGGCCGGCTCAAAATTCGGATGCTCGAGGAAGAAGCCACCCATTTCCGGGAAGAAGAACACGATGGTCAGGAACACGAAGAAGAAGACCACCACACCCACCAGGTCTTTCACTGTGTAGTAGGGGTGGAAAGCAATGCCATCAAGTGGCTTGCCGTTTTCATCCTTCAGCTTCTTGATATCGATGCCGTCAGGGTTGTTGGAACCCACTTCGTGCAGCGCGATGATGTGCAACACAACCAGACCCAGCAATACGATCGGCAGAGCTACCACATGCAGGGCGAAGAAGCGGTTCAGGGTAATCCCGGAGATCAGGTAGTCACCACGAACCCACTGGGCCAGATCCGGACCAATGAAGGGGATGGCACCAAAGAGCGAGATGATTACCTGGGCACCCCAGTAGGACATCTGACCCCAGGGCAGCAGGTAACCCATGAAGGCCTCGGCCATCAGGATCAGGTAAATCAACATACCGAACAGCCAGACCAGCTCACGCGGTTTCTGGTAAGAACCGTAAAGCAAAGCCCGCAGCATGTGCAGATAGACCACCACAAAGAACATGGAGGCACCGGTGGAGTGCAGATAGCGCAGCAGCCAGCCATACTCGACATCACGCATGATGTATTCGATGGAGGCAAATGCGCCCGCCGCCGAAGGCTCATAACTCATGGTAAGCCAGATACCGGTAACGATCTGGTTAACCAGTACCAGCATGGCCAATGAGCCAAAGAAGTAGAAGAAGTTGAAGTTCTTTGGCGCATAGTACTTGGTCAAGTGATCTTCGATCACCTTGGAGACGCCCATGCGCTCGTTGACCCAATTGCTCAATTTACTCATCAGGCGTTCTCCTCATCCACGCCGACAACGATGACTTCGTCGGTCTCATAGGAATGCGGTGGAACCGGCAAGTTCAGCGGGGCGGGCTGCCCGCGCCAGACACGTCCGGACATGTCGTAATGGGAGCCGTGGCAAGGACAGAAATACCCACCCTTCCAGCCCGCACCCATGTCGGCTGAACCTACAGTCGGCCGGAACAGGGGCGAACAACCCAGGTGCGTACAGATACCGACCACCACCAGAACTTCTGGCTTGATCGAACGCGTACGCGGGTCGATATAGTCCGGGCTATCACAGGCATTGGATTGTGGGTCAGCCAGAATGGCTTCGTTCTCAGCCAGAATCTCCAGCGCCTCAGCACTGCGACGCGTAACAAAAATCGGCTGACCGCGCCATTCGGCAACGATTTGCTGACCTTCATCCAGCTTGCTGATATTCACACTCACCGGCGCACCCGCTGCCCTGGCCCGGGCGCTGGGGAACCATGAACCCACAAAGGGAACAGCCGCCCCAACAGCTCCGGCAGCACCCACCACAGTGGTGGCGGCTACCAGGAAGCGACGCCGGCCATTATTCACGCCGTCATTACTCATCCAGTCGTCTCCCATCAGCTAATCAGCCCCTTTGCAGGGCCTTATAAAGTTTTCAACAGCATGCACAAAATGAATCAGATGGTAATGGAAAAAGCCCTTTGATGACAAGGCGATAGTGCATGCAGTAACGATTAAGCAAAAAAAACGCCCGGCCCCGTAAACGGGTTGCCGGGCGTTCTTCTCGATACGCCGAAGCTTAACGCTTGGAGTATTGTGGACGCTTACGTGCCTTACGCAGACCGACCTTCTTACGCTCGACCTCACGGGCATCACGGGTAACGTAACCCGCTTTGCGCAGCTCGCCACGCAGAGTTTCGTCATACTCCATCAGTGCACGGGTAATACCATGACGGATAGCACCGGCCTGACCGGTAGTACCACCACCGCGGACAGTGACGAAAACATCAAACTTGTCAGTGCTTTGAGTCAGTTCCAGCGGCTGGCGAACAACCATGCGCGCTGTTTCACGACCAAAGAAATTCTCCAGTGTACGATTGTTCACCGAGATATTGCCGTTGCCGGGACGCAGGAACACCCGAGCGGTGGCTGTTTTACGACGGCCAGTACCGTAGTTTTGCGACGCCATGAGTAGCTCCTGTTAGATCTTCAATTCTTGGGGTTGCTGGGCAGCATGAGGATGCGCAGCGCCTTTGTACACTTTCAGCTTGCGGTACATGGCACGACCCAAGGGATTCTTCGGCAGCATACCCTTGACGGCAGACTCGATGACACGCTCGGGAGCACGCTGGATCAACTTGTCAAAGTTGATCGACTTGATGCCGCCCGGAAAGCCGGAGTGGCTGTAATAGATCTTGTCTTGAGCCTTGTTGCCGGTCACATGGACCTTCTCGGCATTGACAATAACGATGTAATCACCGGTATCAACGTGCGGGGTGTACTCAGGCTTGTGCTTGCCGCGCAGGCGAGAAGCCACTTCGGTAGCCAGACGACCCAGGGTCAAGCCCTCGGCATCAAGGACGTACCAATCACGTTTTACTGTTTCCGGTTTGGCGCTGAAGGTTTTCATTAATCCTAGCCTCAGAGGCCCACTATTTAGAAGAGGGCAAATCTTACAGAATGAAATGTGTTTTTACAAGTCAACAAAGCCTAGACAGACACTCAGTGGGGGCTCTGTGGGTCTGGTGGCATCTGTGCTGTAACAACAACGACAGGCTAGGCATCCTGTCGAAAGTGGACCGGCATTATGCCAATGACGCGGGAAATTACAACTGTTATTTCATCACTTCACGTCTTGATTGATGGCGCTACTCGGCTCAGGATGCTGCTATCGTCATTTCACCACCGCCATACCAAGGAGTTATTCATGCAATACCGTCCACTGGGTAACACCCCGCTCAAGGTCAGTGCGCTCTGTCTCGGCACCATGACCTGGGGCGAGCAGAATACCCGTAACGATGCCTTCGCCCAGATCGACCGCGCCCGTGGCGCAGGGGTCAACTTCATGGATGTAGCGGAAATGTACCCAGTACCGCCGATCGAACCGACCCAGGGCGAATCCGAACGCATCATCGGCGAGTATTTCGCCAGTCGCGGCCAGCGTGAAGACTGGATCCTGGCCAGCAAGATCACCGGTCCGGGAGCCTGGATGCCGCATATCCGTGAAGGCAAGACGCGCTTCACCCATCAGCATATCCAGAGCGCCGTAGAGGGCAGCCTGAAACGCTTGCAAACCGACTATATCGATCTCTATCAACTGCACTGGCCAGACCGTAACACCAACTTTTTCGGCAACCTGGGCTATCGCCACAAAGCTGATGAGGAGATGACCGCCATCGAAGACACCCTGGAGGCGCTGGATGTGCAAGTGCGCGCCGGCAAGATACGCCACATCGGCCTGTCCAATGAAACCCCCTGGGGCGTCATGCGCTTCCTGCAGGTAGCCAAGGAGAGAGGCTGGCCGCGTATCGTATCGGTACAAAACCCCTATAACCTGCTCAACCGCAGCTATGAGGTCGGCCTGGCCGAAATTTCCATGCGCGAGCATGTTGGCCTGCTGGCCTACTCGCCGCTGGCATTCGGCACCCTGAGCGGCAAGTACCTGGACGGCAAACGACCGGAAAAAGCCCGCCTGACTCTGTTCGAGCGCTTCAGCCGCTACACCAACCCGCAAGCACAGGCGGCTATCGAGGCTTACGTCACGCTGGCCCGTGAGCACGGCATGGACCCGGCGCAAATGGCGCTGGCCTTTGTCACCCGGCAGCCCTTTGTCACCAGCAACATCATTGGCGCCACCACCATGGACCAGCTGAACCGCAATCTGAGCAGCATCAATATGGGCTTGAGTGACTCGCTACTGGAGGCCATCGCCGCCATCCACACCGCCAATCCGAACCCGGCGCCCTGAGCGCCGGTTCACGGGGTCATCAAGGTTTGTGCGCGCGGGCGAGGAATTCGTGAGACTGCATTTCCAGCAAGCGGCTCAGCGTGCGTTGGAATTCGAACTCCAGTCGCCCGCCAGCGTACAGATCCTTGAGCGGCACTTCGGCCGAGATGATCAGCTTGACGTTACGGTCGTAGAACTCATCGACCATATTGATGAAGCGACGCGCCATATCGTCCTTGCTGGCATCCATGCGCTCGACATTGGCAATCAACACCGCATGAAAGATACGCGCCAGCTCGATATAGTCATTCTGGCTGCGCGGCCCGTCACACAGGGCACGGAACTCGAACCAGGCCACATCCTCGCAGATACGCACCGAAGGAATGGCCCGATTCTCGATTTCCAGCAATTCTGCCTCAACCACCTCGTCCATATCCGGCACCAGTGAGTCGAAACTGCGGCGCAGGCTTTCATCGGCCTCCGGGTCCAGCGGCCAGTGATACAGCTCAGCCTGCTCCAATGCACGCAAGCGGTAGTCGACACCGTTATCCACATTGACTACATCGGTATGCTGGTTGATCAGATCAATAGCCGGCAAGAAGCGCGCCCGTTGCAAGCCATCCTTGTAGAGGCCGTCCGGAACTATGTTTGACGTTGCCACCAGGGTCACGCCGTTATCAAACAATTCCTGCATCAAAGTCGACAGGATCATTGCATCGGTAATATCCGAGACAAAAAACTCGTCAAAGCAGATAACTCGCGCCTCATCAGCAAAGCGCCGGGCGATCAGGGTCAGTGGGTTCTTCTCACCCTTGAGCGCCTTGAGATCGTGATGCACGCGCTGCATGAAGCGGTGAAAGTGCGTACGCATCTTGCGCTCAAAAGGCAAGGCGTCGTAGAAGGTATCGACCAGGTAGGTCTTGCCACGGCCCACACCACCCCAGAAGTACAACCCCTTGACCAGGGTCGGGCGGCGCCGGCGCAGCTTGCCGAACAGACCCGAGCTGCTGCGCTGCTGCTCACTGGCCACCAACTCGTCAAACAGGCGCTGCAAATGCCTGACCGCTTGCTCCTGGGCCGGGTCATGCATGAAATCGGGGCGTTTGAGATCAGCCTGGTAGCGTTCAATGGGCGTCATACGAGGATACCCTGCAAGGATGAAAAAGGGGCGCTACTGTAACGTCATGCCCCTTACTTGGCAATCAGCCAGCACCCTGCAGCACGGCTTCTGCTGCCGCCTTGAGCTCAACCAGCTGACCATGGAAGAAGTGCCCGGCCGCAGCAAACTCCTGCAGCGTCACGCCCTCTTCACCCGCCAGCAGCTCGCGCATCGCATCCGGTGACACCACGTCATCATCCTCAGGCACAAACACACTAGCCGGGCCCGCCAGTGGCAACAGGTCGGCAAAGGGCATGCGCTCAACTGAAGGCGCGACCAGGAGCAAGCGTTCCGGCCAATGCGCCAAGCGGGTTGCGGCTGCCGCAGCCACGAAGCCACCAAAGGAAAAACCCAGCAACCACACCTTGCTGACGCCCAACTCCCGTTGCACCCAATCAATAGCTGCCAGACAGTCCTCGGTTTCCCCGGCACCCTCAGCATAGTCGCCGGCACTTTTGCCAACACCGCGGAAATTGAAGCGCAAGGTATGTGCACCCAGATCCCTGGCCGCGCGCTGCAGGGTATGAACCACCTTGTTCTGCATGGCGCCGCCGTGCAGCGGATGCGGATGACAGATCACCGCCACGGTATCGGCACCAGGCTCCCGGTGCAGCAGCGCCTCAAGCCCACCAACCGGACCCGGTAAGGTGATACGCTCTTCCAGCGGACGACTCATGCAAACCCTCCATAAACAGATACGTGACTGCAGGCATAGAACCTGCGTCCTGATAGACTGTCACAGAGACAGAAATTGCACCAGCCAGAGCGCTGGAAACAGCACTGGCCATAGTCGGTAAATCTGGTTACCGTAGGTGTCAGGCATTGAATTGAACAATGAGGGATCTCATCGTGGAAGCAAGCGAAAACATCTGGATTGCACCGGTCATTGCCCTGGCCATCGGCATCATCCTTGGCGTAGTGCTCACCCAGATTGCGCGCCGTGTCAGCAGTGGCAGCAGCTCCAGCACCCAGGCCCAACTGGAAAGCCTGCAGCTGCGCTTTGAAGAGTATCAGCAGGAAGTGGCCAGCCATTTCAAGACCACAGCCGGACTGGTATCACGCCTGAACCGTGACTATCAGGATATCCAGCAGCACATGACTCAAGGCGCCGTTGACCTGGCACCTGATGAAATGACTCGCGAGCGCCTGCTGGCCAGCCTGCACCAGGACACCCCGCTCGTGGCCAGCAAGCCACGCGGCAGCGATCCCGAAGTCTTTGACAGCCTGGAACCACCACGTGATTACGCGCCCAAAACCGAAGGACCCGGCACCCTGTCGGAAGATTTCAACCTGAGCAAGAAAGCCTGAGTCGCCGGGCGCTGCGCCTGATCAGCGCCCTCTGCCTCCCTGCCACCCATGGCCAGCCTTCCTGACAACCCCTTCCTGCGCCCTGACCCGGAACAGCCTGATCACTGGCTGATCCAGGGCGACTGGACGCTGCGCGACTATAGCCGTCTGCGCCAGCTGGTAGCCGCAGCTCAGGCGCAGTCATTGCGGCATTTTTCTCTCGCTGATCTGGGCCGCCTGGATACCGCAGGCGGGCAGATGCTGGTTGAGCTGCTTGGCCCGGACGGTCTGAAACAGGCCTGCACTGACGCCGATCTGCCGCAGGAACGTAAGACCCTGCTGCAACGCATTGCCGACAGCCAGCAACAGGCCATGGAGGCCGGGAAAAAACCCTACACACCTGACCTGGTCAGCGAGCTGCTGGCCCGGGTTGGTCAATCCATGGTGGTGTTCTGGCGCCACCTGGTCGACCTGCTTGGCTTTCTCGGCCTGACCCTGGCCGGTTTTGCCCGTCTGCTGGTGCAGCCTGGCCGCTGGCGGCCCACCGCCGTTGCCGCACAGATTGAACAGACCGCCTTGAATGCGCTGCCCATCGTTGCCTTGCTGACCTTTATGGTGGGCGCCGTGGTCGCCTTCCTCGGAGCTACCGTACTGGCTGACTTCGGCGCCACTGTATTTACCGTAGACCTGGTCGCCTTTGCCTTTTTGCGCGAATTTGGCGTTTTGCTGGCGGCGATTCTGCTGGCCGGCCGCACCGCCAGCGCCTTTACCGCCCAGATCGGTTCGATGAAGGCCAATGAAGAAATAGATGCCATACGCGCACTCGGGCTGAACCCGATGGACCTGCTGGTGTTGCCGCGGGTACTGGCCATGTTGATAGCCCTGCCCTTGTTGACCTTTGTGGCCATGATCAGCGGCATCTTTGGTGGTGCCGTTGTCTGTGCCCTGGCACTGGATATTTCACCCACCATGTTCCTCAGCCAGATGCAGCAGAATATCGAGATGCGCCACTTCCTGCTGGGCATGGCAAAAGCCCCCATCTTCGCGCTTCTGATCGCGGTCATCGGCTGCCTGGAAGGCTTTCGGGTCAGCGGCAGCGCCGAGTCCGTCGGTGAACACACCACCTCAAGCGTCGTGCAATGCATCTTCGCGGTGATTCTGGTCGATGCCCTGGCGGCGCTGTTCTACATGGAGATGGGCTGGTGAGTAGCGCAAGAGATCCACTGGTGCAGGTTCGCGGGCTGGTCAATCGCTTTGGCAGCCACACCGTGCATGAAAATCTCGACCTCGACATCATGCCCGGGGAAATACTCGGTGTTGTTGGCGGCTCAGGGACTGGCAAGTCCGTGCTGCTGCGCTCGATTGTTGGCCTGCACCGGCCGAATGCCGGCAGTGTGCGCGTGTTCGGTGTCGACCTGCAGGCTCTCAACAGTGACCAGCGCAGCCAATACGAGCGGCGCTTTGGCGTACTTTTCCAGCAGGGCGCCCTGTTCTCGTCGCTGACCGTCAACGAAAATATTGCCTTGCCGCTGATTGAGCACGCCAAGCTCAGCCGCCGGGATGCCGAACATCTGGCCGGTATCAAACTGGCCTTGTCCGGGCTACCGCCCCACGCCGGCGATAAATACCCTGCTGAACTCTCTGGTGGCATGGTCAAACGCGCGGCACTGGCCCGTGCCCTGGCACTGGACCCGGACATCCTGTTTCTTGACGAACCCACAGCCGGGCTCGATCCTATTGGTGCCGCAGCCTTCGATCAGTTGATCAAAACCCTGCGCGATGCGCTCGGCCTCAGCGTCTTTCTGGTTACCCACGACCTCGACACCCTCTATGCCATCTGTGACCGCGTTGCCGTGCTGTCCGAACGCAAGGTGCTGGTCGCCGATAAGCTCGAGCGGGTAGCCGCAACCGACAATGCCTGGATCCAGGACTATTTCAATGGCCCCCGTGGCCGAGCGGCAGCGACAACCGCTGGCGACAATACGACTTCGGAGGTATCCGCCTGATGGAAACCCGCGCCCACCATATCGTCATAGGCTTGTTTACCGTGCTTGGCGCGCTGGCTGCCATTGCCTTTGCCATCTGGCTGAGCAATAGCAGCACACAACGCGAACAGCAGCACTACACCGTCATTTTCAATGAAGCAGTGACCGGCCTGTCACGCGGCAGCGCGGTCCAATACAGCGGCATCCGCATTGGTGATATCAGCGAGCTGCGGCTGGATGCCGAGGACCCGCGCCGGGTCATTGCCCGTATCCGGGTTGATGCGGATGTGCCGATCAAAGTGGATACCCGGGCACGCCTGTCCTTCACCGGGATTACCGGCTCATCGGTCATCGAGCTGAGTCAGGGTGAACCGGAAAGCCCGCGACTACTGAGCATGAATGGCGAAGACCCGGTTATCATTGCCTCACCCTCACCGATTTCCACCCTGCTGGCCAACGGTGAAGACCTGGTTACCAATATCAATCAGCTGGTCTCCAGTGCCCGCTCGATCTTTTCCGACGAGAACACAGCAAAGATCGGCGACACACTGGAGTCCATCGAAAAAGCAACCAGCAGTATCGCCGGCCAGGGTGACAGCATGGCCGAACTGATCACTGAACTGACCCAGGTCACCCGGCAGGCGGGCGAAACGCTGGGCCATACCAGCGAGCTGATGGCCAGCGCCAACCATCTACTGAATGAACAGGGCAAACGCACCCTTGATGGTGCCGAAGAGGCGTTGGAATCCATCGCCCGCACCAGCATGGCCCTGGAAAAGATGGTCGATGACAACAGCGACGCCCTGAGCAGCGGTCTGCAAGGGCTGGCGCAGCTGGAACCGGCGATCAATGAACTGCGTGGCAGCCTGACCTCACTGCGCAGCATTACCCGTCGCCTTGATGACAACCCCAGTCGCTTCCTGCTCGGCCGCGACAGCATGGAGGAATTTGAACCATGAGCCGCCTGACCCATTGGACCAGACCGCTAGTACTGGGCCTCGGCCTCTTGAGCCTGACTGCCTGTTCAATTCTTCCAGAAGCTGAACCGGTCAACGTCTATCAGCTGCCTGGCGCGCGCATTGAACCCCTGTCACAACCCGCACTGCCGCTGGCCTTGCGCATCAATACCCCGAGCGCCGGCTTTGCCCAGAGCAGTCCGCGCATGCTGGTCAACCCCGAAGGCAACCAGCTGAGCACTTACAAAGGAGCCCGCTGGAGCGATCCGGCCCCGGCCTTGATGCGTGAATACCTGGTGCGCGCCTTCAACGATGCCGGCCTGACAGTCGATGTAAACACCGACGAGCAGGGGCTGCATGCTGATCTGCATCTGGGTAGCGAGCTGCGCCGCTTCCAGGTGGTGTATCCGGATGGCCCGATCAGGGTGGTGATTGATTTCAAGGCGCGCCTGATTGATCCAGCCAGCCGGCGCACCCTGGCGTCACATACCTTTCTGATCGAGCAGCCGCTGGATGATCCGCAGGTCACTGCTGTCGTGGAGGGGTTTGGTATGGCCGCGCAGCAGTTGGCTGAACAGATACTGCGCTGGACAGCCAGCACCCTGGAACAGCAGCAGGGTCTGGCGCAGCCTGATCAATAAGGTAACTGCGCCCATTATCGGGCGCAGTCAGTCAGCTCAGTCTTCAAGCTCGATTTCAGTCGCGATGTGGCGGCCGTCAACATAGTTGAAGTCAACCTCGACCTTTTGCCCGACGCGTAGATCCTCGAACTGGTTGAGCCCGTCATCATAGTCCGTACCGGCGGTAGTCTCGAAGGTTATGCCCTGGACCGTCAGGGTTCGGGCATCAGCGTCAATCGCTTCAATAACCCCTTCAATATCATTAGCCTGTGCCTGCAGCGCGGCAAAGGCCAGAACAGTCCCTGCAGCA
>JAMCWB010000028.1 GCA_023475025.1 Gammaproteobacteria bacterium
CTGTACGTTACCACCCCTTTGCAAACATGACGCTGTCCAACAAGGTCAACGCCGTTGCTCTGAGTAACGATGCGCCGGCCCTGATGATTGCGTGTGGTCTGGCAATGAGGAGTTTTGACTAATGGCTCGCATTAACCTGTTGCCCTGGCGCGAGCAGCTCAGGGAAGAGCGCAAGAAACAGTTCATGACTGTTCTGGTGCTGATCGTGATTTTTGCTGCTGGCCTGGTGTTTGCCGGCGATCGTTACTACACCGGCAAGATTGATCATCAGAATGCCCGCAACGAATATCTGCGCAGTGAAATCCGGGTGCTGGAAACACGTATCCGTGAGATTGAAGACCTGCAGGCGCGTCGCAGCCAGCTGCTTGACCGCATGCGCATCATCCAGGACCTGCAGGGCAACCGGCCGATCATTGTCCGCGTATTTGACGAGTTGGCGCGCACCCTGCCTGACGGCGTGTATTTCACCTCGCTGGAGATGCGTGGATCAACCATCAATGTGCGTGGTGGTGCCGAATCCAATAGCCGGGTTTCCAATCTCATGCGCCAAATGGACGCTTCCGAATGGCTGACTGCCCCCAATCTGACAGCTGTTCGTGCCGTGACTCAGGGTGCGCTGGATCAGGCCAACGTCTTTGAGCTCTCGGTACGCCAGACTGAGCCCAGAAACACCGCTCAGGGAGGGCAGCAACAATGAGCCTAAGCCAGTCCTTGGAAAGTCTCAAAAAGCTCGAGATGAGCGATCTCGATTTCAATAATATGGGTTCCTGGCCGGCTGCCTTGAAGGTTATTTTTGGCGCCGTCATCTTTGTCGTCCTGGTGTTCCTCGGTTATCACTTCCACCTCAAGGATATGCAAGCGAACCTTGAGCGAGTGGAAGCTCAGGAAGTGACCTTGCGTCAGGAATTCCGTGACAAGTCCTTCCGCGCCGCCAATCTGGATGCCTACCGCGAACAGCTGGAGGAAATTGAAGAGCGTTTCGGTACCTTGCTGCAGCAGTTGCCGCAAGAAACTGAAGTGCCTGGCCTGCTCGAGGACATTACCCAGTTGGGTCTGGGCAGTGGCCTGGAGTTCGAGTCGATCACCTTGCAGCCAGAGGCCACGCGCCAGTTCTACATCGAGTTGCCGATCCGCATCGTGGTGCAGGGTACGTATCATGACCTCGCGACCTTTGTCAGCGGGGTTGCCGGCCTGCCGCGTATCGTTACCTTGCATGACTTCGATATCGCGCCTGAGTCTGCGGCCAATCCGAATCAACTGAAGATGAATATTCTGGCCCGCACCTATCGTTACAGCGAGCAAGGAGACGCCCAATGAAGCCTTTACATTTGGCCCCCTTGGCCCTGGTCGGAAGTCTCTTGTTGTCCGGCTGCGGTGGTAACGATTTCAACGATCTCCAGGCCTTCATGGATGAAACGCGGGCGCGCCCCGCCGGAGAAATTGAGCCCTTGCCGCGGTTCAGTCCCTATGAAGCCTTTACTTACAGCGCAGCGTCGATGCGCAGTCCCTTTCAACCTCCGGTGCGCATTGACCTGACCCAGCGTCAGCGTGGCAGCAGTGATGTGCGCCCGGATGAAGATCGCGTCCGTCAATTCCTTGAAGGCTTCAATATTGAAGGCTTTGACATGGTAGGCACATTGAGCAATGAAGACGGCATGCAAGCGCTGGTGCGCGGTGCAGGAAGTGTTCATCGCGTGAGGATTGGTGATTACCTCGGGCGAAATCATGGTCGGATTACCAGCATCGATGAAGGCCGTATCGAAGTGGTAGAAATTGTTCCGGACGGCGAAGGTGGTTGGTTGGAGCGCCCGCGAACCCTCAGCTTGTCTGAGCGCGGATAGGTCAACCAGGGAGAGAATTTATGAACTGCAAACAGTCACGCGTGGAACGCAAGCACATGCCTCTAACCAGAAAAATTACTACGGCAGCCATGCTGCTTCTGCTGACGCCATTGGCGCTGGCGGCCAACCTCAAGAATCTGGACGTGGCCTCTCTGCCAGGCGAGCGTGTTGAGCTCAAGCTGTCCTTTGACGAGCCGGTTAGCGATCCGACAGGTTATACCATCGAACAGCCGGCGCGGATTGCGCTGGACTTCCCCGGCGTGAGCAATCAGCTGAGCCAGCGTAACCGCGAGCTCGGACTGGGTAATGCCCGCAGCTTGACGGTCGTCGAGGCTGGCGATCGTACACGGCTGATTGTCAATCTGACCAACCTGGTGCCCTACAGCACACGCGTTGAAGGCAATGATCTCTTTGTGTTGATCGGTGACGAAAGGGGCCAACGCAGTTCGGCCACTGCTGCCGCGCCACGACCACAAACCGAGCCTGGCGCCAACTGGCGTGACGGCAATCAGCCGGCGCTGAGCGCTGCACCCAGCGGCCGCAGCGGCATTACCAGCCTCGACTTCAATCGCGGTGAGCAGGGCGAGGGCAATGTAGTCATTGACTTGTCAGACCCCAGCGTTCGGGTCGATATTGAGGAGCGTGGCGGTCGCCTGCGCCTTGAATTCCCTGGCGCTCATTTGCCAGATCAACTGCGTGTGCGTCTGGACGTGAAAGATTTTGCCACGCCGGTCAACTATATCAACGCCTCTACCAGTAGCAGTGGTGCGGTAATCACTATCGAGCCCACGGGTTTCTATGAGCACCTGACCTATCAAACCGATGATCAGTTGGTGGTCAGCTTCAAGCCACTGACCCGGGCTGAAGAAGAGCAGCGCCGTGCCGAAGACTTTGTCTACACCGGCGAACGCCTGTCGCTGAACTTCCAGGATATCGAAGTGCGCTCGGTGCTGCAGCTGATTGCTGACTTTACTGACCTCAATCTGGTGGCCAGTGATACCGTCACCGGCAGCATTACCCTGCGCTTGCAGAATGTACCCTGGGATCAGGCGCTGGATCTGGTATTGAAAACCAAAGGCCTTGATCAGCGCCGCGTAGGCAACGTACTGCTGGTTGCCCCGGCAGAAGAGATCGCTGCCCGCGAGCGTCAGGAGCTGGAGTCTCAGCGTCAGATTGCTGAGCTGGCTCCACTGCGTCGCGAACTGATTCAGGTCAACTATGCGCGTGCAGCTGATATTGCAAGTCTGTTTGCTTCAGTAACCGGTGGCAATGGCGGTGAGCAACGCGGCTCCATCACAGTCGATGAGCGCACCAACAGCATTATCGCGCTGGAAACCCAGGACAAGCTGGATGAGCTACGCCGTATCGTTACCCAGCTGGATATCCCGGTTCGTCAGGTCATGATCGAGGCTCGCATTGTCGAAGCCGAAGTTGGCTTTGACCGTGCTCTTGGCGTGCGCTGGGGTGGTAACGTACAGATGGGTGATCGTTTTGGTTTGTTCGGTGGTACCGATGGTCAGGGCACCGGGCTGGATGATGGTGCCGAAGATCAGACGACGGCCGGCTTCCAGGGTCGACCAACCCGTCCTTTCAACTCGCCCTTTGTTGACCTGGGTGTGCTTGGCCCAACCTCGGGTATCGGTATTGGCTTTATCAGCAACAATGCGATCCTTGATCTGCAGCTGTCAGCCATGGAGAGTACTGGTAATGGCGAAATTATCTCCCAGCCCAAGGTAGTCACCTCGGACAAGGAAACTGCGAAGATCCTCAAAGGTTCCGAGATTCCTTATCAGGAAGCGGCTTCCAGCGGTGCGACCACAACTTCTTTTGCTGAAGCTGTACTCTCCCTGGAAGTTACACCACAGATCACGCCGGATAACCAGGTGATCATGGATGTGATCGTGACCAAGGACGAGCCGGACTTCACCAACACAATCAATGGCGTACCTACCATTCGCAAGAATGAAGTCAATGCCAAGATCCAGGTAGCCGATGGCGAAACCATTGTGATTGGTGGTGTGTTCTCCAGCGAAATGACACAAGGTACGCAGAAGGTACCCTTCCTGGGTGATCTGCCGATCCTCGGTCGTGCGTTCCGCCGTGACATCACGGCTGAAAGCAAGTCTGAACTGCTGATCTTCCTGACGCCTCGCATTATCAATGCTGGCACTATTTCACAGGTCAGGTAAGCCGGTTGCGTAATGTCTTTCTGGTAGGCCCGATGGGAGCTGGTAAAAGCACCATCGGGCGTTTGCTTGCCAAGGAGCTGAAAGTTCCGTTCAAGGACTCGGATCGTGAAATTGAAGCCCGAACCGGGGCTGATATTCCATGGATCTTTGACGTTGAAGGCGAAGAAGGTTTCCGTGAGCGCGAAGAAGCCATGATTGCCGAGCTAGTGGCAGAGCAGGGTATTGTGCTGGCAACCGGTGGTGGTGTAGTCATGCGCCCGGCCAATCGTCAGGCACTGCAATCCCACGGCTTTGTGGTTTACCTGTGTACCAGTGTCGATCAACAGTTACAGCGCACAGCGAAGGACCGCCAGCGCCCCTTGCTGCAGACCGCTGATCCCGAGCAGGTCTTGCGTGACCTGATGGCCAGGCGGGATCCGCTTTATCGTGAAATAGCCGATATGGTGGTCGAAACGGACCAGCGCGGGCCAAAGGGCGTGGTCAATGCCATTGTTCGCCAACTGGCTGACGCTGACTGAATTCCTGACATTGTCATTGCTGTGGGTGCCCTGTTGCCTGGCACTGATGTATGCTTCTCGCAAGATTTGGAGAGGTGCTACATGCAGCAATTGAGTGTTGATCTGGGCGATCGCAGTTACCCCATCACTATCGGTGCCGGCCTGCTTGATCAGGCCGCCAGTTTTACCCCCCATATTGTTGGCAAGCAGGTGTGTGTCGTGACAGACGATACCGTTGCTCCGCTGTACCTGGAGCGCTTGCGGGAAACCCTGGTGGGTTACAGGGTTGAGACCGTGGTGCTGCCAACCGGAGAGGCGTTCAAGAACTGGCTGACCCTGCAGCAGATATTTGATGCCCTGTTGGCCGGCCGGCATGATCGACGCACCACCCTGATTGCGCTCGGTGGTGGCGTTATTGGGGATATGACCGGCTTTGCTGCCGCCTGCTACCAACGCGGGGTCAACTTTATCCAGGTGCCCACTACCTTGCTGTCACAGGTGGATTCCTCGGTAGGGGGTAAAACCGGTATCAATCACCCTGCTGGCAAGAATATGATCGGTGCTTTCTACCAGCCGCAAGCGGTGGTTATCGACACGGATACCCTGCAGACCCTGCCGCGGCGTGAGGTCAGTGCCGGGCTGGCGGAAATCATCAAGTATGGTCTTATTCGCGATACGGATTTTCTGCTCTGGCTGGAGCAGCAAATGCCAGCTTTGCTCGAGCTGGATGCGCAGACCGTCACCGAAGCTATCGCCCGCTCCTGTCAGATCAAGGCGGCTGTGGTGGCTGAGGATGAGCGTGAGGGAGGCGTTCGCGCCATCCTTAATCTGGGTCACACCTTCGGGCATGCGATCGAGGCGCATCAGGGTTATGGGCAGTGGCTGCATGGTGAGGCCGTGGGTGCCGGCATGGTAATGGCGCTGCAGATGTCAGCACGGCAGCGCTGGATCAGCGATGCGGACGCCGAGCGCTGCATCAGTCTTATCGCTGCTGCAGGATTGCCAACAGCGCCGCCACCGACAATGCAGGAAGATGACTTTATGCGGCTGATGGCGGTTGACAAAAAAGTGCTCGATGGTCAGCTCCGGCTGGTATTGCTCAAACAGCTGGGGCATGCAGTGGTCACGGCTGATTACGATGTGACTGCCTTGCGCGCGACATTGGGATAGCTCAACAGCCAATAACGGGAAAGGTCCATGACAGACTTGACAGGGGTAGACGATTTTCTTGCGCATTATCAATTGGCGCACGACCCTTTTGCACCGCGCGCACCGGGATTCAAGTTTTTTACGCCTAAGCGCAAGCCGGTGCTGGCTGAGCTGCATCATCTTGCGCGCTATGGTCAGCAGCTGTTGGCGGTTGTTGCACCTGAGGGTGGTGGCAAGACATTGCTGCGCCAGGCGCTCGTGGCCAGCAGCAACAAGGATACGGTACAGGCAGTTGTGGCGTCGGCCAGGGAATATGCCAACACCGACGCACTGATTGGCTTTTTCTGCCAGGCTGTGGGTGCCGAAACCCGTGATGCGACCGCGCTCATGCTGCGCAGCGAGCAGTTGGCGGGTACTGGTATACAGTTGTACCTGATTGTCGATGATGCCGAGCTGCTGGAGCCGGATGCGCTGCAAATGCTGGCAGACTTGCGCGCTGCAGGCGAGCAGGCGCCGCGTATTTTTCTCTTTGCTGACGAAGCTGCGCTGTCGGACCTGCAGGCACTGGATGACAGTGAAATGCCCGACGATCTACCTGCTGCCCATGTCATCAGTTTGCAACCGCTGGCCGCAGAAGAAGTCAGTGAGTACCTGCAGCAACGCCTGGAGGGCGCGGGTCAGGGCCTTGAGTTGATCGATGAAGCTATGTTGGCCAGTATCGTTTCGCAAAGTGAAGGCTGGCCTGGGCGTATCAATCAGGTTGCCCGCGATCTGATGGTTGAGGCAGCGGCACCCAAGGTGGTCAGGCGCCGTCGCCGTCGTTCGTCACCATTGATCCCACGCAAATCCTTGATTGCGCTTGTGCTGGTGGGGCTGGGCGTAATTCTGGCGTGGTTTATGGGTGGTAGTGAGCCGGAACCCACCACCACGGTCTTGCAGTTGCCTGAGCCTATTCCGGTGGTACCGGCCCAGGTAACAGCGCCAGAGATTGCTGACGAGTTCCTGGCCCCCTTGCCAGAAAGCGAAAGGGTGGATGATGCGCAGCCAGTTGTACCCGAACGAAGCTGGGAACCGGTGCCACTGCCTGATGTTGACTCGGCTCTTGCTGAGGTAGCAGGTTCGCCCGCACAGCCTGTCGCCGAGCCTGAATTGCCGGTAACAGCCGCAGCGCCGGCGCAGGAGGCTGCTACGCCGCCGGCTGAGGCTCCTCAACCATCGCAGCAATCAGTGGCAGAGCCTGCTCCTGCAGTATCAGCTACTGGTGGCGCAATTCATGGCGCAGACTGGTACCGTCAGCGCAGCAGTAATGAATTTGTCTTGCAGTTGCTGGGCAGTCGCTCAGAAGAGTCAGCACGCGCATTTATCCGGCAGTATGCTGATTTGCCGGATATCGGGCTGTTTGAAACCCGGCATCAGGGTCAGCCCTGGTTTGTGGTAACCCAGGGCATCTATCCGGACAGCCGAGCTGCGCGCCAAGGGGTCGCCAATTTGCCCGCTGCGCTGCGTCAGCAGGAACCGTGGCCGCGCAATATCGCAGGTATCCAGCAAAGCCTCGAATAAATCTGCTTGTGCGGTAAAGCGCAAAGCCCGCCGGCGTGAGCGTCAGGCGGGCTTTTTTGTGTCAGGGGCATCATGGTGCGGGTTGGTTATGTGCGCCGTCATAAAAAGCTTTCTGATTTACGACATAACAATATGTTATTGCGGCAATTTTAATTGTTCGTTGTAGGCCCGCTGTGTACAATCATACTCCCGTTTTTTCTTGGTGCCGGCACCTGGGTCGTCCTGCGTACACTGTGCAAGTGCTTGAATGTATTGGTTTTACGAGGGTTTGCCGATGAAGGCAGGACTGTTTCAGCCAGAAGAGTTCAGGGATAACTGCGGTTTCGGCCTGATCGCCCATATGGAAGGTGAGCCCAGCCACCACCTGCTGCAGACCGCTATCGAGGCGCTGACCTGTATGACGCACCGTGGCGGCATCAATGCAGATGGCCGCACGGGTGACGGTTGCGGACTATTGATCCAGAAGCCGGATGCCTTTCTGCGTGCCCTTGCCGAATCGGATCTTGGTGTCACTTTGCCCGCACAGTATGCCGTGGGTATGGTGTTCATGGGGACCTCGGAGGCTTCCCGTGAAGAGGCACACAGCGCCTTTGCCGAGGCGCTCACCGAACAGGGCCTGACGATCTTGGGTTGGCGCGCAGTGCCAGTCGATACGAGTGTGCTTGGCCCGCTGGCACTGACCAGCTTGCCGCAGATCGAGCAGGTGTTTGTCAGTGGTGAGAACCTGGATGAGCAGCAGTTTGCCATTCGTCTGTTTTATGCCCGGCGTCGCGTGGAAATGGCCCTGCAGGCAGACAGCGACTTTTATGTCTGTAGCCTGTCCTCCAAGGTGATCTCCTACAAAGGCTTGATGATGCCGGCTGATCTGGGCAAGTTTTTCCCAGATCTCAGTGATCCGCGCATGGCTACGGCGATCAGTGTGTTCCACCAGCGGTTTTCGACCAATACCCTGCCAAAATGGCCGCTGGCTCAGCCATTCCGTTTGCTGGCGCATAACGGTGAAATCAACACCATCACCGCCAACCGCAACTGGGCACTGGCCCGGCAACACCTGTTCAGCAACGAATTGCTCCCTGAGCTGGAGAGTATTTCACCGGTGGTGAATGTGACCGGCTCCGATTCCTCCAGCATGGACAACATGCTGGAGCTGCTGATCAGTGGCGGTATGGATCTGTTCCGCGCTGTGCGCATGGTGGTGCCACCGGCCTGGCAGAATGTCGAGACCATGGATGCCGATCTGCGCGCTTTCTATGAATTCAACTCCATGCATATGGAGGCCTGGGATGGCCCGGCTGGGATAGTGCTGACCGAAGGCAGGCATGCCGTGTGCCTGCTGGATCGCAACGGCCTGCGGCCCGCACGCTATGTGGTGACCAAGAACGGCTATATCACCCTGGCCTCTGAGATCGGGGTCTGGAATTACCAGCCGGAGGATGTCATCAGCAAGGGACGTGTAGGCCCGGGTCAGATACTGGCGGTGGATACGGTCACCGGCGAAGTGTTGCATACCGATGATATTGCCAATCGCCTTAAATCGCGTCACCCCTACCGCAAGTGGCTAAAGGAAAACGCCCTGCGCATCCAGGCCACCCTGGATGATCGCGACCATGGCGCTGACTTCATGAGCGAAGCGCGCCTCAAGCAATACATGAAGATGTTCCAGGTCACCTTTGAGGAGCGCGATCAGGTCTTGCGCCCGTTGGCAGAAAACGGCCAGGAAGCGGTCGGTTCCATGGGTGATGATACGCCTATGGCCGTGCTATCCGGGCGGGTGCGCTCGGTCTACGATTATTTCCGTCAGCAGTTTGCCCAGGTGACCAACCCAGCCATTGATCCGCTGCGCGAAGCCATCGTCATGTCGCTGGAAACCTGCCTGGGGCGTGAGCGCAATATCTTTGATGAAACGCCGGACCACGCCAATCGGGCGATTCTCAGCACGCCGGTGGTGTCCCCCGCCAAATGGCGGACGCTGATGAATCTGGAGCGCCCTGGGTTCGAGCGTGCCCATATTGCGCTGAACCGGCCGCAGGAGCAGTCACTACAGGCAGCCCTGGCTGATATCGCTGCCGAGGCCGAAGCTGCGGTGCAGGACGGCAAGGTGCTGCTGGTGCTCAGTGATCGCGGGATCGAGCCCGGCCAGCTGCCGGTGCATGCCGCGCTGGCTGTAGGGGCCGTGCATCATCATCTGGTTGCGCGCGGTTTGCGCTGCAATGCCAATATTCTGGTCGAAACTGCGACGGCGCGTGACCCGCATCACTACGCGGTGCTGATTGGCTTTGGTGCCAGTGCGGTCTACCCCTATCTGGCTTACGAGGTGCTGGGTGATCTGATTCGTACCGGGGAAGTGATCGGCGATCTGTATGAAGTGTTCAAGAGCTATCGCAAGGGCATTTCCAAGGGCTTGCTGAAGATCCTCTCGAAAATGGGTATTTCCACCGTTGCCTCCTACCGTGGTGCCCAGTTGTTTGAAGCCGTGGGCCTGGCTGATGAAGTGGTGGATACCTGTTTCAAGGGTGTGGCCAGTCGCATCCAGGGTGCGCGCTTTATCGACTTGCAGGCCGAACAGGCACTGCTGGCACAGGAAGCCTGGAGTCCCCGTAAACCGATTCAGCAGGGCGGTCTGCTCAAGTTCGTCTTCGGTGGCGAGTTCCACGCCTATAACCCGGATGTAGTGCACGCCTTGCAGGCGGCGGTACAGGGCGACAGTTACGACAAGTATCTCGAGTATGCCGCGTTGGTCAATAATCGCCCCGTGGCGTCCTTGCGTGACTTGATGCAACTGCGCAGCGATGTAACGCCGATAGCGCTGGATGAGGTCGAGCCGCTGGAAGCCATTTTCCAGCGCTTTGACTCGGCCGGTATTTCCCTTGGCGCACTGTCACCTGAAGCCCACGAAGGCATTGCCGAAGCCATGAACCGCCTCGGTGCCCGCTCCAACTCCGGTGAGGGTGGCGAAGATCCGGCCCGTTATGGCACCGAGCGTACCTCCAAGATCAAGCAGATCGCCTCGGGGCGCTTTGGTGTCACCCCGGAATATCTGGTCAATGCCGATGTACTCCAGATCAAGGTGGCGCAAGGTGCCAAGCCAGGCGAGGGTGGTCAGCTGCCCGGCGGCAAGGTCAATGAACTCATTGCCCGTTTGCGTTACGCGGTACCCGGTGTAACCCTGATTTCGCCGCCGCCCCATCATGATATCTACTCGATTGAAGACCTGGCGCAGCTGATTTTTGACCTCAAGCAGGTCAACCCGGATGCGCTGGTCTCGGTCAAGCTGGTGGCTGAGCCGGGCGTGGGCACCATCGCTGCCGGTGTGGCCAAGGCCTATGCGGATCTGATCACCATTTCCGGCTATGACGGCGGAACCGGTGCCTCACCGCTGACCTCGATCAAGTATGCCGGTTCGCCCTGGGAGCTGGGGCTGTCGGAAGCGCATCAGACCTTGCGCGGCAACGACCTGCGTGGTCGCGTGCGGGTGCAGACCGACGGCGGGCTGAAAACCGGGCTGGATGTGGTCAAGGCTGCCATTCTGGGTGCGGAAAGCTTTGGCTTCGGTACCGCACCCATGATCGCCCTGGGCTGCAAGTACCTGCGTATCTGCCATCTGAACAACTGTGCTACCGGGGTGGCGACGCAGAATAAACATCTGCGCGACAACCATTACATTGGCACCGTCGAAATGGTGATGAACTTCTTCACCTATCTGGCCATGGAAACCCGGGAATGGCTCGCGCGCCTTGGTGTGCGTAGCCTGCAGGACCTGATCGGACGCACTGACCTGCTCGAGATCCTGCCGGGGGCTACCGGCAAGCAACAGAACCTGGATCTGACCCCATTGCTGGGTAGCGATCTGATCCCGGCTGACAAGCCGCAGTACTGCCAGACCACGCGCAACGCACCCTTTGATCAGGGCAAAACGGCCGAAACCATGGTCGCCATGGCCCGTGAGGCTATCGACGGGCGCACCGGTGGCGAGTTCAGCCTGCGCCTGACCAATTGCGATCGCAGTATTGGCGCGCGGGTGTCTGGTGAAATCGCCAGGCTGCACGGCAACCAGGGCATGGCCACCGCCCCCATTACCTTCCGCTTCACCGGTACCGCCGGCCAGAGCTTTGGGGTCTGGAATGCCGGCGGCCTGCACATGTACCTGGAAGGTGACGCCAACGATTATGTCGGCAAGGGCATGACTGGCGGCAAGCTGACCATCGTGCCGCCCAAGGGCAGTCCCTTCCGTAGCGAGCAGACCGCGATCATCGGCAATACCTGCCTGTATGGCGCCACTGGTGGCAAGTTGTTCGCTGCCGGTACTGCCGGTGAGCGCTTTGCAGTACGTAATTCAGGAGCCCATGCGGTCATTGAGGGGGCCGGCGACCACTGCTGCGAGTACATGACCGGCGGCATGGTCTGCGTGCTCGGCAAGACCGGGCATAACTTCGGCGCCGGCATGACCGGTGGCTTTGCCTTTGTGCTGGATGTGGAAAACACCTTCTTCGATAAGCTCAATCACGAACTGGTCGAATTGCAGCGCATCAGCGGCGAATCCATGGAAGCCTATCGCAGCTATCTGGAGCAGGTGCTGACCGATTATGTAGCGGAAACTGACAGTGCCTGGGGGCATGAAGTGCTCGAGGACCTGGACAACTACATCCGCCGTTTCTGGCTGGTCAAACCCAAAGCGGCCAGCCTGCGCGGACTCATGGCCACCACCCGGGCCAACCCGCAATAAATCTGGCGCAGTGGCTGCGGCCACTGTTCACTGAATGTGTTCGCCCGGCACTGGCCGGCGACAAAGAGGTTAGAAACATGGCTGACCGTCAGAGCAATGACTTCCAGTTTATCGACGTGGGCCGCAAGGACCCGAAAAAGCGTCCATTGCGCCAGCGCAAGACCGAGTACGTGGAGATCCACGAGCAGTTCAAGCCAGATGAAGCGGCCGACCAGTCCGAGCGTTGCCTGGAGTGCGGCAACCCCTATTGCGAATGGAAGTGCCCGGTGCACAACTACATTCCCAACTGGTTGAAGCTGGTCAGCGAGGGCAACATCCTCGAAGCCGCCGAACTCTCGCACCAGACCAACACCCTGCCCGAAGTCTGTGGGCGTGTCTGCCCGCAAGATCGTCTGTGTGAAGGCGCCTGTACTTTGAACGATGGTTTTGGTGCCGTCACCATTGGCTCGGTAGAGAAGTACATCACCGACACCGCCTTTGCCATGGGCTGGCGACCCGACCTGTCAGCGGTCAAGCCCACCGGCAAGCGCGTCGCTATCATCGGCGCTGGCCCGGCTGGACTGGGCTGTGCCGACGTACTGACCCGCGCCGGCGTCAAAGCTGTGGTCTTTGACCGCTACCCGGAAATTGGTGGCCTGCTGACCTTCGGTATTCCCGAGTTCAAGCTGGAAAAACCGGTCATGACACGCCGACGGGAAATCTTTGCAGGCATGGGCATCGAATTCCGCCTGAATACCGAGATTGGCACTGACATCAGCATCGACGAGTTGATGTGTGAATACGACGCCGTGTTCATGGGCATGGGTACCTATACCTACATGAAAGGCGGCTTCCCCGGCGAAGACCTGCCCGGCGTGCACGACGCCCTCGACTTCCTGGTTGCCAACGTCAACCGCAACCTCGGCTTCGAGCAATCCCCGGACGACTTTATCGACCTCAAGGGCAAGCGTGTAGTCGTACTCGGTGGTGGTGACACCGCCATGGACTGCAACCGCACCTCCATCCGCCAGGGCGCCAAGTCCGTCACCTGCGCCTATCGCCGCGACGAAGAAAACATGCCCGGCTCGCGCAAGGAAGTAAAAAACGCCAAGGATGAAGGGGTCAAATTCCTGTTCAACCGCCAGCCGGTCGCCATTGTCGGTGAAGGCAAGGTCGAGGGCGTCAAGGTAGTGGAAACCCGCCTCGGTGAACCCGACGCCCGTGGTCGGCGCAGCCCGGAGCCCATCCCCGGCTCTGAACAAATACTGCCAGCAGATGCCGTCATTATCGCCTTCGGCTTCCGCCCCAGCCCGGCAGACTGGTTCCCGACCCAGCAGGTCGACACTGATAACCAGGGCCGTGTTATCGCGCCTGAGCAAGCAGCGTATCCCTTCCAGACCAGCAACCCGAAGATCTTTGCCGGCGGCGATATGGTCCGTGGCTCCGATCTGGTGGTGACGGCCATCTGGGAGGGGCGGCAGGCGGCTGAGGGGATTTTGGGGTATCTGGAATTGTAAAGAGCCATTCGCTTTACACTAAGGCAATGCGGTAATTTGAGAGCGCTGCCGGGAGATGCCCTGCCGTGGACCGTCGATGACAGGGATGTCATCGTCGAGCTACAGGGACGTACTTGCTGCGTGTCCACGGCAGGGCATCTCCCGGTGGCGCTATGCAAGGCCTATAAGGCGAAGGACTATGGCACGGATGGCCGGGGGCCGCTCCCAGACACGCGGCAAGTACGTCCCTGTAGCTCGTATACGGCATCCCTGCCGTATACGGTCTGGGAGCGGCCCCCGGCCATCCATGCCGCTGACTTTTTGCCGCTCACTTGATGCAGCGCAGCTTTACTGCGCTTCATTGCCGCACCAGGCCTGATTTTTCCTGCCGATTACCGGTACAATGGCCGTTGAATTCTGCTAGCGGATACCCTTTTCATGACCGAACTCAAGAACGATCGCTTTCTGCGCGCACTGATGCGCCAACCCGTTGATGTCACCCCCGTGTGGATGATGCGGCAGGCCGGGCGTTATCTCCCCGAATACCGGGAAAGCCGTGCACGTGCCGGCGACTTCATGGGCCTGTGCATGAACCCCGAGATGGCCTGCGAAGTCACCATGCAGCCACTGGCCCGCTACCCACTGGATGCCGCCATCCTGTTCTCCGACATTCTCACTATTCCCGACGCCATGGGTCAGGGCCTGTACTTCGAGACCGGCGAAGGCCCGCGCTTTCGCAAGCGCATCGACACCGCCGCCGACATCGACGCCCTGCCGATTCCCGACCCGGAAGACGACCTGGGTTATGTCATGAACGCCGTACGCACCATCCGCAAAGAACTCAATGGCAGCGTACCGCTGATCGGCTTCTCCGGCAGCCCCTGGACCCTGGCAACCTACATGGTTGAAGGTGGCTCCTCGAAAGACTTCCGCAAAACCAAAGCCATGCTCTATGACCAGCCGGAAGCCATGCACCGCCTGCTCGACAAGCTGGCGCAATCGGTAACCAGCTACCTGAACGGCCAGATCAAGGCTGGCGCCCAGGCCGTACAGATATTCGATACCTGGGGCGGCAACCTGTCCTCAGATGCCTATCAGAAGTTCTCCCTTGCCTACATGCGCAAGATCGTCAGCGGCCTGATCCGCGAGCACGAAGGCCGTCGGGTACCGGTTATCCTGTTCACCAAGAACGGTGGCCTGTGGCTGGAAAGCATTGCCGATGCCGGGGCTGACGCCCTGGGCCTGGACTGGACCATGGATATGGGGGTTGCGCGTTCACGGGTCGGTTCCAAAGTCGCCCTGCAAGGCAATATGGACCCATCGGTGCTGTACGCCAGCCCGAGCGCCATTCGTGCTGAAGTGGCACGTATTCTGGCCAGCTACGGCAAGGGCAACGGTCATGTCTTCAACCTTGGGCACGGCATTACCCCCGAGGTCGATCCGGCCCATGCCGGTGCCTTTATCGAGGCAGTACACGAACTGTCGGCGGTCTACCATGACCCCGAAGCCATTGTGGGTTGATCAACGTCCTCTGGACAAGGAGTGGCCATGCGTCGGGTAGTGTTCAATCAGAAAGGTGGGGTGGGTAAATCCAGTATTGCCTGTAACCTGGCAGCAGTCAGTGCTGCTGCCGGCTACAAGACCCTGGTCATTGACCTTGATCCGCAGGCCAACTCCAGTCATTACCTGATGGGTGATACGCTGGCCGATGTGGATCTGACCATCGCCGACTTTTTTACCTCGACGCTGGGTAGTAGCCTGTTTGCCAAGAAAGCCGAGCAGTATGTTACTGAAACGCCGTTCGAGAACCTCTGGCTGATGCCGGCCAGCGCCGAGCTGAGTGAGTTGCAGCACAAGCTGGAATCGCGCTACAAGATTCTCAAGTTGCGCAAGCTGCTCAAGGATCTCAAGGGCAACTATGAGCGGATCTATATTGATACCGCGCCAGCTTTCAACTTCTACACCATTTCAGCGCTGATCGCCGCTGATCGCTGCCTGATTCCCTTCGACTGTGATGCCTTCTCGCGCAAGGCGCTTTACGGCCTGCTGGAAGAGCTGGAAGAGATTCGCGACGAGCACAATGAGGACCTGGTGGTTGAGGGCATCATCGTCAACCAGTACCAGTCGCGGGCATCCTTGCCGCAGCAGATGCTGGCCGAGCTGGTCGACGAGGGTTTGCCGGTCATCCCGGTCTATCTGCCGGCCTCGGTGCGTATGCGTGAGTCACACCAGGCCAGCACGCCGCTGATATTCATGGATGGTCGGCACAAGCTGACACAGCAGTTCATTGCCCTGCACGACCATCTCGAAAGCCAGTAAACGCAGGCGCCTCAGCGCGCTACCAGTACGTCACAGGGTGGCTGACGCAGCAGTTCCAGTGCCAGGCCGCCCAGCAAGGCTTCACCCAGGCCACTACGGCCATGGCTGCCAAGGGCCAGGAAACCGGGTTTGCGGATGCTGACGGCGCGCTGCAGCTCGGCGAGGACACCGCCATTGCTGACGTCCAGGCTGAAGGTCGGGCGCGGAATGTCCATCAACTCCAGGGTTTCCAGTTCATCTTCCAGCAAATTGTCCAGTGTCTCTTGTTGCTCGTTGGCGTATTTGACCTGGGCGCTGTGACCACCCCAGCGGGTGCTCATGGGGGGATGGCAGATATGCATGGCATGCAAGTGACCGCCGTTGACCAGCAGGGCTGCGGTGCGCAAACCCTGGCTGGCACAGGCTGAGGCGTCCAGCGCCACCAGACCTTGCTGGTAGTCGGCCTGCTCACTGACAACCAGTAATACCGGCACTGACGCCAGGCGGCTGACACGTTCCAGGGTGGTACCCACAAACAGCTCGGGGCTGGACTGATGGTGCTGCCCAAGGATGATCAGGCTGGCATCTTCTTCGACCGCATTGCGCAGGATGGTTTCTGCGATGCGCCCGGCCTCGACCACCAGTTTGACATCCAGTGCCGGTTCGGGTGTGCAGCGCGCAAGCTGTTCCTGAGCCAGGCCTTCCGCTTCTTTGCGGCGCCGGTCGCGCGTATGCAGCGGCAGCGCAGAGTCCACACTGTGCAGCACGATCAGCCGTGCCTGATGCTCGGCGGCAAGCTGGCAGGCGCGCCTGAGGGCAAGATCGGATTCGGGACTGAAGTCAGTCGCCATCAACAACGTGGTCATTGGGGTTCTCCCGGTGGCAAGTCTGACTCGAGTATGTCACGTCAGTGAGACACTTGTCTTGACCTGGGGCAGTGTCTGTCAATTGACCCGACCCCGTGACTTGGGCATGCTCGCGGGGATACACCCCAACAGAGCAAGGACACGACAATGAAGCTCGAAACACTCGCCATTCACGCCGGCTTTTCCCCCGACCCGACCACCAAAGCGGTTGCGGTGCCGATTTACCAGACCACTTCCTACGCCTTTGATAATACCCAGCATGGTGCAGACCTGTTTGATCTCAAGGTGCCGGGGAACATCTACACGCGGATCATGAACCCGACCAATGATGTGCTGGAGCAGCGCGTGGCAGCGATGGAGGGCGGCGTAGCAGGGCTGGCGGTAGCCTCGGGCATGGCGGCCATCACCTATGCCATCCAGACGCTGGCCGAGGCCGGCGACAATATTGTGTCCGTGGCCAAGCTGTATGGCGGCACCTACAACCTGTTTGCACACACGCTACCGCGCCAGGGGATTGAGGTGCGTTTTGCTGACCATGCCGATATTGATGCACTGGAAGCCTTGATTGATGAGCGCACCAAGGCGGTGTTCTGCGAGTCCATCGGTAACCCCTCTGGTAATGTAATCGACCTGGCGGCGTTGGCCGCCGCCGCTCACCGCAAGGGCGTGCCCTTGATCGTCGATAACACCGTGGCTACGCCAGCACTGTGTCGGCCGATCGAGCACGGCGCCGATATCGTGGTGCATTCCTTGACCAAATATATTGGTGGTCATGGCACTACCGTGGGCGGCCTGGTCGTGGACGGCGGTACCTTCCCTTGGGCGGAACACGCCGACCGTTTTCCGCTGCTGAATACGCCGGACCCGTCCTACCATGGTGTGGTCTATACCGAAGCATTCGGGCCAGCTGCCTTTATCGGTCGCTGCCGGGTGGTGCCGCTGCGTAACATGGGCGCCGCCTTGTCACCCTTCAATGCCTTCCAGATCCTGATGGGGCTGGAAACCCTGTCCCTGCGGATGGAACGTCACTGCGAAAATGCGCAAAAGGTCGCCGAGTTCCTGCAAAGCCATGAGCAGGTGGAATGGGTCAACTATGCCGGCCTGACGAATCATCCGGAACATGCCCTGGCGCAGCGGTATATGGGTGGCAAACCGGCCTCTATCCTGTCCTTTGGTATCAAGGGTGGCGAAGCCGCGGGTGCGCGCTTTATCGATGCGCTGGAACTGATTGTGCGTCTGGTGAATATCGGCGACGCCAAGTCACTGGCCTGCCACCCGGCATCCACCACCCACCGGCAGCTGAATGACGAGGAGCTGGTAAAGGCGGGCGTCAGCCGCGAAATGGTCCGCCTGTCGATCGGTATCGAGCATATTGACGACATTCTTGCCGACCTGACGCAAGCGCTTGAGGCCGCGCGCTAAAGCGCACGGCCGCTGAAGGCTAAATGCTTGAAGCTGGAAGGTAAGGTTATGGGTAAGTTGCTTTGATCAGTGAGGCTCGGTCAAGAGGTAATTGCTTGACAGTAGCTGTCGCTGAGTCAGCATTTTTCAGCCTTCAGCCTTCAGCCTTCAGCCTTCAGCCTTCAGCCTTCAGCCTTCAGCCTTATTCCGGAAACAACGGCCAGATCAACGGGATGATCAGCGTGGCGGTCCCCCACATAATCAGGTTGAGAGGTACGCCGATGCGCAGGAAGTCGCTGAAGCGATAACCGCCGGCGCTGTAGACGAAGGTGTTGGTCTGGTAGCCGATGGGGGTGGCGAAGCTGGCGCTGGCGGCGAACATGACGGCGACTACGAAGGGTCGCGGGTCGGCGCCGAGTTGCAGGGCAACGCCGATAGCAATCGGGGTGACCAGTACGGCGACGGCGTTGTTGCTGACCATTTCGGTGAGTACCGAGGTCAGCAGGTAGATAAATGACAGCATGAACAGTGGGCCGAGGATGGGCGATAGCGCCATCATCTGGGTGACTATGCTGTCGACCAGGCCGACCTTGTTCATGGCAATACTGATCGCCAGCATACCGAAAATGATCATCAGGATGCGCCAGTCGATAGCCTTGTAGGCATCCTCGGTGTCCAGGCAGCCGGTGGCGATCACGATGGCTGCGGCGATCATCGCCAAGCCTTCAATCGGCATCACCTTGAGCGCGGCCAACAGCATCACACCGACCACGGCAGCAATGGCAATAGGCGCTTTGTTGCGCCGGTAGGCGCGTTCCTGCACGGTATTCAGGCTGATCAGTTCACCGTTGTCGGCAAATTTCTTGATCTGTGCGGGGGTGCCTTCGACCAGCATGACGTCGCCGAATTGCAGCTGGAAGTCATCCAGATTGTCCTGGATGTTGTCGTTATGCCGGTGTACGGCCAGCACATGGATGCCATAGCGTGCGGTCAGGTTGAGGTCACGCATGGGGCGGTGGCTGTAGCGCGAGTTACGGCCAACGATAGCTTCGGCAAGGATTACGTCCCGGGTCGAGATGGTCTCGAACTGGTCGGCCTGTTCATGGTTAAAGGCGAGCAGGCCCTGCTGGCGCAGTTCGACAAAGTCCTGCATGTTGGCGTGCAGCACCAGGCGATCACCCGCCTGCAGGCGGGTTTCCTTGTCCGGCGCCGGAATTTCATCATCGCCACGGAACAGGCGAATGACCTGAATGCCGCTACCGCCATTGAGTTTGGCCTCGCTGATGCTGCGGCCAATAACGCTGGAGTCCTGGGGTACCAGTAGCTCGGTCATAAAGGGGCGGCTCTGATCCGGACGCAGTTGCTTGGACAGGCTCTCGCGGTTGGGTAGCAGCCGGTGTCCAATCAGCATGATAAAAGCCAGCCCGATCAGCGACATGATCAGCCCCGGCAGAGTGATCTCGAACATGCCGAAAGGCTCCATGCCATGCTGCCGAGCGACGCCGTCGACCAGGATGTTGGTGGAGGTGCCGATCATGGTCATGCTGCCGCCAAGAATGGTAGCGTAGGACAGCGGGATGAGCATTTTCGAGGGCTTGCTGCCGACCTGATTGGCCAGCGCAATAGCTACCGGGGTAAGGATGGCCACCACCGGGGTATTGTTGATAAAGGTCGACAGCAGCAAACCAGTGACCATCAGGGTAAATAGTGTGCGCATGGGGCTGCCACCGCTCAGACGCGACAGCCCGTTGCCCAGGCGCTCGACACAGCCGGTGCGTTCCAGTGCTGCTGAAAGCACAAAGAGACAGGCAATGGTGATCGGGGCGCTGTTGGACATGACGCTGAGTACGTCGGCCGGGGTCAGCAGGGTGCTGACCAGCAATACGGCAACGGCAATACCAACGACCACATCCGGGCTGAACTTTTCCCGCGCAAAGGCGTAGAACACCCAGACCAGCAGGGCGGCTACACCAAACATTGGCAGGGAGTCCCAGTTCATCAGGCGCGTCTCTTGAGGTCGCAGAAGTTAGAGCAGGCGGCCAAGATAAAGGCCCGCGTACGCGCTGTCCAAGTACAAAAAAAGCTTTTTATATGACTTTTAAATATAAGTAGCGGATTCCGGTGTTGCATCGGGTCCGGGTTGACTCATCAGTCAGGCAGCTTGCCTTATAACTTTGTATCAGCCGGTGTAATGAGCGACTGCCGTTCTTGACCCTGTGCAGGGTGCGCCGTACTGTTCAAACGAACGTATGAACACGGCTAGCCAGTATGCCCTGGAAGCCCATTGGAGAATGAAAATGCCTAGCTACAACGCCCCCTTGCGCGACATGCGCTTTGTGATCAATGAAGTCTTCGATTTCAATGCCGGCTACCAGGCCTTTGGTCTGGAAGAGGTCACGCCTGACCTGGTCAGTGCCGTGCTGGATGAGGCGGCCAAGTTCACCAGCAGCGTGCTGGCGCCATTGAACCGCACCGGTGACGAGGAAGGCTGCAGCATCAATGATGGCGAGGTCACTACCCCCGCCGGCTTCAAGGAAGCCTATCAGCAGTACATCGACAACGGCTGGGGCTCGATGACCGGGCCGGTCGAGTACGGCGGGCAAGGCCTGCCGGCGTCACTGGGCCTGGTATTGGCAGAGATGGTCGCCTCGGCCAACTACTCGTTCAGTATGTATCCCGGTCTGTCCCATGGTTGCCAGGCCGCTATTCGCGCCCATGGTAACGATGAGCAGAAAGATCTCTACCTGAACAAGCTGGTGCCTGGTACCTGGACGGGCACCATGTGCCTGACCGAGCCTCATTGCGGCACCGACCTCGGCCTGATCAAGACCCGCGCAGTGCCTGAGGTAGACGGCAGCTACAAGATTACCGGCACCAAGATCTTCATCTCCTGTGGCGAGCACGACATGGCCGAGAATATCGTCCACCTGGTGCTGGCCAAGCTGCCCGATGCACCGGCTGGCACCAAGGGTATTTCGATGTTCATCGTGCCCAAGTTCCTGCCCGATGCCAACGGCGAAGTGGGTGAGCGTAATAGCCTCAAGTGTGGCTCGCTGGAACACAAGATGGGCATCAAGGCCTCTGCTACCTGCGTGATGAACTTTGATGACGCAACCGGTTTCCTGGTGGGCGAGGCCAACAAGGGCCTGACCTACATGTTCACCATGATGAACCATGCGCGGCTGGGTACCGGCATGCAGGGCATGTGTCATGGTGAGGCCTCTTACCAGACAGCGCTGGAATATGCCAAGGATCGTCTGCAGATGCGCGCGCTCTCCGGCGCTGCGGAGCCAGACAAGCCGGCTGACCCGATCATTGTGCATCCCGATGTGCGTCGTATGCTGTTGACCATGAAGGCGTTCAACGAAGGCAACCGTGCACTGACCTATTACACTGCGCAGCTGCTGGACAAGGCCCATTATTCCAAAGATGACGCCGAGCGTGCCGACGCCGAAGAGCAACTGGCTTTCCTGACACCTATCTGTAAGGCGTTCATGACCGAAACCGGCCTGGAAGTGACCAACCTGGGTATGCAGGTGCTGGGTGGTCACGGCTATGTGCGCGAGTGGGGTCAGGAGCAGCAGGTACGTGACTGCCGCATCGCGCTGATCTATGAAGGCACCAACGGCATTCAGGCACTCGACCTGCTGGGTCGCAAAGTACTGATGACCCAGGGCAAGACCATGCGCGCCTTTACCAAACAGGTGCACAAGTTCTGCCAGGCCAACGAAGGTCATGCGCAGTTGGGCGACTATATCAACCAGCTGAGCACCTTGAATGCCCAGTGGGGCGAGCAGGTGCATAAGATCGGCATGAAGGCGATGCAGAACCGTGATGAAATCGGTGCCGCCTCCATGGACTTCCTGATGTACTCCGGCTATGTCACCCTGGCTTTCCTGTGGCTGAAAATGGCCGTGTCTGCCCAGGCGGAGCTGGATGCCGGTAGCAGCGAGAAGGACTTCTACCAGGCCAAGCTGGCCACGCAGGCGTTCTACTTCAAGCGTCTGTTGCCGCGTGCCCAGGCTCACCTGGCCGCGCTGGAATCCGGTGCTGATAACCTGATGGATATTGCCGTCGGTCAGTTCTGATCCAGTCTGACGTAAAAAAGCCCCGTTCGTCGGGGCTTTTTTACGCCTCTCACCGCTGTATTCAGACCTATCGTATGCCAGTTGCGCCTATAGTTCATGACCCAACCTGCTCGAAGCACACAACAAGTCGCCTCAGCAAAATTGAAAGCGTCATTGCGAGGGCTGAAGGCCCGTGACAATCCATCCTGACGAGCACTCCAGTGCAGCAGTTCGGCTACCGCAGTTCGCCGCCCAGAATTATATCGAGACAAAAAGCGCCCTTTCTGTGACTGGTGTTTGTGTAAAAGTCACAATCAGACGCTATCTAACCAATCGTTGTGGCGCTACAATCGGAGTATGTCCCGGTATGGTCCGGGCGCAACGACTGCTAGAGGAGTTTCCCATGGCTGACTACAAGGCCCCGCTGCGCGATATCCGTTTTGTACTTAATGATGTGTTTGATGCCGGTACCCTGTGGCAGAACCTGCCGGGGCTGAACGGTGCTGCAGATATGGAAATCGCCGATGCCATGCTGGAGGAAGCCGGCAAGATGGCCAGCCAGACCATCGCTCCGATCAACCGCAGTGGCGATGAAGAAGGCGCCCAGTGGAAGGACGGTGTGGTCACGACCCCGGCTGGTTTCAAGGAGGCCTACAAGCTGTATGCCGAAGGCGGCTGGGTTGGTCTGGGTGGTAACCCGGAGTTTGGTGGCATGGGCATGCCGAAGGCTCTGGGTGTGCAGGTTGAAGAAATCATCTATGGCGCCAACAACAGCTTTGCTCTCTATCCGGCCCTGTCGGCCGGTTGCTGCCTGGCACTCGATGCCCATGGCAGTGACGAACTCAAGCAGGCCTACTTGCCTAACCTGTACGCAGGTACCTGGTCTGGCACCATGTGCCTGACTGAGCCGCATTGTGGTACTGATCTGGGTATTATCCGTACCAAGGCTGTGCCAGCTGCCGACGGCAGCTACGAAATCACCGGTACCAAGATCTTTATTACCGGTGGCGAGCATGACCTGACCGACAACATCATCCATCTGGTGCTGGCCAAGCTGCCTGATGCGCCGGCGGGTCCCAAGGGGATTTCCCTGTTCCTGGTACCCAAGTTCCTGGTCAATGAAGATGGCAGCCTGGGCGAACGCAATCCGGTCACCTGTGGCTCGATCGAGCACAAGATGGGCATCAAGGCCTCGGCCACTTGCGTGATGAACTTTGACGGTGCCAAGGGCTATCTGGTCGGTGAGATCAATAAGGGTCTCAATGCCATGTTCACCATGATGAACTACGAGCGTCTGTCGATCGGTATTCAGGGGATTGGCTGTTCCGAAGCCTCTTACCAGAGCGCGGTTGACTACGCCCGCGAGCGAATCCAGAGCCGTGCCCCGACCGGTGCCCAGCAACCTGACAAGGCCGCTGACCCGATTATCGTGCACCCGGATGTACGTCGCATGTTGTTGAATATCAAGTCGCTGACCGAAGCCAGTCGCGCCTTCTCCAGCTATGTCGGCATGCAGCTGGATATCAGCAAGTTCACCGATAATGCCGATGAGCGGAAAAAGGGTGATGCCCTGGTCGCCCTGTTGACGCCAGTCGCCAAGGCCTTCTTTACCGATATCGGCCTGGCCAACACCATTGATGGTCAGCAGGTGTTTGGTGGTCATGGGTATGTGCGTGAGTGGGGTCAGGAGCAACTGGTGCGCGATGCCCGGATTGCACAGATCTATGAAGGCACCAATGGCATCCAGGCGCTTGACCTGATGGGCCGTAAAACAGTGGCCAATAAGGGCGCCTTCTACAAGGTGTTTGCCGATGAAGTGCGCGGCTTCATTGCTGACAATGGCGATGCCGCTCTGGCGGAGTTCGTCAAGCCGCTGGCCAAGGCGATCGACAATCTGGACGAGCTGACTGCGCTGGTCATCGATCGCAGCCAGAGCAATCCGAATGAAGTGGGTGCTGCCTCGGTCGAGTACCTGCATGTGTTTGGTTACACGGCTTACGCTTATATGTGGGCGAAGATGGCCAAGGCTGCACTGGCCCGCCTGGATAACGATGCCGATGGCTTCTATCAGGCCAAGCTGAGCACAGGTCGTTATTTCGTCAAGCGTATCCTGCCGCGCATCCATTCGCTGAGTGAGTCGGTGCGTGCCGGTAGCGAGCCACTGTTCGAGCTGGACGCTGCGCAGTTCTGATCTGCTGGCCTAACGCCTGTAAGTCAATGCTTACAGGCGTTGGTGCCTTTCGCTGATGGGCAGCTCCTGTCAGGCTGACTATGATGTGTCCTGCATGGAGCAACGCAGGAAGCGAATCGAATAACAGGGATCAGGGACTCTGCCAGGAGGCAGCCCGATATGGATGATCAGGACACTATTCTGCAAAGCCTCGCCTCGGCGGGGTTTTTTCTTGCCTGTAAATCACCTTAGTCAGCCCCGGCAGCTACTGGTGCCTCACCGACGATGGTCACACGGAACATCTCCCGCCGCTTGCCAAAATAATCCGAAATTGGCTGATGCCACACGCAGCGGTTATCCCAGATCGCCAGAGTGCCGGGTGTCCAGCGCATACGGCAGGTAAAGGCGGGCGCTGACGCTACGCTGAACAGGTAATCCAGCAGCGGGCGTGATTCTTCCGGCTTCATGCCCTCGATCCCCAGGGTATAAGCCGGATTGACAAAGAGAACGGCGCGGCCGGTTTCCGGGTGGCGGGTAATCATCGGGTGGCTGCGCACATCGTGATCCACCGCCTGGCCATAGTTGATCTGCATGCTTTCAATGCCGGCATTGTGCTGTGCATTGGGTCCGTAGCCGAACTCCGGGGTATGGATGCCGCGTAGTCCCTGCAGTACCTGGCGCAGGGTCGGTGACAGCCACTCGCAGGCCAGATACATGTTGTTGAACAGGGTATCGCCACCACATTCAGGCACGTCATGGCCATAGAGCAGGGTGAAAGCCGGAGGGCGCTGCTGGAAGGACCAGTCCGAGTGCCAGGCGCCACCGAACACAAAGGGGCTCCCCTCGTCGGCTTCCTTGCGCACATGCACAATATGCGGGTGCTCTTTCATCGGCGTGACGTAGGGCTCGGTGCCAAAGTCGCCAAAGCGCCGAGCAACTTGATCCAGTGCCTCCACCCCCAACTGTTGGTCACGAATAAACAGCACCTGATGGTCCAGCAGTGCTTGTCGCAGCGCCGCCTGGCCCTCCTCTGACAGCGTGGTAAGGTCGATATCATGCACATCGGCACCGAGGGAACCGGCCACCGGGCTGACCTTGAAGTGGGGCGTCTCACGGGCCTGGTTGTTGGCCGCCGTGGTATAGAAAAATTCGGGCATGCTGCTGTCCTCTTGTTATTGGTTGTTACGCGTCAAGGTTGCCGCAGTCGGATCGAATCAGCCATGATCAACATGATTGCCAAATACAATGGCAACTACCTGGATCTGTGGTCCCGGTATTTCTTCTCTTGTGCCTGCCGGTACTCAAGCCGGCTGGGCAGGTTATTCGTCTGCAAGCCTTTGATCATAGCGAGTCAGCCGCATGCTTGATATCCATCAGCTTAGCAAAGCCTATGCAACCCCGCAGGGCCCGGTGCCGGTACTCAGGGGTGTCGATCTGCAGCTGGCCTCCGGGCAGACGCTGGCGCTGATGGGCGAGTCCGGCAGCGGCAAGAGTACCTTGCTGCACCTGATTGCCGGGCTGGACCAGCCGGACAGCGGCAGCATTGTGGTTGCCGGTGAATCCCTTGCAGGCCTGAATGAAGCGGCGCGGGCTGCGCACAGACGCGAGCGGGTAGCCTTGATCTTTCAGCAGTTCAACCTGCTGCCCGCCTTGCGCGTGGCCGACAACCTGGCGTTTCAGGCGAGACTGGCCGGGCGTGACGATCCGGCCTGGCAAGCCTGGTTGAGTGAACGGCTGGGGCTGACGGATCTGTTGCAGCGCTATCCGGAGCAATTGTCCGGGGGGCAGCAGCAACGGGTGGCCATTGGCCGTGCCCTGGCCGCGCGAACGACGCTGATACTGGCTGATGAGCCCACCGGCAATCTGGATGAAACCACGGCCAATGAGGTGATTGCGTTGTTGCTTGAGCTGGTCGCCGAGGCGGGCAGCAGCCTGTTGATGGTGACTCACAGTCAGCAGCTGGCGCAGCGTCTGGATCAGCAGGTGTTGTTGCGCCTGGGGCAGGTTCAGGAGGCAACGCTGGCATGATGCGCTGGGTGTTGCAGGCCCTGCTCAGCCATTGGCGGCGTCACCCGCTGCAGGTGATCTGTTTGCTGGTGGGTATCTGGCTGGCCAGTGCCCTGTGGACCGGCGTACAGGCGCTGAACACCCAGGCGCGCAGCAGTTATGACCGCGCTGCACAGCTCTTTACCGAAGGCAGCCAGCCGATGCTGGTCAGTCCCGGTGGGCAGCTGTTCAGCGAACAGGATTTTGTCCGTTTACGCCGGGCCGGTTGGCCGGTTTCACCGGTATTGCAGGGGTCGGTACTGCTACCGCTGGGCGATGGCGAGCGGCGTTATCAGGTGATGGGTATTGACCCGATCAGTCTGCCCGGCGAGGGCTCTCTGGCAGCCCAGGTCAGCAGCACCGACAGCCTGCTGGATTTTGTCTTGGCGCCGGGGCGCACGCTCCTGGCCAGTGACACCTTGCAGGAGCTGGGCCTGGAGCAGGGCGCCGTGGTGACTGTGGTGGACGGAGACAGTCTGCCGCCGTTGCAGGCTGCGTCCGGTTTGCCGCCGGGTGTCTTGATCATGGATATGGCCTATGCCCAGCAGTTATTGCAGCAGCCGGGACAGGTCAGTCAGCTGCTGGTGCCCGCCGATTTTGCCGCCACGGCGCCGGCATTGCCAGAGGGCATAACCCTGGCCTGGGAAGAGCGCAACGAAGACGACCTGGTGCGCCTGACCAACAGCTTTCATCTCAACCTGACGGCACTGGGTTTGCTGGCCTTTGTGGTGGGGCTGTTTATTGTGCATGCCGCTGCCGGGCTGGCGCTGGAGCAGCGACGGGGCATGCTGCAGAGCCTGCGCGCCTGTGGCGTCAGCTTGCGCTTGTTGGCGGTGGCGCTGATCAGTGAATTGCTTTTGCTGGCCTTGCTCGGTGGCAGCCTGGGGATAATCACCGGTTATCTGTTGGCCAATGCATTGGTGGGTGATCTGGCTGCCAGTCTGCGCGGCCTGTATGGCGCTCAGGTAGCCGGCGTGCTCGCCTTGCAACCCAGCTGGTGGTTGGCCGGGCTGGGCATGAGTGTGCTGGGCACCTTGCTGGCCGGGGCCAGCAGTCTATGGCTGGCACTGCGTTTGCCGGTACTGGCTTGGGCGCGGCCGCAAGCCTGGCATGAAGCACAGGCGAAAAGCCTGCGCCGGCTGGGCGCCCTGGCAATTGTGCTGTTGCTGGTAACGGGTGCTTTGCTGATCTGGGGCGATGGTTTGCTCTCGGGTCTCTTGCTGCTGGCGTGCCTGCTGCTGGGCGCTGCCTGGTTGCTGCCCTGGTGCCTGCAGGCGTTGTTGCGGCTGGGTCAGCGCGTTGCACGCGGCCCGGTCAGCCAATGGTTCTGGGGGGATGCGCAGCAGCAGCTGGGTGGCTTGAGTCTGGCGCTGATGGCCTTGTTGCTGGGGTTATCGGCGAATATCGGTGTTGGCAGCATGACCGAAGGCTTCCGGCTGACCTTTACCGGTTGGCTGGACCAGCGCCTGGCGGCAGGTGTGTATGTGCGCCCGGAGAATCCGCAGCAAGCCGAAGAGATTGCTGCCTGGCTGGACCAGCGTGAGGAGGTCAGCGCCCAGTTACCCAGCTGGCAATTGCCACTGCGGGTCGGTGGTTGGCCGAGTGAGATCAGCGGTATTGTCGAGCACCCCTTGTACGCCGACACCTGGCCGTTGCTGGATGCGCTGCCGCGTGTCTGGGAGCGCCTGGCCAATGGCGAGGGCGCCCTGATCAGTGAGCAACTGGCCTACCGCCTGGCACTGCAGCCGGGCGACAGTCTGGAACTGAATACCCCGACCGGCCCCTGGCAACTGCAGGTGCTGGGCCGCTATGCCGATTACGGCAATCCGCGCGGGCAGGTGCTGGTAGCCGCAGAGGGCTTGCAGCAACGCTGGCCGGAACAGCCACTCAGCAGTCTGGGCGTCTTGATCTCGCCAAACAGTGATGACAGTCAGCGCGCAGAACAGGCGGCAACCCTGGTGGCTGATCTGCAACAGGCTTTCGGTCTGGCCAGCAATCGGGTGATTGATCAGGCCGCACTCAAGCGTTATTCGCGTCAGGTGTTCGAGCAAACCTTTGCCGCCACCGGCGCGCTGAATATTCTCACTTTGGGGGTGGCCGCCATTGCCTTGCTGACCAGTCTGTTGACCCTGGCGGATAGCCGGCTGACGCAACTGGCTCCGCTCTGGGCCATGGGGCTGCGGCCCGGGCAACTGGCGCGGCTGAGCCTGTGGCAGATGCTGCTGTTGGCGACGCTGACCTGCCTGCTGGCAATTCCCCTGGGGCTGGCGCTGGCCTGGTGTCTGGTTAATGTGGTCAATGTGCAGGCCTTTGGCTGGCGCCTGCCCTGGCACTGGTTCCCGTTGCAATGGCTGCAACTGATCGCCCTGGCCCTGCTGGCGGTAGTGCTTGCCAGTCTGGTGCCGCTCTGGCGTCTGGCGCGCAGTGGACCGCAGACCCTGTTACGGAGGTTTACCCAGGATGCGTGAGCGTAATGGTTTTTTGGGTCTGCTCGCTTGTTGCTTGCTGGTCGCCTGTGAACAACCGCCCCCCGCCGAGCCCGCCGGCTTTGCCGGGTTGGGCGACAGTGGTGAGGGCTTTGCCGAGGTGCGCCCGGGGACTGAATTGCGTTTTCCGGCCGATCACGGGGCGCACCCGGATTACCGCATCGAATGGTGGTATCTGACGGCCAATCTGGAGGATGCCGAGGGACGCGACTGGGGCATCCAGTGGACCCTGTTCCGTCAGGCTTTGCGCTCGCAGGATCAGGCCGGGGCTGAAGATGGCTGGCATAGCCAGCAGGTCTGGCTCGGCCATGCCGCAGTAACCAATGCTGATAGTCACGCTTACGCGGAACGGCTGGCACGTGGCGGGGTCGGCCATGCTGGCGTTACCCCTGAGCCCTTTGCGGCCTGGATTGATGACTGGCAACTGCAGGGTGAGGGCAATGAGCGCCTGAGCCCGTTGAGCCTGGAGGCGAGTGGTGATGACTTTGCTTACCGCCTGCGCTTTACCAGCGACCTGCCGATGGTACCGCAAGGGCAGCAGGGCTACAGCGTCAAATCGACCGCCGGGCAAGCGTCGATGTATGTGAGCCAGCCGTTTTATCAGGTCAGAGGTGAGATTGACTGGCAAGGTGAAACCTTTAACGTCAGTGGTCAGGGTTGGCTGGACCGCGAATGGAGCAGCCAGCCGCTGGCCGCCGATCAGGACGGCTGGGACTGGTTCTCGCTGCATCTGGATAGTGGGGAGAAGCTGATGCTGTTCCGGCTGCGGCACAGTGATGGTGAGCATTACTATTCCGGCACCTGGATTCAGCCCGACGGACAGCCGCAACCACTGCAACCGGAACAGATCAGCATGCAGCCGCTGCGCACTACCCGCGTCGCCGGTCAGGACACCCCGACCAGCTGGCAACTGCAGGTGCCGGATATCGGGCTGGAGGTCACCACTGATGCCATCAACCCGCAGAGCTGGATGGGTACACAGATTGCCTACTGGGAAGGGCCAATCCGTTTCAGCGGCTCACACACAGGCGTTGGCTATCTGGAAATGACCGGGTATTAGTCAGAAGGGATTGGCGAGGATGCTGCTAGCGATTAGGCTGGTGGCTCAGGCATTTGGGACAGCAGCCAACAGCTGCCGCAGTGAATTATGACAAGTACAATACGAGAAAAGCCCATGCAGCAGCCGCAATCCGAACACCTTTTCTATCGGCGGGTGCTCTTTGATGTCAGCATCTCCGAGTGCCGTATCGCCATGGAAGATGAGCATCACTATTTCGTCATTCATCTTGGCCACGATGGGCAGAAAATTACCTCCCTGACCAGCGCAGCGCTGCGCACGCCCTGGTCCATCTGTCCGCAGGCCGAACGCCGCCTGCAGGACTTTGTCGGTCAGCCGCTACGCGAGCGTATCGCGGTCAGCCTGGATACTATTGACGGCAAACAGCAGTGCACCCATCAGTATGATCTGCTGATGGTGGCCTTATCACAAGCACTGCGCCCCGGACGGCGCGAATACCTGTGCAAGGTGGTTGGTGCCATGTATGAGTACCGCCACGCCCAACTGTGGCTGAATGGTGAGCAGCTGCTCGACTGGCATCTGCAAGGTACCCATATCGACAGTGGGGATGTGTTTGATCAGCGTGACCTGCGCAGCGTCATGGGCTGGGCCGATGAAGCGCTGGATGACCAGACCCTGGAAGCGCTGTACGTCATGCGTCGCGCGGTGATGGTAGCCGCTGCCAAGGGCGTCAATCTGGATCTGATCAGTGACGCCGGCAAACTGATGAAGCGCCAGGCCGGCGCCTGTTTTGCTTTCCAGCCTGAACGTGCTGACAGCGCCATGCGCATGATCGGCAGCACGCGTACCGATGTGCGTCATCCGGGTAATTTGCTCGCCGAATACGGCCCGCCGGTGGTCAATGTCTGAGAGTTCCATAATGATGCCAGCCGGCATTACCGAGCATCTTGCCTTGGGCCAGGTTCAGCTGGACCAGCCGCATGACTGGCAACTGGTCAGTGATCAGGTCATGGGGGGACGTTCGCAGGGGCACCTGGAGCTGGTGGTCAGACGCGTTCAATACGGTCCGGCAATATGCGGATCTGGCCCTGTTTCATCAACCCGCCAATGGCTTTCTTGAAGTTGCTCTTGCTGACGCCGAACTGGCGGCTGATCGCCTCAGGTGGGCTCTTGTCACTCAGGCCAAGTACCCCGGCATTGGCGTCCAGATGCTGCAGGATCTGCGCTTGCAAGGCATCAGCCGCCGCCTCGCCAATAGGTTGCAAGGTCAGGTTGATCTTGCCGTCCGGGCGTAATTCACGAATATAACCCTGCTCGCGCTTGCCCTTGCGCAGAAACTTGAACGCCTCGTTCTTGTGGATCAGGCCCCAATGTTGGCCATTGATGATGGCTTTGAACCCCAGGTCGGTCTGCTCCACGACCAGCAGATCCACCGCCTCACCGACCTGATAGCGGGCGGGCTGGTGATCCAGGTGCCGGTCCAGCTTGGCTGTCGCGGTAATGCGTCGGGTGTGTCGGTCCAGAAACAGAAACACCACCACATAGTCGCCGGTGGCCAGAGGCTTTTTGACTTCGGAATAGGGCAGTAGCAGGTCTTTCGGCAAACCCCAGTCGAGGAAAATGCCGGCCGGATTGCTGTCGATGACTTTCAGGCTGGCAAATTCGCCAACCTGCGCCTTGGGCTTTTCCGTGGTGGCAATCAGCTTGTCGCTGCTGTCCAGATAGATAAACACATTCAGCCACTCGCCAGCATCCGTGGGCATGTCCTTGGGGATGTAGCGCCTGGGTAGCAGAATCTCGCCATCGGTACCGCCATCCAGGTACAGGCCGAAGTCGGTATGCTTCAATATTTCCAGACTGTTGTAACGCCCAATGGCTGCCATGCGATAAACCCTGTGAGTGTGATGACGGCCATTGTAGCAGCTGTCTTGCCAGCTGCCGCTGCCCGCAATGGCAACACCTGCCGTGAGTCCGGCATAATGCCGGTCCATGCCTTCCGGTTGCCTTGCCATGAAACGTCATATCCTGCTCGATACCGCCCCGATTCCTGATCAGGCTGAAGCCCTGTGCCTGTTCGAGTATGGCGAGGACTTTGTGATCAAGCTGCAGAGCGGCAAGGGCGGGCAGCTGATGAACAGTCGCATGCATGGCTCAGAGGATGCCCTGGCAGCGATACCTTGCGGCAAGATCGCTGGCCGGCCTACGGCGCGGGTGCTGATCGGTGGCCTGGGCATGGGCTTTACCCTGGCGGCGGCGCTGAAAGCCCTGGGACCGGATGCTGAAGTGCTGGTGGCTGAGCTGGTGCCCGGCGTGATCGAGTGGAATCGGGGCGCCCTGGGCGCCAAGGCCGGATTCCCGTTGCAGGACAGGCGCACGCAGGTGCATAACGAGGATGTTGCCAGGGTGCTGCAAAGTGACACTCAGGGGTTCGACGCCATCATGCTGGATATCGATAACGGCCCCGAGGGGCTGACGCACAGCAATAATAACTGGCTCTACTCGCTGGCCGGGCTGAGCGCCTGCGCTGGCGCCTTGCGGCCCAAGGGACAACTGGCGATTTGGTCCGCCACGGCCGACCGCCCGTTCGCCAATCGCCTGGCCAAGGCCGGTTTTGTCGTTAAAGAGGAGCAGGTCTATGCGCATGGTAATCGTGGTGCCCGGCATACTATCTGGACGTGCACCCTGAATGTGGGCTGAAGCGCTACACTCTAATCAGGCGCGAGGAGGTAGCTATGGGTAACAATGACAACCGGCAGGCCAGAGAGCAGGGCTACCGCGAGAAAGCGTTGAAAATGTATCCCTGGATCTGTGGCCGCTGTGCCCGTGAGTTCAGCGGCAAGCGCCTGAGCGAATTGACTGTGCACCACCGTGACCACAATCACGACAACAACCCGGAAGACGGTTCGAACTGGGAGCTGCTCTGCCTGTATTGCCACGATAACGAGCACTCGCGCTATACCGACCAGCAATACTTCAGCGAGTCCTCCACGGCTAGCCCGAAAGCTAAACAAGCGACGCACAAGGGGCTGGAAGGGCTCGCGGCCTTGTTACGCAAGGACGAGGTGTCGCGCTAATCACTGCAGGGTGGCAGGCCTTTGCACCGGGCTGCCAATCGGCAGGCCGTATCAGTAAACTGCACTCTGTCGAACGTCCGACTTATCCGTGACTGCCCTGTCCTATGCAAATACTCCGTTTTGCTTACTCGCGGCTTACTGAAGACCTGTTGTTGCTGGCGCTGTTGATAGGTTTTGTCCTGCTGGCGAGTTTTACTGCAATAGAGTGGCGCCAATTGCCGGCTTTGGTTGATTGGCACACCATCGCCATTCTGGCGGGATTAATGGTACTCAGCCGTGGTCTGGAAGACAGTGGTGCGCTGGTGCGTAGCGGATATTGGTTGCTCGGCCGCATGCACAGCGAGCGGCAGCTGGCGCTGGCCATGGTGCTCTTTGCCGCCCTGTTGTCCGCGGTGATTACCAATGATGTAGCTCTGTTTATTGTGGTGCCGCTGACATTGAGCCTGGGCCGTCTGGCCAGTCTGCCAGTGGGGCGGATGATCATTTTTCAGGCCTTGGCAGTAAATGCTGGCTCTGCTGTCAGCCCGGTTGGTAATCCGCAAAACCTCTACCTCTGGCAGCGCTCAGGTGACAGTTTTGTTGCCTTTATGGCACAGATGCTGCCAATCGCCAGTTGGATGCTGGTCGGTTTGCTGCTGATGACGGCCCTGGCTTTCAGCGCTCGCCGGGTAGGCTTTCATACGCATACAGCAAGGCAGCCTGTTGATCTTCATGCTGATGTTCGTCAATCTGGGTCTGTTGGCCCGGTTGCCCTTTATGCCGCCTCTGGTGGATGTTTTGCTGGCCCTGCCGGGCGCGGATATCGCCGGTGCAGTGGTGCTCTCGCAAGTCATTTCCAATGTCCCGGCGACCATCTTTCTGGCAGAATTTTCTGATCACTGGTACGCCCTGGCCTGGGGCGCAAACGTAGGTGGCTTCGGGTTGGCCATAGGCTCACTGGCTAACCTGATAGCACTGCGTCTGGGTCGTCAGCCGGGTTTGTGGCTAGCCTTTCATGGCTGGTCGCTGTTGATGTTGCTGATCAGCCTTGTGGGTATCTATACGCTGCACAATGCCCTTTACTGACGAGTAAGATGCGACTGAAAGGAGTGGTGGGCCCAGTAGGTTGTAAGCGGGGTTTCGCGAAGCATGCCTTCGCGCCGCTGAAACGACCAGAATCTGTGATTCTGGGCCGGAATAGTCCAATGAGGTCCGGCGCGACCGGAGGGAGTGGTGGGCCCAGTAGGACTTGAACCTACGACCAAGCGATTATGAGTCGCCTGCTCTGACCAACTGAGCTATAGGCCCACAAATACTTCTGACGCCGCGGATTATACGTATTGCAGTGGCGGCTGACCATAGTTATGCATTCTGGACATAAAAACGCCCGGCATTGCCGGGCGTTACAGTTGCTGCTGTGCGCTTACTCGTCGAGGAAGCTGCGCAGGTGGTCACTGCGCGTCGGGTGACGCAGCTTGCGCAGGGCCTTGGCTTCGATCTGACGAATACGCTCGCGGGTAACGTCGAACTGCTTGCCGACTTCTTCCAGCGTGTGATCGGTATTCATATCGATACCGAAGCGCATGCGCAGTACCTTGGCTTCACGTGCGGTGAGGCCGCCGAGTACGTCGCGGGTGGCTTCCTTGAGGTTTTCCACGGTTGCCATATCGATTGGCGAATCCATGCTGGAATCCTCGATGAAGTCGCCCAGATGCGAGTCTTCGTCATCCCCGATCGGGGTTTCCATCGAGATCGGCTCTTTGGCGATCTTGAGTACCTTGCGGATCTTGTCTTCCGGCATCTCCATGCGCTCACCGAGCTCTTCCGGGGTCGGTTCGCGACCCATTTCCTGCAGCATCTGGCGGGAAATACGGTTGAGCTTGTTGATCGTTTCGATCATGTGCACCGGAATCCGGATGGTACGTGCCTGGTCGGCAATCGAGCGGGTGATCGCCTGACGGATCCACCAGGTGGCGTAGGTCGAAAACTTGTAGCCGCGGCGGTACTCAAACTTGTCGACGGCTTTCATCAGGCCGATGTTGCCTTCCTGAATCAGGTCAAGGAACTGCAAGCCGCGGTTGGTGTACTTCTTGGCGATGGAGATCACCAGACGCAGGTTGGCCTCGACCATTTCCTTCTTGGCACGGCGTGCGCGGGCTTCACCGATCGACATGCGACGGTTGATGTCCTTGACGTCGGAAATGGCCAGGTCAGTTTCTTCTTCCAGGGCGGACAGCTTGCTCTGCGCTTTCTGGATTTCTGCCTTGAGGCCTTCCAGGGCTTCAGCATAACGCGGCTTTTTCGCCAGCAATTCATCCACCCATTTCTGGTTGGTTTCGTTGCCGGGGAAGCCACGCAGGAAGTCGGTGCGCGGCATGCGTGCGTCACGCACACACAGCTGCATGATGGCACGTTCCTGGGCGCGAATCTGGTCCTGAGCACCACGCACGCGGCGCACCAGTGCGTCGTATTGCTTGGGCACCAGCTTGATCGGCATGAACAGCAGGGCCAGTTCGTCCAGCTCGGCGGTGGCCTGCTTACTGCCACGGCCATGCTTTTTCAGGGCTTTCTTGGCCTTTTCCAGTTGCTCGGCAACGGCAGTGAAACGCTGGCGTGCAAGCTCTGGATCCGGGCCACCGTCGCCCTCGTCATCGCTGTCGTCATCGTCGTCATCGTCGTCCTTGTCGTCCGCCTTGGCCTTGTCGGCCTTGGGGCCCTGGGCCGGCGGCTCGTTGCCACCAGTAGCGGACAGACCGTCGTCATCCGGATCGATATAACCGCTGAAGATTTCCGACAGGCGACCGCCTTCTTCAGTTACCCGGTAGTAGTTGGCAAGAATGCCGTCTACGGTGCCGGGGAACATGGCGATAGCCGACATGACTTCGCGGATGCCTTCCTCGATGCGTTTGGCGATTTCAATCTCGCCTTCGCGGGTCAGCAGTTCCACCGTGCCCATTTCGCGCATGTACATGCGCACCGGATCGGTGGTGCGGCCGATATCGCTTTCTACCGCAGCAAGTGCGGCGGCGGCTTCTTCGGCGGCGGCTTCATCAGCGTCATTGTCTGCCAGCAACAGCGCATCGGCATCTGGTGCGGCTTCAAAAACCGTGATGCCCATGTCGTTGATCATGCGAATGATGTCTTCAACCTGCTCTGGATCGGAAATATCTTCCGGCAGGTGGTCGTTGACTTCCGCATAGGTCAGATAGCCCTGTTCGCGACCGCGCGCGATGAGCTCTTTGAGACGGGATTGCTGTTGCGCTTTTCCGGACATAACAACCCTTGTGGATGCCTTGGTGTGCAAAAAAGTAAGCTGCGGATTATACCCTGATTTCAAGGCTCCGCGCCAGTTGGATAGCTTTTCATTGGTCGGCTGCGGGCGTAGCGCGGCTACTCAGCAGTGTTCTGAGTTGCTGCTTTTCCTCGGTTGTGAGAGGTACTTCCGCGGCCTTGGCCAGTAGCTGTTCGATGTGCCGCTCTTCTTGCCTGGCCATCAGTATAGCTATGGTGTCGAAAAACTGCTGTTCAAGGTTGGCACTGGAACTATTCAGCAACCATTCCTGTTCGGCCAGTTCGCTGAGCTGGTCACCCAGTGCGGTGCCATGCCAGCGCGCCAGCAGTTGTATGGTGGTCTGCTGCGGGTTTTGCTGCAGGCTGCGAATCAGGGCAACCAGTAGCTGGCCTTCATCGCTGATTTCATCGGCCAGGCGCTCGATCTGCTCTACTGTAGCGGCCAGGTGCGGGTGGTGCAGCAGGGTGCGCGTGGCCTTGATCATCGGGCTGTCGACCTGGTGGGGCATGTCGCGCCGGCGGGCCTTGCTGCGGCGCGGTTGTTCCGGCCAGTGCTCGGCGTCGGACTCCTCGGCCCGGTCAGGATAGTCATACTCGGGCGGTGGTTCGTCATCGGCGCGTGCTGCCGGCGGCGGTGGCGGTGGCAGGCTATCGAGATCCATGCCGGTGCGACGCTCGAGTTCCTGGCGTAGCAGGCGCTTGAGCATGTTGCCGGGGATCTGCTCGATCAGCGGCAGCGCCAGGCTGGCGACATGGGCCTTGCCTTCGAGGCTGTCGCTGTTGATCTCTTCACTCAGGTGGCGCAGCAGGTAATCACTCAATGGCAATGCCTGTTGTGCCAGGCGTGCGCGGAAAGCGTCGGCACCTTCGCTGCGGACCAGGCTGTCCGGGTCTTCACCGTCGGGCAGAAACATGAAGCGTACCTGACGACCATCGGTCATCACCGGTAGGGCATTTTCCAGGGCGCGCCAGGCGGCCTTGCGCCCGGCGTTGTCGCCATCGAAGCAGAACACGACCTGGTTGACGATACGAAACAGGCGCTTCAGATGGTCTTCGGTGGTGGCGGTGCCCAGGGTGGCGACGGCATTGGTGATGCCTTGCTGGGCCAGGGCAATGACATCCATATAGCCTTCGACTACCAGGATGTCGGTCAGCTGCCGGTTGGCCTGGCGTGCTTCAAACAGGCCGTAGAGTTCGCGGCCTTTGTGAAACACCGGGGTTTCCGGGGAGTTCAGGTACTTGGGCTTGTCGTCGCCGAGCACTCGCCCGCCAAAACCGACCACGCGGCCACGGCTGTCGCGGATCGGGAAGGTGATCCGGTCGCGCAGGCGGTCGTAGCGGCGGCCGTTGTCTTCGTTTTCAATCACCAGGCCGGCATCGATCAGCTGTTTGACCTCGTGCTTCTCGCGTACCAGATGGGTCATCAGATTGTCCCAGCCGGGTGGTGCAAAGCCGACGCCAAAGCGCTTGGCGATCTGTCCGCTGAGGCCGCGGCCTTTCAGGTAATCGACGGCGCGCTCGCGTTGTGCGTGGTGGCGCAACTGCTGGCGGTAGTAGCCATCGGCGACCTCCAGCAGGGCATACAGGGGGCTGTCCTTGCGCACGCTGGGCGTGTTGCGAGCGCCGCGCACAGACTCTTCCCGTGGTACCTCGATACCAGCTTGTCGGGCCAGGGCTTCAACCGCTTCCGGAAACTCCAGGCGGTCGTGATCCATCAAAAAGCCGATCGCATTGCCACCGGCGCCACAGCCAAAGCAGTAATAGAACTGTTTGTCCGGGCTGACGCTGAACGAGGGCGACTTTTCGTTATGGAAGGGGCAGAGCGCGGAAAAGTTCTTGCCGGTTTTTTTCAGCTTGATGCGGTCGCCGACCACTTCGACAATATCGGTGCGGGCCAGCAGGTCGTCAATGAAGCCCTGGGGAATCAATCCGGCCATGGCGCGCCTCGCATAGTGATCAGGAACGCAAAAATCCAGCCGGTTTCCATAATCTGGAAGGCTGGACCTGTGCGCTGGATACCGACAGGCCGTTCAGGATTCCGGCTCGCGTGGGAGCCAGGCAGAACGGCTAGGCAGAACTCAGTACAGACGCTCGCGGCGACGCTGTTCGCGTTGCAGCTTCTTGGCGTGACGCTTGACGGCAGCAGCTGCCTTGCGCTTACGCTCGGTAGTGGGCTTTTCGTAGAACTCACGGCGACGGACTTCGGCAAGTACACCGGCCTTTTCGCAGGAGCGCTTGAAGCGGCGCAGGGCCACGTCGAAGGGTTCGTTTTCTTTAACTTTGACGGCAGGCATTTCGTACCTTTCTCAAAACTGTTCGTAAGTCATGCCGCTGAAACAAGTCGGCGACACATTGCATTTCAAGGGGAGCGGATATTAACGCCTAACATCGGTGAATGCAAAGCCTGTTTGGTTTTTCTTTACCGGCGGCGGCGATGAGAGGTGTCCATTGGGCGCAAATGCCGCGCCGGGACTGGCTTGCACGGGCGCGGGGCATTATGATGCGCGGCACAGTAATTATCCATTGGTTGGCTCCATTATGCGTGTTCTGGGCATTGAAACCTCCTGCGATGAAACCGGCGTTGCGCTCTATGACAGTGAGCATGGCTTGCTGGCCGACGCGCTTTTCAGTCAGATTGATTTGCACCGTATCTATGGCGGAGTGGTGCCGGAGCTGGCCTCGCGCGATCACGTCAAACGCTTGGTGCCACTGGTACGAGACGTCTTTGCCAAGGCAGAGCTGCCCATGGGCGCGGTGGACGGTGTGGCCTATACCGCCGGTCCTGGGCTGGTCGGCGCCTTGCTGGTTGGCGGTGCCTTTGCCCGCGCTACGGCGCATGCATGGCAAGTACCGGCATTGGGTGTACACCATATGGAAGGGCATTTGCTGGCGCCCATGCTGGAAGCGCGGCCGCCGGCTTTTCCTTTTGTTGCCCTGCTGGTGTCCGGGGGGCATACCCAGCTGGTGCAGGTCGATGGCATCGGTCATTATCGGCTGCTTGGTGAGTCGCTGGATGATGCCGCAGGCGAAGCTTTTGACAAGACGGCCAAGCTGATGGGGCTGCCTTATCCGGGCGGTCCGGAGATTGCGAAGCTGGCTCAGCGGGGGCAGCCCGGACGTTTTACTTTTCCACGGCCGATGACCGACCGGCCAGGGCTGGATTTCAGCTTCAGCGGGCTGAAAACGGCTGTGTTGAATGCCTGGCAGGCATGCCAGCGTGAGGGTGATACCAGTCAGCAGACCCAGGCGGATATTGCCCGGGCCTTCGAGCAGGCCGTGGTGGAAACATTGGTGATCAAGTGTCGCCGCGCGCTCAAGGCAACCGGCATGAAGACTCTGGTGATGGCCGGTGGTGTCAGTGCCAACCAGCATTTGCGTCAGGCGCTGGAGAAGATGACCGCCGGGCTGCGCGCTGAGGTGTTCTATGCGCGGCCGGTATTCTGTACCGATAACGGCGCCATGATTGCCTATGCCGGTTGCCAGCGCCTGCTGGCCGGGCAGCAGGATGAGGGTGGCCTGATTACCCGCGCCCGCTGGCCGTTGGATCAACTGCCGGCACTTGCCTAGCGGCGAAAGCGGTGCTCATTGCCGGTCAGCAGGCGGCCGAGATTGAGGCGGTGGCGCAGCAGAATCAGCGCGACCAGCAGACTGATGGGCGGCAGCAGCGCGGGAAACAGCCAGAGGGTCAGGGGCAGCAAGGCCAGGCAAGTAAACATCGAGGCCAGCGAGGCCATGCGTTGCCAGGCAAAGATCATGGCCCAGAGCAGTGCAGACATAACGCCGAGCGGCCAGGCCAGCACCAGCAGTGCGCCGGCAGCTGTGGCAACGCCCTTGCCGCCGCGAAAGTGGTGGAACAGCGGCAGCATATGACCAACAATGGCAGCCAGCGCAAGCCAGCCCTGCTGCACGCTGGTCAGTCCGAGCCAGGCGCCCAGGGCTACCGCCAGCGCACCCTTGCCGGCATCGCCGCACAAGGTGCCGATCGCCAGTGAACGTCGCCCCAGGCGCAGCATGTTGCTTGCTCCGGGATTGCCGGAACCAAACTGGCGTGGGTCGGGCAGTTTGCCCCAGCGACTGAGGACCACGGCAAACGAGATGGAGCCGAGCAGGTAGGCAAGCAGCAGCAACATCAACCAGGTTGCGGACATGGCGCAGCCTCAATAACCAAAACGACAGTGTAATGGACAAGTGAGGCGCATGTGGATCAGGTTTTTATCAAGGGCTTGCAGCTGGATGCCGTGATTGGCGTCTATGACTGGGAGCGCACCATTCGTCAGCCGTTGGTACTGGATCTGGATATGGCCTGGGACATCCGCGCCGCTGCAGCGGGTGATGATCTGGCGGCCACGCTGGATTACGCCGTAGTTACCGAGCAGGTACAGGCGCTGGTGCAAGGCAGCAGCTTTCAGTTAGTGGAAACCCTGGCGGAAGCCGTCGCGACCCTGCTGCAAAAAGAGTTTGGTATCCGCTGGTTACGCCTGCGGGTCACCAAGCCAACCGCGATTGCCACCGCCGCTGGTGGCGTCGGCGTACTGATTGAGCGGGGTGAGCGGCCGGCATGACCCGGGTGTTGTTGGGGGTAGGCAGCAATATTCAGCGTGAAACCCACATCTGTCGTGGGCTGGATGCGCTCCAGGCCTTGCTGGGTGAGTTGCAGGTGTCGCCGCTGTTTGAAAGCGAGGCGGTTGGTGTCAACGGGCGCCCGTTCTACAACCTGGTGGCGGCGGCAGACACACATTTGTCACTGACTGACCTGCTGGCTGCACTCAAGGCCATTGAAAGCGTTTGCGGCCGCCGGCAAACGCCGGACCCCGGTCAGATCACGCTGGATATTGATGTGCTCTGTTACGGTGAGTTGAGCGGTGAGCATGCGGGGATTCGTTTGCCACGTCCGGAAACTACACGTAATGCATTTGTGCTCTGGCCACTGGCGCTGTTGCTGCCGCAGGCGCGCTTGCCAGGTGATGGGCGCTGCTATGCGGAGCTATGGGCCGAGTGGTCGGGCGCGCAACAGCTCTGGCCGGTAGCCTTTGCGTGGCAAGGGCAGGCACTGACGCCAGACAATTTGTTGCGCCAGTAAGCATCAACGCAAAGCTGCGGATCTTGATTAGTCGGTTTTGAACGCAGCTACGGCATGTAGTCGAGCTTTTTCCAGCGCCTTGCCAAGGTCTGCACCTTGCAGTCCCTGCTCCAGTAGCGGCTGTACGCTGACAGCGCGTGCGTGCTCGGCGGCCTGACGCAAGTAATCAGCCTGCGGGTAGGGTCTGTCCTCCAGCCCTGTTCGTCCCTGGGCATCGGCCTGGCAAGCACCGAGGAATTGCTCGAAGCGCTCGGGCCGGCGGTAGATATCAAAGGCCTTGAACAGTTTCAGCAGGGTCTCCGGGCGCAATTCCAGCGCGCGGTGGCAGTGGGTGTGGTACTCGCAAACCAGCAGCGCCAGTTCCTGACATTCACGCGGCGGTTTTAGCCGCTGGTTGACGGCCTTCACAGCGGTCAGACCTTTCTTTTCATGACCATGGTGTTTAGGCCAGTGTTCTTTCGGTGTCAGCCCTTTGCCCAGATCATGCAGCAGACACGCCCAGCGCGCGGCCAGCGGCAGTGCCAGGCGCGCGGCCTGATGCAGCACCAGTAACTGGTGGCTGCCGGTATCCACTTCCGGGTGATGTTGCTCTGGCTGGGGTACGCCGAACAGACGATCCACTTCCGGCAGCAGTTCGGCCAGAGCGCCGCAGTCGCGCAGGGTCTGCACAAAGATCTCCGGGTTGCGCTCCATCAGTGCGCGGCTGATTTCCTTCCACAGGCGTTCGGCGCTGAGGGCACGGAGTTCGCCGGACTCGGCCAGTTCGCGCATCAGGCTCAGCGTTTCTGGCGCTACCTGAAACCCCAGGTGACGGTAGCGGGCTGCGAAGCGGGCAACGCGCAGTACCCGCAGCGGGTCTTCGACAAAGGCTGGGGCAACGTGGCGCAACAGGCGTGCCTGCAAATCGTTCTGGCCACCGTAGGGGTCGATCAGCTGGCCTTGGTCATCCATGGCCATAGCGTTGATGGTCAGGTCGCGGCGTTGCAGGTCCTGTTCGAGGGTTACATCCGGGCTGGTATGGAAGGTAAAACCGCCATAACCGACGCCACTTTTGCGTTCGGTCCGCGCCAGCGCATACTCCTCACCGGTTGTGGGGTGGAGAAAGACCGGGAAGTCCTGGCCGACCGGGGTAAAGCCGGCTGCCAGCAGTTGCTCTGGCGTGGCCCCGACCACTACCCAGTCATGTTCATCATGGGGATAGCCGAGCAAACGGTCACGCACGGCGCCGCCGACAAGGTAGGTGGTGTAAGGCATGGCTGATCTGCTGTGGCTCAGTGTCAGCGCAGGCTAAGACTTTCTGCTGGGCGCTGCAAGCTGCCGCTGCCCTAAATCGGCGGCAGGTTAAGATTAAAGCGCGGCATGCTCTCGTCTGCACGATCCTGTCGTGGCGGCACGTGCAGGGAATCTATCAGGGTGTCGCCCTGCATGCTTTCCAGATGCACATTAAAGCCCCACAGGCGATGCAGATGGCGCAGCATTTCCTCACTGGACTTGCCCAGGGGTTTGCCATCGTGACGTTGGTGACGCAGGGTGAGCGAGCGGTCACCGCGGCGATCCACATCCCAGATCTGGATGTTGGGCTCACGGTTACCCAGATTGTATTGCGCCGCGAGCATCTCGCGTACCTGACGGTAGCCGCTATCATCGTGAATTGCGGCGATTTCCAGGGCATCGTCCTGCTCATCATCCACCACGGCAAACAACTTGAAGTCCCGAATTACCTTGGGTGACAGGTACTGCAGGATAAAACTTTCATCCTTGAAGTCACGCATCGCCAGCTTGATGGTCTGCAGCCAGTCGCTGCCGGCAATGTCCGGGAGCCAGCGGCGGTCCTCGTCGGTGGGGTGCTCACAGATACGGCGGATATCCTGCATCATGGCAAAGCCCAGGGCATAGGGGTTGATGCCGCTGTACCATTTACTGTCGAAGGCAGGCTGCATGATTACGCTGCTGTGTGATTGCAGGAACTCGAGCATAAAGCCATCAGTGACCTTGCCCTCGTCATACAGGTGATTGAGCAGGGTGTAATGCCAGAAGGTCGCCCAGCCTTCGTTCATCACCTGAGTCTGGCGTTGCGGGTAGAAATACTGTGCGATCTTACGCACGATGCGGATGATTTCACGCTGCCAGGGTTCGAGCAGCGGGGCGTTTTTTTCGATGAAGTAGAGCAGGTTTTCCTGCGGCTCGCTGGGGTAGCGTTCTTTGGTCTGACGGCGTTCAGCCTGCCCCGGATTGACCGGAATGGTGCGCCAGAGGTCGTTGACCTGGCGTTGCAGGTATTCCTCGCGCTCTTTCTGCCGCTCGCGTTCTTCAGCAGCGGAAATCGGATAGGGCCGTTTGTAGCGATCAACCCCGTAATTCATCAGCGCGTGGCAGGAGTCAAGCAGGTCTTCCACGGCGTCGATGCCGTAGCGATCCTCGCATTCACTGATGTACTGGCGGGCAAATACCAGGTAGTCGATGATGGCACTGGCGTCGGTCCAGGTGCGGAACAGGTAATTGCCCTTGAAGAAGGAGTTATGGCCATAGCAGGCATGGGCGATGACCAGCGCTTGCATGGTCATGGTGTTCTCTTCCATCAGATAGGCAATGCAGGGGTCGGAGTTGATGACGATCTCGTAGGCCAGGCCCATCTGCCCGCGCTTGTAATTTTTTTCCGTATGCAGGAAATGCTTGCCATAGGACCAGTGATGATAGCCCAGCGGCATGCCGACCGAGGCGTAGGCATCCATCATCTGTTCGGCACTGATTACCTCGATCTGGTTGGCGTAAGTATCCAGGCCGTAGATGTCATGGGCGATGCGCCCGAGTTCGCGGTCATATTCGCGGATCAGCTCGAAGGTCCATTCCGAGCCGGTGGAAATAGGTTGGCGGCTCATGTGGTCATCCTCTTCTGGAACAGCTTGCGGAACACCGGGTAGATGTCGCCGGGATCGATAATCTGCTGCTGGGCAAAATGCTCGGGAAAATGCTCGCCAACCTGTTCATAGGCATACCAGAGTGCCTGGTGGTCGCGCGGGGTGATTTCCACATAGCAGTAGTACTGCATGGCCGGCATGATCTTCTCATGCAGCAGGCGCTGACAGATGGGCGAATCGTCGTTCCAGTTGTCGCCATCCGAGGCCTGGGCGCAATACAGGTTCCATTCGCCGGGGGCGTAACGTTCGCGAATAATTTCGTCCATCAGGCGCAGGGCACTGGAGACTATGGTGCCGCCGGTTTCCCGCGAGTAGAAAAACTCTTCCTCGTCGACTTCCTTGGCGCTGGTGTGGTGACGAATAAACACCACCTCGATGCGTTCGTAGTTCCGCTTGAGGAACAGGTACAGCAGGATATAAAAGCGCTTGGCCATATCCTTGGTGGCCTGGGTCATAGAGCCGGAGACATCCATCAGGCAGAACATCACCGCCTTGGAGCTGGGCGTTGGCTGTTTGCTGATCAGGTTGTAACGCAGGTCGAAGGTGTCGAGGAAAGGCACCTTGCTGATGCGTTCGCGCAGGCGCTGGATTTCTGCTTCCAGGGCCTGGATGTCGGTCAGGTTGTCGGGCTGTTCAAAGCGCAATTGTTCCAGCTCGGCTTCGGCGGCGCGCAGCCGTGCCCGGCTGCCACCGGAGAGGGCAATGCGCCGGGCATGGGCAGCACGCATTGAACGGACGATATTGATGCGTGAGGGATTGCCTTCGCTGCTGATGCCGGCGCGCACTGGTTTGAAGGTATCGGTGCCGACCAGGTGGCGCTTGACCAGGTTGGGCAGGGCCAAGTCCTCGAACATGAAGTCGAGGAATTCGTCCTGGGTGATCTGGAAAACAAACTCATCCATACCCTCGCCATTGTTACTGGCGTCACTGCCTCCCTGGCCACCACCCCCCCCCCTCCGGGCGTGCAATGCGATCGCCGCCGAGAAACTCGCGGTTGCCAGGATGCACCTGAGTCTGCCGGCCGCCGGGACCGTGATGGAAGATGGGTTCATCGATATCCCGGCTGGGAATGCTGATTTGCTCACCCTGACCAATATCGGTAATCGAGCGCTTGCCAACCGCCTCGGACACCGCTTTTTTGATATGCGACCGGTAGCGGCGCAGAAACCGCTGACGGTTTACTGCGCTCTTGTTCTTGCCGTTAAGGCGACGGTCAATCACATAACTCATGGGCCCCTCCGGGGCAGCTTCAGGCTCAAGGTATCCAGCGTGAAGCTGTCCGTGCAGTTTTTAAGGCTTTTTGCAGAGCCAGAAAATCGCCATCATTTTTCCAGCTTCCAGCTTCCAGCTTCCAGCTTCCAGCTTCCAGCTTCCAGCTGCCTTTATTGCGCCTTACGCACCCGCAGGTACCATTCCGACAGCAGTCGTACCTGCTTCTCGGTATAGCCGCGCTCGACCATGCGGGTAACAAAGTCGTTGTGTTTCTTCTGGTCCTCGTTGGACGCCTTGGCGTTGAAGCTGATGACCGGCAGCAGGTCTTCGGTGTTGGAAAACATTTTCTTCTCGATCACGCCGCGCAGTTTTTCGTAGGACAGCCAGCTCGGATTCTTGCCGTTGTTGTTGGCACGGGCGCGCAACATGAAGTTGACGATCTCGTTGCGGAAGTCTTTCGGGTTGCTGATGCCGGCTGGCTTCTCGATCTTTTCCAGCTCTTCATTCAGCGATGCACGGTTGAGAATCTCACCGGTATCCGGATCACGGTATTCCTGATCCTGAATCCAGAAGTCAGCGTACATCACATAGCGGTCGAAAATGTTCTGCCCGTATTCGCTGTAGGATTCCAGGTAGGCGGTCTGGATTTCCTTGCCGATAAACTCGACGTAGCGTGGCGCCAGGTATTCCTTGAGAAAGCGCAGGTAGCGCTCGCTGACTTCCGCGCTGAACTGTTCCTGCTCAATCTGTTGTTCCAGTACATACAAAAGGTGAACCGGGTTGGCGGCGACTTCGGTGTTGTCGTAATTGAATACGCGGGACAGAATCTTGAAGGCAAAGCGTGTCGACAGTCCGTTCATGCCCTCGTCGACGCCAGCGGTATCGCGGTATTCCTGGATGGATTTGGCTTTGGGGTCGGTGTCCTTCAGGTTCTCGCCGTCGTAGATACGCATCTTGGAGTAGACGTTGGAGTTTTCCGGTTCCTTCAGGCGTGAGAGTACGCTGAATTGGGCCAGCATTTTCAGCGTGTCCGGGGCGCAGTGAGCATGCGCCAGTGAGCTGCTGGTGAGCAGCTTCTGATAGATCTGGATTTCATCGCTGACGCGCAGGCAATAGGGCACCTTGACTATGTAGATACGGTCAAGGAAGGCCTCGTTGTTGCGGTTGTTGCGGAAGGTCTGCCATTCGGACTCGTTGGAGTGGGCCAGAATCACCCCATTGAAGGGAATGGCGCCAAGGCCTTCGGTGCTGTTGTAGTTGCCTTCCTGGGTTGCGGTCAGCAGCGGATGCAGCACCTTGATCGGGGCCTTGAACATCTCGACGAATTCCATCAGGCCCTGGTTGGCCCGGCACAGAGCCCCCGAGTAGCTGTAGGCATCGGGGTCGTTCTGCGGGAACTCTTCCAGCTTGCGGATATCGACCTTGCCGACCAGGGCGGAAATGTCCTGGTTGTTTTCATCACCCGGCTCGGTCTTGGCAATGGCGATCTGCTGCAGAATCGAGGGATAGAGTTTGACCACGCGGAACTGGCTGATATCGCCGTTGAATTCGTGCAGCCGCTTGACTGCCCACGGCGACATGATGCTGTTGATGTAGCGGCGGGGGATGCCGTAATCCTCTTCCAGGATGGTGGCATCCTCGGCGGCATTGAACAGACCCAGTGGTGACTCGAAGACCGGGGAGCCCTTGATGGCATAGAAGGGGACTTGCTGCATCAGCGCCTTGAGTTTTTCTGCCAGCGAGGACTTGCCGCCACCCACCGGCCCCAGCAGATACAGAATCTGCTTCTTTTCCTCAAGGCCCTGAGCGGCGTGGCGGAAGAAGGACACGATCTGTTCAATCGACTCCTCCATGCCATGGAAATCAGCAAAAGCCGGATAGCGCTTGATGACCTTGTTGGAAAAAATCCGTGACAGGCGCGGATCCATCGAGGTGTCGATCAGCTCCGGTTCGCCAATGGCCTGGAGCAGTCGTTCCGAGGCGGTGGCATAGGCCATGGGGTCAGTTTTGCACAGCTCCAGGTACTCTTGCAGGCTGTACTCTTCCTGCCGGGTGGCTTCGTAACGGTTCTGGAAATGACTGAATAAGCTCATGGCACGACCTCGCTCTAACCCAATGTGAGGTCCGGGCTTCCGCACAGTGGCCTGCCATTGTTGCGGCACGTGGGTGAGCACATCCAGATGCGTTAGTCCCCCAATACCACCCGTCAAGGGCAAGGCCAGGAAGTCTGTCGGAGAAGGCAGCTAGCCAGATCGGGCTTCACCGCCAGGTCCGGCAGGCTCCCTGTGTCAGGAAGCCGGCAGACCGGCTTTCAATGTGGCAACGCGATGACCTTAGGTCTCGCGCTTACCTTTTTGGATCGCCTGATTATTAGGATAGTTCGTTTAGCGCGGGGGGAAAGGAATAATTTTTTATTTCTGTTGCACCGGGTGTCAGTCGTCGCCGTGAGTCACCTGGTCGGGGTAGCTTTGTTGCCACAGCTCGAAGCCACCATCCAGGCTGTAGACCTCGGCAAAGCCAAGCCCGGCCAGATAGTCGGCAGCAGGCTGGCTGGAGTTGCCGTGGTAGCAGCAAACTATCAATGGCTTGGCCCGTTCGGCGGCAGCCACCCAGGCGGCCAGGTTGCTGTTGTCGAGGCGCACGGCGCCAGGTATGTGGCCCTGGGTAAAGCTCTGCGGATCGCGAATATCGACCAGTTGTGCGCCCTGTGTGCGCAATAACGCTGCCTGCTCGGGGGGGATGCGGGTGAACATGGCCATGTGTGGGCTCCTCAATGCGAGCAGGCGCAGCTGATGCTGTCGCCGCTGTTCAGGTTCATAAGGGTCATGCGGTTGCCCCAGACGCAGCCGCTGTCCAGGCCGATAACGTCGGCCAGTCCGGTCTTGCCTTCCAGGGCCGCCCAGTGACCAAATACAATGCGCACGCCGCTATCCTTGCGTGGGTAGCTGAACCAGGGCGCATAGCCTTTCGGGGCCTTGTCCAGGCCCTCCTTGGACTTGAAGTCGAGCGTACCATCGGCTTTGCAAAAGCGCATCCGGGTCAGATAATTGGTGATCGCACGCAGGCGGTCAATACCTTTCAGCGCGGGTTTCCAGCGCGCGGGTTCATTGCCGTACATTTCGTCCAGAAACCAGGGCAGCTGGCTGTCACACCTCAGCACCTCAGCCACTTCGGCCGCACGCTTGAGGGTTTGCTTGACGCTCCAGATGGGTGGGATACCGGCATGGGTCATCACTGTGTTCAGCGACTCATCAAAGTGTGCCAATGGCCGCTGACGCAGGCTTTCCAGCAGCACTTCCCGGTCCGGTGCCTTGAGAATCGGCAGCAGGGTATCGGATTTGCGCAGGCGGCTGGCATCCCGCGCCGCGGCCAGCAGGTGCAGGTCATGATTGCCCAGCACCGCCACGCAGGCGTTATCCAGTTGATTGAGAAAGCGCAGGGTGGCCAGTGAGTCCGGGCCGCGGTTGACCATGTCGCCAACCGACCAGAGCACGTCGGTCGAGGGGTTGAAGTCAACTTCGGCAAGCAGACATTGCAGTGGTTTCAGGCAACCTTGCAGGTCGCCAACAGCATAGGTGGTCATGGCCAGGCCTTGTACATCAGTTCAGCGCGTTGGGCTTGCTCAAGCGGAACAGCGGTATGGGTGCACGGAATTTATGTCCGTCGCTACTGAGCATGCCATAGCTGCCTTGCATGGTGCCAATCGGTGTTTGCAGAATGCAACCGCTGGTGTAAGTGTGGCTTTGACCCGGCTCGATGGTCGGCTGCTCGCCGATCACACCGGGGCCGCTGACCTGCTCTTCCTTGCCGTTACCGTCGGTTATCAGCCACTGCCGATCGAGCAGTTGGGCACTTTGCTGCCCCAGGTTGCTGATGGTGATGGTGTAGGCAAAGGCATAGCGGCTGCGCTCGGGCAGTGATTGCTCGCTGAGAAAGCGTGTAGCGACCTCAATGCGAATACTGTCGATCAGGGTCTGGTTCATATTGTCTGCTCGTTGCTGGCGGACTGGCTCAGGCGGTTGGCCAGGCGGACGAAGCCGGCCAGATCGACCTGCTCGGGGCGCAGGCCGGGGTCAATGCCCAGCTCTTCGATGGCTTCGGCGCTGAGCAGCCGCTTGAGGGTATTGCGCAGGGTCTTGCGGCGCTGGTTGAAGGCTTCACGCACCACGATCTCGAGCTGTCGCGGGTCATCGGCCGGGTGAGGCAGCTGCGCATGCGGGGTAAGGCGGACGATGGCCGAGTCTACCTTGGGCGCCGGGCTGAAGGCGCCCGGGCCAACGTCAAACAGGTGCTCAACCTGGCAGTGGTACTGCACCATGATGCCGAGGCGGCCGTAGTGGTTATCGCCCACGCCAGCGGCCAACCGCTGCACCACTTCCTTCTGCAGCATGAAATGCATGTCGCGAATCTGCGCTGCCTGGCTGAGCAGGTGGAACATCAGGGGGGTGGAGATGTTGTAAGGCAGGTTGCCGACCACGCGCAGGGGCTTGTCATCGGTAACCAGGGTGCTGAAATCGAACTTGAGGGCATCGCCCTTGTGCAGCTGGAACTGGGGATTGTGGCCGAACTGGGCGAGCAGGATGGGATGCAGGTCCTTGTCCAGCTCAACCACGTCCAGACGGGCACCACTGCTCAGCAGGCCGGCAGTGATAGCGCCCTGGCCCGGGCCGATTTCCACCAGATGCTGGTCTGCTTGTGGGTGCACTGCGCGCAGAATCCGGTTGATGACGCCGGGGTCGTGCAGAAAGTTCTGACCGAAACGCTTGCGCGCCCGGTGGGGTGCAAAATCTGTCATGCCTGATTCCTGGCAGCCAGCATCTCGCTGGCTGTATGCAAGGCGACCCGCAGGCTGCCGACGTCAGCCCGGCCAGTGGCGGCCAGGTCCAATGCGGTGCCATGATCGACCGAGGTGCGAATAATGGGCAGGCCCAGGGTGATGTTCACCGCCTGGCCAAAGCCCTTGTGCTTGAGTACCGGCAAGCCCTGATCATGGTACATGGCCAATACGGCATCGGCCGCTTGCAAGTGTTTCGGGGTAAATAGCGTATCTGCCGGCAGTGGGCCAACAAGATCCATGCCCTCGCTGCGCAGGCGCGTCAGCAAGGGGATGATGATATCCAGCTCTTCACGACCGAGATGACCGTCCTCGCCGGCATGCGGGTTGAGTCCGCAGACCAGGATGCGCGGCCGGGCAATGCCGAACTTGTGTTGCAGGTCCTGCTGCAGAATGCGCAGTACGCGCTCCAGCAGTTCCGGGGTAATGGCATCGGCGACGGCCCGCAAAGGCAGATGAGTGGTTGCCAAAGCCACGCGCAGGCCCGGGCAGGCAAGCATCATGACGACCTGCTCAGTAGCGGTCAGTTCAGCAAAAAACTCGGTATGACCACTGAAGGGGACGCCGGCCTCGTTGATCACGCCTTTGTGTACAGGTGCCGTCACAATGGCGGCAAACCCACCGTGCAGACAGCCTTCGCCGGCAAGACGCAGGGTTTCCAGCACATAGCGAGCATTGGCCGGGTCGAGTACGCCAGGCTGGCAGGGAGCCGCCAGGCGTACCGGCAAGACACTGAGTTCGCCAGCGCCTTGTGCCTGTGGTGCGCGATCAGTGTCGAAGGGGGTCAGGGTTACCGCCAGGCCAAGTGCAGCGGCGCGCTCGGCCAGCAGATCAGGATCAGCAATCACGACCCGTTCATGCGCACAGGGCTCGCTGGCCAGTTGCAGGCAGAGATCAGGACCAATACCCGCCGGCTCGCCGGCGGTTAGAGCAATGGCCTGAGGGGACACTAGATCTTGATCTCGATAAAGGCATCCTCGCGGATTTCCAGCAGCCAGCTTTGCAGCTCTTCATCGAACTTGCGGTTCTGCAGCAGGTTGGTGGCTTGCTGTTCGCGCATCTCTTCCGTCATGTCGACGCGGCGCTGGTCGGTGACTTCCAGGATATGCCAGCCGTACTGGGTTTCAATCGGCCGTGAGACCTGGCCCTGGGGCAGGGTGGTCATGACTTCGGCGAATTCCGGCACCACGCTGTCAGCCGTTGTCCAGCCCATGCTGCCACCACTCAGGGCGCTACCCGGGTCTTCTGAAAAGGAGCGCGCCAGGTTGGCAAAGGACTCGCCATTCTCGATACGCTCGTACAGGCGCTGGATCAGCTGTGCGGTTTCCGCCTCGCTGCGGATTTCACTGGGACGAATCAGGATGTGGCGGACCTGGTACTCATCGATCAACTGGCCATCACCACCTCGCTGTTCTAGCAGCTTGAGGATATGCACGCCGGAGGGTGAGCGCAGCGGGCGAGTGACTTCACCGACGTCAAGGTCGCTTATCGCACGGGCAAAGGGCCCCGGCAGTTGTGCGGCCTTGCGCCAGCCGAGTTCGCCACCTTCGAGTGCCGTGTCGCCACCGGAACGGCTCAGGGCCAGGCCGGCAAAGTCGGCACCGGCTTGCAGTTCGTTGTAGAGCTCGTCGGCCAGAGCGGTGACGCGCGCCTCTTCCTCACGACTGGCATATTCACCCAGGGGCAGGATGATCATCGCCAGGCGGAACTCTTCAGCCAGTTCCGAGCGGCCGAGTTCAGAGTTGAGGAAGTTGCGTACTTCCTGGTCACTTACCTGAATACGTTCGGCGACACGGCGCTGGCGCACCCGGTTGATGATCATTTCACGGCGGATCTGCTCGCGGGCTTCGGTATAGCTGATACCATCCTGTTCCAGCGCAGCACGAAACTCTTCCAGGCTGACGTTGTTACGCTGGGCCAGTTGCTGCATGGTCTGGTTCAGGGTGTTGTCATCGATACGGATGCCGGCACGATCACCCATCTGCAGCTGAATACTTTCCAGTATCAGGCGATCAAGTACCTGCTGCTGCAGTACGTCGTCAGGTGGCATCGGGCTACCCTGTTCGGCGGCCTGGCGACGCACATTATCCATGCGCTGCTGGACCTGGCTGAGCATGACCACGTCGTTGTCGACAATGGCGGCAACACGATCCAGCGGCACCACCTGTGCCTGTGCGCCACTGATAAACAGGCCTGCGCACAAGCCAAGAACTGCGGTGTAAAACTTAAAAGGCATTATTGTCTCGCTCTCTATAGCCAGGGATACCGTCGGTAAGCAGGGTTTCCACTCGATTGCCGGTCACGTTGCCAAGTCCTTTGAGCACTATCTGCAGGAAAATGCCACGCTTGGTCTCGTCTCGGGTGACAGATTCGAACTCGTTGTAATCGACCCAGTAGCGGTTGATCAGACGAAGCTTCCAGCAACAGCTGTCATACTCAAGACCACCAAAGGCCTCCAGGGTTCGGTCGTCGGCAAAATCATATTGCCAACGGCCAATAAGGCTCCACTGTGGGTTCAGGGGCCACATGAAGGATAGGTCTGACTGATCAATGCGGCGATTAGCCTGGCGCTGGAAGTTGCCGGTAAATGCATCATAGGTGTTGACGCTGTTTCGGAAGCTGTAGCCCGCATTGATCAGTTTGTTATGTTCGGGCTGGTAGTTGACGAAAAAACTGCCGGCATTGGCGCTGCTGTCATCCGGGTCCCACAGGGTATTGGTACGCAGGCGCCAGCTCTCCTCAAGCTGATAAGCCAGCTCTGCGGCATAGGCTGAGGAAGAGCGGCTATTGCGCTCTCGTGGCTCTCCATTCGGGTCCAGCAACTGCACGCGTCGGTCATTGAAGTACAGGATATTGCCAAGGCTGGCCCGGGCTTTTTCCCGGCCAGCATTATCAAATAACCGGCTGGTCACACCGAGTGTCAGTTGCTGGGTGTCACCGGTGCGGTCACGGCCACTGAAGCGATCATCACGAAACAGTGCAGCGTAGCTGAAGGTGTTCTCGTAGGTGTCGAACAGCGGCTGGTCATCCTGGTCGCGATAGGGTGCGTAAAGATAATAAGCACGCGGCTCCAGGCTCTGGCGGAAGCTGCGGCCAAACAGGTTGGTGTCGCGATCGAAGTACAGGCCTGTATCCAGGCTGGCCACCGGCACGTGGCTGGACGGGCTGCGATCGGCGTCTGAGTAGTTGAAGCCATCATCCGTGCGGCGGTCAAAGTCCAGATCATAGAAGACCGAGTTGACCTTCAGGGCTGGGGTTATATAGGCCCAGCTGTTGCGTAGCGGATAGCTGATCTCCGGGCTAAGGGCAACGCGGTGACCGGTTGCCCGCTGCAGCCCACTCAGGTTTTCATCCGGCTTGGAGATGAAGTCGCCGGCAGCATCGACCTGGAGGCCATTCTTGCCGCTGATCAGGCCATTTCGAAGATCGCGATCGAAATAACTGTATTCCGCGTCATAGTCGACGCGCAGGCCGCTATCCGCCAGCCAGTGGCCGCCATCAATACGCAGCTGGGGCAGCCGTTCATAGGGTGTGATGGCTGTGATGGTGGCTCGCTCATAGCTGTGAACCAGAGTCTGGAAGCGCCAGCCAGCGCCGTAATAACTCAGGTCGGCACGCTGATCCAGGTGGCTGCCAGGCCTTGATTCCAGTGCGGAGCTCAGATCCTGGAAATAGAACGGATCGCTGATGCCAGCCGTATCCAGGTTAGCGCGCCAGTTGCTCCCTAACTCATGCTGATGACGAGCGCGGTAGCGCCAGCGGTTTTCGTTGAAGTCGCGATCATCCAGGAAGGCGGCATTCAATTCTGTTGCACTATTGTCGCCGAGGTGTCGGCCTTCAGCTTCCATCAACAAGCCACGTTTGGACATCAGGCGCGGATACAGGGTGGCATCGTAATTAGGTGCCAGGTTGAGGTAATAGGGGATGGTGATCTCAGTACCGGTATCGCTGCTTGACGAATAGCTGGGTGGCAAGACACCGGTCTTGCGACGGTCATCCAGAGGGAAGCTCAGGTAGGGTGTATAGAAGACCGGAACATCTTTTACCCGCAAGGTGACATGGCGTGCATCGCCCCAGCCTTCTTCCCGGTCCAGTTCGACAGAGCGGCTTTGCAAAACCCAGGCATTGTTGCCAGGTTCACAGGTTGTATAGCTGCTGTTGCTGAGGACGATGATTGCGTCTTCACGGCGCTCAAGCCTTTCGGCGCTGCCACGAGCATGCGCATCGTGAATCACATAGTCGACGTTATCGATGCGGGTTGCGCCGGTGTCGATCCGTAGCTCAGCCTGATCCCCCATCATGAGTACGCCCTGGTCACGCAGGCGTACCTGGTCGCTGAGGCGGATGAGATCGTTGTTACGATCAATGTTGGCTTGGCCGGCACGGGCCTGAATGCGTCCCTGGCGCAATAAAACATCGCCGCTCAGGACGCCGGTTTCATCAGTTTGCTGGAATTCGCTACGATCAGCCTCGGCATAAACTGGCAGTTGGCTGAGCGCGGTATCATCATCGCGCCCACTGCGTGGCGGCTCAACATAGGTGCCGCCACAGTAGGGCGCTATACGCGCCTGCAGTTCAGCACTGAGTTGCTCACGTGGTACCCAGTCAAGGTGACTGTAGGGGTTGTCGGCAGCGGGCGCCTGGCGAGCGGGCCTGCTCTCGGGAGTCGTCTGTTCGACTACCTGTGGCGAACTGACCTGTCTGGCCGGCCGCGGCGGCAGGCTTGCACTCGGGCTAAGCGGGCTGCAGACCCAGCCCTGGGCGTCACTGCTGGCGCGACAGTCGACTTGCTGGGCCAGGGTTGTCATTGGTTGGGCCAGCAGCACACTGCCAGCCAGCAGGAAAGGAAAGCGCAGCGCAAAAGGTGGTGAACGATAGGCCATTGTGTTGTTATCCGGCTTCCAGTCTGGATGTGGCAGTATCTTGTGCGCTTCAGGCGCAACAGGCATGCTGCTGTTGATCTTCAGGATCATGGGATAATAAAGCATTGGGTGCTGCCAGAGCCAGCGCCAGCCGGACAGGAAAACAAATGATGGATGCCAGAGAGGCGCAATTGCGCGATTGGTTGCCTGCTGCCATAGCGCAGGCAGCGCCTGAATTGGGGCCTTTGCCCGATATCGAGCCAGTCCTGAGCGCTGCCAGTGGCGATGCCAGCGCACGGCGTTATTTTCGTTGGCAACAAGGTGATCTGAGTCTGATTGTGATGGATGCACCGCCAGAGCATGAAAACAGCGAACCCTTTGTACGCATTGCCGGCTTGCTGGCCGAGGCTGGTGTGCGGGTTCCGCGTATTTATGCCAGTGATTTACAGCAGGGCTTTTTATTGCTTGAGGATATGGGGCAACGGACGTTTCTCGAGCAGATCCAGGCAGGTATCGACAGTGCCCAGCTGGATCAGTTGTTCCATGCCGCCATCGACAGTCTGATTCGCTGGCAGCTGGCCAGTCGTCCGGAGGTGTTGCCGCCCTATGACAGCGCGGTTTTGCAACGCGAGCTGGAGCTGTTTCCTGACTGGTATGCCGCTAGGCATCTGCAGCACCCTTTTAACCAGGTAGACCGGGCTGACTGGGCCGAGCTCTGTCAGTTGCTGCTGGAGAGTATCAACGCCGAGGCACGGGTGTTTGTGCACCGTGACTATATGGCGCGCAATTTGATGGTACCTGACGGCGGTGGTGATCCAGCAGTGCTGGATTTTCAGGATGCGCTCTACGGGCCTGCCAGTTACGACGCGACCTCACTGTTTGCCGATGCTTTTTTCAGTTGGCCGGAGCCACGCCGGGATGCCTGGATGCGCACGTACTGGGAACGCGCGTGGGTTGCGGGTATCCGCTTACCCGCCGACTATGCCGGTTTTCAGCGTCAGTATCGCCTGATGGGCGTACAGCGTCATCTCAAGGTACTGGGCATTTTTGCCCGTATCCGCTATCGCGATGGCAAGCCACATTACCTGGAAGATGCACCGCGTTTTCTTGCCTACTTGCAGGGTGCTTGTGCGGCTGAGTCGGATCTGGCCCCGCTGCAGCGCTTGCTGATCCGGTTGGAGCTGGTCTGATGAAAGCTATGCTGCTGGCAGCCGGCAAGGGTGAGCGCATGCGTCCACTGACGCTCGAGACACCAAAACCCTTACTGCCGGTAGCGGGCAAACCCCTGCTGCAATGGCATATCGAAGCGCTGGCGCGCGCCGGCATCACGCAGCTGGTGATCAATCACGCCTGGTTGGGCGATCAGATTGAGGCCCATTTTGCCGATGGCGCTGCGCTGGATGTGCAGATCCAGTGGTCACGCGAAGCCGAGCCGTTGGAGACCGGGGGCGGCATTCGTCAAGCGCTGCCTTTACTCGGTGACCAGCCTTTTGTGCTGGTTAATGGTGATGTCTGGGCCGACTTTGACTTTTCCCGCCTGCAGTTGCCGGTAGGCAAGCTGGCGCATCTGGTGTTGATTGACAACCCTGCGCATAACCCGAGCGGCGACTTTATCCTGCACGAGGGGCAGGTGACCAACCCGGTCGGAGGGCAAAGGGGGCTGACTTACAGTGGTATTGCTGTGATTGATCCGGCTCTGATTGCCGATCACGCCCCGGGACGTTTCGCATTGGCCCCCTTGCTACGAGCAGCGGCGGATAAGGGGTTGCTGGGCGGAGAATACTTTGCCGGCAGCTGGATCGACGTGGGTACCCCGGAGCGGCTGCAGCAGGCAGCAAAAATTGCGGAGCGGGCGGCATGCTCTGGCCGGTAACTGCCGCAGGCGGTGTGCTCGGTGCTGTGGTGGCCGGAATCCCCGGTGCCTTACTCGGTGCCGTGCTTGGGCATGCGCTGGACCGTCATTGGCGCTTGCGGCGCTGGACTGATGTACCGGCAAGAGTGCGCGCACTGGCTGGACGCAAGCTGGTGTTCGAGCGCGTATTGTTTCTGTGTCTCGGGCATATGGCCAAGGCCAATGGCCGGGTACAGGCCGTGCACCTGCAGCTGGCGCGGGACCTGATGCAGCAATATCGCTTGACGGATGAGACCCGGCTGCAGGCCATGCGCTGGTTCAATCAAGGCCGCGATCAGGCGCGCGGGCTGGATCGCCTGGTGTGCCGTTTTACCCGTCGTGAACCGGTATTGGCGGTTGAGTTGATGGACGCCTGTTGGCGCATGGCGCTGGCAACCGGTAGCCTGACTGCCAGCCAGCAGCAGTTGCTGAATCAATGGGGCAAGCAGGTTGGTGTCGGTCGCGGTGAACAGCAGCGCATGCACCAAAAGCACCGCCCACGCAGCGCCAAGCAGGCGCCAGTGGCCAGGGACGACCAGTTGCAACGTGACGCCCGGTTATTGGGTGTTGGGCTGAATGACAGTCCGGAGCTGATTCGCCGTGCCTACCGTCGTCAGTTGAGTCGGCATCACCCCGACAAGCTCAGCGCCCGGGGGGCTGCGGCAACCGAGCAGGCAAGCGCCGGTGAACGTATCCGCGACATCAAGGCCGCCTATGCCCGCATCCGCGAGCACCGAGGTTTCTAAGATTTTAATCAGGGGCTGTCCCTAATTAGTGAGCCAGCCTTCTATGCGGCGAATCAGGGATGCTTCTGACTGGCCTGGTGTCAGCGGGTGCTGTACTTGTTTGTAATGGTCGTCACGCCCCAGTCGGCGTGCTTCGCGGGTCTGTCGGCTCAGCAGTTCATTGTTCGGCTCGCTGCGGCTGTGAATCTCCAGCAGCGGCTTGTCCCAGGCTTCGAGCAGGCGGTGCAGAGGTTCACCCTGCGCGCTGCTTCGAGGATCTAACAGGATCACATGGCGTAGCACAGGGTCGTTGCTGTCCTGGCCTGCGGTACGCAATACCCACCAGGCGGCTTCACCCTGCCCCAGCAGAGCAATCTGTTCTGCGCCTTCAGCTTGCAAGGCCAGCCAGGCTTGACGCAAGCGCTGGCGAATCTGCTCGGCCTGGGCTTGTTCGGTGACTTCGCGTGCGGCCTCATCGAGGTCATCCAGATTGCCCGGACTGTCCGGCAGGGCGATGGACAAGGTATGCCAACCGGCATCACTCAGCTGGCGGCGGCTGGCGGCAATCAGGCGTGGGGCGTCGGCATGTTCGCCACGATCGGCGACCAGAAGTATGCCGCCCCGCGGAGAGGGGCGGGCAGCGGGCAGAAACAGCCCGAGAAAGCGGTCATCCCCGGCTTCAAGCTGGCGAATCTGTTCCGTGTCCAGCGTGCGCCGTAAGGCCGCTTCCTGTTGGCTGCTGCGGCTGGCCAGTTGTGCGCGTTCGCTGGTGGGCGTTTCACGCGCGGCAGGGGCGTTTTCTGCCAGCGTGCTGTTCGCATGGCCCAGCCACAGGCTGCAGCAGGTGAGTAACATCAGATATAGGCGACGGTGCATGGTGGCGTCCTGAAACCGACGATGGTCGGTACAAGAGTGCACTATCGGGTACAATGGGCGCAAATACAGCTGTTAGCGGATACTCCCCATGTCTGATCTGCCTGATTACGCCATTGCCCCTTCCATCCTGTCAGCCGATTTTGCCCGCCTGGGTGAAGAGGTTGATCGTGTCCTGGCCGACGGGGCCGATATCGTCCACTTCGATGTGATGGACAACCACTATGTGCCCAACCTGACCATTGGCCCCATGGTCTGCAGCGCGCTGCGCAAGTATGGCGTTACCGCCCCCATCGATGTGCATCTGATGGTCAAGCCGGTGGATCGCATCATTGGTGATTTTCTTGAGGCGGGTGCCAGCTACATTACCTTCCATCCGGAAGCCAGCGAGCATATTGACCGCTCCTTGCAGTTGATCAAGGAAGGTGGCGCCAAGGCCGGTCTGGTGTTCAATCCGGCCACTTCGCTGGATGCCTTGAAGTATGTGATGGACAAGGTGGATATGGTGCTGCTGATGAGCGTCAATCCCGGTTTTGGCGGCCAGAAGTTTATTCCCGCTACCCTGGACAAGCTGCGCGAGGCGCGGGCGCTGATTGATGCCAGTGGGCGTGATATCCGCCTGGAAGTGGATGGCGGGGTAAATGTGCAGAATATTCGCGCCATTGCCGAGGCTGGTGCCGATACCTTTGTGGCCGGTTCGGCGATCTTTAATCAGCCGGATTACCGGGCGGTTATTGATGCCATGCGGGCTGAGTTGGCGCAGGTACAGGGCTAAAGACTTTCTTTCAGGCGGCTCAGAGTATTCTGCGGGGTTGCGGACCATCGGTTTCGGACCGTTAGATGCCAGGCGACCGCCAGGGATGGCGGAAGCGCAGGAAATGCAGGAGCAATTTTCTGCGGGCATCTACGAGCCCCCAGGGATGGGTTCACGGCGTGTCCGGAACCGATGGTCCGCAACCCCGCTCCTCCACACGAGATAAAATCACCGGTTTTTTGATGACCTCTCTCCAGTACCTATTTCCTGATCACCTCCCCAAACTCGTCATGTTCGACCTCGACGGCACCCTGATCGACTCGGTACCGGACCTGGCCGCTGCGGTTGACCGTATGTTGCAGCAGCGCGGTCGTCCGGCAGCCGGCGTGGACAAGGTGCGTTTGTGGGTGGGTAACGGGGCGCGGGTTCTGGTGCGCCGAGCGCTGGCGGGCGGTTTGGCGCATGACGCTGTGGATGCGCAAGACGCCGAGGCGGCGCTGGCGGACTTTCTGCAGGCCTATGCCGCGGATCATTCCCACAGCCAGTTATACCCCGGCGTGCGCGAGTACCTGGATCATCTGTGCCATCAGGGTACCCCGCTGGCGCTGATTACCAACAAGCCCAGTGCCTTTTTGCCCGATCTGCTGGCGGCGCATGGGTTGCAGCAGCATTTCGCCTGGGTGATTGGGGGTGACAGCCTGCCGGTGCAAAAGCCTGATCCCGCGGCCTTGCTCAAGGTGCTGGCCGAGGCGCAGGTGAGTGCGCGGCAGGCCCTGTTTGTCGGTGACTCGCGCAGTGACATCCTTGCTGCCCGCGCGGCCGGGGTACCGGTGGTGGCCGTCACCTATGGGTATAATCATGGCCGGCCGATTAGCGAGGAAAACCCAGACCTGCTGGTTGATTCGCTGGCTGCGCTCATATAGCCTACTGTCTTCCCACCTGATGGAATGGATCAGCCGTGTTTGTCAGCAACCGCAAACTGATGAGAGTCATCAAATCGCTCGCCCGCTGGCGCTGGCGTGCCTGATTGATTGCACCTGCCCGCAATGCGTGCAGATTTCCGGTTTGTGTGACAACAATTTTGCCCCATGAGGCTGATCATGACTGAAGACGAATTCAATCGCCTGGCTGGCCAGGGCTTTAACCGCATCCCTCTGGTGCGCGAAGTGCTGGCTGACCTGGATACCCCGCTTTCGACCTACCTCAAACTGGCGGATGCGCCTTACACCTACCTGCTGGAATCCGTGCAGGGCGGTGAGAAGTGGGGGCGTTACTCGATTATTGGCCTGCCCGCGCGCAGCGTGTTGCAGGTGCGCGGCCACAGCGTGACCCTGACGGTCGATGGTGTCGAGACCGAGCGGCATGAATGCGAGGACCCGCTGGCCTTTGTTGAAGATTTCAAGGCGCGCTACCGGGTGTCCGATATCCCCGGGTTGCCGCGCTTCAATGGCGGTCTGGTGGGTTATTTCGCCTATGACTGCGTGCGCTATGTCGAGCAGCGTCTGGCGCATTGTCCGAACCCTGATCCGCTGGATAACCCCGATATTCTGCTCATGGTGTCGGATGAGGTGGTGGTGTTCGACAACCTGGCCGGCAAGCTGCACGCCATTGTGCTGGCTGACCCGGCCGGGCCCAATGCCTTTGCCGCCGCCAATGCCCGCCTGGATCAGTTGCTCGAGCAGTTGCGTCAGCCACTGGCTGCCCGCAAGCCACTCTCGCTGGATAATCCGCCGGATTGCGAGCTGGATTATCGCGCCAGCTTTACCCGTGAGGATTACGAGCGCGCGGTGGATACGGTGAAGGACTATATCCTTGCCGGAGACTGCATGCAGGTGGTGCCGTCGCAACGCATGAGTATCGATTTCAAGGCCGCGCCTATCGATCTGTACCGCGCGCTGCGCAGCCAGAACCCGACGCCCTATATGTACTTCTTCAATCTGGGCGACTTTCATGTCGTGGGCAGCTCGCCGGAAGTGCTGGTGCGGGTGGAAGACGGCGAAGTCACGGTGCGCCCGATTGCCGGTACCCGCCCTCGGGGTGCGACCCCGGAAGCCGATCTGGCGCTGGAGCAGGATCTGCTGGGTGATGCCAAGGAGTTGGCCGAGCATCTGATGCTGATTGACCTGGGCCGCAACGATGTTGGCCGGGTGGCGAAAATCGGTCAGGTTGAAGTGACCGAGAAGATGGTCATCGAGCGCTACTCCAACGTGATGCATATCGTCTCCAACGTCAAAGGCCAGTTGTTGGATGGGTTGACGCCGATGGATGCCCTGCGCGCGATTCTGCCGGCCGGCACCTTGTCCGGCGCGCCGAAGATTCGTGCCATGGAAATCATTGATGAACTGGAACCGGTCAAGCGCGGTGTCTATGGTGGTGCCGTCGGCTATTGGGCCTGGAATGGCAATATGGATACCGCCATTGCCATCCGCACCGCCGTGATCAAGCACGGCGAGCTGCATGTGCAGGCCGGCGGCGGCATTGTCGCTGACTCGGTACCGGCGCTGGAGTGGGAAGAGACCATCAACAAGCGCCGCGCCATGTTCCGCGCGGTGGCCCTGGCTGAACAGTCGGCGGAGTGAGGGAAACAACATGTTATTGATGATCGATCAGCGATCCACTGGTCGATTTCGGTCGAGTCCCAGCCCACTGCGCGCACGCCCAAACGTAGTGCCTTGGGGAACCTGCCTTCTTTCATCAGGCTGTAGATGTGCGCGCGCTTGAAGCCGGTCTTGGCTTCGACTTCGGCGCGGCGCAGGATGCGACGTTCAACCGGCGTCGCCGGGGCGGTGGTCTGCGAAGACATGGTGGGCACTCCTTGACGCTCATCGACGCTGTTCGGAAAGTGCCTCGTATTCAATAGCGCATCGGAACGGATTGCACTGCAACTGCAGACGGTTCGACTGCAATTACAGTCGGCGATCGCTGGCGTCCAGATGCCGCCTTGCCGCAGAGAATTTTGCCCATAGAGTGCGCTCGCTGATTCCGGGCCGGCCTTCGTAGTGGGCAAGCAATGCGCTGATGATGGAATCCATCGTCTCGAACGATGAATACGGCCTCCCGCCCGGTGACTTGCCGAGCAGCAAGGTCAGCAGCCCGCCAACGATATTGAGATAGGTCGAAAGCGGGGTATCCAGGTCAGCC
>JAMCWB010000034.1 GCA_023475025.1 Gammaproteobacteria bacterium
AAAAGAGCTACCGGCGCGAACAACATGCGGGAAACTCGCTATAACGCCTCCGACGGCAAGACCTTGTACAAAGCGGCGCCGCGAGATAGAAGCTGGTAATTTGAACTTGTTATCATCCATTTATATACCCCTTGAGCTTATTTATTTCATCTAGCTTAGCTATTTATAGCTGTCAGCAACATGACTCTGACATGACAAAATTGTACTCTTGTTGTCATCGAGCCGGTGTTTTTCAAGATAGTTGTCACTGTTTTCATGCTATGCCACTTGCTGCATAGTCGGCTCTTTTTCCGGGTTCAGTGTCGTCGGTCCAACAGGCTCACAGTTTCTCACGGAGCGTTGACCCCAGCGTGATGGTGCGCTTTGCTTGGCCATCTCCAGTATCCGTTTGCGCTGCTCCAGCAGCACAGCGTCTTCGCCATTGTGGCGTTGCTCCGGTGTCACGAAGCGCAGTTTGCTGTGACGGTGCTCAGTGTTATACCAGCGAACGAACCGGTCTACCCATAGCCGGGCTTCATCCAGCGATTTAAACCCATGTGAAGGCCAATGGGGGCGGTACTTCAGCACCCGGAACAACGACTCAGCGAAGGCGTTGTCGTTGCTCACACGTGGGCGACTGTATGAGGGCAGCACGCCCAACTCTTCCAGTTTCGCTTTCATGGTTTGCGCTTTCATTGGCGCACCGTTGTCCGAGTGCAGCACCAGCGGCTTGTGCAGGCACTGTTCTCGCAGCTGGCTACGTTGCAGAAGCTGGGCGGCATACTCGCCACTCTCGGCTTCATGAACCTCATAACCGACGATCTTGCGGCTGTAGAGATCTTCAAACATGTACAGGTAGTAGAACTGCCCGCGGACAACACTCGGGCAGTAGGTAATATCCCAGCACCAGACCTCGCAGGGGCCGCTAGCTTTGTGAGTTGTTGACGCCGGGCTGCGTTTAGGTGCCAGTGACCGTCCGCGATGATGCAGTTGGCCTACCGCCTTGAGTACGCGGTAGAAGGTCGACTCCGACGCGACATACACACCCTTGTCCAACAGGTCAGGTACGATCTGGCTCGGTGGCAGCTGGCTGTAGGCCGGACTATTGCACAGCTCAATAATCTGCTCCTGCTCCGCTGTCGTCAGCTTGTTGGCTGGAGCCGTTCTGACGGCGGTGGGGCGCTTGTCGGTTTGCACAGCACCGTTGCGATACCAGCGACGGTAGGTGCGCAAACAGATACCCGCTTCAGCACAGGCCTTGACCAGACGGGCACCGTCACGGTTCGCTTGCTGGATCAGACTAACGATGATCTGGCGCTCCGGGTTTGAGGTCATTCGTCCTCGTTGCTGTCCTGATCCCAGAGCGCATTGAGCTTTTTTCTCAGCACCAACAAGGCAGCGGCTTCAGCCAGAGCTTTCTCCTTGTGCCGTAGCTCCCGGCGTAACTGCTTGATTTCCTGCTTGTCGCTACGGGCTTGCTGGCGGATGGCCTTTTCCTGTTGGGCACTGCGCTGGAAGCCCTGCAAGGACTCCGCTTTCCACTGCTTTACCTGGTCAGGGTACAGGCCCTTCTCCCGGCAATATTGGCTGAGCTCCGCCTCAGAAAAGGCTGCGGTTTCGATGACAGTTGCGAGCTTGGCTTCAGCTGACCATTGCTCTGATGTGGCTTTGCGACCGGGCACGGGACGTCCTTCTGATTTGGCTTTGTTACGCCAAGTATAAAGGGTCGGCTCGGAGATGCCTTCCTGCCGGGCCAGCTCGGCCACAGTCATACTGTAGGGAGGCAACAGTTTGCTCAGTACAGCTTCTTTGCGTTCTTCGGAATAACGGGCCACGATACTTTCCTTGCCGCCTATCTGGTTGAAATCAGAGGGTGACAACTATCCTGCCAGAGGGGGCTCCCCCGAATCCCGAAACTCAGGAAAGCGCAATCGGGGTACCAATGACTTTTTAGAGCCCATCACTTTTCTACCCCTTCCAAACTACTGCTTGATGTTTTAACTCCTATAGATTCCCGCCTACGCGGGAATGACGGCCACAGATGGCTGGAATGCCCTTTGATCTTGCTCTGGCTTCCAACGCCATGTTCGACCATTTTGTTGGCGTCAACAAAATGGTTGTCTGGGACGAGGTCGATCATTTTCCTGACGTCGGGAAAATGATCATTAGTCGTGTGAAGCTCTTTTCCTATCCCATCGAATTCGACGGGTCTAAATATTTCATTACTCATAAGCCGCCAACCCCGATATCTCGCGCCCACCGGCCTGCTTTTTCAAAAACGGCACCAGCTCTTCCATCAAGGCCAACTCCGCCTGGCTGCGTGCCTTCCAGCCCAGCTCAAGTGGTTCGAACAAGTCACTTAACTGCTCGCCGTCGAAGATCATGCGGTCGAGAGTGCCGTTCACGAAGGATTGCAGGGCGTCGCGGTCTAGCCCGTGGCGGTCGGCCAGGGCGGTGATTTCGTTGTGGGCTTTTTGTGCCTTGAAGGCCTGGTAGCCATCGCGGATGGCGGCCTCGCTCAGGCCCTTGCCGGCTTCGAGGGTGTTGATATAGGCGATGATGTCCTCGCGCTCGTCAATCAGGTTGCTGCTGGCGGCAAGCAGGTTGATGAGCTGGTCTCTGCGCAGGGTCTGTTTACCCGGCTTTTCCTGAGTGAAACGCGCAACTAGGCTCATGATGTAGTCATAGTCGATCAGCGCAGAAGAAAAGAGCACAAACTCGAAATCCAGCTGTTCGATGGCTTGCTGATTTGGTGAGGCCTGGTCGCCGGTTTTGCCCTGCTGCTCCTTGAGGCGCTGGGCGGTCTCAAGGTAGGCACCGCGTAGTGAACGCAAATCGTCCTCGGGCAGCACACTGTTGATACGCGCTTTCTGTTCTTCGTCCAGATCGGTGTACTGGTCGAGCTGGGTCTTTAGGCGTTGCACTTCTTTGAAGCGGTTAACGAATTCAATGCGCGCGGTATCACCTTTGAGGTTGTAAACGCCCTTGGGCTCGGCCACGACATCTTTTTCGGTGAGGAAGCCCTCGATGGCGGCGACTGCTTGCTCGTATTTTTCAATCACTGTGGGAGCTGGGTCTACCAGCCAGATTTCGCGGGAGCGGTTAACGTCCTCTCCAGAGAAAAGCGCAATGGCATCGTCTACAGCCTTCTGCTGGCCGCGAAAGTCGAGAATGTTGCCGTATGGCTTGGTGTCATTGAGCACGCGGTTGGTGCGCGAGAAAGCTTGAATCAGGCCGTGATGCTTGAGGTTCTTGTCCGCATACAAGGTGTTGAGGTATTTGGCATCGAAGCCCGTGAGTAGCATGTCCACCACGATGGTGATGTCGATCTTGTGTTTGTGCGGCAGATCGCTGTTGGGGTATTGCTGGTCTTTGATGCGCTGCTGCACGTCCTGGTAGTAACGGTCGAACTCGCTGATGCTATGGCTGGTGCCGTACTGAGCGTTGTAGTCGGCAATAATCTCTTGCAGGGCGGCCTTTTTCTGCTCCGGCTCCTGCTGGTTGTCAGCCTTCTCCTGAGGTAGATCTTCCTGGAGTTGCTTCACATCCTTATCGCCATTGGCAGGCGGTGAAAAAACACAGGCAATATTGAGCGGCATGTAATCAGGGTCGTCGGCCTGGCGCTCAGCCTGAACATCCTTGAATAACCGGTAATAATCGATGGCCTCGTTGATAGAAGCCGTGGCGAGCAGGGCGTTGAAGCGGCGCTGATTGGTGGCGGCTTCATGTTTGGTAAGGATGGCGTCCACTACCGCGCGCTGGGTCACAGCCTGATCAGGTTTGGCTTTTTTTGATTTGTCCTTTGCTTTGCCATCCGAGGCGGTGGCAGCGGCATTTTCCTGCGCTGTTGGTTTGCTTTCATGCTTGAAGAAATCGATATGAAAGCGCAGCACGTTACGGTCATCAATGGCGTGGGTGATGGTGTAAGCGTGCAGCTGCTTTTCAAAAATGTCCTTGGTAGTGCGGTAGCTGCCCACGGTGCCGTCGATTTGTTTGTAGTTAGCGTTATCATCAAAGATCGGCGTGCCAGTAAAGCCAAAGAGTTGCGCCTTGGGGAAAAAGGTTTTGATGGCCTGGTGGTTATCGCCAAATTGGGAGCGATGGCACTCGTCGAAGATGATAACGATACGCTTGTCACGCAGCGGGGCCAGGCGCTCCTTATAGGTTTGCCTGCCTTTATCTTTGTGCTGCTGGGCTTTTTTGCTGGTTTCATCCAGCGCTAGGCCGAGCTTCTGGATGGTGGTGACGATTACCTTATCGGCGTAGTCCTCGGAAAGTAGGCGGCGCACCAGGGTTTCGGTGTTGGTGTTTTCTTCTACGCAGCCTTCCTGAAAGCGGTTAAATTCCTCGCGGGTCTGGCGGTCCAGATCCTTGCGGTCCACCACGAACAGGCATTTTTCGATATCCGGGTTGTCCTTGAGCAAGGTAGACGCCTTGAAGGAGGTGAGCGTTTTTCCGCTACCGGTGGTATGCCAGATATAACCGTTGCCCCGGTTCTGGTGGATGCAATCGACAATGGCCTTGACCGCATAGATCTGATACGGGCGCATGATCATCAGTTTTTGCTCACTGGCTACTAGAACCATGTAGCGACTGATCATCCGGCCCAGGGTGCACTTGGCCAAAAAAGCGTCGGCGTAGTCGTCCAGATGGGTAATCTTACGGTTGTCTTCATCAGCCCACTGATAAATGGGCAAAAAACGCTCGTCGGCGTTAAAGGCGAAGTGCTGTGTCTGGTTGTTGGCGAAGTAGTAGGTTTGGTCGCGGTTGCTGATGATAAACAGCTGCATAAAGCACAGCAGCGTATTGGTGTAACCGTTGCCGGGCTCGTTGCGGTACTCGACGATCTGTTCCATGGCCCGGCGCGGGTTGATGCCCAGTGTTTTCAGCTCAATTTGCACCAACGGCAAGCCGTTAATAAGCAGAATCACATCATAACGGTGATGACTGTTGTCGGTGTTGATGCGTAGCTGGTTGATAACTTCGAAGTCGTTTTTGCACCAGTCCTTGAGGTTGACCAGCATGTAGTGCAGAGGTGTACCGTCTTCGCGCTGGAAATAGCCGTATTCGCGCAGTTTTTTGGCGGCTTGGAATACATCAGCGTTGATAATTTCGTCACGCAGGCGGGCGAACTCAGCGTCGGTGAGACGGACATGGTTGAGAGCTTCAAACTTGTCACGGAAGTTTCGCTCCAGCATGGCCTTGTCGCGGATATCTGGACGATAGGTGTATTTGAGGTCTTCGAGCTTTTTGATCAATTTTTGCTCGATATCACTTTCTTTATAGGTCATCCAATGATCTCTTTGCCGGTACAGTCAATCTTGCACGGAATCGTCGCATATTTGCGGGCATTGCGGTGAGCCGAGAGCGCTAAAAGTGAAGTAGGCAAACGCAAGGCGCGCGCCGAACTGAATAGGATGGTCGAGGAGCGGAAAAAACCAATCACCAGGCTGCCTCCTTGGCAACGATTTCCTTGAACCCTGGGTATAAACGCATCACCGCTGTGATGGCATACCCCCATTATGCATGCTTTGCCGGTGGGGGAAACCCTTGTCTGCTGCAACACTATGTCCCTTGTGTGGGCTGTCAGTTGGCCCCTTTGGCCTTTGCCAGCCAGGCAGCGCCCCGCACGCCACTGGAATCGCCGTGTACCGCCCGCACCACGGGCGTGTCGCACTCACCACCGAACACATAGGCTGGCAGGCGCTCGGGTAATTGCTCATAGAGTGCGTCGACATTGCTCATGCCGCCGCCGAGTACGATGATGTCCGGGTCGAGCAGGTTGATCACGCTGGCCAGGCCGCGGGCGAGGTGATCCAGGTAGTGGTCCATGCTGTGCTGGGCTTGTGGTTCACCCTGGCGGGCCTGCTCGGTGATGGTTTTGGCGCTGAGCTGCTGGCCGGTGTGTAGTTTATGCGTGAGTGACAACCCAATGCCGGACAGGAAGGTTTCATTGCAGCCGGCACGGCCACAGAAGCAAGGGCGTTGCTCGCGTTCGCTGTCGGTGGCGCCGGGTAGCGGGTTATGCCCCCACTCTCCGGCTACGCCGTTGGGGCCGGTCAGCAGATTGCCCTTGATGCTGATGCCAGCGCCGCAGCCGGTGCCGAGGATGGCGGCAAACACGTTGTCGTAACCTTGCCCGGCGCCGTCGGTGGCTTCGGAGAGGGCCAGGCAGTTGGCGTCGTTGGTCAGGGTGACCGGTCGTTGCAGCAGGTCCTGCAGGTGCTGCTGCATGGGCTGGCCGTTGATCCAGGTGGAGTTGCCGTTCTTGATGCAGCCGGTTTTGCCCGACAGGCTACCGGGTATGCCGATACCCACGGCAATGCCACTGGCGCCGGCACGGGCTTCGGCTGCCTGCACCAGTGTCTGGATGCACTGCAGGGTTGCCGGGTAATCACCGGCGGGCGTAGGTAGCCGTTGGCGAAAGTGCTCTTTGCTGTCGGTGTCGAGCAGGATGACTTCTGTTTTGCTGCCGCCCAGGTCGATACCGATCAGCCAGTGATTGTGCATATTTTATTTACCGTTCAGAAAATCCTGGATCAGCGGCAAGGCGTCTTCCATGTGGGCGAAGCGGTGATTGCCACCGGGAAAGCTGACCACCGGGTAGTGTGCGCCCAGCGCGGCTTCGGAGGCCTTGGCATCGATGACTTCATCGCCCATATCCAGCAGGATCAGGCCGTGGCCGCCGGTCGGCAGGTCAAAGTAGCTGTCTACAGCCTCGGCGGTCAGTTCATAGAGCTGGCCCTGATAGTCCACCCCTGGGCCAAGGTACTTGCCCAAGGTGAGCTGCGGCTGGACGGAGGGGTTGATGGCGACAAAGGGAATATTCAGGCGAGTGCCGAGCACGGCGGCCAGCCAGCCGCCCATGGAGGTGCCGGCTATCAGGTCGATGTCATCCCAGTTGGTCTGGGCAATGGCGCGCTCGATCAGCCGATCTGTGGGCTGGGTGTAATCCACATTCTGCCCACTGACCGGGCCGAGTCTGGCCAGGGTCTGTAATTTGGTGGAGCTGGGGTCGAAGGCGCTGGCGAAGCCGTGGATATAGTGAATCTGCATTGGGCGTCCTGTCTGGCGCTGAAGTCTGGCTGACAGTCTAAACCATCTGGCGGCATGGCTCGCCCCCGTCGGCTGGCTTATACTCCGCGCCAGTATCGAGGGGCTTGCTGGCATTACGGCTGGCATCAGGCAGGAGCCCTGCCCCGCCGTTTTCATTGGTTGTGCTGTTGCCCGGGATGGGCGCGGCATGCGTTGTCGATGAGTGCAGTACGGTGTTCAGACAGATGCGAGCCTGGCTGGGGCGCTCGGGGTTGGTAGCCCTGGGCCTGATATTAAGTGCGGCGCTGGCAGCCGCGCCTTTGAGTTTCGAGCAGGCCAAGACCCAAGCGCGCCAGCAGGTGTATTTTGACCGCCATACGGTCGGTACTTTGTATTGCGGCTGCCAGTGGGAGTGGCTGGGGCGTTCTGGCGGGCGGGTTGTTCTGGACAGTTGCGGTTACCAGATCCGTCGTCAGGAGGTGCGCGCCCAGCGTATCGAATGGGAGCATGTGGTGCCGGCGTCGAATTTCGGCCGCGCGCGTCAGTGCTGGCAGGATGGCGGACGGCGCAACTGCACGGCCAATGACCCGGTGTTCAACCTGATGGAAGCAGACCTGCACAACCTGTCACCAGCCATTGGCGAGGTCAATGCGGACCGCTCCAATTACCGCTTTGCGCCGATTCGCGGGGCAGCGCAGACCTATGGTGCCTGTGCCATGCAGGTCGACTTTGCCAACCGCATGGCGGAGCCACCGGACCCGGTCAAGGGCCAGATTGCGCGCATCTATTTCTATATGCATGACCGGTATGACCTGCCCATGGCGCGTCAGCAACAGCAGATATTCATTGCCTGGGATCAGCAGTTTCCGGTGTCTGACTGGGAGCGCGAGCGCGACCGGCGCATCACGCCGTTGATGGGCCACAGTAATCCCTTTGTGACCGGTAAGCGCGAGTGGACCCTGGGCCATCGCAATACGGCTGATGGCATTGTCAGCTGGCTGCCCGAGCCGACCAGTGCCGCACCGGCAGCCAGCGGCCCGGTACGGGGTAATCGCAACAGCAAGGTCTATCACTTGCCGCAGGGCTGCCCGAGCTATAACCAGGTCAGCCCGCAGAATGTGGTGGAGTTTGCCAGCGCGGCAGAGGCTGAAGCTGCGGGGTTTCGGCGGGCGGGGAATTGTCGGTGAGTTGCGGGTGGCGCTAAGGGGGGCACTACGCCCCCATCAAAGCCCAGTAAAAGCTCAGAACAGATCCAGCGGATGCCAGCCATCCCCATTGCGCTGCGTCAGGCAGTTTGGTGCATCTGGCTCAAGGCACTGCAAATATAGCCACTGATTCTCCACCAGCTGGCGAACAACCTGATGTTTGGCCAGTACGCTATCGATCATCTCGCGTGGTGCCTGAATGACGACCGTCAACCGCAGAGGTGTGTGCATCCAGCGCTCGCCGTCATGCAGTGACTGATAGGCCAGTCCGATGCGTAAATCCCCGCCATTGCCTTCGAACAGGCCAATATGCCCTCCTACGACGTTGTGCAGTACTTTGTTGCCACTGCCAAAGCGATGATTGTCCGTTGTGGACGTCAGGTATTGCATATTGATCCAGTGAGCCACGACCACAGGCGCGGTCATGATCAGTTCCAGTACGCTGCCATCGTGGTCTGTCTGCCAGTCGTAGTCATGCAGGAATACCCGCCCTTGAAGATCGACACCCCGGGTGCAGTGTCGCGGCGCTGCAATAAAAGCAGCATTGTTTGCCAGACCCCATTCGGGCCGCGTTTGCGCCCAGTCACAGGCCCGTTTGCGCAAGGCTCGGAGCAAGGCTTCAGGCTGGTCCTTGATGTTCTTCAAGCCCAAAGATGAGGCTCTTTCGGCGCGTGCCCGATGTGTCGCCTGGTCAAGCACCTGCCTTAGTCTGTGCAAATGTGTCTTCAGCGCTGTCGGCAGCTGTGCATCAAACAACTGGATCTCATCGGTTGTGGTGTTGTGCAGCCCGGCAATGGCATGACAGTTCGGGGCAAGGTGTACCCCCCGCTGTGACAAAGCTTGCCTGATCTCTGCATCATTGAGCAGGCTGGCCAATAGCCGCACATTGACTTCACCGCTTTGACCGCAGCAGGCACCACAGGCAAGGCCGGCTAGCTGGGGGTTATTGGCACTTTGGCTGCCATGCCCAATCAGCACCAACAAGGGCGGAAAGTTACCTCTGAGCCCCATGGCCGTCAGGATCCGCTCGATCAGATCGACTTTTTGCCTTGTATCCTGGCCTGTCAGTACTGGGGTCAGGTGGGCCTGTTCATGGACATTGGATAGTGAGCGTCCGCTCGGCCCAAGCTGCCGAGCCGCTAATTTACCGACATAACCCAGGCCCAGGGTTTCAACCAGCGTGAACGTAGATGCAGGTAACCGCTCAAACAACCGCCAACGTCCTTTATTTTGCTGATGTTGGTTATGGCGACGGCTTAACGCCTGATCCATCTTCAGGTCACCAGTGCTGTCACTGGCACGCATTTGTGGGGCCAGCAACCCGGGTAGTTGAGGTCGGGCCGTGTCACTGCCCAAGGGTGCATATTCAATCGGCAAACCAAAAAATCCGGCAAATCCTGATGTGTCAATTGCAGGGCAGGCATGCTCAATTGCGCGCCGCATTACCTCAGAGCGCACATCAATACAGAAGTACAAGCGGGCAAAGGTATCGCTTGGCGGAGCTGGCGCTACCCTGGGGGCACACAAACTTGCTTGCAGCTGCTGCTGCCAGGCCAGCTCATCTGCCCGTTGCCAGATTTGCAGGGCGTGCCAGTGTGCTGGCGGTGCTTGCTTGAGTCCGTGACTGAAAGCCTGCTGCCACTGCGCCCAGGGGCTGCCGGGATCACGCTCCCCATCATCCAGTAGTAATTGCCAGGCAGCACGAATAGCGAGTAACTCCATCAGGCTGTGATCCTGCTGCCCTTGCATCTCTGCCTGCCAGCGCTGGTAAGCGCACCAGGAAGCCCAGCCCAGGCTGCGCTGTAAAAGCGCGTCAAACCAGTCGGTCCAGTGTGCTGGATCGAGCTCCAGCTGCTCAATCGCTTGCGACAGGACTTCAGTATGATTGGTGGACAATGCGGCGGCACGTTGCTGCAAGGCGTTACAGCCGCTGAGTACGGTGAGCCCATAGTCATGCTGCAGACTGTCACGCCAGGTCGCATACATACCCTTGCTATGTGATGGCTGCCAGTCGGCCTGTTGCCGATCAAACCAGGCCGCACAGAACTGGCCGATCTGATGTGTAATCAACTCAGACCAGGCAGGCACATTTGCTTTTACCAGTGCTACCTCTTCCAGCAAGGGAAGTATGTGCGCTGTATTGATTGGCTCCTCAAGCTTGTGGTGGACATCATCCAGGCTCCAATCCAGATCGCTTGCATCCAGTGCGGCTTGCAGCTGGCTTTGCGTGATGCGCCCCTGTTTCCAGGCGCTGGCATAATCCTCTGCCGAGAGGGTCAAAAGACTACCCGACTGCTGCCAGAGCCGAGCCGCCACCGCTTGCCACGACTGCTCGCGACGCTCCCACAAAGGGTTTACGGCGATCATGCGATCGAGCGGCCAGGTCGGGGCAATCAGTTTGCAGGCGCCTTCGGCGGCAGCCATCACAGCATAGTGCTGATCGGGTACGGCATAGTCTGGCATGTTCATGATTGGGTTTTCCTCGATAAACGGGCAGTGGTGATAGCGTGAGGTGGCCAGATACGAAAGGTGAGCCGGGTGAAGAATTCATCCAGATAAAAACCGGCATAGGCCCAGGGGTAAAGCCTTTGAGCGAACTCACTACCCGGGCGTTCGAGCACCATGACCTGGATGCAGTAGAGCGCGATAAAAAACAGCATGGCCAGTACTGCCAACCCGGTCTGGAACCCGGTGGGCTCGGGATACCCTCTGAGCACCAGAGACGCCGCGAGGTGCCATACCAGATAGGCCGCGGGTAACAGAGTCAGCATGAGTGCCGCTTGTACCTTGGCGCCTTGCCGAAAGCACCAGGGCGCCAGGCCCACGGCAAGTACCATCAGGCTGACCAGTGGTAAGACATGTTCCGGTTGCCAATGCGACCACAGGGCATGCAGCAAGAACATCAGGGCCAGTGCCATGGGTAGCGCGAGTAATGCCCTGCTTAAGCCAATACGCTGTCTGACTGGTGTGTGCATTCGAGTGGACTGGTTGACGGTGTCACCCGAAGCGAGGAAAGCGTGTGCCTTGTACAGGGAGTGCGCTAACAGATGCACCAGGGCCACCTCGTAAAGGCCCAACCCCAGCTCCATGAGCATAAACCCCATCTGTGCGCAGGTTGACCAGGCAAGCCGCACTTTTATGCTGATGCGCGTCATCATCACCAGTGCTGCCAGCACGGCCGTCAGTCCACCCACAATGACCAGCAGGGTTTGAGCAGAAGGCGCGGCAGAAAATAAAGGGGCAAAGCGCAGGATCATGAAGCCGCCAAGATTTATCACCCCGGCATGCAGGAGCGCGGAGACCGGTGTAGGCGCCTCCATCACCTGAATCAGCCAGCCATGCACCGGTAGCTGGGCTGTTTTGAGAATGACCGCCATGCTCATAAGCAGCGCAGCCAGTTGCATATTCCAGCCAAGCCCGCCCGGACCTCCGGCATACTCGGCCACCCAGTGCAGAATTGCGGTAATCGAACTGGTGCCCGTGGCATGCACCAGCAAGCCCGTTGCCGACAGTAAACAAAGGTCCGCCAGCCGGCTGGCAAGGAACTTTTTGTGCGCCACAATCAGAGCATTGATCCTGTGCGGGTAAAAGACCAGCAGCTGATGCAGACTCAGGCTGGTGGATATCCAGGCAGCGGCCAGCCACAACAGGTTATCTGTGGTCACCACGACCGCAACGGCTGCCAGTGTGAGCAGCAATGCCATGAGATAACGTGGTTGCCGCGGCTCGCCCTGCAGATAGGCTCTGGAAAAATTGATGATGACCACTGCAAGGAAACTGATCAGCGCAGCCATGACCAGCCCCAAACGGTCAATACCATGATTACCCAGAAGCCCCGACAGCACATCCACAAGAACCAGCACCATGCCGCCATAGGCGGCAATGATGGCGGGTAGCCACAGGTATGCAGCCAGGCGGCGATAAGCCAAAAAGGCAACAGCAACGCAGGCAATCAGATACAACCACGGCAACAGACTGACAACTGAAACGGCTGGAACAGGCATCTTGGATGCTCCCGGACTCATCGACCGGAGCAGTATCAAGCAGATAGTATTTTATTTAAAATAGATTGTTTAGAATGAATCAATCTATTTATGAGAACATTCAATGCGGCGGCTCAATTTTCATCACCTGCACTATTTCTGGGCTGTTGCACGAGAAGGTAATTTGACCCGTGCTGCAGATTCCCTGCATGTGTCGCAATCGGCTCTATCAACCCAGATTCGTGCGCTGGAAGAGCAACTCGGCCATGATCTGTTTATTCGCAGTGGGCGACAGTTACTCTTGACCGAAGCCGGCCATATGGCCCTTGAATATGCTGACAATATTTTCGCGCTGGGAAATGAACTACAGACAACCTTGAAGGGGTCGCTACAAAGCGTACAAAAACTCAGGGTTGGCGCGGTGGCTACGCTGTCACGCAACTTTCAGGAGAATCTGTTACGGCCTTTTCTCGGGCGCCATGACGTTCAACTGACCCTTGAATCCGGGAGCCTTGAGGACATGCTGGAACGGCTTGACCGGCACACGCTGGATATCGTTCTCTCCAACAGGGCAGTCAGTTCTGATGCCGGACAACGCTGGCACTGCCGTGAACTCGACCGACAGTCTGTTTGTCTGGTTGGACCACCACGCCAATCCCCGGCCCCCTTTGATGTGATGCAAGGCCTGCAAGGTGCGCGACTGATCACCCCGGGAAGCAGCAGCGATGTGCGTAGGCAGTTCACCATTTTTTGCGATAACCACGGTATTTACCCGGACATATGTGCAGAGGTTGATGACATGGCGATGCTGCGACTGCTGGCCCGGGACTCAGGCGATATGGCCCTGCTGCCGGCTGTCGTCGTTCAGGATGAACTACAGTCCGGATGCCTTAGCCTCTACACAGAAATTCCTGGCCTGGTGGAGCAATTCTATGCGATTACCCCTCGTCGTCATCTCAAGAAGGGCATCCTGGACACTCTGCTGGACAGGCCTTGAACGAGCCGGACCAATCTTCAGCGACCTCCAGATTGGCCCGCACGCCAGTTGGTTATCTTGAATGGGCTGATTAACCGGGGCTGAAAGCCTGAGCTTCAAGTTCACTGCGCAACGCTGCTGGCAAATCCAGCTGACGTGCGAGCTCATCAAGATAAGCCTTTTCCATAAAACTTTGCTGGTCAATCATCAACAGACTGGCCAGGTACATTTCAGAGGCCAACGCCGGCGTATCTGCGGCCGCTGCAACTTCAGCCGGATCCAGCGGTTTTTGCAGCTCGCGGTCAAACCACTGTAGCAAGGTAGGGTCACTGCTGATGCGAGCAATCTCGGCATCAATCATTTCACGCTCCCGCTGGTCGATATGACCATCAGCTTTGGCAGCAGCAATCAGTGCACGCAATATTGCCTGACTATGCTGCTCGGCCTGCGGCGTCGGCAAACGATCAATGGTCTGGGGCTCTGCTTGCTCGACCGGTTGCGACTGTGAACGTTGGTAGTTCTGCCATGCCTTCCAGGCAACCACGCCAAGCGCAGCGGTACCGCCATAGACCACAGCCTTGCCACCCAACTTACGTGCTTTTTTACTGCCCAGAAGCAAACTTATTGCTGCACCACCACCCGCGCCCGCCAGCAAACTGCCCACAGGCGATGCCGACTTACGAGGGGAGTCGGCCGAAGGCTGGACAGCGGCACCACCGAGCATGTCAGAACCGGATTTCAACAACTGATCGAGTAAACCTCGGGCATTCATGTTTTTTCACCTTGGATGTGGAGACTAGAAGTAGGACACTGCACCTGAAGGCCGGTTCCCAAGCCGCATCACGCTGCGTCAGCAAAATCAGCCGGTGAGCACTGCTCTCACCGGCTTACTGGACTTCAAGCCGCAATCACCGGAATGCGGTTGGGTTCGGGCGTCATGAATGGCAGCGGGGGCAAGCCGTGTCTGGCTCTGGCGCGCTGACAGTCATCGTTGGGCAGACCGTTTTCACCATGCCAACTGAAGCTGCGGCAAGTACTGGAGCGCTGCTCATACACCGTGCAGCGCACACCCTGGCCGATATCGCCCATCAGGCCGATACAACGGGGGTTGCTCTGGTTGGTGCCTTGCATGCAGCTTAAATGCGGAGAGATCTGTTCCGTCAGTGCGGCCGGTACGTGGCCGTCGGGGGCGCTATCCGTCTCCCCCCAATAAAACGATACCCTGAATGTGGCGCAGCAAGCACCGCAGTTCAGACAGGGCGTGTCCTGGCTCATTTCATCGCAACCCTCTTTTTGCTTTGGATTGCGCTTTTTACGCCTGTGCGGGGCTAGCTGGCAATAGGCTCGAGAGCCCATTTGCAAAATACTGGCATTGGCCGCTTCCCCTGTGCTGAAATATCCGGCTGTTTGGACAGATAAGGCGCACGCTGTGAGTGATACCCGCCCCGTTATCAGTGAAGTTCATGGCCAGATTGGCCATTTGATTCTGAACCGCCCGGCGCAGTTGAATACCCTGACCCTGGAAATGATCCGCCTGCTGCAACAACAGCTGTCGGCCTGGGCAGACGACCCGACGGTGCGCGTGATCGTGCTGCGGGCAACCGGCCAAAAGGCATTCTGCGCCGGTGGTGATATCCGTGCGCTCTATGACAGTTTTCATGCCGGTGAGCACGGGCACTTCGATTTTCTTGAGGAGGAATACGTCCTCGACCAGTTCATTCACCATTACCCGAAACCGGTCATTGGTCTGCTGGATGGCTTTGTGCTCGGTGGCGGGATGGGGCTGGCTCAGGGTTGCTCGCACCGGCTGGTCACCGAGCGCGCCCGTCTGGGCATGCCGGAGGTGGCCATCGGGTATTTCCCGGATGTGTGTGCCAGCTATTTTCTACCGCGCCTGCCCGGACGTCTGGGTGAGTACCTGGCGGTGACCGGGGTGCACCTGGCACCGGCAGATGCGCTCTATGCCGGTCTGGCCGATCATGCCGTGCGGCATGCTGATCTGCCGGCCTTGCTGGAACAACTGCACCAATACGACTGGGGCGCTGATGCACACAGCGAACTCGACAGCCTGCTGGTCGCCTTCATCCAGCAACCGGAAGCGGCGGCTACCCTGCCCCAGTGGCAAACGGCGATTGACCGGCATTTTGCGGCTGCGGATGTGCCGGGCATTATTGTCAGTTTGCAGTCAGTGACCGACCAGGCGGAAGCGGTTTGGGCGACGGAGCTGATTGAGCTGCTGCATAGCCGCTCCCCCATCGCCATGGCCGTCAGCCTGGAACTGATCCGACGCGGTCGTGGGCACAGCCTGGCCTATTGCGCCGAGCTGGAAATGCATCTGATCCGCCAGTGGTTTACCAAGGGTGATTTTATCGAGGGGGTACGGGCACTGATTGTTGATAAAGACAAGCAACCACGCTGGAACCCACCGCAGCTGGAGCTGCTGGAGGCTGCCAAGGTAGCCGCATTCTTTACCGAAACGCCGGAGGCCCGATGAAGCCGCAAGATCTGCAACTACTGGTCACCCGCACCATGCCCTTCGGCAAATACCAGGGCCGGCTGATCGCCGACCTGCCCGGCAACTACCTCGGCTGGTTTGCTCGTGAGGGCTTCCCCCAAGGCGAGATCGGCCGTTTGTTGGCGCTGATGCACGAGATTGATCACAACGGGTTGAATGCGTTGTTGGAGCCTTTGCGGGGCAAACACCGGACATCGCGTTAGCCACGGCGGTCACGATATATCGTGACCCAACGCGGGGCTTTGCTTGCCATTGCCACCAGACCCCATCCGCTTCCAACCCCACCGTCATGGCGAAGGCCACAGGCCTGTGGCTATCCCTATTGACCTGGATTGAGCGAGCAAAAATGGATCGCCACGCCGCTACGCGGCTCGCGATGACGGGGGACCTGTCGTGACCGTTGCAACAATGGCTACCATCCCTGAAGAATCCTCATCTGCAGATTTTCGATCCTGGCGTAGGGTCACGGCATGCCGTGACCGCGCGGCCTTGACCTGGGCACACCCTACCAATCACTTTGCACTGGCCACTCCAAAGATTGCTCAAAAAGCCGACTATCAATGCACGGCCACACCCACTTATGAGCCATCAACAACGCCGGTGTTAACGCTTTAACCCATCACCCGTAAGGGTTAGGCTGAACGGATAACAACCACTACCGAGGAGTTCCCCGGCCCATGTTTGATCGCCATTACGCCGCCTGGCCCGAGCAAGTTCCGCATTTTCTCGATCTGCCGAAAACCAGCCTGTACAGCAACCTGACGGTCTCTGCCCTGCGTTACCCGGATCACCCGGCGATCATCTATTACGGCAGTCGCCTGAGCTACCGCGATCTGGATATTCAGGCTACGGCATTGGCGGGTTATCTGCAGGCAGCCGGCGTGCAAGCGGGCGACCGGGTGCTGCTCTATATGCAGAACAGCCCGCAGTTTGTGATCGGCTTTTACGCCATTCTGCGCGCCAATGCGGTGGTGGTGCCGGTCAATCCGATGAACCGCAAGGCCGAGCTGGAATACCTGATTGACGATACCGAGGCCAGCGTGGCGCTGTGTGGCCTGGAGCTATTGGATAATATCGCGCCGCTGGTCGGTTACGGCAGCCTGAAAGAGGTGATCTGCAGCGCTTACTCCGAATACCTGACGGAAAAGACCACCCTGGATTTGCCCGAGGCCGTGCAGCTCCCCGCCCATATTCCGGAACAGGACGGCATCACGCCCTGGCAGGATGCGCTGCGCGCCCGGCATGAGCCGGGCCCATTGACGGCTGGCCCGGATGACCTCTGCGTTATTCCCTACAGTTCCGGCACCACCGGCAACCCCAAGGGCTGCGTGCATACGCACCACAGCGTGATGGCGACAGCGGTGTACTGCTCGGTCTGGGGCAATGCGCAGCACGATACGGTGCAGCTGGTCTCGGTGCCCATGTTCCATGTTACCGGTATGCAGGTGTGCATGAATGCCAGTATCTATATTGGCGGCACCCAGGTGGTGATGACGCGCTGGGATCGCAAGACCGCGGCCCAACTGATCGAGCAGGAACAGATCAGCAGCTGGCGCAATATCTCGACCATGGTCATCGACCTGCTGTCTGACCCGAATATTGACCAGTACAACCTCAGCAGCCTGACAGCCATTGGCGGCGGTGGCGCGGCCATGCCCAAGGCGGTGGCGGAAAAGCTGATGAGCATGACCGGTCTGGAGTATGCAGAGGGTTATGGCCTGTCGGAAACCATCAGTGCTACGCACATGAACCCTTACCACGCGCCCAAGCCCCAGTGTCTGGGCATCCCGATCATCGGGGTGGATTCGCGCGTGGTGGATGTGGATAGCCTGAAAGAGCTTGGCCCGGATCAGACCGGCGAGATAGTGCTGCGTGGCGAGCAATTGTTCCAGGGCTATTGGCGCCGCCCGGAGGCCACCGAAGAAGCCTTTATCACCCTGGATGGCGAGCAATTTTTCCGCACGGGTGATCTGGGCTACTACGATGAAGAGGGCTATTTCTTCCTCGTCGACCGGGTCAAGCGCATGATCAATGCCGCGGGGTTCAAGGTCTGGCCGGCTGAGGTCGAGGCATTACTGTTCGGTCACCCGGCGATCCAGGAAGCCTGTGTGATCTCCGCGCCCGATGAGCGCCGCGGTGAGACGACCAAAGCCGTCATCGTGCTGGCCCAGGGCAAGCAGGCCAGCGCGGACGAGATCATTGCCTGGTGTCATGAGAACATGTCGGCGTACAAGTGCCCGAAGCAGGTTGTCTTTGCCGATGCCCTGCCCAAGTCACCCACGGGCAAGGTGCTGTGGCGCGCGCTGCAGGAAGCGGAATGGGCCAGGACCTGACCTGTCACACCGCTGCAATGGCCAAATGAAAAAATAGGGTCAGACCCCATTTGAAGTTTGGCCATGTCCGACACCCAGGCACTGATCCAACGCTACCTGCCCGAACACCTGCAGCTGGAAAACCTGCTGCAGGTCGGTGCCCGGCACTTGCGCTACCAGAGCGTACACAGTGTTGATATCGACGGCATCAGCATACCCATCCGGGTCATCGAAATGGGCAGCCGCGCGCCGCGAGCGCCTGTAATCGGCTTCTTTGGTGGTGTGCATGGTGTGGAGCGTATCGGTACCCAGGTGCTGCTGTCCTGGCTGCATAGCCTGATCCACCGGCTGGACTGGGATGATTCACTGCGCCAGCATCTGGAGCGGGTGCGTCTGGTGTTTATGCCGATGATCAATCCCGGTGGCATCTGGTATCAGCGTCGTAGCAATCTGGCCGGGGTTGATCTGATGCGCAATGCGCCGGTGGATGCCATGGGGCCAAGGCCCTGGATGGTCAGCGGCCATCGCATCAGCCCTCGCTTACCCTGGTACCGGGGCAAACGTGATGAGCCGATGCAGCCGGAAGCCCAGGCGCTGGTCAACACAGTGCGGCGGCGTTTGCTGCATGCGTCCTTCGCCATCAGCGTGGATTGCCATAGTGGTTTTGGCCGGCGGGACCGGCTCTGGTGCAGTTATGCACGCAGTCACAAACCCATTGCCCATATTGCTGAAGTGCTGGCGTTGAAGCGCTTGTTTCATAACACCTACCCCCACCATCACCCCTACATCATCGAGCCGCAATCCATCCATTACACCACCCACGGTGATCTCTGGGATTACCTCTATGACGAGTCCTGTGAGCAGCAGGCCGATAATATCTTTCTGCCATTCACTCTGGAGATGGGCTCCTGGCTCTGGGTGCACAAGAACCCGCGCCAGCTGTTTGATTATTTCGGCATTTTCAACCCGGTGATCGGGCACCGTAAACGTCGGGTACTGCGCCAGCATTTGCCACTGTTCGAGTTTCTGACGGCGGCTACCCAGTGCTGGGATAACTGGGTGCCGGGGCCCTTGCAGCGGGAGCAGTTGGCGCAGGAGGCGTTACGGGAGTGGTTTGGGTAGACGGTTTTCCGGGAGGTTCAAGCTTCCGCTCGAAAGCAGAGGCCGCTGGACGACGGGGACGTCGTCCTTCCCTGAAAGACACCGCGATCTCGAGGCTGGCTTCACCTGGGAGGGTCGAGCTTCTGCTCGACCATAGAGGACGCTAGGCGACGGGGACGTCGTCCTTCCCGGAAAGACACCGCGATCTCGAGGCTGGCTTCACCTGGGAGGTTCAAGCTTCCGCTCGACAGCAGAGGGCGCTGGACGACGGGGACGTCGTCCTTCCCGGAAAGACACCGCAATCTCGAGGCTGCCTTCACCTGGGAGGGTCGAGCTTCTGCTCGACCATAGAGGACGCTCGGCGACGGGGACGTCGTCCTTCCCGGAAATCGAGGGCTTCAGATGCTCAGCGCGTCCTGCAACCACTGGCGTAGCTGCGCGGGTGGCAGGGCGCCGTTGATGCGGGCCCTTTCCTTACCTTGGTGCAGCAGGATCAGCGTCGGAATGCTGCGAATGGCGTAGCGGGCCGCCAGCTGTTGCTGGTCTTCGGTGTTCAGTTTGCCGAAACGCACCCGCGGCTCGAATTCAGCGGCAGTCTGGGCAAACACCGGGGCAAACTGACGGCATGGGCCACACCAGGGCGCCCAGAAGTCGATCAGCAGCGGCAAGTCACTGCTGGCGTGGGCGTTGAAGTTATGCGCCGTCAGCTCAACCGGCTGACCGACAAACAGCGGCTGCTTGCAGGCACCACAGGATGGGGAGTCCTGCAGGCGCTCGGCAGGCAGCCGGTTTTTCCGCAAGCAGTGCGGGCAAGCAATAATCTGGCTCATAACAACTCCTGAAGGTATTTATCAGGTGTGTAAGGGCATTCCCGCAGATTACAAGCCAGTCGGCATGATCAAATGATGCGTGAGTAGCGTTGCGCGTTATCCAGTGCCAGATAGGCATCAAATACCATGCACACCGAGCGCACGAGCAAGCGCCCTGCCGGCAGAATTTCAATACGGTCATCGCTCAAACGAATCAGTCCGTCACGATGCATCTGCTGCAACACCGGCCAGCAGTCAGCAAAGTAACGACGGAACTCGATGCCAAAGTCCTCTTCAATCTCGGCAAACACCAGGCCGAAGTGGCAGATCAGCTGGGCAATCACGGCACGTCGCAGATGGTCATCCTGATTGCTGACAAGCCCACGCTTGGTTGCCAGTTCGCCGCTGTCAATGGTGGCCTGGTAGGCCTTGATATCCGCGGTATTCTGACAGAACAAGTCTCCAACCTGGCTGATGGAGGATACGCCCAGGCCGATCAGGTCGCAGTGACCGTGGGTGGTGTAACCCTGGAAGTTGCGCTGTAATTCGCCGGTTTCCTGGGCGATGCTCAACGTATCATCCGGCAAGGCAAAGTGATCCATACCGATATAGCGGTAGCCCGCCTCGGTCAGCTGCTTGATACTTTGCTCGAACATGCGCAGCTTTTCGGCCGGGCTGGGCAGGTCTTCACTGTTGATGCGGCGCTGCGGCAGGAAACGCTCCGGCAGGTGGGCGTAGTTGAACACCGACAGCCGGTCGGGCTTGAGCGCAATAATGGCATCGACCGTGCGCGCAAAGCTCTCCGGGGTCTGCTTGGGCAGGCCGTAAATCAAGTCAACATTGATTGAACGGTAGGCCAGCGCGCGGGCTGCTTCCATCACCTGGCTGGTCTGCTCCAGGCTTTGCAGCCGGTTCACTGCGCGCTGTACCTCGGGGTCGATATCCTGCACACCGAAACTGACCCGGTTGAAACCGATCTCGCGCAGCAGCCCCATGGTCGCCCAGTCAGCTTCCCGCGGATCGATTTCAATACTGTAATCACCCAGGTCATCGTCGCGCAGGTTGAATGATGCGCGCAGCTTGTCCAGCAGGTCACGCAGCTCCTGATGGCTGAGAAAGGTAGGCGTACCGCCGCCAAAGTGCAGCTGCTCCACCACCTGGTCACTGCCAACATGGGCACTGATCAGGTCGATCTCGCGGTACAGGCTTTCCAGGTACGCGGTCGAGCGGCTGCGATCCTTGGTGATGACCTTGTTGCAGGCGCAGTAGTAGCAGATATTGGCGCAGAACGGGATATGCACATAGATCGACAGGTCACGCTGCTCGGCCTTGCTCACGGCAAGCGCACTGGTCAGATCCGTTGACGTGATACCGTCATGGAACTGCACGGCTGTCGGGTAGGAGGTATAACGTGGGCCGGCCTGATCGTAACGACGAATCAGCTCGGCATCCCAGCAAATGGCGTTGGACATGGCGGCAACCTGCAAGTAAAGACTAAGTAAGAGCTAGCCTAAACCTTGCCTGACCGGTTGGCGTTGACGCATATCAAGGGATAACACAAGAAGCCCTAACCACCTGTCGCATTCATGAAGCGCACCACGGAAACTTCTTCCGGATTGAATTCGTGCCGTTCGGGCTTCAGTTGCAGGGCCAGTTGCAGGGCGGCAAGCACCGGCGCATCTGTTGCATGACTGCGGACCAGGGCACGCATATCCAGTGCGTTTTCGTGACCCAGGCACAGCAGCAGGCGGCCCTCAGCGGTCAGCCGCACACGGTTGCAACTGGCGCAGAAGTTGTTGCTGTGCGGGGAGATAAAGCCGATGCGCGATGCCGGGTAGCCCTCCACCCGCACATAGCGAGCCGGCCCGCCACTGCTTTCAGTGCTGTCGACCAGGCGGTAACGCTGACTGATCTGCGCGCGCAGCTCGGCGCTGGTGACCAGGGTTTCCGCCCGCGAGCGGCCAACATCACCCAGCGGCATTTCTTCAATAAAGCTGATGTCCAGCCCGCGCTGCAAAGCGAAGTCGACCAGGGCGGGCACTTCATCAGCATTGCGGCCTTTCAGTGCCACCACATTCAGTTTGATCCGCTCAAAGCCTGCTTGCTGGGCAGCAGCAATACCATCCAGCACCTGCTGCAACTGACCGGTACGGGTAATGGTGGCAAACTTGTCCGGATCCAGACTGTCCAGGCTGATATTCAGCCGCTTCACACCCGCATCCGCCAGTGGCTGTGCCAGTTTGACCAACTGCGACCCGTTGCTGGTCATCACCAGTTCATCCAGACCAGGTATAGCACTCAGGCGCTGGCACAGGTCCACAATTCCCTTACGCACCAGCGGCTCACCCCCGGTCAAGCGGATCTTGCGCACCCCCTGACTGACAAACAGGCGGGCCAGACGCTCGATCTCTTCCAGGCTGAGTACCTGATCACGGGGCAAAAAGGTCATGTCTTCGGCCATGCAATAGACACAACGGAAGTCGCAGCGGTCGGTTACCGATATGCGCAGGTAATCGATGCGCCGGCCCGAGCCGTCCTGTAAAAATCCCGACATACTCTCATTACCCACAGGGGATACCTTTTATGCGTGCTTGGGCGTACTGTAGTGCCTACAGAGCGCAAGCCGCAAGGCGGCATGCTCATACAAAAGCTATATATAATAACCGCTTTTATTTGCCGGCCCCTTGAATTACCGGGGTATGCACCCATCTAGACAGGGTAGGCAAGAAGAGACGGCATTTTCTTTCGTGCTGACGAATAGAGATTACCTATCCATCGCTTAGCCTAAATTTATTTTTAGTATCGACGGCCAGATCGTATGATTCATCCGTCTTTTAAATCTCACACACATTCACTTACAAGGAGCTCTACATGTCCGTTATCAATACCAAGGTCAAGCCGTTCAAAGCACAAGCGTACAAGGCTGGCGAATTCATTGAAGTGACCGATGCCAACATCGAAGGCAAGTGGGCCGTATTCTTCTTCTACCCCGCTGACTTCACCTTCGTTTGCCCCACTGAGCTGGGCGACGTGGCTGATCACTACGAAGAGTTCCAGAAGATGGGCGTTGAGATCTACTCAGTATCCACTGACACTCACTTCACCCACAAAGCCTGGCACGACAGCTCCGAGACTATCGGCAAGATCCAGTACACCATGATCGGTGACCCGACTGGCGCCATCACCCGCAACTTCGACAACATGCGCGAAGATATGGGTCTGGCTGACCGTGGTACTTTCATCGTTGACCCGGATGGCATCATCCAGGCCGTTGAAGTAACTGCTGAAGGTATCGGCCGTAACGCTGCCGACCTGCTGCGCAAGGTCAAGGCTGCCCAGTACGTTCGCGCTAACCCGGGTGAAGTCTGCCCGGCCAAGTGGGAAGAAGGTGAAGCGACTCTGGCGCCTTCACTGGACCTGGTCGGCAAGATCTAAGACCTGCCCAGCAACCCGGCCCGTTGCAGCGCCCACGCGCTGCCTCCGGCGGGCCGGGTTTTTTACGCCCGAATTTCAGGTTTGACACATTCGTTTTACTCAAGGGACACGCACATGTTGGACGCCAATCTGAAGAAACAACTGGACACGTACCTGCAGCACATCGTTAACCCGATCGAAATCAGCGTGTCCACTGATGACAGCCCCAAGGGCAAAGAATTGCACGATCTGGCCGTGGAAATTGCTGAAATGTCGAGCAAGATCGGCCTGATCAATCGTGACGCCAAGCGCACACCCAGTATCGGCATTGCTGCCCAGGGTACCGAGCCGCGCGTCGAGTTTGCCGGTATTCCCATGGGCCACGAGTTCACCTCGCTGGTGCTGGCCCTGCTGCAAAGCGGTGGCCACCCGTCCAAGGCAGATCCGGCCCTGCTGGAGCAGATCCGCAACATTCAGGGTGAATTTCATTTCGAGACCTATATTTCCCTGTCCTGCCAGAACTGTCCGGACGTAGTTCAGGCGCTGAACCTGATGGCCACGCTGAACCCCAACATCACTCACGTGATGGTTGACGGTGCCCTGTTCCAGGATGAAGTTGAAGAGCGCCAGATCATGGCGGTACCGACCGTATTCCTCAACGGCGAGACCTTCGGTAGCGGTCGTATGACGCTGCCTGAAATCGTCAACAAGATCGACAAGGGTGCCGCCAAGCGCAAGGCGATGGAACTAAGCCAGAAAGAACCCTTCGATGTGCTGGTCGTCGGTGGTGGCCCGGCCGGTGCTTCAGCAGCTATCTATGCTGCACGTAAAGGTATTCGTACCGGTGTGGTAGCCGAGCGTTTCGGCGGCCAGGTCATGGATACTGTCGGCATCGAGAACTTTATCTCCGTGCCCTATACCGAGGGCCCGAAACTGGTTGCCCAGCTGGAACAGCACGTCAAAGAGTATGACGTTGATCTGATGACCGAGCAGAAAGCCAGCTCGTTGAAAGGCGGCGAGTATGTGGAGATTGGCCTGGAGAATGGCGCGACCCTGCGCAGCCGCTCGGTGATCCTCTCCACCGGCGCCCGCTGGCGTGAAATGAACGTGCCTGGCGAGCAGGAGTACCGCGGCAAGGGAGTTGCCTATTGCCCGCACTGCGATGGTCCGCTGTTCAAGGGCAAGCGTGTCGCGGTGATCGGTGGTGGTAACTCCGGTATTGAAGCGGCAATTGACCTGGCTGGTATTGTCGAGCACGTCACTGTGCTGGAGTTTGCTGACACCCTGCGCGCCGATGAAGTGTTGCAGCGCAAGGCACGCTCAATGGCCAATATCACCATCATCAAGAACGCGCAGACCACTGAAGTCCGCGGTGATGGCAAGAAGGCGATTGGCCTGACCTATACCGACCGTGTCAGCGGTGAGAGCAAGCAGCTGGATGTGGCCGGTACCTTCGTCCAGATCGGTCTGATTCCGAACACCGAATGGCTGAAAGACAGTGGCTTGCAGTTGAGCAAGTTTGGCGAGATCGAAATTGATGCGCGCGGTGCCACATCCATACCCGGCGTGTTTGCCGCCGGCGATGCGACCACCGAGCCGTTCAAACAGATCATTATCGCCATGGGCGGTGGTTCAACCGCTGCACTGGCTGCCTTTGACCACCTGATCCGCACTGCGGATCCGGCTGAAGCCAAGGCAGAAAAGGCCGAAACAGCCTCTGCCTGAGCACAGACCAAAGGGGGTACGTTTTTACGTACCCCTTTTGCCATTGGCAGCAAGTGGACGCCGTTGACCGTAACCTGGCAACGCTGGATGAACACCTGCGCAGTTACCTGGGTGGCAACCTGAGCCCGGCCGAACAGCAGATCGTGGGTAATTTTCAGCGCCAGCTGGATCAGTTGATCGAGCAAGGTGTTCGCCCGGCCTATGACTTCATGCAACAGGGGCGCTTTGAAGATTCCAACCGGGCCATTCTGACCCGTCTGCAACCTGCGTTCATGTCATTACAGTCCACCGCCAGGGAACTGGTCCAGACGCAGCTCGCTGCAGCCGAAAACCAGTTTACCGAAAGTGAAGAGAACTTCAGCAGCCTGCTGCGCCTGGCCATGATGATCACCCTCGGCGTCATTATTCTGTTGGTGAGGAACTGGCGCGACTGGCCAATGAGCTGCAGAACCTGGTCAGCAAGTTCCGTACCTGAGCTTTGCCGGCAGTCAGTCGTCGATCAGACCCACTGACTGCCGCGCCAGCTGCAGTAACTGCTGCGCCTGGGCATAGTCCGCGCCGGACTCGGCATTGAGCGCAGCAGGGTCATAGCGAGACAGGCAGCCGCCGCCTAAAACCGGTGGCATGGCTGCAGCGGCCTGGTCCAGCACGCCCAGCTCGTTATCGTCCTGCTCACTATCGATTACGTTCATTTTGGCGCTTCGTGGTCGTTGTAAGCCTTGACCGCACGCAAGACATCACGCCGACTGATCTGCCCGACCAGCAAGCCCTCATCCATCACCGGCAAGCGCCGCCGGCCCTTGTGAATAAAATGCTCGGCTGCCTTGATGATATCGGCATCCGCATCAATGGTTTCCACCACCACAGTCATGACCGAGGAGACCGTGCCGCCGGCTTCTTCATGATAGCTGCCGGATAAAATACCCCGCAGGCAGTCGCTTTCTGACAACAAACCCAGCAGATGGCCTTCATCATCAACCACTGGCGCCCCGGAGATACGGTTATTGAGCAACACATCAATGGCCTTGAACAGGTCCATATCGGCCTTGAAGGTGACCAGATCAATGGTCATGTAATCGCGGACTTTGACGGATTTGAGCATAGTGACTCCTTGTTGTGCGCAAGCAATGCTGTTGCTCTCAGCTTAGCTGAAAACAACCGTCTTGTTGTCATGCACCAGCACGCGATCCTCCAGGTGATAGCGCAGGCCACGGGAGAGCACCATTTTCTCGACATCCTTGCCCAGGCGTACCAGATCCTCAATATTCTGCCGATGGCTGATACGCGCCACATCCTGCTCGATGATAGGGCCGGCATCCAGCTCCTCGGTTACATAGTGGCAGGTAGCACCGATCAATTTGACCCCGCGCACCGCCGCCTGATGGTAAGGCTTGGCGCCAGCAAAGGACGGCAGGAAGCTGTGATGGATATTGATAATGCGGTGCGCGTATTCAGCGCAGAGTTCCGGCGGCAGGATCTGCATATAGCGTGCAAGCACGATACAGTCTGCCTGTTGCTGGCGCACCAGGTCGGCGACCCGGGCAAAGGCCGGTGCCTTGTCTGCCGGATCGACCGGCACATGGTGGAATGGAATACCGTGCCATTCGACCATGGAGCGCAGGTCATTGTGATTAGAGATCACGCTGGTAATTTCACAGTCGAGTTCGCCGCTATGCCAGCGGTGCAGCAAATCGGCCAGGCAGTGGGACTCCCGGCTGGCCATCAGCACAACCTTTTTCTGCTGGCGGGAGTCGCTGACCCACCAGTCCATCTGGTATTCCGCGGCAATCGGCGTGAAAATCGTGCGCAGGCCATCCAGGTCAAAGGGCAAGGAGTCTGCCTTGATTTCATGGCGCATGAAAAACCAGCCGCTCAAGTTATCCGAGTGGTGATTGGCCTCGGTAATCCAGCCGTTGTAAGTTGCCAGCAGGTTACTGACTTTGGAAACGATACCTACCCGGTCCGGGCAAGCAGTGACAAGACGATAGGTGTGCATATAGTAGGCCTGTTAATGCGGTTCACTCAGGTCAGGCATAGTACTCTGCCTGCAGCACAAAATCAGCGGCCATACTCAAGTTTCAAGTATTTACCTGACTTCTTTTAACTGCCTTCTTTTGTTGCACAGGCTTTAGCAAAAACCGACTAAGTTCACTTGTACTTTTACTACCAACTATCTATTATTGCCGTCGATCAAGTTTTAACCATTTCCCTCATCCCCAAACAGGTGACACTCCATGTCAAAGCTGCAAGAGTACCGTTCGCTGGAAGATCAGATTCGTGACTTGACCGACAAGCTCAATGCCTTGTCCAATGATGACAAACTGAAGAAAGAAATCGAGTTTGAAGAAAAGCTGCGTGACTTGATGAACCAGTACAACAAGTCACTCAAAGATGTGATTGCCATTATTGATCCGGACAACAAACTGGCCCCTGCTGCCCGCGTCAGCAAGCCGACGGGTAGCAAGCGCCCGCGCAAGGTCAAGCAATACAAGAACCCGCACAACGGTGACGTTATTGAAACCAAGGGTGGCAACCACAAAACCCTGAAAGCCTGGAAACAGGAATACGGTAATGACACCGTAGAATCCTGGATGACCATTATCGGTTGATCGGGCCGTTATAACTTGAAAGGGCAGATTTCTCTGCCCTTTTTTGTGTCTCACCGATTAAACAACGGTTACATTTTCAAATAATCGGCCAATTCTGCACTGTAACTTTTCCACGCCTGTAACAAGACTTTCTGTTCCTCACTGGCCTGCGCCATGACCTGCTCCAATTCTGTTCTGAATACCTGCAAGGTGCGCGGCGCCCCCGGTAATTCCCCGGCCAGGCGTTGACGACAAAACTGCATCCAGCTATTCATTTGTGCTGCACTCAGTGTGTCAGGAAAGTTGCGCGCCTGATAACGGAAAAGCAAATCCTGCAGCCGCTGATCCTGCAATGGCCATTGTGTATGGCTCAGGGTTTCACCAACGGCCTGGCGAATCTCGGGGAGCAGTCGCCGGTCCTGATCACTGATAAAACCGGCGTAGAGCAAGGTTTCTGCATCTTCCTCGCCTTGTTCAACCCGGTTATCGCTATACACCTGATGCAGTTTACCCAGCAATTGGGTGCGCCATCCGGCCAATAGCTCGGCTTGCCCAAGCAAGAAAGGTAAATCCAGCTGCAGCCGCTCGCAGTCTTGCGGACGCAATACCTTGGTATCCGCCAGTACCGGGCACTTATTGATATGTACCAACTTGAGACCGGGGCGCTGCTCGCCGGGCGCCAGGTCCTCTGTGGCGGTATAGAGTCGCTGACGCAACTGCTCCGCATCCAGCTCCTGCAACAGCTCAAGTGGCGCCGCCAGATCATAGACAATCAGGGCATTGCGGTTCTGCGGATGCCAGGCGAGCGGCAACACCACGCCGAGACCCTTGCGTTCCCGGCCAAAACGTCCGGACACATGCACCAGCGGGCGTACCCCTTGCAAGTCAATCAGGCTGGTTACCTGGCGCTTGTCACGCAGCCCGAGCAAGTAGTCATACAAACGTGGCTGCGCCTGACGCAGCAAGCGCGCCATGGCGATAGTGGCGCGCACATCGGCCAGTGCGTCGTGCGCCTGCCCATGATCGATGCCATTGGCAGCCGTGAGCAACTCCAGCCGCAAGGAGGTAAAGTCATCCTGCTGTGGCCATTCAATCCCGTCCGGGCGCAGTGCATGCGCGGCACGCAAGGCATCCAGCAGGTCCCAGCGGCTGTTACCGCCCTGCCACTCGCGCGCGTAGGGGTCGTGAAAGTTACGGTAAAAACTGAACCGCGCCATCTCGTCATCAAAGCGCAGATTGTTGTAGCCCACACTGCAAGTGCCCGGCTGAATCATCTCGTTATGCAGGCGCTGGATGAATTCAGCTTCCGGCAACCCGGCCATCACGCGCTCAGGCCCGATACCAGTGACCAGGCAGGCCTGGGGGTGCGGCAGAATATCCGGCGATAGTTGGCTGTCGATGCACAGCGGCTCGGCAATTTCATTCAGCTCGCTGTCAGTGCGGATACCCGCGACCTGCAAAGGGCGATCACGCCGCGGATCAATGCCGGTGGATTCAAAGTCATACCAGAAGAATGTGTTTGCCATTGCCGGTTTCCGCCACAAATGGGCAGGTTAACCGATCAACCCTGTACCGGGTCAATAAAACTAGCTGGCACTCTAATGCAGCGGCCAGCAGGCAAACTCCGGCCTGCCTTTAAACCACCGCAACTCATCAGCATGCTCGCCAGTCGTCAGTTCTGCGGCTCCAGCGACTGTTCAGGATCGACATAGCCCAGCTGGCGCAAAGTTTCCAGCCGTGCACCAGCACGATAACTGTACTCGCTATGCGGATAATGCCGGATCATGAAGCGATAAGTCTGGGCTGCATCCAGGTACAGCGCCTGCCGCTCCAGACACAGCCCGCGCAACAGGGAAATTTCCGGTTGCAGGTGGCTACGCGAGCGGCTGCGGTGCTCGGCCTTGGCCAGCGCTCGCTGGGCCTGCTCGCAGGACCCGGCGTCATAAGCCTGATAGGCACGGTCAATATAGCTATGCGGGCCAGCCGCACAGCCTGACAAGAGCGCAGTGGCAGTCAACAGGGCATATATCAAAGGTCTGCTGGTCATGGGTCTTGATTCCGTAAAAAACGCTGACCAGCTTATCGGCAGCTACCGCTTATTCTTGACTTGATCTGGATCACTTCACTTTTGTGCCGGCTGATCTAGACTGATCCCATGCCTTGTCTAGGAGTGTCATTATGGATCTGCAACATTTACTGGTCGTTATCGACCCTACCAGCGAAGATGATCAACCTTGCCTGCGTCGTGCAGCCCAGCTCTGTGACCTGTATCCGGAGGCTGATGTCACCCTGTTCATGGTCGAGTATGTAGCAGCGCTGGATGGTGGCTGGTTATTTGATACACCCGGCCTGGAAAAAGCCCGCGCCTCCTTACTCGAGCACCATACCGATACCCTTGAAAAGCTGGCCAGACCGATTCGCCAGAAGGGCAACAAGGTGACCACCCAGGCGGTCTGGGGCAAACGCCGTGACCGGCACATTCTGCGCGCCATCAACGAGCATGACCCGGATCTGGTGCTGAAAACCACGCATCATCACAACCCGATCAAGAAACTGTTCTTGACCAACACGGACTGGCAGCTGATTCGCCACTGTGAAGTGCCGCTGTGGCTGGTGAAAAAGGCCGATGACCCGCTTCAACATATTTGCGCCAGCGTTGACCCGCTGCATGATGCTGATAAACCCGCCGCACTGGACCGCAAACTGATCGGCGTGGCCGATATTCTTGCCCACAAGGCGGCTGCTCAGCTGCATATTGCCCACTGCTACAACCCCTTGCCACGCACCCTGGTGTTCGATGCCAGCGTGATTACCGACTACGACGGCTATGCCGGTGACGTACGTGATCGCCACGCCAAGGCCTTCAACGAGATGGCCGAGAACTGCGGGGTAGACAGCCAGCACAGCCATTTACTGCAGGGCTATCCGGAAGAGGCGATTCCCGAGTTTATCGAGCAGCAGAGTATCAATCTGCTGGTGATGGGCGCCGTGTCCCGCTCACGACTGGACAGCGCGCTGATCGGGCATACGGCGGAGCGCCTGCTTGACGAAGCCGGCTGCGACGTACTGGTGATCAAGCCGGATGACTTTGTCGACCCGAGCAAACCCGAGCTGTAACTCCCCTGCTCGCTCCCGCCAGGCTTATGCCCTGGCGGGCAGCAAGCGCTGGGACTCCTCGCACAAACGGCTGATCGCAGCCCAATCACCTTGCTCGACCAATGCCTTAGGCGCCATCCAGGTGCCACCCACCGCCATTACATTATCCAGCGCCAGGTAATCAGCCAACTTACCCAGGCCAATCCCCCCGGTCGGGCAAAAACGGATACCGTGGAAGGGCCCTGAAAAGGACCTGAGTGCCGCCAGACCACCGACCACTTCCGCCGGAAACAGCTTGAAGCGGCGATAGCCCAGGCGATAGCCCATAAGGATTTCCGAAGCGGTGGCAATACCCGGTAGCAAAGGGACCGGGCTGTCCAAGCCCAGGGTCAGCAGCTCATCGGTGCATCCAGGGGTCACGACAAATTGCGCCCCGGCATCAATGACTGACTGAAACTGCCGGCCATCCAGCACCGTACCGGCGCCAATGATCAGCCCCGGCCGCTCAGCACGCAAACGGGCAATTGCCTTGATCCCCAGCGCGGTGCGCAGGGTCACTTCCAGGGTAGTCACCCCGCCCGCGGCCAGGGCGTCAGCCAGGGGTAATACATCACTCTCGCGCTGGATGCTAAGCACCGGCAACAGCGGGGTACGGGCAAAGATCTGGTCCAGCATGCGGGTATTGTCAGCCAGGCTCATGTGCATCCATTCAGCCTCATGGGCTGTAGACAATGTCCAGGGGGGGCTTGAGAAAGGCGCCAACTGGTAAGGCCGACGGCGCGTCACAAGCCCGTTGTAATGTATCCAGCTTAGCCTGACCGCTGAGTGCGAGCAATTGCCGCGGCGCACTGTGCAGCAAGCGGCCGGTCAGGCTCAGGCGCGGCTGGCGCGACCCTGTCGCCGGCAAGGCCACACAATAATCCGGATTGCTTGCTGCGCACAGCGCCGGCCAGTCCGGTAAATCGGGGAATAACGAGGCGGTATGGCCATCAGCGCCCATACCCAATACCACGGCATCCAGCCTGCCCCAGCTTGCCAGCTCGGCAGCGGCGGCCCGGGCATCCGCTACCGGACTGTCGCCACGGTACAAGGGTAACCATTGCAGGCTGTGCCAACGCTCGGCCAAGCAGCGTTGCACCAACCCGGCGTTACTGTCGCTATGCGCCGGCGGCACCCAGCGTTCATCAACCAGGGTCAGGCGAACGGCTGACCAGTCTAATTCATAACCGGCCAGCTGGCGCAAAAAGGCTTCCGGGCTACGGCCACCGGATACTGCAAGATGCGCCACAGCATTGCGTGCGATAGCGTCCTGCAAGACATCCGCAACCTGTCCGGCCAGCCACTGCACCTGCTCGTCAGCATCGCTGCACAGGTGCCAGTTCACCCCCAGCCGGGCGCAGTCTTCCGCCACTGTCATGGCTGCGACTCACTATCGGCAAGTCGCAGGCCAGCCGTGAAGCTGCTGGCGCCCTGCTCCGCCGGGCTGACGGCTGCGCGCATAAAGGCAAACAGCTCACGGCCCCAGCCGCGAGCTGGCTCATCAGGCATGGACTCGGGTTCGCGGGCCTGCCATTCACTCGGGCTGACAGCCACCGCCAGGCTACCCGTGTGTGCGTCCAGCTCGATCAGGTCGCCGTCACGCAGCCGCGCCAGCGGGCCGCCTGCCGCCGCCTCCGGGCAGACATGAATGGCCGCCGGCACCTTGCCAGAGGCACCGGACATCCGCCCATCGGTAACCAGGGCCACCTTGAAGCCCCGGTCCTGTAATACGCCCAGATAGGGTGTCAGTTTGTGCAATTCCGGCATGCCATTGGCCTGTGGCCCCTGAAAGCGCACCACCGCCACCAGGTCACGTTCCAGCTCACCGGCCTCGAAGGCAGCAACCAGTTCGCTCTGGCTATGGAAAATCCGGCAGGGTGCGCTGACCTGCCAGTGCGCCGGGTCTACTGCAGACACCTTGAGAATGCCGCGCCCAAGATTACCTTCCACCAGACACAGGCCCGCATCAGGCGCAAAAGGATGAGTGTGGCCACGCAGGATACGCTCATCCAGGCTGGCTGACGGCCCCTCCTGCCAGTGCAGCTGACCCTGGCGCAGCACCGGCTCGCGGGTGTAATGCTCAAGCCCCTGGCCCGCAACAGTGTTGACATCCGCATGCAACAGGCCGGCAGCCAGCAGCTCGCGAAACAGCCAGGCCGGCCCGCCAGCGGCCTGGAACTGGTTGATATCCGCGCTACCATTGGGATACATGCGCGCCAGGCTGGGCACCACCGCCGAGAGTGCTGCCATGTCATCCCAGCGCAGCTGCAAACCGGCCGACTGGCCAATCGCAACAAGATGCAGGGTCAGATTGGTCGACCCGCCACTGGCCAGCAGCATGACCACCGCATTGACCAGGCTGCGCTCATCAAACATATCCGCCAGCCGGGTCTTGCTGCGCGCCAACCTGATCGCCTGCTCACTGGCCGCTATGGTCAGCGCCGCGCGCAAGGGGCTATGCGGGTGGACAAAGGAACTACCGGGTAATTGCAGACCCATGGCCTCCAGCAACAACTGATTGGTATTGGCAGTGCCATAGAAGGTACAGGTGCCGGGGCTGTGATAGGAGCGCATTTCGGCATCCAGCAACTCTTCGCGACTGACTTCGCCGGCGGCATAGCGCTGGCGCACGGCGGCCTTCTCATCATTGGGCAGACCGGACGCCATGGGGCCAGCAGGCACAAAAAGCACCGGCAACTGGGCAAAGCGCAGCGCGCCCATCAGCAGCCCGGGCACAATCTTGTCGCACACGCCCAGGCAGAGCACCGCATCAAACATATTATGCGACAGGGCCACAGCCGTACCCATGGCAATCACGTCGCGACTGTGCAGCGACAGCTCCATGCCCGGCTCACCCTGGGTGACCCCGTCACACATGGCCGGCACGCCGCCTGCCACCTGGGCGGTACAGCCCATGGCGTGCGCAGCCTGCTTGATCTGCGCCGGAAAATCCGCATAGGGCTGGTGGGCAGACAGCATGTCATTGTAGGCACTGACGATGCCCAGATTGATCGCATCCGGCAGGCGAATCCGCTGTTTGTCGGTTTCGCTGCAGGCCGCCATGCCATGGGCCAGGTTGCCGCAAGACAGGCGCTGCCGGCCTTCCTGCGAACCGCTGGCGGCATCCATCTGCGCCAGCCAGGCGCGTCGACTACTGGCACTGCGCTGGCGAATCCGTTCGGTAACTTCCATAACGACTGGATGCATGCTGGCTCCGCTGGACTTGAGGGCTTGATTCTGTTCTATAGTAAGGATCACTTTCGCTGATTGCCAGAAGGAGCTGCCCGTGGCCGAACGCCGCTGCAAGATAGTCGCAACCCTGGGGCCTGCCTGTGACAGCCCGGAACAGATAGCCGCACTGATCAGTGCCGGCATAAACGTAGCCCGCCTGAACTTCTCCCACGGTAACGCCGACGAGCACCGCCAGCGCGCTGCCTGGGTGCGCGAGGCTGCCGCCGAACAAGGTTGTCATGTTGCCTTGCTGGGTGATCTGCAGGGGCCAAAGATCCGCATCGCCCGCTTTACTGACGGCCACATCCACCTGGAACCCGGTGACAACTTCCGCCTGTCAACCAGCCATCCGCTGGATGCCGGTAACCAGGATGTGGTGGGTATCGACTATCCGCAACTGGTTGACGACTGCCGCGCCGGCGACGAATTGCTGCTGGATGATGGCCGTGTGGTGCTACAGGTTGAAAGCGTTGGCCGTGATGAAGTGCGCTGCCAGGTCATGGTCGGTGGCGATCTGTCCAACCATAAGGGCATCAACCGCCGTGGTGGCGGGCTTTCGGCAGCAGCACTGACGCCCAAGGATCACGCCGATATCTGCCTGGCTGCCGAATTGCAGATGGAATACGTTGCCGTGTCTTTCCCGCGCGATGCCAGCGATATGCACATGGCCCGCAAGTTGCTCAAGGACAGTGAGTCCGATGCCTGGCTGATTGCCAAGATCGAGCGTGCCGAAGCCGTAGCTGATGATGCCGCGCTGGATGGCCTGATCCAGGCCAGTGATGGCGTGATGGTCGCGCGCGGTGACCTGGGGGTCGAGATCGGCGATGCCGAGCTGGTAGCCATCCAGAAGCACATCATCAGCCGTGCCCGTAAACAGAACAAACTGGTGATCACCGCGACGCAAATGATGGAGTCGATGATTCACAGCCCGCTTCCGACCCGCGCCGAAGTCTCCGATGTGGCCAATGCCACCCTGGACTACACCGACGCGGTCATGCTGTCCGGGGAAACCGCTGCCGGTAGTTACCCGATCGATGCCGTCAAGGCCATGGACCGCATCTGCCTGGGTGCCGAAAAACACCCAAGCAATCAACAGTCCGGCCATCGTCTATATCAGGCGTTTACCCGTTGCGACGAGACCATCGCCCTGGCGGCCATGTATGCGGGCAACCACTTCCCTGGCGTCACGGCGATTATCAGCCTGACCGAAACTGGCTATACACCGCTGATAATGTCCCGCATCCGCTCTGGCGTGCGCATCTTTGCCCTGTCCCCGCACCCGCATACCCTGGGCCGCGCTGCCTTGATGCGCGGGGTCACCGGCGTTGCCTTCAATCCCACTGAAATGCTCTCCAGCGAAGTGGACCAGTATGCGCTTGAAGCCCTGCTCCGACGCGAACTGATTCAACCAGGCGACTGGGTGATTCTGACCAAGGGCGATGTGTACAACTCGCGCGGCGGCACCAACTCAATGCGTTTGCTTCAGGTGCGCGAGGCTCTGGTCTGAGCCTTGCCGCTTGGAAGCTGACCCGAGTACAGCTACCATGGCAGAGAACTCCATCGAGGAAACTGCTTATGAAACGCCCTCTGCTTGCCACCCTGCTGTGCTGTGGCCTGTTGGCCGCAGTGCCGGCCATGGCCGATGAATGCACCGCTGACGACGCCATGGCAAAAGGTGCCGAACTGGCCGACACACTCAATCGCGTCGCCTATGGTGATGCCGAGATGCTGCAACGCATCAATGAGCGACTGATCGAACTGCAGGTTGAAGACCCGACTCGCAGCGGCCATAGCGCCTGCGAAGCCTATGAGCGCATCACCAAGGAAGTGGAAAAAATCGAAGCCGAAGCAACCGCAGATACATCTAACTGACTGATACAAAGCTTCACTTTTTTCTACTATTACTGCTAAAAATTTAATCATACACTGCAGTCATGATTTGAGCCGGCCGTTTCGCCGGCTCCGCTGACCGAGGAGGTTTGCATGACTGTTCAAGCCCGTAACCTGGTAGAAAAACTGATTGGCCGTCCTGCGTCAGACGGTGATGGCGTCAAACTGACCCGTGTCTTTGGTGGCCAGGGTCCCGAGCGTTTCGATCCTTTCCTGATGCTGGACGAGTTTGGCTCCGATTCAGCGGCAGACTACATCGGCGGCTTTCCCGCTCACCCCCATCGAGGTTTCGAGACGGTTACCTATATGCTCGAAGGTCGCATGCTGCATGAGGACCATATGGGTAACCAGGGCCTGCTGGAGCCGGGCGGTGTGCAGTGGATGACGGCCGGACGTGGCATTATCCATTCCGAGATGCCGCAGCAGAACAGCGGCCGCATGCGTGGCTTTCAGCTGTGGATCAATCTGCCAGCGGCAGAAAAGATGCAACCTGCCAACTATCAGGACTTGCCGGCAGATGCCGTTGCCAGCGGCCACCTGCCCGGTGGTGGCAGCGTCAAGGTGATTGCCGGCACGCTGGCTCTCGACCGCGCAGTGCTGCAAGGCCCGATCCAGGGCAAAAGTACTGAACCGCTGTATCTGGACCTGCAGCTGACCGCCGAGGAAACCCTGACGCTACCTGTCCCGGACCAGCATACGGCCATGCTCTACGTTTACGAGGGCGACCTGCGCATTGATGGCAGCCAGGGCAGCGCCATTTTGCAGCCCAAACAGCTGGGGCGTCTGAGTGCCGGCGGCGAACTGACCGTGCAGGCAGGTAGTGCGGGCACGCGGGCATTACTGATTGCCGGCAAGCCGATAGGCGAACCTATCGTGCAATACGGGCCTTTTGTGATGAACAGCCCGCAGGAAATCCAGCAGGCCATTGTCGATTACCAGACGGGGCGACTGGCCTCGTGAACAGGCCGGGAAAAATCCCGGCCTTTATCGGTAAAGCGTCAACTGCTAGATCAGCGTGGTACGCCCGGCCAGCGCGTGGGCCAGGGTGCCACCGTCAACAAACTCAAGCTCACCACCCAGGGGAATGCCATGCGCTAGGCGCGAAAGCTTGATGCCCTTGGGGCGCAGCAAGCCGGCAATATAATGGGCAGTGGCCTCGCCCTCTACCGTCGGGTTGGTAGCCAGAATCACTTCTGCTACCTCTTTGCCCTGCAGACTGGCCAGTAGACCGGGAATCCCGATTTCCTCCGGGCCCAGGCCGTCGATAGGTGACAGACTGCCCTTGAGTACGTAGTAACGACCGTTATACCCACCGGCCTGCTCAACTGCCCAGACATCCGCCTGGCTTTGCAGTACGCAGAGCAGACTGTCGTCCCGGCTCGGGTCAGCACACAGCCGGCAGATATCCTCTTCACTCAGGCTGCGGCAACGCTGGCAGTAACCGACGCCATCCATGGCCGCATCCAGCGCGGCGGCCAACTGGCTGCCGGCACTACGGTCACGTTCGAGCAGATGCAGCGCCATGCGCTGGGCCGTTTTCGGGCCGACACCGGGCAAACCGCGCAAGCCATCAATCAACTGCCGAATGCGTGGACTAAAGCTCATGCAGCGGCCTCAAAAGGGCATCTTGAAACCGTCGGGCAGGTTCATCCCGGCAGTCAGACCGGACATCTTTTCCTGATTGTGCTGTTCCAGCTTGCGCACTGCATCATTGAAGGCAGCCGCGACCAGATCCTCAATGATCTCCTTGTCTTCACTCATCAGCCTGTCATCAATGCTGACGCGGCGCACATCATGGCGTCCGTTCATGACCACGGAGACCATACCAGCGCCGGATTGACCGGTGACTTCTGCATTGGCCAGCTCCTGCTGCATTTTCTGCATTTTTTCCTGCATTTCCTGCGCCTGCTTCATCAGGCCTGCCATGCCGCCTTTCATCATTACGTCCTCTCTTGATTCGGGGTTATGTCCTGGGGACGGATGCTGTCTTCGCAGATCCGCGCGGAAAAGTCCTTGATCAATGCCTGTACCAACGGATCAGCCTGGATACTCGCTTCAGCCGCCAACTGACGCTGATGACGACGCCGGGCTTCGGCAATCGCGGGGGTCTCCTGCGTTGGCGCTGCGACGTCGACCGCGAGCTCAACCGCTTCACCGGTGCAGTCACTGACTGCCTGTTGCAGGCGTTGCCGGTGGTTATCGTTATACAAGGCGCTGTTGCCCGGGTCCAGATGCAGCAACCACTGGTTACCCTCTTGCCGCACCCACTGACAATGCGCCGCAATGCTCAGGGTCAGGCCACTCAAGGCCAGGCGCGGGAAGAGTGCCAGCCAGTCGGCAGCCAGACCAGTGGCGACCGGCAAATCGCTGACTGCATCGCTGGCCGTGGTGACATCTGGCTCGGCAGCCGGTGACCAGTCAGCCTGATAGGCTGCCAGGGCAAGCTCCTCGTCCTGATCACCAGGTTCATCACCCGGCTCGTCGGGGCCAGCCTGCAGCCATTCAGCGGGCGGTTCGTGCTGTGGTGGCTTGATCGGAGTAGCGGTATTCAATGGCTGCGGAGCCGCCGGCCGAGCGGCTTCAGCAATCCCGGTCGGGTTTGCACCCCGGGTATCAGGAACCTGCGCAGCAGGCTCAAGCGGCGCCTGAGGTTCCGGTTCAGACGCAGGCGGCGCGGCTGCGACAGTCTCAGGCTGAGCACCGGCGCCTTGTTCAGCTGCATTGGTCAGGCCTTGCCTGGACGGTGTTGCTGCTGCCGGCGCCCCCGCTGATGCGGAGTCAGCCTGGGCCTGGCTACTCCGCGCTGGCTTTCCCGCTGGATCAGGCACTGCGTGCTCGGGGTCACCCAGGGTACCCGGCCGGAAGGCAAGCATGCGCAGCAGGGTCATTTCAAAGCCACCCCGTGGTTCCGGTGCCAACGGCAGGTCTCGTCGACCATGCAGCGCCAGCTGGTAAAACAGCTGCACATCCTCGGCACTGATACTGCGTGCCAGCTCCAGCACCCGGGCCGCATCGCCCTGACCAGCGTCAGCCGCTTCCGGTACCACCTGGGCCAAAGCAACACGCTGCAAGGTGGATATCAACTCAGCCAGCACTCCGGCAAAATCTGCGCCCTGCTCTGCCAATTCAGCAACCAATGCCAGGGCAGCTCGCGCATCGTCGGCAGCCAGGGTCTCCAGCAAACCAAACACCTGGGTGTGATCGATGGTGCCCAACATGGTGCGCACCTGACTGACCTCGAGATGACCATTACCGAAGGCAATCGCCTGGTCGGTCAGACTCAGGGCATCGCGCATGGAGCCATCGGCTGCCCTTGCCAGCAGCCAAAGCGAGTCTTCATCCGCGGGAATCTGCTCGTCCGCCAACACATGACGCAAATGCTCGACGATCTTGTCCGGCGTCATGTTCTTCAAGGAAAACTGCAGGCAGCGTGACAGGATAGTGACCGGCAGTTTCTGCGGATCCGTGGTCGCCAGCAGAAATTTGACGTGCTCGGGTGGCTCTTCCAGGGTTTTCAGCAGGGCATTGAAGCTGTGCCCGGAGAGCATGTGTACTTCGTCAATCAGGTAGACCTTGTAGCGACCACGACTGGGTGCGTATTGGACGTTATCCAGCAGTTCCCGGGTATCTTCCACCTTGGTGCGGCTGGCAGCGTCCACTTCGATAAGGTCAACAAAGCGACCTTCGTCGATTTCCCGGCACGCCGAACACACACCACAGGGTTCCGAGCTGACGCCCTGCTCACAGTTCAGGCACTTGGCGAGAATGCGGGCAATGGTGGTTTTGCCCACACCACGGGTGCCGGTAAACAGATAGGCATGGTGCAGACGGTTGTTGTCCAGCGCATTGATCAGCGCTTGCAGCACATGGGTCTGCCCGACCATTTCACGGAACAGTCGCGGGCGCCATTTACGGGCTAGTACCTGATAACTCATGGGCTGGGGATTATCCACATCGGTCAGTCAACAAGCGGCTACTGTAACCAATGCCGACAGACATTGCGAGACGCAAAGACGAGCGAACAGGGGGAAGGAAATCAAGGGTGGTAACCTCGCCAGCCACACCCCGGCACACGATATAACCGCTGTGGCTGCTCCCTTCCGGGCCTGACCAGGTTAACGGCTGATCGTTGCGAGGGGACCGACGAGGCCACCATAACGAACCCGCGACAAGCGGGCCGCGCCATTGTAACGGCTTGCACGGAAGTTACAAGTCACCGCAGGCAAATACCCGCGCCAGAACAGTCAGGGGCTGATCCGGTAGACCCGTTCCTGTAACCGGGTCATGCCCTGCTGACGAAATACCGGGTGATCATCCAGCACATCCTGCTCGTCCAGTAGCTCGATGCGACAGCCGGCGAACAGACTGCGGACTTCGCTATCAGGTACGCTGAACGGCGGCCCGGGGCGCTGGTCCTGCGGATAATCCAGGGTAATCAGCAACAGGCGCCAGCCGGCCGGCAGTATGCTGCGCATGTGCTCCACGTAGCGTGTGCGCATAGCTTCCGGCAGGGCGATCAAGGCGGCGCGGTCATACACGCCCTGAACCGAGGCAACATCGGCCGCCTTGAGGCCAAAATAATCGCCACAATACAGGCAATAGCCCTCGCCTTCACTGATCGCGAATTCACCCTGTTCACGCCAGCCCAGCTGCAGCGCCTGCTCGGCGGCAAAGCTTTCCAGGGCACTGCGCGCCAGCTCGATGCCCAACACCGGATGCCCCTGGTCACGCAGCCAGGTCATATCCAGGCTTTTGCCACACAAGGGCACCCATACCGGCGCACCGGGTGCCACACCCAGGTGTGGCCACCAGCGACTCAACAGGGGGTTGGGCCGCGACTTGTGAAACCCGGTCTCACCCTTGTTCCAGCGTTCATGCCAAAAGCCTGCCTCCATACTCCCTCCAGTGTTTTAATGTCTATCGACTATACCCGAGCAGATGCCGGCTGTAATGCATTGAGCGCTATGCAGTGCATCAATAGCACTGCTTAAATTGCGCTGCATGGCCTTGCTAGCAACAGGTATACTGCAACTGCAATCCGTCTTGCCTGTGGAGATTTATGGACAGTATCAACACCTATTTCATGATTGGCGCCCTGCTGCTCAGTGTGAGCATACTCGCCAGCTCGATTTCCTCTCGGCTCGGCGTACCCCTGCTGCTGATCTTCCTGTTTGTCGGCATGCTGGCCGGCGAAGATGGCCCCGGGGGGCTGGTGTTCGATAATGCCGATATCGCCTATACCATTGGCAGCCTGGCACTGGCGATTATTCTGCTGGATGGTGGCTTGCGCACTCAGGTAGCCAACTTCCGCGTGGCATTGTGGTCCTCTATCTCACTGGCTAGCCTGGGGGTGGTCATCACCGCTGGCATTACCGGCGCTTTCACAGCTTATATTCTCGATCTTGACTGGATGACCGGCCTGTTACTCGGTGCCATTGTTGGCTCAACCGACGCTGCGGCGGTGTTCTCCATGCTCAGTGGCAAGGGACTCAACCTGAAGCAGCGCGTGGGCGCCACGCTGGAAATCGAGTCAGCCTCAAACGACCCCATGGCGATTTTCCTTACTGTCACCCTGGTCGCCATGCTGGCCAGCGGTCAAACCGAGTTCAGCCTGGCATTTCTTGGTCTACTGGTGCAGCAATTCGGTATTGGCGGAGTAACCGGTATTCTCGGCGGTTTTTTGCTGGCCTGGCTGGTCAATCGGGTCAACCTGGCCACCGGGCTTTACCCCTTATTGATCACCAGCGGTGCTGTGCTGGTGTTCGCGGTTACCAACATTGTCGGCGGCAGTGGGTTTCTGGCGATTTTCCTGACCGGACTGGTGATCGGCAACAGCCGTCTGCGCAACCTGCAGAACATCCTGCACATGCAAGACGGGATGGCCTGGCTCAGCCAGATCTGCCTGTTTCTAATGCTGGGCTTGCTGGTCAAGCCAACGGGGCTGCTCGAGGCGGCTATTCCAGCCCTGATTATTGCCCTGGTTCTGATTCTTGTTGCCCGGCCTATTGCTGTGCTGCTGTGCCTGGCGCCCTTCGTTTTCAACTGGCGTGAGCGTGTGTTTATCAGCTGGGTCGGGCTGCGTGGTGCGGTACCTATCATGCTGGCCATTTTCCCGCTGATCGCCGGCCTTGAGCATGCCCAGCTGCTGTTCAATATTGCCTTTGTTGTGGTGCTGGTATCCCTGTTGATCCAGGGTGCCAGCCTGCCGCTGGCCGCCAGACTGTGCAAAGTTGAGATCCCGCCTAAACCCGAGCCCCTGCACCGCACCAGCCTCGACATGGTGGTAAACGAGCAATACGAAATGTTGGTCTACCAGCTGGATAACGCCAACTGGTGTGTCGGCGTACAGCTGCGAAACCTGAAAATGCCACCCGATAGCCATATCGCGGCCCTGTTTCGCGGGCAACAACTGCTGCATCCGACCGGTAGTACCCGGCTTGCCCTGAATGACGTGCTCTGCGTCATTGGCCGGCCGGAACACTTACCCGAGCTGTCACGCCTGTTTAGTATCACTCACAAGCCTCACTATCTTGAGGACCGCAGCTTCTTTGGTGACTTCATTCTCGAGGGCGAGGCTAATTTCGGTGATGTTGGGCGCTTTTATGGTTTTGTTATTCCCGATGAACTGGCATCGCTGACCCTGGCTGAGTTTTTCTACCGGCATTTTGGCCGCCATCCGGTGGTCGGTGACCGCCTGAATTGGAGTGGCCATACCTGGGTGGTCGCTGCCATGGACAATGACCGCATCCTCAAGGTCGGCCTGAAGCTGGGCAGCGGCTCCGGCAAGCCACCGATGGGCTTTCTCTGATCACTGCGCAGAAAGCCCTTGACCTTGACATCATGTAAACCTCTAAGCTGTGATCATTCACCCTCAGGAGGCTTGCATGAGCACACTGACCCTTCCCATCAGCGGCATGAGCTGCGGCAGCTGCGTCAGCCGCGTGGAAAAAGCCCTGCACCAGAGCGGTGTGGTCCTGCAGGCCGAGGTCAACCTGGCCAGCGAGTCTGCGCGTATCGAACTGAGCGATGACCAGCGTTTGCCCGAGGTATGTGACGCCCTGCAGCAAGCCGGTTATGCAGTGCCGCTGGAGACCCGTCAGCTCAGCCTGAGCAATCTGTCCTGTGCCGGCTGCGTTCGCCGCAGTGAAACCGCCCTGCTTGGCGTGCCTGGTGTGGTCAAGGTCGAAGTCAACCTGGCCAGCGAACAGGCCCGCGTCAGTTTTGTCAGCGGCACAGACCCGGACACTCTGCTCGCCGCCCTGGCCAAGGCCGGCTACCCCGGCCAGTGGCTGAATAACGAGCAATCGCAAAGCAGCCGTGAAGATGTGCAAGAGCACAAACTGCGCATTGAACGCCGTCACCTGATCGGCGCCGCTATTCTCAGTACCCCGCTGGCCTTTGCCATGTTTCCGGAGATGTTCGGCCGACCGGAGTGGATGCCGCCGGCTTACCTGCAGCTGGTGCTGGCCAGCATTGTGCAGTTCTGGTTTGGCGCCCGTTTCTATCGCGGTGCCTGGCATGCCCTGCGCAACCGCTCGGGCAATATGGATATGCTGGTCGCCATGGGCACAACCGCTGGCTGGTCATTGAGCACCTGGAACGTACTGACCACTCCCGGCGGGCAGATGCCGGTACTCTTCTATGAAGCCTCTGCGGTCATTATTACCTTTGTGCTGCTGGGTAAGTACCTGGAAAGCCGGGCCAAGGGCCAGACCCTGGAAGCGATCCGCGCACTGACTGCGCTGCGGCCAGACCAGGCGCGCAAACGCACCCTTGAGGGGGATCAGATGCTGCCGCTGGCGCAGATTCAGACTGGCGATCATATTGTTGTGCGCCCGGGTGAGCGCATCCCGGTGGATGGCGAGGTCATCGAAGGCGGCAGCCATGTCGACGAGTCCATGCTCACCGGCGAAAGCCTGCCGGTCAGTCGCCAGCCGGGCGACAAGGTCAGCGCTGGCGCCCTGAACCAGGACGGTGTGCTGCTGATCAATACCACGGGCGTTGGTCAGGACACCCTGCTGGCAAGCATTGTTCGTCTGGTGGAAAGCGCCCAGGCATCGAAAGCCCCGATCCAGCGGCTGGTCGATCGCGTCAGCGCCATTTTTGTGCCCATAGTGGTGGTGATTGCCCTGCTGACCTGGGGTATTGGCAGCCTGTTGATTGGCCCGCAAGCGGCCCTGCTCAACGCCATCGCGGTACTGGTGATTGCCTGCCCCTGCGCCCTGGGCCTGGCTACCCCTACCGCCATCATGGTCGGTACCGGCGTGGCAGCGCGCAATGGCATTCTGATCAGGGATGCCGAAGCACTGGAACTGGCCCACGGTATTGATACGGTGATTTTTGACAAGACCGGCACCCTGACCCAAGGCAAGCCAGCAGTACAGGCCTTTATCGCCCTGCATGACCGATCGGCCGAACCCGCCTTGCAGCAGGCCCTGGCCTTGCAACAGGACGCCGAACACCCACTCGCTGCAGCACTGCGCCAATACGCCGACGACCAGGGCGTGAGCGCGGAGCGGGTAACTGACTTCACTGTCCATGCGGGGCGCGGCACCAGCGGCGTACTGCATGGGCAAAAGCTCTGGCTGGGTAATGCCCGCCTGCTGCAGGAACAGGGGCTGGACCTGGCACCCTGGCAGGCCCAGGCCGCCGAACAGGAAGCCCTGGGGCATACCCTGTCCTGGCTGGCGGCAGAACGAGATGGAACGGCTGACGTCGTCGCCCTGATTGCCTATGCCGACAGCCTCAAACCCGGCGCCCGGGACACCGTAGAGCAGCTGCGTGCCAGTGGTATCGACAGCTGGCTGGTCAGCGGTGACAGCCAGGCAGCGGCGCGCGCCATTGCGGCCGAACTGGGGATTGATCAGGTGCGCGCCCAGGTATTGCCTGAGCACAAGGCAGACGTGGTCAATGAGCTACGCGCTCAGGGCCGCAAGGTCGCCATGATTGGTGACGGTATCAATGATGCCCCGGCCCTGGCGGCTGCCGATGTCGGCATGGCCATGGCCACGGGCACAGATGTTGCGATGCACAGCGCCGGGATTACCCTGATGCGCGGCGAGCTGCAGCTGATTCCGGCGGCCTTGCAGGTCTCACGCAAGACCTGGGCAAAAATCCGCCAGAATCTGTTCTGGGCCTTTATCTATAACAGCCTGGGGATTCCGCTGGCCGCCATTGGCCTGCTGACACCCATGATGGCTGGCGCCATGATGGCCGCCAGCAGCGTCAGCGTGGTCACCAATGCGCTCTTGCTCAAACGCTGGCAACCGGAGATCAAACGCCATGAACATCAGTGAAGTCGCCCGCGCCAGCAGCCTGAGCCCACGCATGATCCGCCACTACGAGCAGATTGGCCTGCTCCCAGAGGTGGCGCGCAATGCCTCGGGTTACCGTGATTACAGTGATAGCGATCTGCATAGCCTGCGTTTTATCCAGCATGCCCGCAGCCTGGGCTTTTCCATGGAGCAGATCGCGCAGCTACTGGCGCTGTGGCAGGACCGTCAGCGCAGCAGCGGCGAGGTCAAGCAACTGGTGCAGGGGCACTTGCAGGCGCTGGAACAGAAAATTCAGGATTTGCAGACCATGCACGCCACCCTGGCGCAACTGGCTGACTGCTGCCACGGCGATAACCGGCCCGAATGCCCGATCCTGGATACCCTGGCCAGTGCAGACTGACCGAAAACCTGGATCGCCACGCCCTACGGGCTCGCGATGACGCTGTGCGGTGACATCGGCAGTATGTCAAAGCGATCATTGCGAGAAGAAGGGCGCGGCCATCCGCCGACGTGGGAACCCAGACCAGCGCGCTGCCCAAAGCCCCGCTGCGGGCTCGCGATGACGAGGTAATGAGTCCCGTGACGGGATGTGGGGCGATGACCGGGTGTTTGGCGATGAATAGCTATGGCCCACTCGCCGTCATGGCGAGGGCGTAGCCCGTGGCCATCCATGGTAGACAGCGCCCGGATCCATGGATCGGCGCAAGCCACGTCCCCGCGATAGAGCAAGAGGGTGACATCGCCAGCTTGCCACAGCGGTCATTGCGAGCAGAACGGGGCGGCCATCCGCCGACGTGGCAATCCAGAGTTTCCGGACTGCCTGATCAGCGAATAAAGTTGAACAGGTTCAGGCTGCTGATCTTGACGAAGCTCTGCTGCGCCGCCTCCAGCACCACGCTCTGCAGGCTCAGGCGGCTCAGGGCTTCGGCGTAGTCCAGGTCTTCCAGTTCCGAGGTAATGGTCTGGTTGATCAACTTGGCATCGGCCAACTCGTTTTCCGATGAGTCGATAATGTTCAATCGGGCACCCAGGCTGGTTTGTACCCCGAGTACCTTGTTCATCGCATTGTCGATATTACTGACCGACAGGCTCAGCACATCACGGCGCTGCAAGCGGCTCTCGGTATCATCTGCATCGTTGGCCAGGGTTTCGCGCAGCAGGGCAACAGTATCCAGGATACTGCGTTTTTCCCGGTTCCCACTGTCGGGGGCAAGGTCACCGCGCTCAACAGTGAACTCATCACCCTCTTGCAGCTCACCATCCAGTTTTACCACAACACCCTGATAGCGAATACTGAAGCTACCATCTGGTCCAGCCTTCAGGCTGCCCGTTTCAAGAACACTCTCAGGATTGGGGGGATCTGGCAGCTCCAGAATTTCATAGGTTTCACCGTCCTCACCAATACGAATAACAATACCGTCATTCGGGTAAAAATTCTGGTCATACAGCCGTTTGTTCTCAACTTCACCTAATGAAATACGCACGTTACCCGGATTATCTGGATCAACCGGCTGGGCAGCGGTGTTCACCCGGTTAACGTTGGGCACATCAACAAACAATGACTTGCCATTATCATTGATGGCAATCATTTTCGAGCTGCCGATCTGGATCGAGCGCTGGCCCTCGTCGCCTTGATAGGTATAACTGCCATCAGATTTACGCACAAAAGGCGCCTGATCACTCTGGTAGCCGCCAAACAGGTACTCGCCACGGGCATTGCGGGTATTGAACAGCTGGAACAACTCGTCTTCCAGTTGCTCCAGCTCTTGCGACAGCGCCACGCGGTCCTGGGTATCGTAGGCACCGTTACCCGCCATCAGGCTGATCTCTCGCACCCGCTGCAGGTTGTTGTTGACCGCATTGAGGATGCTTTCTTCCTGCACCAGACTGTTGCGGGCCGCGCGCAGATTATCCTCATATTGCTTGATCTGGCTGCCTTGCTGCCCCAACTGCAACAAGCGCACAGTGGCGACCGGGTCATCCGCCGGCGACAGGATACGCTTGCCGGAGCTGACCTGTTCCTGGGTGCGAGTTATCTGGGAGTAATTATCCTGGATGCCACGGACACCGTTGTTGAAAGCCTGAATGGTGGAAATACGCATAATGGCTACCCGTCAGCGAATGCTGTTGATCAGTGTGTCGAACACAGAGCGCGCAATCTGAATCACTTGAGCCGAGGCATTATAGTATTGCTCAAACTTGATCAGGTTGGTGGCCTCTTCATCCAGGTTGACCGCCGAGACTGAATCACGGTTGTTGGTGGCTTGCTTGAGGATGGCTCCTGTGGATTCGGCATCGGTGCGCGTCTGGGCCGTCTTGGTCCCAACCCGCTGCACCAGATCCCCGTAACCATCCAGCAGGGAAAAGCCCCGATCACCATTACCTTGTCCCAGCACCGCCTCGGTTTGCAAGGCTGAAATCTTCAAGGCATTACGGTTATCGGCCACACCTTCATTATACTGAAGGGCAAAACTGTCGCCGGCCAGTGGCGAACCGCTGATTTCCATTGCGAAGGTAAAGCCATCTACCTCAACTTCAACCCTTTGCCGCTGGCCAGGCGTAAAAGGCCCCGGTGTCACCGTAATGGCGCTTGCCGGAACAGGGTTTCCCGCATCGTCTTGCAACGTCAGGTTGCTGCCATCGAATACGATATTGACGCCGCCAGCGAGCGCTCCGGCAATATCCTCAACGGTCTGCCCCGGCGGTATGACCGTGACATCAGGCTGGCTTACCTTGCCGGTGCCCCGATTATCCAGGCTGGCATCAATCTTCGCCGGGGCGGCAAACGCCAGCTCTTCCGGTCGCTGCATTTGCACATTGATACCCCCCGAACCGAAGCGGGTTGGCGTCAACAGAAAGCGATCGCCGTTGGCCAGACTGCCGGAATCCAGGTCGACGCTGAAACCATCAATCACCGGTGGGTTGGCTGGGTCCAGAGTAAAGGGTCCACTGACCACACCGTCACTGACCCGGCGCACGGTAAAGTCAGTCGCGGAACTGAAGGTCAGCTCATAGTCAGACGTCGTGAGCTGGCTGGTGTCTTCGATGAACACATTAAGCTGGGCATTATCATCCTGATTACCGGGCAAAGCACGGCTGCGCAACTGCACATTGGCTTCGCTGTTGATGTCACCAAACAAAGGAGCACCAGCCCGGCCATTCAAATCCAGCCCCTGCCCCAGTTGGCTGTTGATCTCGTCCGCCACTGAAAGAGCCAGTCGACCTACACTATTGAGGGCAGTATCCAGCACTTCCGTGCGATAGCGAATCAGCCCACCCAACTCACCACCACTGATCAGCCCGGTGACATCCTGGGACGCACCGCCACTGACCAGTTGCACATCAACCCGGCTTGGGTCGCTGCGGCCCGGCACAACGCGCAGGCTGGAGGCATCATTACCGACAACCAGCGGCTGGCCGGTACCGATAAACAGATTAAGGGTATTCTGGTCCTGCGGTACCACAGTGACACCGACCAGTTCATTGAGCTTGCGAATGGCTTCATCACGCTTGTCGAGCAAGTCATTGGGTTGCCCGCCATTGGCCACCGCTTTACCGATGGCATCGTTATAATTCGCTACCGAGGACGCCAGACGGTTGACCTGATCCGTAATGGTCCCCATCTGCTTGCCGATGAAGTTATTCTGGGTCGCCAGCGATTGCTGCACAGTATTGAAACGTGCCGCCAGCCCTTCTGCTTCCGACAGCAGTAGCTGCCGCGCTGGCAGGTTGGCGGGGTCTTCAACTGCCGTCTGCAAGGCATCAAAGACCTTCTGCAAGCCCGGTGCAATACCGGTAGCCTCACCCGCCAGCAGGTTATTGAGTTCTTCGATCTGGCTCTGGAAAGACTTTACTTCACTGTCACGGCTGGTGCTGGACCATAGCTGGTTGGTCAGAAACTGGTTACTGATGCGCTGGATATCGACAATGGAAGCACCCTTGCCGATAAAGCCGGCGCCGGTACTCCCCGCCGGATTAGCAGCCTGGACCGTGGTCTGACGGCTATAACCCGGCGTGTTGACGTTGGAAATATTGTGCCCGGTCACCGACAGATTGGTTTGTGCCGCGCGTAAACCCGTCAGACCAACACTGAAGAGGTCAGCCATAATCAGGCCCTCGCCGCTGCATTGGCAGCATTATCTTGTTGAGCCAATTGCTCGGCCGCCGGTGCCAGTTGACGCGCGATCTGCGTTACCTTGCGGGCATATTGCGGATCGGTCGCGTAACCGGCTTTTTGCAGCTCACGGAAGAAGGCATCCGGATTGTCAGTTTGCGTCAGTGCCTGCTGGTAGCGCCCGTTGGTGTGCAGAAAATCGACATAGTCCTCAAAGCTCTGCTCGAAGCTGGCATAGCTGCGGAAGCTGGCCCGTTCCTGCACCCGCTGACCATCACGGTATTCATGGGTCAGGGTGCTGGCTTTTTCACCCTGCCAGCCGCCATGGGATTTGATGCCAAACAGGTTGTGGCTATTGCTGCCGTTGGCGCCCTTGATCATCGAGCGACCCCAGCCAGTTTCCAGCGCAGCCTGGGCCACCAGGTAGCGGGGCTCTACACCCAGCCGCTGGGCGGCTTTTTCGGCCATGGGCAGCAGCGTGCTGACAAACTGCTCAGGGCTGTCAAAGCGGGTATTGCCTGAAGCCGCTTTAGCTGTTGTCTGGCTATTAGCTGCGGGGGCGGTTGCCTGGCTGGCCAGGCGGCGCGAACGCACTTGCTCGGCCAAAGGCACCGCCGGCGCCTCAGCAGCCTGACCGGTGGCTGTCGCTTCCTGACTCTGCAAGGCCGCATAGCGGCTGACCATTGCCAGACGGCGCTGCGCCAGAAGCGCGGACTGATCACCGCCGGGAGCGGCTGTGGACAAAGGATTGGTCTGCGCGCTGGGGCCGGGCGCAGCCTTGGGCGACAGCTGGCGCATCAGCACATCGGCCAGGCCGACACCCTGATTTTCTGACATATGGATAGTCAGCTGATTATCGTACATGTCCTGGTACATCTGGGTCGCGTTGGTATTCAGTGGGTTGTCTTCACCAAACACCGCGTTGGCATCGCGCATGCTCTTGACCATCATGTTCAAAAACAGCGACTCGAACTGCTCGGCGACCTTGCGCAGGTTGCCTTCGCTGTTCGCCTTGTCCCCGGTACCCAGCTGCTGCATGGCAGCCAGGTCGTTGTAGTTGAGACTGTTGCTGTTGATGTTCATGTTGGCCTCCGCTCAGATGACCACCAGCTCGGCGCTCAAGGCACCGGCTTGCCGCAAGGCTTCAAGAATGGCCATCAGATCACCGGGCGCTGCCCCGACCTGATTGACCGCACGGACGATTTCATCGAGTGACACGCCGGGGTTGAAGACAAACATGCGGCTGTCACCTTCCTCGATATTGATCTGCGAACTGGGTGTTACCACCGTCTGGCCGCCGCCAAAGGGGGCGCCTGGTTGGCTGACTTCGGGATTCTCACTGATGGTCACGGTCAGACCCCCATGGGTCACCGCAGCCGGCTGCACGCGCACATCCTGACCAATCACAATGGTGCCGGTACGCGAGTTGATAATGACCCGAGCGGTTGCCGCCCCCTGCTCTACCCGCAGGTTCTCGACCATGGACAGATAATCCACCCGGTGGTTGGGGTCCAGCGGCGCACGCACGCGAATGGAGCCGCCATCAATCGCCTGGGCAACGTCCGGGCCAAAGGTCTCGTTGATGGTATCGACCACCCGCTTGGCGGTGGTGAAGTCATGCCGGTGCAGGTTGAATACCAGGTGGTCCTTATTGGTGAACGGACTGGGTACCGCGCGCTCGACCGTTGCGCCACGGGGAATACGACCGACACTGGGTACGTTGACGGTAATCCGTGACCCATCGGCGCCCTCGGCGCCAAAACCACCCACCACCATATTGCCCTGGGCAATGGCATAGACCTGGCCATCCGCCCCTTTCAGCGGCGTCATCAGCAGGCTGCCGCCGCGCAGGCTCTGTGCGTTACCAATCGAAGACACGGTAATGTCGATGGCCTGGCCAGGCTGGGCAAAGGGCGGCAGGTCGGCATGAATCGCGACTGCCGCCACGTTGCGCATCTGGATCCGCGTACCCGGCGGTACAGTAATGCCAAACTCGCTGAGCATGTTGTTGAAGGTCTGCACGGTAAAGGGCGTCTGCGAGGTCTGGTCACCGGTACCATCCAGGCCCACCACCAGACCGTAACCAATCAACTGGTTACTGCGCACGCCGGCAATACTGGCGATGTCCTTGATGCGCTCGGCCATGGCCAGGGGCGCCAGCAAGGTCAGACAGAGAAACAGACAGAAATGACGCATGATCCATTACTCCGTTAGAAGGGCCACATCGGGCTCATGAAGAACTGACTCAACCAGCCGGGCTGACTGGCATTGGCAAAGGCACCACGACCGGAATAGGTGATGCGCGCATCCGCCACCCGGGTGGAAAGCACAGTATTATCCGGGCCAATATCGTCGCCGCGCACCAGGCCGGAAATGCGGATCAATTCATCGCCATTGTTCAGCGTGATCCACTTTTCACCGCGCACGCGCAGGATGCCATTCGGCAAGACTTCAGCGACGGTTACCGTGATCGAACCGGTCAGGCTGTTGCTCTGATTGGCATCGGCCTCGCCATTGAAGCCACGGTTACCCGACACATTCACCCCCAGATCAACCCCGGTATTGAGGCCACCCAGCGTCGGATTGGCAATCGATACATTGCTGCTCTTGCTGATCTCGTTTTCCGCCTGCTTACGTGCAGCGGTGCGCTCGCTCAGGGTAATGGTGATGATGTCGCCAACCCGATGCGCCTTGCGGTCCTCATAGAGGCTAAGGCCAAAACCCGCCTGGTAGATGGCGCCATTGTTCATTTCCTGCGGCAAGGGATTGCGCGGCAAGACCGGGGCAAAAGCTGGATCGTCCGGTACCGGCGGCATCTGCATGCAGGCGCTGAGCGCCAGCATGGTCAGAATAATGACGGTGATTCGCAGGGCATTCATGGGTGACTTACTCCCTTAAAGCGTCTGACTGATGTACTGCAACATCTGGTCAGCCGTGGAAATAACCTTGGAGTTCATTTCATAGGCGCGCTGGGTGGTGATCATATTGACCATTTCCTCCACCACGCTGACGTTGGAGTTTTCCAGGGTGTTCTGCAGCACCTGACCCAGCCCGTTCTGCCCGGGGTTACCCACCTGAGGCGCGCCACTGGAGGCGGTTTCAATAAACAGATTGCCGCCAATCGCCTGCAAGCCAGCCGGGTTGATGAAATCGGCGGTCTGGATATTGCCGATCTGTTGAATGCCAGGGTCGCCAAAGACACTGATGCTGACGGTACCGTCTTCACCCACAGTAAAAGTCTGCACATCGTCGGGCAGCACAATACCGGGTTCCAGCGGATAACCGTTGCTGGTCACAATCTGCCCGTCGGCATCCAGATGGAAGCTACCGTCGCGGCTGTAGGCAATGTCACCATTCGGCGTCAGGATCTGGAAGAAGCCGCGTCCGTTGATGGCCATGTCCAGTGGTTGCTCGGTGGTCTGCAGTGAGCCCTGGGTAAAGATCTTCTGGGTGCCGACTACCTTGACCCCGGTACCCAACTGCAAACCGGAGGGCAACTGGGTGTCCTGGCTGCTCTGCGCACCGGGCTGGCGATTGATCTGATACAACAGATCTTCGAACTCGGCGCGGTCGCGTTTAAAACCGGTGGTCGAGACGTTGGCCAGGTTGTTGGAAATGGTCGTCATCATCTTGTCCTGGGCGGCCAACCCAGTCTTGCTGACCCACAGTGCTGCGTGCATCACACCTCTCCTCGCTGTTCGTCAACGAACAGTCGCCGATTAACTCATTTGCAGAAGGCGGTCAGTGACCTGAGCATTCTCTTCTGCGGTACGCATCATCTTGATATGCAATTCAAACTGACGAGCCAGCGACAACATGGCAGTCATTTCTTCCACTGCATTGACGTTGCTGCCTTCCAGAAATCCGGTGACAATGCGCACATTGCCGTCTGGATCCTGCTCGACTTCACCTTCAACGCGCATCAGTCCATCCAGCCCCTTGACCATAGTTTGCTGCTCGGGATTGACCAGCTTGATGCGATCAACCTCTGCCAGGACGTTGGGGCCTTCGCCCAGAGCCTGAACACTGATGGTGCCGTCCACGCCAATCTCTACCTTGTCTGCCGGGGGAATGGCGACCGGCCCGCCATTGCCAAGCACAGCCAAACCGTTGCCGGTCACCAACTGCCCGAACTCGGTTATATGCAGGCTGCCGGCGCGGGTATAGGCCTCGGTGCCATCCGGCGCCTGAACGGCAATCCAGCCATCACGCTCTACCGCGATATCCAGATCACGCCCGGTCTGGATCAGGGTGCCGGATGACAGGTCAGTGCCAGGGCGCTCGCTCATGGCATAGGCGCGGGTCGGCATGGTTTCGCCATAGACCGGCATGGAGCGCGCCTGCTCGAAATCACGGCGAAAACCAGTAGTAGCGACATTGGCCAGATTATTGGCGTGCGCGCGCTGGCCCAGCATATTCTGGCTGGCTCCACTCATCGAGATGTATAGCGACTTGTCCATGTGAACTCCTGCGGCGTCGAAAATTTGCCGTAATTGGGATCTCAATGGATATAAAGCAGAAACTGTGCCAACAGCTATAAAAAACCATAACCTTCTGATTTTCAGGCACTAATTAACCAACGCAAGGACAGAGAGTGGTGCTGGCGGCAAACGGCTGCCGATCAGGCAAACAACTGACAAAAAAACGCCGCCCGGGTGGGCGGCGTTTTCAGAGGCGGGATTAACGCAAGTTGATGATGGTCTGAGTGACGGTATCCTGGGTCTGGATCGTTTTGGCATTGGCCTGGTAATTACGCTGGGCCACAATCATGTTGATCAACTGCTCGGACAGATCAACGTTGGACTGCTCCAGCGCACCCGACTGGATTGAACCCAGAGTACCGCTACCGGGCGCTCCAATTACCGGCTCACCCGAAGCTGCGGACTGCGACCAGGACGTCTTGCCCAGCGGATTCAACCCCTGCTGATTGGCAAAGGTCGCCAACACCACCTGGCCTTGTACCTTGGTCTGACCATTGGTGTATCGGGCAACCAGCAAACCGGTATCGTCAATTGCCAGACCGGCGAGCTCTCCCGTGGTAAAGCCATCCTGGGACAAGGCTGTTACGCCAAAGCTAGAGGCGTACTGGGTAGAGCCCGTCAGATCGAGTGTGAAGTCCAGCCCCACTTCAGCACCTGTTGGCTGACCAGCGCGGTCCAGCGGAGCCCAGTTTTCAAAGGTAAAGGTTCGGCCAGCCACCAACTCACCTACGCTATTGAACTGAAGTGGAATAGGCTGAGGGGCGAATCCAGCATCCGTCGGCAGCAAGTTATTACCGACCAGCGGTGAGTCAGGATCAGCCGGATCAACCCGTTCGCCATCGAGGTTAACCTGACGTCCGTCAATCAAAGCAAACATGTTCCACTGATTAGAATCGGTCTTGACGAAATATTTGGTCAAAACATGCGGATTACCCTGACTGTCATAGATATTGACCGAGGTAGAACTGTTATAGGTCGCCGAGTTGGTCGGATCAAAGGTGCCCTGAGCAGCATCCTTTGCGTCCTGGATGTCAGCTGGGGTTGGTGCAGCAGGGTCTGCCGCGTTGTTGTCTATGTAGTTGTCATACGCCTGCTGCCACGGCTGAGGCCGCACACTGGTCGAATTCAGGTTCAATGTTGACTCGATCTGGGTGGTTGCCTGCGGATTGGCTGAACGGGTGTCCACCCGCAAATCCGTTTGCACACCCTGGTTGATCTGCCCGGTGATCGGATTAACACCGTAACCCTGTAGCCGCTCACCGAAGTTATTGGTGATAAAACCCTGACGGTCAGTACCGAAGAAGCCGGCTCGGGTGTAGCTCAAGGCTCCATCCTGACTGGTCACAAAGAAGCCATTGCCATTGATCGCCAGATCCAGGCTGTTTCCGGTGAAATCAATATTGCCTTGGGTGAACAGCTGCGCCACGTCCCCCAGCAATACGCCGCTACCCTGGGCATTGCTGCCTGAACCCAGCACTGATGCAGCGTAGACATCCGCAAACTCAGCCCGTGAGCCCTTGAAGCCAACAGTACCGACGTTGGCAATGTTGTTACCGGTAATATTCAGATCGGAAGACGCCGCCCGAATACCACTCAAACCGATATTAAATGACATATCAAACTCCTTGCTGTATCGGACGACCGTTAACGGCCGATAGAAAAGACTTCAGACAGCCCCATGCTGCCGAGACCTGAGAGGTTAAGCACCATCTCACCGTTCTTGCCCATGCCCAGTGATACGCTGTCAACGTTGGCCGGCAGCAAGGTAGCCAGCTGCTTGTTCTCGCCATCGAGCACCGCATTGGCTTCAAACTTGTAACGGCCGGGCGGCAAGATATTGCCGTTGTCGTCGGTGCCATCCCAGGTGAACTTGTGCAAGCCGGCTTTCTGGCTGCCCAGGTTCAGGTTGGTCACCAGGCTGCCCGAATCGTCATAGACCGAGACACTGACATGCTCGCTGGGCTTGTTCAGCACCAGCTCACCGGTGAGGCCAGTGGTAGTATCCACCATGGCGCGCGACGTCGGCACCGTTACCGAGCGGCCTACCAGCGAAGAGGCCTGCAGTGCCTGGGAGGACTGATAGCCACCCAACAAGGACTCCATTGACTTGTTCAGATTGTCGATCCCTTCCACGGTGCTGAATTGCGCCAGCTGGGCAATAAATTCACCGTTCTCCTGGGGCGACAAGGGGTCCTGATTATTCAGCTGGGCAACCAGGAGCTGCAGGAACTGATCCTTGCCCAACTCATCACCCTTGGCAAAACGCGACTGATCGACCTGGTATTTGTCGAGTACGCTTTCACCGGTGGCCAAACTGCTGTTGATGTTCATGCCCTACTCCATCTGTACTCTTACTGACCCAGCGTCAAGACGCGCTGCAGCATGGTTTTGGTGGTATTCATGATTTCGACATTGGTCTGATAACTACGTGAAGCCGACATCATATTGGCCATTTCTTCGACCACATTGACGTTGGGGTAAAACACATAGCCTTCTTCATTGGCCATTGGATGATTGGGTTCGTAACGGGCCTGCAATTCGGCATCGGATTCGACAATACCCAGCACCTGGACACCGCGACCAGGCGCGTCCTGCTGACTGAAGGCCGAACTGCCTGCCCCGCCCTGCTGCGCCTGAAACACGGTGGCAAACACCGGATGGCGCGCACGGTAGGTTTCATCCGTACTACTGGAAACCGTTTCTGCGTTGGCAATATTGCTGGCCACGGTATTCAGCCGCAGTGATTGCGCACTCATGGCCGAGCCGGCAATGTCAAAAATCTGATTAAGCGCCATGATTATTCTCCTCGCAGGGCGGTCATCAGCCCTTTGAACTTGCCATTAAGGAAGGTGAAGCTGGCCTGGAAGTCGATGGCATTCTCGGCAAATTTCGCCTGCTCTACCTGGGTATCCACGGTATTGCCATCAATCGCGGGCTGGTTAGGCGTCCGAAAACGCAGCGCTGCGGCCTGATCGATGAAGCCCTCCGCCGGCATATGCCGTGCATGGGTACGATCTGCCCGAAAGCTGCTGTCAGCACCCGACTGCTGCGCCGCAAGCACCGACTGAAAATCCAGGTCACGGGCCTTGAAGTTGGGTGTGTCCGCGTTAGCCAGATTATTGGCCAGCACTGAGGCACGCTCGGCACGAAACTTCAGTGCCTGCTCGTGAATACCCAGCGCGCGGTCAAAGTTCAGACTCATGGTGGCAACCTCGTGTCAATTTCTACGGAGTAATCTCCGGACAAGGTCACATAAGCAATCGTCGTGCCAAAAAACAAACCCTGATATTTCAAAGACTTAATAGTTTAACTATCGCTGAAGCGGCAACGTTTTTCCGTCACCAGGCAAAGGAGGGGTAGTAGACAACCGGAGCGGCAAGGGGTCGCCGCTCAGTCGGAATGGAGCAGAAAAAAGCTGAGTGGATTACTTCGCCTGGTAAACGATACCCGGACTGCACTGCACCATCTGATACAGCTCCGGCAAGCCATTGAGCGCTTCGGAGGCCCCCAGCATCAGATAGCCACCGGGTTTCAGCGTGGCGTGGATACGCCGCAGAATGTCCTTTTTCAGATCAGCCGAGAAGTAAATCAGCACATTCCGGCAAAATACGATATCGAACTTGCCCAGCACCGCGTAGCTGTCGAGCAGATTCAGGGCGCGGAACTCGACCCGGCTGCGAATCGGCTGCTTGACCACCCAGCGCCCAGGGCCGAGAGGATCAAAATAACGGGTCAGGCTCTCTGGAGCCAGGCCGCGAGCCACCGACAGGCTGTCGTACTCGGCACTTTTTGCTGCTGTCAAAATACTGCCAGACAGATCGGTGGCAACAATGTGCGCACCTGCACGCAGCTGACCGGGATTATTGCGCTCGAACTCATCGATCGACATGCTCAGTGAGTAAGGCTCCTGACCAGAGGAGCAGGCTGCCGACCAGATACGCAGACGCTGATGCGGATTGCCCTTGATAAACTCGGGGATGAGCTTTTTCTTTAAAACCTCAAAGGGATAGACGTCACGAAACCACAGGGTTTCATTGGTGGTCATGGCATCAACCACTGACTCTTTCAGACCGCTACGGGGCTGGGTCTGGATGCGACGCACCAGCTCACTCAAACTGGTGATTTTTTCCTGCTCAAGCAACCGGTTAAGCCGGCTAGCTACCAGGTACTGCTTGTTATCTCCCAGCACAATGCCGCAGGTCTTTTCCAGAAACTCGCGGAAAACCTGAAAATCCTGATTTGCTGAACTCACGCAGCCATCCTGTTAAACCCTTCGCTGATAAACACCGGTGATCTGGCTATTGTGCCACATCGCCGCGCAAAGCATGCAGTCGGTCGACAACCCGACTGGCCAATTCATCCGGACGAAACTTGGCGAGAAAATCATCTGCCCCGACCTTTTTCACCATCGCCTGGTTGAAAACCCCCGACAATGACGTATGTAGCATGACATGCAGACTGCTCATACGTGGATCATTGCGCACCTCGGCGGTGAGGGTATAACCATCCATCTCCGGCATTTCGATATCCGAGACCATCAACAGCAACTCCTTGGTTACGTCATCGCCATTATCGGCCATTGCCTTGAGATAATTGAGAGCCTGGCGACCATCATTCAGGGCAATCACCTCAACACCCACCTCTTCCAGGCAACGGGTTACCTGTTTGCGTGCGATCATTGAGTCATCAACCACCAGCACACGCCGGGAAACCGCCTCAGCCTGGGTCTGTTCATCAATGATCCCCTCGGAAACACCTTCGGTCATCGGCACCACTTCAGCCAGTATCTTTTCCACGTCAATGATTTCAACCATCTGCTCATCGACCCGGGTTACCGCTGTCAGATAATGCTCACGCCCGGTACCCCGGGGCGGCGGATGAATATCCGACCAGTTCATATTGACGATACGTTCGACCGAGCGCACCAGAAAGCCCTGCACCCGATAGTTATATTCAGTAATGATCACAAAAGCCGTGCTGATGTCATCCAGCCCGGGGCCACCTGTTGCCTTATTGAGATCGATGATCGGCAGGGTACCCCCGCGGATATGCGCAACACCGCGAACAACCGGGTTCAGCTTGGGCAGAATGGTCAGCTTGGGGCACTGCAGCACTTCTTTGACCTTGAACACATTGATGCCGTACAGCTGCTTGCCCGCCAGGCGGAACAACAACAACTCAAGGCGATTCTGTCCAACCAGCTGGGTACGCTGGTTGACTGAATCCATTACGCCAGCCATAAGCCACTCCTTCTCTCTGCCCGGGTCAGGCACGCTATTTGCTTGATCTCATGACAACGACGTTTCATTGACATGCACTACCCCTAAGCCATCAAGGTTAATTGTATGCGGTTTCTCAACATCTGCGCGGCTTTGGCGCTACTTTTTTCAGCCCACGCATCAGCCAACCCGCTGATTGAACAGCTTATCGGCGTGACCACGGCTTTTCTTGAGGAAGAAATCGAGCAACATCTCGGCCAGAGCAGCCGCGATGCGCGCCATAGTATCAGCGTCAACCGTCTGGATTCGCGGCTGCGCCTGACGCCCTGCCCCGAGCAGTCCCTGCAGGCCAGCCTGGAAAGCCCGGCAACACCGGTCGGCCGGGTTACCGTTCGTGTTGCCTGTGACAGTGACCAGGTGCGCTGGCGTCTCTTTGTACCGGCCCAGGTCAATCTCTATCAACCGGTTGTTGTCCTGACTCGTCCACTCGGGCGCCACGTTCCCATCAGTACTGAAGACCTTACCCTGCTCGAGCGCGACGTCGGGCTACTCAATGGTAGCTACCTGACCGAACTGGATCAGGCTATTGGCATGCGTACGCGGCGCGCAATCCGTCAAGACAGCGTGCTCAACCCGAGCCACCTGGAGCTGGATGAGATCATCAAGCGCGGCGACCAGGTAGTTATCAGTGCAGCCAATCCCCAGTTATCGGTACGTATGCCGGGCGAAGCCCTTGAGGGCGGCGTAGTCGGCAGCCAGATCCGGGTTCGCAATACCCGCTCCGGACGCACGGTAACAGCACGGATAACTGCTCCCGGACAGGTTCAGGTGGCCCTGTGAAGGCAAGCAATCATTCGGGTATACTCAACAAAACGGGTTCAAATGACGTTTTCAGAGCAGCTTTTTTCACTGCGGCAAAAAAATCTTTGTCCAGGGCTAAAGTTTTTATCGCACTGGCCGTTACATATGTCAGCAAAGTAAATAATTCTTGAGGACGGATACAATGGTCATTGACTTCAACGCGCCCAACAGCGCCAACAACAGCGGCCGCAGCAGCCAGGCTGGTGCGGCGAACGGCAAGCGTGAAGCCGGCATGGATAGCGCCAGCACTGACAGCCGCAGCCTGCAAACACCTGCACCGGCCGGTGATACTGCCGTCAATCTGAGCAGCCAGGCCCAGCAGCTTCAGGCGATTGAAGACCGCCTGAAACAAATGCCCGAAGTCGACAGTCAGCGGGTAGCCGAGCTACGCGAAGCCATTGCCAACGGCAGCTACCAGATTGACAGCGGCCGCATTGCTGACAAACTACTGGCCACTGAGGGCTGATCCGCAGCCCTCTACTCTGCTTAATTGATCACGGAGAAACGGCATGCAGCAACTGGCTTCTTTACTGGAAAACGCCAACCAGGACTGCCTTGCCTTTCTCGCTTTGCTCGATGATGAGCAACAAGCTCTTATCAACAGCGATATGACCATGCTCGAACAACTGCTCGAGCAGAAATCTCCCCTGATTACTCGCCTGAACCAACACGACCAACTGATCAACGAGTGGCTTGCATCCCGGCAGCTACCCCCAGGCGGACTGCGGGATTATCTGGCCACGCTGGCAGATAACGAATTACAAGCGGCCTATGCCGCATTTCTGGCCAATCTGGAGCAATGCCAGCAAGCCAGCAACCGCAATGCTCGCCTGGTAGCACATAACCAGCACAGCACCCGCCACTTGCTCGACCTGCTGCGCAACCAGGGCGAAACCACACAGAATGTCTATGACCGTCAAGGGCTTACCCGCGGCCCTGGTGGGCAGAGAACCATCAGTAAGGCCTGAGTTTGTAGTCAAACTGCCAGCATAGTGTTGTATAGTAGCGCTACCGCTGAAAATATAACGGGAATACTCAGTGACGAGTCTTTTTGCGCAACCGGACGGACCTCAGCCACCGCGGGACGTTCGCTCCCCCATTGAAATCTGCGCCCTGCTGAAAAGCCTGCAGCAATCGCGCATCCCTCTTTCTATCCGCTTCAGTGATCGCAATGATGTGTTCCAGAGCTTTATTGTGCAACTGGACAACAGCCGTCAACTGGTGTGGATTGACGAGATGATCCCGCAGACAGGGGATCGCTACATGAGCCAGGGCGAGCCCTGCCAGCTGGAAGCCTGGCTGGAAGGTGCCCATTTATTCTGGCAAGGTGAGGGTGCTGTGCGCGAAATGCTCGACGACGCGCCGGCATTTCGCTTGAACCTGCCGCAACTGCTGGTCTATCACCAGAAACGCGGGGCCTTCCGCGCACCGGTGCGGCGCAGCCTGGATGTCGGCATCAGCCTTGCCCATAGCAAGCTGGGGGCAGCGCCTCGCGGCCACCTGATGGATATCTCGGCCACCGGCTGCAAAGCGCGCCTGGAAGGCAACCAGGTGAACCTGCTACCACCCGGTGAAGTCTTTGACCTCAGCCATCTCAACCTGCCCGATAGCGGACGAACGCCAGTCACCGTAGAAATTCGCCACCGTCATTATTTCACTGATAGCAATGAAACCCATGTTGGTCTGATGTTTCATCGCATGAGTCCAGGCCTGCAGCGACAGATCGATCGCTTTGTCAATTTCCTGCAACGCGAGGCCCGCCGCATGGAACGCGACGACCTGATCTGAGTCAGCCAACAACCGAGCGCTACCCGGGCCGGTGATCGGCTTGATCCTCATCGCGTTCGGAGACTGACACCGCATAGGCTTCAGACTCGTCAATCATCTGTTCCACGACAATCTGCTCATCGACCCGCGGGTCCAGTGCCGCCGCCAACGGCGAACTGGCGAGGTTACCGGCAGATGGCATGTAGTGCACTGGCGCCTCTTCCACCAGATGCTCGCCAGTCACGGTTTCGGGCCGTACCTTGAGCACCAGGATAAAGCTGCACGCCCCCATGAAGACATAGAGCCAGGGCGCCCCCAGCCCTTTCATCACCATCGAGCCCAACAGCGGCCCGACACTGGCACCCACACCAAAGGTCACCAGCAA
>JAMCWB010000035.1 GCA_023475025.1 Gammaproteobacteria bacterium
GTGGCAATCCATGTTGATCTGGGTTGAGTGCGCAACAATGGATCGCCACGCCGCTACGCGGCTCGCGATGACGCTGGGAGTTTGTCCAGGCCGCCAGCCGTTTAGGTTGTCATTGCGAAGGCCACAGGCCTGTGGCAATCCATCTTGATCTGGGTTGAGTGCGCAGCAATGGATCGCCACGCCGCTACGCGGCTCGCGATGACGCTGGGAGTGTGTCCAGGCCGCCAGCCGTTTAGGCTGTCATTGCGAAGGCCGTAGGCCTGTGGCAATCCATCTTGATCTGGGTTGAGTGCGCAGCAATGGATCGCCACGCCGCTACGCGGCTCGCGATGACGCTGGGAGTGTGTCCAAGCCGCCAGCCGTTTAGGCTGTCATTGCGAAGGCCATAGGCCTGTGGCAATCCATCTTGATCTGGGTTGAGTGCGCAACAATGGATCGCCACGCCGCTACGCGGCTACGCGATGACGCTGGGAGTGTGTCCAAGCCGCCAGCCGTTTAGGCTGTCATTGCGAAGGCCATAGGCCTGTGGCAATCCATCTTGATCTGGGTTGAGTGCGCAACAATGGATCGCCACGCCGCTACGCGGCTCGCGATGACGCTGGGAGTTTGTCCAGGCCGCCAGCCGTTTAGGCTGTCATTGCGAAGGCCATAGGCCTGTGGCAATCCATTTTCAACGAGCTTGAAGCACTCTGCAGAGCATCAAAAGTGCCGGAGGCCATATCCGGACTTGACAGCTCAAAAACCCACCCAGATCCTGATACCTTCAACCTTCAACCTTCAACCTTCAACCTTCAACCTTCAACCTTCAACCTTCAACCTTCAACCTTCAACCTTCAACCTTCAACCTTCAACCTTCAACCTTCAACCTTCAACCTTCAACCTTCAACCTTCAGCCTTCAGCCTTCAGCCTTCAGCCTTCAGCCCGGCCCGTTTCCGCCCGGCTGCATCCCGCAACGCCCCAGCACCTCCAACCACGCCTGATTGTGCGCGTGCAGACTTTCTTGATAGCTGTCCCATAGGGCTGTTTCCGTGCCCTGCAGGCTGGCCAGGTAGGCTGCGCTGGCGGCTGTCTGGCCGGGGGCTTGTTGCAGGTCGGTAAGGGCTGATTGCCAGGGCTGGCCCAGGCGCTGGATCAGTGCCAGGTAGGGCTGTACGTCCTCTGCGTAAACATTGCGGAATACATTGTGCAGAATGCGTGCACGCTCGGTTAAGGCGCCTTGCGGGCAGAGTTGAGTTGCGCGCTCGCTGTTCAGCATGCGGGTAGCCTGGTCCAGGCTGTGTCGGGTCAGGGCCAGGCTGTGAATCAGTTCGCTGCCGCGCTCACTGCGGCGCAAGGCCTCAAATAGCGGGTCCATTTGCGCTCGCCCGGGCGGCAGCGTGTCCGGCAGGGCGGCGCCAATGGCAGCCAGTTGTTCCAGTGCGGAGACGGCAGACTGGTCGCCGATGTGCAGGCCGATGCCTGGCAAGGGCAGTGGCTGGTCAGCAAAGCGCAGGTAGTACTCGAACTCGTGACTGCCATGCAGGGCATTCCAGAACACGCTGGGTAATTCCCGGCGCTTGATCTTGGCCAGGGTGATCAGTTGCTCGCGCATGGCATCGCGATCCGGGTCGTCGGCGATCTGCTCCAGACAGTTATCGATCTCTCGCAGCAGGGCGGCGTCATGGCTGAGCAAGTGACTGCTGGGCATGACCCGACCCAGGCTGCTGTTGCGCTCGCTGATGAGATGCTGCAGGGTCTGGCAATGGCGGGTTTGCAGCAGCAGGGTAAACAGGCCCATGCGTTGCTGCTCGACTGTGTGCATGCGCAGGCGCCGTTCCGGCATGCGGTACTGGCTCAGACTGTTGCGGTCAAAGGCTTGCCAGTCCTGATCCAGTACTCTGGCCAGGCGTTGCAGATAATCGTCCAGTTGCCGCTGAGCCGGCGGTTGGCGGTCGCAGCCGCTCAGTATCAGGCTGACGGCCAGTAGCAAAAAGGCGCCCAGTCGCCACATGGCATATCTCCAGTCAATGTACAGACGAAGTATGGCAGGTTGCGTTAACGGCAGAAGGGCGTAGCCGTTACCGGACTTTTCGGCTTTCTGCCTGGCGACGGGCACGGCTGACACTGAGCAGGCGCAGGCCAAGGAACAGGGCCGCCGCGGTCAGGCCAACGATCAGCCCGATCCAGAAACCGGCCGCGCCGCGTGCCGGCCCCCAGTAATCGGTCAGCGCCAGTACATAGCCACTGGGCAACCCGATCAGCCAATAGGCAGTCAGGGTCAACAGCATGGGGATGCGGGTGTCCTGATAGCCGCGCAGGGCGCCGGCGCAGGCGACCTGGATGGCGTCGGAAACCTGATAGAGCGCGGCATAGACGAACAGGCCGCTGGCCATGGCAATCACCTGGGCATCATTGGTATAGATGTAAGGAATAGCATCGGCGGCCAGCAGCACCAGACTGGCGGCCAGCAGGGCGAAGATCAGCGCCACCAGCAAACCGGCCTTGGCCGCAAAGAGCCCGGCGCGGGCGCCATTCAGCCCGAGGTTGTGACCGACACGCACAGTGATCGCCAGACCGAGACTGAAGGGCACCATAAAAATCAGCGAGGTAAAGTTCAGCGCCAGTTGGTGACTGGCGACCACCAGGGTACCGAGCCGCCCGATCAGCAGGGCAATCACACAGAACATGCTGGTCTCGGCAAACAGGGCAATGCCAATCGGCAGCCCCAGGCCGAGCAGTTCGCGCTGTTGCTGCCAACGCGGGCGCTCAAAACGGGTAAACAGCTGGCAGGCACGAAAGATCGGGCTGCGCTTGAGGTAAACAATCATGCACAGCAACATCAGCCACATCACCAGTGCCGTAGCAATGCCGCAGCCCACGGCGCCAAAGGCGGGCAGGCCCAGCTTGCCGTAGACCAGTACATAGTTGGCGGGGATATTCACCAGCAGGCCGATAAAGCCGATGATCATGGTTGGCCGGGTCCGCGACAGGCCGTCACTCAGCCCACGCAGGGCCTGATACAGGGCAACGGCGGGAAAGCCGCAGGCAACGGCGATCAGATAGCCGATGGTCAGTGGGATCAGCTCGGCCTCGACCTGCATCCAGTGCAGCACCGGCTCCACCAGCAGCAGACAGCCGCCGCAGAACAGTCCTAGCCACAGGCCCAGCCAGACTCCCTGGCGTACCAATGGGCCGGTATCAGCCAGCTTGCCGGCACCATTGAGGGTCGCAACCTTGGAGGTGACAATCATCAGTACGCCGGTCAGAAACAGGTAGGCCGGAATCCAGAACGCATTACCCAGCGCCACTGCCGCCAGGTCTTGCGGGCTGACCCGTCCGGCCATGGCGGTATCGACGAAACCGAGCAGGGTATGCGCCATTTGTGCAGCAATGATCGGCAATGCCAGCCAGATCAGCGCGCGTAGTTCTGTTACACTGCGCATTAGCCGCGACGGGCGCTGATCAGGGCGATTGAGACTGGCTGGCATGGCGTCTGGGTCCGCAGAAAAGCGCACCATCCTATCAACTTGTTCCGACTTGTCCACCGCTCCATGACGCACCATTATGCCGACCTGATTCGCCTGTTTGCTGACTGCTTTGCTGATTCGCACAACACCGTGCTTGTGGCCGGCGAGGGTGAGCCCGAGTACCTGCCGGCGGACGCCGATCATCCCCAGCATCGCATCCTGTTTGCACACGGTTTTTTCCGCAGTGCGCTGCATGAAATCGCGCACTGGTGTGTTGCCGGGCACGAGCGCCGTTTGTTGCCGGATTTTGGTTACTGGTATGCACCGGATGGCCGGTCGGCCGAGCAGCAGCGCGCCTTTGAGCAGGTCGAGGTCAAACCGCAAGCCTATGAATGGCTATTCTGTCAGGCGGCGGGGCATTCCTTTTGCGTCAGCCTGGATAACCTCAATGGCGATCCGGGCGATGCCAGTCAGTTCAGGCAAAGGGTGCATGCCCGGGTGCAGCAGCTGTTTGTGCAGGGCATCCCCGAGCGACCGGCGCGGTTTATTCAGGCGTTGCTGGATGTCTATCGTCCCGGCGAGCGCCTGCAACCGGCTGACTTTTCCCTGGCGGAGTTGAAGTAACCCATGCGTATACTGGCTGATGAAAACATCCCCTTGCTGGACGAGTTCTTTGCCGGGGAGGGCGAGATTACCCGCTTGCCGGGCCGGGCGATCGATGCAGCAGCGATCGCCAACGCGGATGCCTTGCTGCTGCGCTCGGTCACGCGGGTAAGCGCAGACATGCTGCGTGACTCGCCGGTACGCTTTATTGGCACCTGCACCATTGGCACCGATCACCTGGACCTGCCTGGTCTGGCGGCAGCCGGGGTGCAGGTTGCCAGTGCACCAGGCTGCAACGCGCGCGGCGTGGTCGAATATGTGCTCAGCGTTCTGTTGACCCTGAGTGAGCGCAGCGGGCTGGATTGGCGGCAACGCACCGTCGGCATCATCGGTGTTGGTGAAGTCGGTAGCCGCCTGGCCGAGACCTTGCGCCAGCTCGGTGTCAGCGTGCTGTGCTGTGACCCGCCGCGGGCAGAGCAGGGTGCGGCAGGCATGCTCAGCCTGGATGAGGTGCTCGCCGTAGCCGATGTCATCAGCTGCCATGTTCCCCTGACCCGGCAAGGCCCCCACGCGACCGGGCATCTGTTCAACCAGGCCCGTTTGCACGCCTTGCGCCCGGGCACCTGGCTGATCAACAGCAGCCGCGGTCCGGTGATTGATAACACGGCCTTGCAGAGGCTGCTGACCGAACGTAATGACCTGCACGTGGCGCTTGATGTGTGGGAGCACGAACCGACACTGGAGCCTGCGCTGGTCGCCCGCTGCGCCCTGGCGACACCGCATATTGCCGGTTACAGCCTGGATGGAAAACTGCGCGGAACCGAGATGATTTACCAGGCCTGGTGCGCCTTCAAGGGTCAGCCGGTTCAGCGCGCCCTGGCGGATTTTGCGCCTGCGGCCGGCTGCAATACGCTGCAGCTGGACTCTGATGCACCAGGCGACTGGCAACTGAGCCGGGCTCTGCGTTGGGTCTATGATGTACGTGACGACGATGCCCGTCTGCGCGCCATGCTGGCCCAGTCCACGGACCAGACCACGATCCGCGCCGGCTTTGATCGGCTTCGCAAGCACTACCCGTTACGTCGGGAAACGCCCTGTGTACGCATCGCAGGCGCTGGTCACGACAGTGCCAGATTACTGCAAGCCGCCGGTTTCAAGGTAGCTGGTAATTAACAGCCGGCAACACCTTTCCCAGTATGCCGTCATTGCGAGCCGCGCAGCGGCGTGGCAATCCAGACGACCGTGCGGGCCAGCACCCTGGATCGCCACGGGCTGCGCCCTCGCGATGACGACGGTGTTTTAGGCAAGTCTTGCGGTGATAGCGGTGGTGGGAGGGGTACGCGGTACGTGAAGCCCGTCATTGCGAGTCGCGTAGCGGCGTGGCAATCCATTATCGCGGTGGAGTTGTGATGATCAGTGGGCGCCCACACTCAGGTTATCGAGTTGGCGGCAGGCCTGCTGTACCATATGCTCGGTAATCGCCACTTCGCGGCCTTCTGCATCAATCAGAAAGCCACCGCAAAAGCGCGCCGGGTGACGGCGTATCGTGCTGACCGGCGGCTTGCGCCTAGAGGTAAGGCTGCTCAGGGGGTGGGCGTTGATACTCATGCACTTTTCCTCAAGTCGCTTGGCTGACATGGCGCAGCTTAGGCAACCAATGTGACCGCCAGATGACAACCACTGATAAACCCATGACCGACACATTTCGCCTGGGACTACTGATCAATCCCCTGGCTGGCCTGGGCGGCGAAACCGCGCTCAAAGGCTCCGACGGAGTCGCCGAGCAAGCGCTACAGCAGGGTGCCACACCGCGTGCCACCGAGCGCGTGCGACAAACGCTGACCTCCTTGCTGGATATGCGCGAGCGCTTGTTATTGCGTGCTGCACCGGGGCCGATGGGGGCCGACCTGGCGCGCGAGCTGGGGTTTGCCGTCGAGGAAGTCGGCCATCTTGAAAGCCAGCAGACTCGGTCAAGCGATACCGAAGCCTGCGCCGCGGCGCTGGTATCGGCCGGTGTGGATCTGCTGTTGTTTGCCGGCGGCGATGGCACCGCACGGGACATCTGCAACTGCATTCCGGAAAACCAGCTGGTGCTGGGCGTACCCGCCGGAGTGAAAATCCATTCAGGCGTCTACGCCGTTAACCCCCGGGCCGCCGGCGAGGTCCTGCGCCTCTTGCTGACCGGCGACCTGGTGCGTCTGGCCCAGGCCGATGTGCGTGATATTGACGAGGCTGCCTTTCGCCAGGGGCAAGTGCGCACGCGTCTCTACGGCGAGTTGCAAATTCCGCAGGAGGGTCGCTTTGTGCAGCAGGTCAAGCAGGGCGGGCGCGAGCAGGAAACCCTGGTGCTGGATGATATTGCTGCCTGGCTACAGGAAGAGCAGGATGCCGACACTGGCTGGATCTTCGGTCCCGGCTCGAGTAACCATGGCATCCTCGAAGCCATGGGCTTGCAGGGCACCTTGCTCGGTGTGGATGTGGTACGTGATGGTGAGCTGATCTGCACGGACGCCACTGAAGCCCAGTTGTGGGAATTGCTGCAGCAGGGCGGTGAGTGGTGCATTCTGGTCTCGGCTATTGGCGGTCAGGGGCATATTCTTGGGCGTGGTAACCAGCAGATATCGCCGCGGGTAGTGCAGGCAGCCGGCCTGGATAACCTCCTGGTGGTGGCGACCAAAAGCAAACTGAAAACCCTCGCCGGGCGGCCTTTTCTGCTCGACAGTGGAGACCCGGCGCTGGACCAGGCCTTGACCGGTTTACGCCGGGTGATCAGTGGTTACCGTGAAGAAATGCTCTATCCAGCCAGTTGGCATGGCGGGCTGCCGGCTTCCGATACCCCGAGCTGAGAAAAAAGCGTGACCTGGTTGGCAAAATGCCACTGGGTACCCTTTTCAAGCGTGCCCGCTTGGATTAGCTTGCAAGCGTCGCAATGGAGTGCGACAGGAAGCCAGGTAGTCTCCTGCGCGCGGCAATCAGATCAATGCCAACAAAAAGGACTTTCCATGAAAACCATTCTGTCTGCTATCGCCCTGAGTGGCGCCCTGTTGTTTTCTGCCCTGAGTGTTGCTGATGAAGCCCCGCTGGTCAGCGTCAACATCAACCAGGCCAGTGCCGGTGAAATTGCCGAGGTGCTGCAAGGTGTTGGCCAGGCCCGCGCCGAGGCCATTGTCGCTTACCGCGAAGAGCACGGCCCCTTCACCGATGCGGATGCCCTGACCGAGGTCAGTGGCGTTGGTCCGGCGACCATCAACAATAACCGGGCACGGATTGTGGTGGAGTAAGCGGGTGTTAATGAAAAAGCCGGGCTTGCCCGGCTTTTTTCTGCTCAACGCAAAAGACCGGCAGCTCAGCCCTAGCTTTTCAGCTTGCTGACCGCCTGCGTCAACTGATGCGCCAGCTGTGCCAGTTCCTGACTGGTTTCTGCGCTTTGCTGGGTCTGCTGCACGGTTTTCTCGGTCACATCGCGAATCTGCACCACGCTCTGGGTGATCGCATCCGCGGCCTGGGTTTGTTGCTCCAGCGCTGAGGCAATTTCCTGGTTGCCGCTGCTGATCTGGCTGACGGCGACCGCAATATCCTCGAGTGAGCCGCCGGCATCATTGATCTGGGCCACCGACTCATGGGTCAGATCAGAGCTGGCCTGCATATCGCCCACCGCATCCCGGGTGCCGGCTTGCAGGGCTTCAATCATGCGCTGGATTTCATCGGTGGAGCTTTGCACCCGCTGGGCCAGGGCGCGCACTTCGTCGGCCACCACGGCAAAGCCACGGCCGGACTCACCGGCCCGTGCGGCTTCGATGGCGGCATTCAAGGCCAGCAGGTTGGTCTGCTCAGCGATGCCCTTGATCACATTGACCACGCCACTGATTTCATTGCTGTGGCCTTCCAGTTTTTCCATATGCTGGGTGCAGCGTTCAATGCTCTGGGCCAGGCCGGCAATGGTCTTGCTCACACGGATCACCTGGTCGCGCCCATTACTCGCCAAGTCATCGGCATGGGTTGACTGATCCCGCGTGATCCCGGTGTTGCTGGCGATATCCTGTACAGTTGCGCTCATTTCGTTGACGGCCGCAGCCACCATATCGGTCTCGGCTTGCTGGCTGATCATACCGCTATTGACCTGCTGCATCAGGGTAGCCAGTTGTTCGGTGCCACGGTCAAGCTGTTCGGCCGCCTGGCGCACCGCCGCAACCGTCTGTTGCTGGGTTTCCTGCATGGCGTTGAAGGCGCCGGCCATGGCGCCAACCTCATCCCGCGAGTCCACCCGCGCCCGCAAGGACAGGTCGCCGGTGGTCTGCACCTTGAGCATCACATCGCGCAGGGCGGTAATGTGGCTGGTAATGAATGAAATCAGCGTCTGCGAGATGGCCAGCACGGCGCACATCAGGATAAACACGGCGAGGGCATAGGTCAGGGCGCGGTCCAGCAGCAGGGCAATGTATCCTTGGCGCTCTACCCCCAGGGCACGCACACCGTCTTCGCCGCGCACCAGCCAGTAGCCGACCAGTGCGGGGTTGCGCTCATCGGTTTGCCAGCGCGGACTGGCTGAGGCCTGGGCTGCGCCGGCCACATTGCTGTCCAGCCAGCGCAGGCCGGGCATCTGGCTACCCGGTGTGGCCGACTGTATCCAGTGTTCGGCCACCGCCTGGCGGGTGCCGTGAATATTTTGCTGCTCAACCCAGATGGCCACCAGTACCAACAGCAGGGTAACCAGATAGAACACACTGTTGACTGCCCAGAACTTGTATTTGAGTTGGATATTCTGAAGAAACGCCATGCCGGCTCCCGCTGTGGATTGACTACTGTTGAGGCGTCCATTGTGCCTGCTTTCAAGGGTTTATCGGTTGATATCGGTCAAACTTGAATGGTGCTGCAAATCATTTTGCCGCCTGATCGGTTATACTCGCCGCGCATGGAAGGAAAACCTTATGACTAGCCCCTTGGCCGAACCCCTGATGATCGATCAGGATGCCACCCTGGCATCCTTGTGCGCCCACTGGCAACAGCTGCCCTTTGTGGCACTGGATACCGAATTCGTCCGTACCGAAACCTTTTTCCCGATTGCCGGCCTGATTCAGGTCGGTGATGGCGAACACAGCTTTCTGATTGATCCGCTGGAGATCAGCGACTGGCAGCCCTTCGCCGACTTGCTGACCAATCCTGCCGTGGTCAAGGTGCTGCATGCCTGCAGCGAAGATCTGGAAGTCTTCCGCAATCTCTGTGGCGCAGTACCCGCCCCCTTGTTTGATACCCAGATTGCCGCCGCCTATCTGGGCATGGACTTCTCCATGGGCTACTCACGCCTGGTGCAGCAGATTCTGGGCATCGAGCTACCCAAGGAAGAAACCCGCTCCGACTGGTTGCAGCGGCCCCTGACCGAAGCGCAGATTACCTATGCCGCAGGTGATGCCCAGCATCTGGCCGAGCTGTATCAGATACTGGCGCCACGCATCGAGTCGGCCGGCCTGACCGACTGGCTGCTGGCCGACGCTGCCGATCAGGTCGCAGCCAGCAACCAGGTGCAGGACCCGGAAACCGCTTACCTGCAGATCAAGCAGGCCTGGCGCCTGAAACCCGCCGAGCTCGCCATTCTGCAAGTGCTCTGTGAATGGCGCGAGCGCGAATCGCGCGAACGTAATCAGGCGCGCAACCGCCTGCTGCGGGAAAAGTCCCTGTGCCCACTGGCCCAGCGCCAGCCAGACAGCCTGGGCGCATTGTCCGCGATCGACGATATGCACCCCCGCACCGTTCGCCAGCACGGCAACACCCTGATCGAGCTGATTCGTCAGGGCGCCAAGCGCCCGCCAGAAGAGTGGCCGCAACGGCTGGAAGAGCCCTTGCCATCGGTAGCCAACAAGCTGATCAAGGCTTTGCGTCAGGTCGGCCAGCGCCATGCAGAACGCCTGGGTATGGCGCCGGAAATCATGCTGAAAAAGAAAGTCCTCGAAGCCCTGATCCGCACCGGTTATCCGCATGGCCCCTACAGCTTGCCGGATGAATTGACCGGTTGGCGGCGCGAGCTGATGGGCGCAGAATTGCTGGAAGTCGCCAATACCTTTGCCGAGGCATCCGCATGAAAGTCCCGTGCTCGATTTATCGCAGCAAGAAAAGATCCGGCATGTACCTCTATGTGCCCCGCAACAAGCCACTCGACGAGTTGCCCGAGGCGTTGATGCAGCTGTTCGGGCGTGCTGAACACAGTATGGATCTGGTGCTCACCGAAACGCGCACCCTGGCCCGCGAAGATATCCACCAGGTGCTGGCCAACCTGCAAGAGCAAGGCTTTCACCTGCAAATGCCACCCGATGAAAAACCGGATGACTATATCCAGCACTTGCCAGAGCATTTGTTGCGTTTTAATGATCCGGTCTAGTTTTTTCGGTAACAACGCAGATAGTTGCAAGCGGTATTGTCAGCCCCTTGTTTCGGACCGTTAGATGCCAGGGATGGCATCTACGAGCTTACAGGGGTGAGGCAAGCGAAGGCGAAGCACTGCTTCGCGCGCAGCCGAACGCCCGTCAATCTGTGATTGCGGGCCGGCCCGGAGGGTATTTACAGCGTGTCCGGAACAAGGGGCTGGCAATGCCGCAACCCCGACCTAGCCTGCAACAGCCTACTCCCCGCGATAAATACACCCACAGGTGCAGGTCTCGCGCAGGGTAATCTGGCTCAACTCGGGCAGGTCTGGTTTGAGTTTGTGCCAGATCCAGCGGGCTATCACCTCACTGGTCGGGTTCTCCAGGCCTGGCAGATCATTCAGATAATTGTGATCGAGCTGATCATAGATCGGCTTGAAGATCGCCTTGATATCGGCAAAGTCGCGTACCCAGCCGGTATGTGGGTCCAGCGGCCCGCTGATATGGATCGCTACCTGGAAAGAATGGCCGTGCAAACGGCCACATTTGTGCCCGGCGGGGACATTGGGCAAGCGGTGAGCTGCCTCGAAGGTGAATTCCTTGAAAATTTCCACGATACTGGGACCCTGGCTACCAACAGATGGGGCCGCAAGTGTACCCTAAAGCAGCCGCCAGCTAAATCATCACCGGAGAGCCCGATGGCCACACTCAGCACCCCGACACGTCTGCTCGCCAGTGCCCGCCACCAGGCCGGTGCCTTGCTGCAGCGTCCGCTGCGGATTGGCGTGACCGGCCTCAGCCAGGCGGGCAAGACCACCTTCATCACCAGCCTGCTCAATCAACTGGAAAATCACCAGAAAGGCTTGCTGCACCAACGTAAGCCCTTTGACCGTCTGCTGTCCGTGCACTGGCAGCGTGAAGGCACCGAGCATGCCTTTCCCTACTTGTCTGCTGTCCAGGCCCTGAGTGGTGAGCCCGCGCGCTGGCCTGACTCGACAACCGACCTGACCCGGGTTGAGCTGGAGTTGCGTTATGCACCGGGCGGATTGTTCGGGCCCTTGCAGGGCGAGCGTCTGCAGCGGGTGGAGTTGATTGATTACCCGGGTGAGTGGCTGCTGGACCTGCCACTGCTGCAGCAAAGTTACGGGCAGTGGTGCGAGCATATGGCCGCCTGGTTGAAAGCGGAGCCGCGTGCCAGCCTGGTAGGTGATCTGGCGACTCGCTTGCAGGCAATCGATCCACAGGCAAGCGCGGGCAGTGTTGATCTGCATGCGCTGCGCGGGGAATGGACCGCCTTCCTGCAGCGCTGCCGTGAAGCCGGGCTGGCGCGGAATCAACCAGGGCGTTTCTTGTTACCCGGACGCGGCATTGCCGAGGCCATGCTGGACTTTGTGCCCCTGCTGGCCGGCAATCAGCACACCCATGGCGCGCCCGGCAGCGTCTGGGCAGAGTGCCAGGCGCGGTTTGATTACTACCGCGACTTTATCGTCAAGGGTTTTTACGACCAGCACTTCAGTCGCCTGGACCAGCAAGTGCTGCTGGTGGATATGCTCGGTCCGCTGGCAGCTGGCCCGGCAGCACTGGCCGATGTGCAGGCGGCGCTGGACGATGTGCTGGGCAGCTTCCGTTATGGTCGCGGTTCATTGTTCGAGCGCTTGTTCAAGCCGCGCATCCGGCGGCTGGCTCTGTGCGCGACCAAGGTTGACCAACTGACCGCCGAGCAGCAGCGCGATGCCCAGCAATGTCTGGAGGATTTGCTCACCGACAGCCTGACCGCCGTGCGCCATGGCGGCGTTACCGTGCAGGGCTTTCCCCTGGCAGCAGTGAAGGCTACTCAGCAGGAGGGCGATACCCTGATTGCCGGTCGTCGCGAGGATCAGCGCATGCTGCGTTATCGGCCAGCTGATATTCCGGCGCACTTGCCGCTTGATCTGCAGGTTGAGCCGATCAGCCTGCCACCGCTGCGGCCGCCGCCGGGCCTGCATCGTAATGAAGTCTTTCCCAATTACCGTATGGATCAGCTGGTGGCCTGGTTGCTTGGGGAGGCCAAGTGATGGCGAGCAAAGACACGCATACCCGCAGCACTGTGCTGGATACCTGGGAGCCAGAGACCCGTCGCCGCAAGCAGACCGAGATTCTGCAAGATCCGGGTCCGGAGGCCTGGTCGCAGCAACCGGATCTGCTGGCTGCACAGGGCGCTGATGAGCACCTCGAGACAGCCGTGTTCAGCCCCTGGCCAGGCCGCTTATGGCGCTTGTTGCTGCTGTTGGCAGTGCTGGCAGCCGTCAGCCAATGGCTGGGTTGGACGCTGGCGGCCTGGGCTTGGCAGCCCGCTCTGGGCGTTGTGCTGGCCGGGCTGGGACTTCTGTTGTTGTCGGTGGCGCTATTGAGTTGGCGTGATCTGTATCGACAGCGGCGGCGTCTGTCACGTTTGCAGCAGCTGCGCGAGCACATGGATCAGGCCGTGCGCAGTGGTCAGTCGCGGATGCCGGCCTTCTGGCTGGCTGACTTGCGCCAGCTGTATCAGGGCACATCACTGCAAGCGCCGCTTGAACAGGCGCTGGACGGGCTGGATGCGGCCCACAGTGCGTCCGAAATCCAGGATCGGCTGAATCAGTTGTTCTATGCCCCGCTGGATCAGCAGGCGCGGCAACTGATCCGGCGCGAAGCCAGTGGCACCGGGGTATTGGTTGCCACCAGCCCCTGGGTTGCGGTCGACCTGTTACTGGTGATCTGGCGCAATGTCCGGCTGGTGCAGCGCCTGGCGCTGCTGTATGGCTTGCCCGCCGGGCAACTCAATCGCTGGCGACTGCTGCGCCAGGTACTGCGCAATATCGCCCTGGCCGGCAGCAGCGAGCTGGCTATCGGCGCCCTGAGTGAAAGTCTGCTTGCCGGCATGCTGGAAAAACTGGCAGCGCGGGTCGGGCAGGGCATCGGTGTCGGCCTATACAGTGCACGCCTCGGCCACTTTACCCTGGACCTGTGCCGCGTCGTGCCCCTGGCCGACCGCAAGGCGCTGCGTGAAGATGGCCTGGGCATTGCCAAGGGAATCCGGGAAAGCGTGACAGGGCGAGCGGATGGGCAAGTTTAAATCCCGTCGCCGCTGGTTGCTGGAGCGCTGGATGCGGCAGCAGGCCGATCAACTGGGCGCGCAGGCGAATCAGCTATGGGATCAGTTGCGTCCGGCCAGCTGGCAGGCACGCTGCGAACGCCTGCCCAGGGTTGCCAGCCATGAAATCAGCCAATGGCAGCCGCAGCCGGGCAGCAGTAATGCTGAGCTGCTGATGTTGTTGCAGCCATTGCCGCAATTGCAGCGGCAATGGCTGGCGGTGCTGGTTGATGCGCCCAGCGCAGCGCCCAATACCTTGCTCGAAGCCATTGCCCGCCTGCAACTGGACTGGACTCAGCGCATCACCCCCTGGCAAACGCATTACGACTATGCCGAGCAGTTGCACCATCTGTGCGCTCTGCTGGATATTCCGCTAGCAGCTACCAGCGCGTATCTGGACAATGAAAAACGCCTGCTGGCTGCTATCGATCAGCGTTTGTTCGCGTCTCTGCCGCTGCGTTTGCGTGGTCCTTTGGCCAATGAGATCAAGCCGGGGCAGGGCGGTTATCTGGGCTGGTGGCAGCAGCGCATGTATGCCCGCGCGGGTGTCCCGGGGTATGATCTCGCCGGGCTGGGCGCGGACGATTGGCCGGAGATCCCGGCCGCCTGGTTTGCCCTCGGTTGGCTCAGTGGCTTGCGCCTGGCCGGTCCGTCGATTGCCCCTCATTCGCTACAGCAATGATACCAGTTGGCCATTCAGTGCTATGCGCCCTTGCCCTATGATGCTTGAAAAACAGTCCAGGAATCCCGCATGACCTTTGCCCAACTGCTCGCCGCTCTCGAGTCCAGTCCCGATAACAGTGTCGTCATTCCATCTGACTGGGCGCAAGGCCGCGCCGGTTATGGCGGACTGGTGGCTGCGCTGATCTACGACGCCATGCGCCGCATGACCGGTGCCGATCGCCCGGTGCGCTCGCTGGCGATTACCTTTGTCGGACCAGCCCAGCCGGGTGAACCCCTGCAGATTGAAAGCCAGGTTCTGCGCCAGGGCAAGGCAGTCAGCCAGATGCTGGGTATGGCCAAACAGCAGGGTGAGGTGGTCTGCATCATTCAGGGTAGTTTTGGCGCGGGCCGGGCGTCGCAGGTGAATATCGCCGCGCTGCCAGCGCCTGCGGTCAAAGCCCCGGATGACTGCCCGGTAATGCCTTATATCAAAGGTATTACCCCGGAATTCATTCAGCATTTTGATATGCGTCTGGGCTTTGGTGGTTTTCCCTTTACCAATAGCCAGGCCCGTGAGCACGGTGGTTGGATGCGCTTCAAGAGCGACGAAGGTGAGATACACGAGGCCCACTTGCTCGGCCTGGTCGATGTCTGGCCGCCGGCAGTCCTGCCATTGCTCAAGGAGCGCGCCCCGGCCAGTTCACTGACCTGGACCATTGAGTTCGTTCAACCGCAGCCGGCGCTGGATAATACCGAATGGCTGTTATATAAGGCTGATATCGAGCATGCCCGCGATGGTTACGGGCACACTGCAGCGATGATCTGGCGCGCTGATGGTGCTCTGGTTGCAATCAGCAGGCAAACAGTCACTGTGTTTGGCTGAACTGCTATGCTGTCTTAACTATCTGGAAAGGCTTGAATCGAGCATGTTGAAAGCCCTGCTTAGTCGAATGTCTGCACCGCTCAGGACTGATGGTGAGTCTGAAGAAGCTCGGTACCCGACTGATGCACATCTGGTTCAGCATGCACGCATGCAGCTGTTTGATGGTTTGTTGGCCAGGGCGCCTCTGGCTGACTTGTTGACCCGGCTGGCGCTTGAGTGGCAAAGCTTGCGCCCCGGGCAAATGGCCTCGGTGCTGCTGATTGATCCTGTTGATGGCAACTTCCGCACACTGGCGGGACCCAGTTTGCCGGAGGCTTATACTCAACTGCTTAATGGTGTTGTCCCGGGCGAGGGTGTTGGCTCTTGCGGAACAGCTGCCGCGCGTGGTGAGGCGGTCTACGTCTGCGATACCCAGACTGACCCCTTATGGCAGGATTTACAGGAGCTGGCACGTATTGGTGGGGTGCGCGCCTGTTGGTCATCACCCTTTCGCGATGAGGACGGCAAGATACTCGGGACTTTCGCGGTCTATTGCAAGGTGCCGACTGAACCCAGTGCGCAGGAGCGCGACCTGCTGGAAGAATTCGCCAGTCTCGCAGCCCTGGTGGTGCAAAAAAGCCGACTATCTGACGAGCGCGCACTGATCGAGCAGCGTTTTGCCGCTGTTTTCGAGCACGCTGCCATTGGTATGTTGCTGGTCGATCGCGAGGGCGGCTTGCTCAGTGCCAACCCGGCCTTTTACCAGAACACCGGTTATACCGAAGCTACATTGGCTACACTCAAGCCGCGCAGCCTGTTGCTGGATCAAGCCGACAATCGCCTGGATGACCTGTTGCGTGATCTGCGCCGTGGCAGGGTTGAGAGCTTTCAGCTGCAAAGCCGTTACCGGCGTTATGACCAGAGCATCGCCTGGATCAGTCTGACGGTTACCCTGCTGCGCGAGCAAGACGGCGCCGTGCAGTGTTATCTGATGATTGCCGACGACATTACCGAGCGTAAACAGACGGAAGAATCTCTGCGCGAGGCAGCCGCGGTATTCGACAACAGTCGTGAAGGCATGATGGTGCTGGACGCCAGCTGGCGGACGCTGAATGTCAACCCGGCTTTCAGTGAGATTACCGGGCTTAGCTGTGAGCAAGTCAAGGGTTTGCGCCCGATGTTGGGTGGCAAGGTGCGCTCAGGCTGGCAGTTGACGCGAGACATGCTCAGACAGATGCGCAGCGATGGCTACTGGCAAGGTGAAAGTCGTTTTGAGCGGGCCGGCGACGGGGAGGTCAGCCTGTGGGTTACCGCCAATGCAGTTACTGACGCCCAGGGCAAGGTGACGCGTTATCTGGTGATGTTCAGTGATATCACCCGTTTGCGCCGCAGCCAGGAGCAGCTGCAGTTAATGGCGCATTATGACAGCCTGACCGGATTGGCCAATCGCAGCCTGATCATGCAACGCCTTGAGCATGCATTGCAGCAGTGTCAGCTCAGTGGCCAGCCGCTATCGGTGCTTTATATCGACCTGGATCGCTTCAAGGCGATCAATGACAGCCTGGGTCATGCCGTGGGTGACCAGGTACTGATCGAGGCATCCCGGCGTTTGCAGCGCTGTGTGAGTGCTGATCACCTGCTGGCCCGTCTGGGTGGCGACGAATTTCTCTTGCTGGTGCCGAATCTGGCCGCGGCTGATGTGGTCGCGCTGGGTCAGGCTATCTGTGCCGAAATGCGCCAACCTATAGTCGTTGCAGACGGGCGTGAGCTCTACGCGGGTGCCAGTATTGGCTTTGCCTGCTTCCCGGAGCACGCCAAGAGCGCCGCGGATCTGGTCCGCCATGCAGATGCCGCCATGGATACCGCAAAATCCCGCGGCCGCGATCAAGTGTGCGGCTACACTCGGGAGATGACCGAAGCCGCCAATGAGCGCTTTGAGCTGGAGCGGGCCTTGCGCAAGGCGCTGGGCAACAATGAGCTCAGCTTGCATTACCAGCCACTGTTGAGTGTGCGCACTGGTCGGGTCAAGGGCGTTGAAGCCCTGCTGCGCTGGCAGCACCCCGAGCTGGGCATGATTGTGCCAGATCGGTTTATTCCGTTGGCGGAGCAGAACGGTTTGATCGTGCCCATTGGCCGCTGGGTATTGCAGCAAGCCTGCCGACAGGCCCTGGCCTGGCACCATCAGGGGCTGGGCCTGGAGTTTATTGCCGTCAACCTGTCGCCGCGCCAGTTTGTGCAGCAGGATGTGGTGGCACTGGTGGATGACACCTTGCAAGCGACCGGCTTGCCTGCGCACATGCTTGAGCTGGAAATTACCGAGTCCGCCCTGATGACTCACGCCGAAAAGAGCGAGCAGACGCTGCGCCAGCTCAAGCAGCTGGGTGTCGGTCTGGCAATTGATGACTTTGGTACCGGCTATTCTTCATTGGCCTACCTGCGGCGCTTCCCGATTGATCGGTTGAAAATCGACAAGAGCTTTCTGGCCGGCGTACCGGAGCGACCCGAGGATAACCAGCTGGTTACCACCATTCTGGATATGGCTGACAATATGGGCCTGAGCGCCGTTGCTGAAGGCGTGGAAACCGAGGCCCAATGGAAATTCCTGCAAAGCCGCGGCTGTGCGCTCTGTCAGGGCTACCTGTTTGCCCGGCCCTTGCCGGCAGATGAATTACTCACCTGGCTGGCCAGCCGCTGACTCGTACCTTGCTGTCGAGCAGAAGCTCGACACTCCCAGCAAAACCAGCCCCCAGCGCGAGCCCCGGGAAGGACGGCGTCCTCGCCGTCCAGTGGCCTCTGTTTTGGCGTAGGGTCACGGCATGCCGTGACCGCTTGTCGAGCAGAAGCTCGACATTCCCAGCAAAACCAGCCCTCAGCGCGAGCCCCGGGAAGGACGGCGTCCTCGCCGTCCAGTGGCCTCTGTTTTGGCGTAGGGTCACGGCATGCCGTGACCGCTTGTCGAGCAGAAGCTCGACATTCCCAGCAAA
>JAMCWB010000047.1 GCA_023475025.1 Gammaproteobacteria bacterium
AGCCGCTCTTCGCCCTGGTAATCCCAGGTCAGGCCGGCGGCCAGTTCGACCGGCAAGCCAAAGGCGAGGGTCTGGCGTTGCCAGCCCAGTTCGGCGCCACCGAAGCGGCGATCCAGTTCGATGACACCGCCACTTCCGGGGCGCAAATTTCCGTCTGCATCAAAAGTGTCCGCTCCGGGAAAGGCGAGAAATTGCTGCACCTCTCGGGTACCGCCGTAGACCATCAGAGTGATTTGATCGGCATTGCTCAGCTGGCGCTGATAATTAAGCCCACTTTGTTGGTGACGTACGCTTTTGCGCGTATCGAAGGTCTGGCTGGCGGCGACGGCCTGGCGTCGGTCTTCCGGCACCTGCTCGGCAGTCAGGCCGAGCGGGTCCTGGGTGTCGGGCTGGTCGAGGGCATTGAACAGCAGGGTCAGGCTGGACATATCGTCGATATCAATGCCCAGGCGCAGGCTGCCGGTATCGCGGCGGGTGTCGCTATGGTCGCGGTAGCCATCGGTTTCCAGCCGGGCCATGCTGGCCTGGATATTGACCGCATCGTGTTGGGCACCATAGCGCAGGCGCGAACGCCAGAGGCCGTCACTGCCGACGGCGGTGCGGTTTTCCAGTGTCGGATAAAACGGGCCTTCGCCACTGAAACCCTGGATCACGCCGCCGGAGGCATTGCCATAGAGGGCGGCCAGCGGGCCACGAAGCACGTCGATGCGGTCCAGGGTATCCAGATCAAACAGCGCCGGCTGGCCCTGGCCGTCAGGCATGGTCAGCGGAATGCCGTCCTGCACCAGGCGCACGCCCCGCACACCGAACTGCGCGCGCGAGCCAAAGCCGCGCGAGGAAATCTGTAAGTCCTGGGCGTAGTTCTCACGGTTGAGGGCAAGGATGCCAGGCACCCGTTGCAGGCTTTCCGATAGGTTGGCGCCGAGTGCGTTGGGTTGCAGTTGTGCGCCGCTGACCGAATCGCGGGTCAGTGGCAGGCGGGCATCGGCCTCGGTTTGCTGGCTGCCTAGTACGACCTGAGTTGGCAGGCTGAGGGGCGTGCTATCGGCGTGGCTCAGTTGGCTGGCCGTCAGGCAGGCGAGGGACAAGGGCAGCAGCAGGGGTGATCGCATCAGGTGGCCTTCTGGTTGGTCTGTTCGGCGAGGTAGCTGTCTTTCAGGCGTACGTAGTTGGCGGCGGTATAGGCAAAGAATTCCCGTTCGCTGGCTTTAAGTTCACGCACCTGACGCGCCGGGCTGCCCATGTACAGATAGCCGCTGGCCAGGGTCTTGCCGGCGGGGACCAGGCTACCGGCGCCGATGATGACTTCATCCTCGACCACGGCGCCGTCCATCACGATGCTGCCCATGCCGATCAGTACGCGATTGCCGATGCTGCAGCCGTGCAGCAACACTTTGTGACCAATGGTCACCTCGTTGCCTATGGTCAAGGGAAAGCCATCCGGGTTGAATGGTCCGGCGTGGGTGATATGCAGCACGCTGCCATCCTGCACGCTGGTGCGCGCGCCGATGCGAATGCGGTGCATATCGCCACGAATCACGGTCAGCGGCCAGACCGAGCTGTCGTCGCCCAGGGTTACGTCGCCGAGCACCACGGCGCTCTCGTCGACCATCACGCGCTGGCCGAGTTGCGGTTGCTGACCGCCGTAGGGTCGAATGTGCATTGTTGTCACCTTGAAATTTGCCGGAGTGGCGCCACATCTATGGGATAATGCCGCACCACGGTTAATGTGCCGGTCATTGTAGCCAACCGGCGACTGCTGACCAGATACCAGGATATGCCCGATGAGTAACAACCCGCTGTTGCAAACCTACGACCTGCCAGCCTTCCAGGCCATTCGCCCCGAACACGTGCAACCTGCCGTTGAGCAGGTGCTGGCCGACAATCGGGCACAGCTGGCGGCCTTGTTAGCCGCGCCGCCCGCGCAATGGGACTGGGCCAGCCTGATCGAGCCGCTGGACGAAATGGGCGAGCGCCTGAGTCGTGCGTTCTCGCCAGCCAGCCACATGAATGCCGTGGTCAACAGTCCGGAGATGCGTGCCGCCTACGACGCCTGCCTGCCGTTGCTCAGTGAATACGCCACCGAGATGGGGCAGAATGCCGAGCTCTTTGCCGCCTATCAGCAGCTGGCCGAAGGCGAGGCCTTTGCCCGACTGGATCAGGCGCAAAAAACCATCATAGAACATGCCCTGCGTGATTTCCGATTGTCCGGGATTGCCCTGCCGCCGGCGCAGCAAAAACGTTACGGCGAGTTGCAGAGTCGCCTGTCCACCCTGCAGAGCCAGTTTTCCAACCAGCTGCTGGATGCCACCCAGGCCTGGACCAAACTGATTACCGATGTCGCCCAGCTCGATGGTCTGCCGGAATCGGCATTGGCCCAGGCAGCAGAAGCGGCCAAGGCCCGTGAGCTGGATGGCTGGCTGATTACCCTGGATTTCCCCAGCTACTACGCGGTGATGACTTACGCGCATGACCGTGCGTTGCGTGAAGAGGTGTATACCGCCTACTGCACCCGTGCGTCCGATCAGGGGCCCCAAGCCGGGCAGAATGACAATGGCCCGCTGATGGTCGAAATCCTGCAGTTGCGTCAGGAGCTGGCCGAGCTATTGGGCTTTGCCAGCTACGCGGAGCTGTCTCTGGCCACCAAGATGGCTGACAGTACCGATCAGGTGCTGGGCTTCCTGCGTGACCTGGCAGCGCGCAGTCGCCCGCATGCGGAGCGTGATCTGGCCGACCTGCGCGCCTTTGCCGCCGAGCGGGGCTGCGATGATCTGCAAAGCTGGGATATGGGCTACTACGCTGAACAGTTGCGCCAGCACCGTTATGAGTTATCCCAGGAAGAGCTGCGGCCATATTTCCCGGTCGACCGGGTGATTGCCGGCATGTTTGCCGTGGTCGAGCGGCTGTATGGCATCGAGCTGCGTGAAGTCGATGAGTTTGAGCGCTGGCATCCGGATGCGCGCCTGTTCGAGGTGCTGGAAAATGGCGAGGTGATTGGCCGCTTCTTCCTTGATCTCTATGCCCGTGCCAACAAGCGTGGCGGCGCCTGGATGGACGGCTGCCGGGATCGTCGCCGCCTGCCCGGTGGTGAGCTGCAACGCCCGATTGCCTATCTGGTGGGTAACTTCACCCCCGCCTCGGGTGGCAAGCCGGCCTTGCTCACCCACGACGAAGTGACCACCCTGTTCCACGAATTCGGTCATGGCCTGCATCACCTGCTGACCCGGGTGGATTATCCGTCTGCGTCGGGCATCAATGGTGTTGCCTGGGATGCGGTCGAGCTGCCGAGTCAGTTTATGGAAAACTGGTGTTGGGAGCCGGAAGGTCTGGCATTGATTTCTGGCCATTACGAAACCGGCGAGCCGCTGCCACAGGACCTGCTCGACAAGATGCTGGCGGCGAAGAACTTCCAGTCGGGCCTGGGCATGCTGCGCCAGATCGAATTCTCCCTGTTTGACTTCGAGCTGCATGCGCGTAGTCATCCCGAGCGCAGTGTGCAGCAGGTACTGGATGCGGTACGTGCAGAGGTGTCGGTATTTGCGCCACCCGCCTTCAACCGCTTCCAGAATGGCTTCGGGCATATCTTTGCCGGTGGCTATGCGGCCGGTTACTACTCCTACAAGTGGGCCGAAGTGCTCTCTGCCGACGCCTTCTCACGCTTTGAGGAAGAGGGTGTGCTGAATGCCGCCACCGGTCAGGCCTTCCGTGACAGTGTGCTGGCACAGGGTGGCAGCAAGGAGCCGATGGCCCTGTTCGTTGAGTTCCGAGGGCGCGAACCCAGTGTCGATGCCCTGTTGCGCCACAGTGGCTTGCTGACCGGAGAGGCGGCATGACGGAACCGGTAAAACGCTTTATCGCTGGGGCGGTATGCCCGGCCTGTAGCGAAATGGACACCATCCGCATGTTCGAACTGGACGGTTTGCCGCAGCGCGACTGTGTTGCCTGCGGCTATGCCGACAGCCTGGATATTCGCGGCAACGTGGTGCCCAAGGAAATCCCAACCCGGGTCAATAAAGACAAGCCCCCCAAACCGGCGGCCCAGGCGCAAACGGTTCAGTTTTTTCCCAATCCCAAGCTGCAAAAAAAACGCCCCGATTAAGGGGCGTTTTTTGTCTGCATGACGCCAGCGGTGAACCATGCTGGCGCTCGCACTATCAGGTTACGGCGTTTGCGGCGGCTCGGAAATCGACTCAGACACCGATGGTGCTGATGACTTGCTGGCAAGCTTTTCGACGTTCATCGCGATCGACAGCAGCAGAATCAGGCTTTCCTTGAAGAAGGACATCAGGATCACGGCGAAGTAGAAGTACAGCACAACGCCAATCGCACTGCCGATACCGCTGAAGAAGCCGACACTGAACATCACGCCAAACAGGGTGATGACAGCAACGATCACACCGACGAACCAGGACAGGAAAATCAGACCATCCCAGGCGCTGCGGATCCAGTCGAAGACGGGGAATTCAGACTTCCCGCTGTCATCGTTCGGGTTGTTGGCGGCTTGTCGGCGCTCGGCTAGGCGCAAGGCTGCCCCCTTCCAGATTGACCAGGGAATGGTGAAAAAGCGCAGAATGCAAACGATCAGGGCCTGGATAATTGCGGGGAAAAGTTGTTCTTTCAGTTGTGACATTACCGCTCCTTGTTAGTGATTTGTGCCTTCAATGTATTGGCTTGGGCATTATGCCAGCAATGCACTCCCGTGTGCTTATCTAGATCGCGCTTGCAAGGCGTATATCCACCCCCAGTCTACGAGACAGGCAAGGCCATTGATCCCAGAGGTGCTGGCGCTGGCTGGCGTCCAGGCGCTTGAGGTGTTGCTGGAATTCATCGCTGGCAAACAGGCTGGCCGGAAGCAGGCCGTTGACAGCCTCTTCGACGGCGCTGTCGAGTTGGTTGGCAAAGGGTTCGCCCAGCAAGTGATGCACAATCAGGTTGGCGCGGGTGGTATCCAGCGGGATCAGGGGTATGCCGCCCTGGCTGGCATAGCGGTCATTCACTTCTTCCACCAGGCGATGTGCCAGATAGGCTTCATCGAGCAGCACCAGCATGCCGTGATGGTCGTCGGGTAATTCTGGTGGCTGCAGGAAAAAGTCAGCGGCAACCCTGAGTACGGGTAATAGCAGGGCTTCCAGGTTGGCCTGTCGGGCAACGCTTTGGGCTGCCTCGAGCACGTCAGGTACTTCTTCGATGTAGGCCTCGACAAAACGCAGCAGCCCCTCGCTGCCATCGGCAGGCGGCACTATGCTGCTGTGCAGGTGGGGCAGGCGTTCGGCCAGCCACTTGTGCAGAAGCGCTTGTTGATCCAGTTGCTGTGCGCGCTGGACGCTGTCACGCAAGGCGGTGATATTCATCAGACTGACTCCCGAACTGCAAGCGCAGGCTTGCAGACATGGCGCGGCTACGCCGTTAGCAGTTAATGGTCAGGGGGATGGGTGCCCAAGTTTCTTTCAGAATCTAGCAGACAATTGAGGAAATGCTAGCACGGGGACAGTGTAGCGAATTAATGGCACGATAATGAGGCAGGTGGCGCTCTTTGTATTATGCGCCGCTCTGGCTCAAGGGTCTCAGGTAACATTCTTTAGCAGATTGCTATTTTGTCCGTCTTGACATTGATCAAAAAAGCAAATTTTACATTGCGATGTGGCAGCTGCGGTCTATACTCGAGTTGTCTGGTCGGTTTTTGGGGGGGCGGTCCGTGGACCGGAACGACCGGGAATCCGGTTTAGCCGTATCTCTCGATTCTTTGCAACGCAAATGCATTTGCCTGCATGCCCGCCTGCCAGCACGAATAACAACAATAGTATGGGGAACCGGGAATGTTGCGATTAGCAAGTACCTGGCTGGTGGCTCTGAGTGCGTTTCTGGCCAGTACCTTGGTCAGTGCCGACTGGGGCTTCAATATGACTCGAGGGGTGACGGAAGTCAGCCAGTCGATCTTCAGCCTGCATATGATCATCTTCTGGATCTGCGTGGTCATCGGCGTCATTGTGTTTGGCGTGATGTTCTATTCGATGTTTGCGCATCGGAAATCCAGAGGCGCTGTACCCTCCAAATTCCACGAGCACCTGGGGCTTGAAGTCCTGTGGACCGTGATCCCCCTGCTGATTCTGGTTGGCATGGCCGTGCCGGCCACCAAGGTGCTGATCAAGATCTATGACACCCAGGATGCTGATATGGACGTGTTGATCACGGGGTATCAGTGGCGCTGGGGTTACGAATACCTTGGTGAAGATGTCAGCTTCATGAGCAACATGAGCACCTCTTCCGAGGAAATCTACAACCAGGTCGACAAGGGTGAAAACTACCTGCTGGAAGTGGATAACCCCCTGGTGCTGCCGGTCGGGCAGAAGGTCCGCTTCCTGATTACTTCTGCTGACGTGATCCACTCCTGGTGGGTGCCGGCCTTTGCGGTGAAGAAAGACGCTATTCCCGGATTTATCAATGAAGCCTGGACACGCATTGACGAGCCGGGTGTCTACCGTGGCCAGTGCGCCGAGCTCTGCGGCATTGACCACGCCTTCATGCCTATCGTCGTTATTGCCAAAGAGCAGGACGAATACGATGCCTGGCTGGCCGAACAGAAGGAAGCCGCTGCGCTGGAGCGTGAACTGGCTTCCAGAGAATGGACATTGCCTGAGCTGATGGAGCGTGGTGAGCGCGTGTATGCCTCTGCCTGTGCCTCCTGTCACCAGGTTAACGGTCAGGGCTTGCCACCGACTTTCCCGTCGCTGGTCGGTACCGATATGGTGCTCAATGATATTGAGGGTCACATCGATGTGGTGGTCAACGGGGTACGTGGTACCTCCATGGCGGCCTTCGGCAGTCAATTGTCTGAAGTCGAAATTGCAGCCGTGATTACCTATGAGCGTAACGCCTGGGGTAATGACACCGGCGACGTGATTACGCCGCTGCAGATTCTCGAATTCAAACAGGCCCAGGAATAGGAGACCCGTCATGAGCACAGTGATTGATCACCATCACGATGACCATGCGCACGGTCCTGCCAAGGGCCTGTCGCGCTGGTTATTGACTACCAACCATAAAGATATCGGGACCATGTACCTGTGGTTCAGCTTTGCCATGTTCCTGATTGGCGGCTGTATGGCCATGGTTATCCGCGCCGAGCTGTTCCAGCCCGGCCTGCAGCTGGTTGATCCGAACTTCTTCAACCAGATGACCACCATGCACGGCCTGATCATGGTCTTTGGTGCGGTGATGCCGGCCTTCGTCGGTCTGGCCAACTGGATGATTCCGATGATGATCGGGGCGCCGGACATGGCCCTGCCGCGGATGAACAACTTCAGCTTCTGGTTGCTGCCGGTGGCCTTTGGTCTGCTGTTGTCGACGCTGTTCATGGCTGGCGGCGGGCCGAACTTCGGCTGGACCTTCTATGCACCGCTGTCGACCACCTATGCACCGCCAAGTGTGACCTATTTCATCTTTGCCATTCACGTCGCGGGCATCAGTTCGATCATGGGGGCGATCAATATCGTTGCCACCATTCTGAACATGCGCGCCCCGGGCATGACGCTGATGAAAATGCCGCTGTTCGTCTGGACCTGGTTGATCACCGGCTTCCTGCTGATCGCAGTAATGCCGGTTCTGGCTGGCTTGGTGACCATGATGTTGATGGATATCCACTTTGGCACCAGCTTTTTCAGCGCCGCCGGTGGTGGTGATCCGGTGATGTTCCAGCATATCTTCTGGTTCTTCGGTCACCCTGAGGTGTACATCATGATTCTGCCGGCCTTTGGCGCAGTGAGCATGATCATTCCGGCCTTCAGCCGCAAGCCGCTGTTTGGTTATACCTCCATGGTGTACGCCACGGCAGCCATTGCCTTCCTGTCCTTCGTGGTCTGGGCGCACCATATGTTTACCGTCGGCATACCGCTGACCGGTCAGCTGTTCTTCATGTATGCGACCATGCTGATTGCGGTGCCGACCGGGGTGAAGGTATTCAACTGGGTGACCACCATGTTCCGGGGATCCTTGACCTTTGAGGCGCCGATGCTGTTCTCGATTGCCTTCGTCATCCTGTTCACCATTGGTGGCTTCTCCGGGCTGATGCTGGCGATCGCACCGGCGGACTTCCAGTATCACGATACCTATTTCGTGGTCGCCCACTTCCATTACGTGCTGGTGCCGGGTGCGATCTTCGGGATCTTTGCTTCGGTCTACTACTGGCTGCCAAAGTGGACCGGTCACATGTATGACGAAGTGCTGGCGAAAACCCACTTCTGGGTGTCCTTTGTCGGCATGAACCTGGCCTTCTTCCCGATGCACTTTGTCGGCCTGGCCGGCATGCCGCGACGGATTCCGGACTACAACATGATGTTCGCCAATTTCAACATGATCTCGTCCATTGGCGCCTTCATGTTCGCGGCGACCCAGTTGCTGTTCCTGTATATCGTCATCAAGTGTGTGCGTGGCGGCAAGAAAGCCCCGGCCAAGCCGTGGGATGGTGCCGAAGGTCTGGAGTGGTCAGTGCCTTCACCGGCGCCCTACCACACCTTCTCTACCCCGCCGGAAGTCAAGTAATTCAGGAGCAAGGTCATGACCGAAGGTATGAGCAACAAGCGATTGATAACCTGGCTGTTTGTGCTGGTGATCGGCATGTTCGGCTTCGGTTTTGCCCTGGTCCCCATCTATGACGTGATTTGTGATGCCTTTGGCATCAACGGCAAGACCAGTAGTTCGGCCTATGCCGGTGGCGATAAGGTGGTGGATGAAACGCGGGAAATCCGCATGCAATTCATTTCCAGTAATGCCGAAGGCATGATCTGGCGCTTTGGCCCGGAAACCAACGAGCTGGTATTGCACCCGGGTGAAACCAAAGTGATGAACTTTATTGCCCATAACCCGACCAGCAAACCCATGGTGGCCCAGGCCATCCCCAGCGTGGCGCCGTCGACAGCGGCGGCCTTCCTGCACAAGACCGAATGCTTCTGTTTCGAGCAGCAGGTATTGCAGCCCGGGGAAACCGTGGAAATGCCGGTGCGTTTCATCATTGACCCGGGTCTGCCGCGAGAAGTACGGCGCATGACACTGGCCTATACCCTGTTTGATGTTACCGAGCGAATGGGTGATCTGATTGAGGTTGCCGCGCTGCAAACGAATTAAGTAGACGCGATCTGGCGAGCGTTATTTGACGCTGCCTGGTGATGGCTGCCGGACAAGGAGAACAAGAGATGGCAAGTCAAGATTCAACGCATCAAGAGTATTACGTACCGGCACAGAGCAAATGGCCGCTGGTTGCTTCGGTGGCCATGCTGTTCACCGTGGTCGGTGCGGGCAAGTTGCTCAATGCCCTGAGCGCCGGCGACGGCACCGGTGTGGCCATTGTGGTCTTGTTGGTAGGTCTGGGTATGTTGACCTGGATGTTCTTTGGCTGGTTCGGCAATGTGGTCAGCGAAAGCCGCCAGGGGCTCTATAGCCCGCAGATGGATCGATCCTTCCGTATGGGTATGGGTTGGTTCATCTTCTCGGAAGTCATGTTCTTCGCCGCTTTTTTTGGTGCACTCTTCTACATCCGCATGCTGGCCGGGCCCTGGTTGTCTGGCGAGGGTGACAAGGTGATGACTGGTGAGCTGCTGTGGCCGAACTTTGAATTTACCTGGCCGCTGATGGTGAACCCGGACCCCCGCGCCTTTACCGGCCCGCAGGAAATCATCAGTCCCTGGCAGTTACCCCTGATCAATACCTTGCTGTTGATTACCTCCAGTGTGACCCTGACCTTTGCTCACCATGCGCTGCGTGCTGGCAAACGGGCACTGACGCGTAACTGGCTGATCCTGACCCTGGTCCTGGGCGCCGTGTTCCTCTGCGTTCAGGGCTACGAGTACGTGCATGCCTATCGTGATCTGGGCCTGACGCTGGAATCAGGTATCTATGGTGCCACTTTCTTCATGTTGACCGGTTTCCACGGTGTGCACGTCACCATGGGTGCCTTGATTCTGCTGGTGATGCTGATCCGGATCATGAAGGGGCATTTTACCCCGGACAATCACTTCGGTTTTGAAGCGGCCTGCTGGTACTGGCACTTTGTTGATGTGGTCTGGGTCGGTTTGTTCCTGTTCGTCTACGTCTTCTGATCCATTCCACGCCGGTGTTGCCCTGGTTGCTCAATGCAGCCAGGGTGTATTCCAGCCCAGTTGGCCACTCCAGAAGCCCCAGGTAACCAGCAGCATGAGGGCAACGGTCAGGCCGATGCGAAAGCTCAGGGCAGTGAATACGCGGCCCGTGTTATCGGTGTCCTTCATCAAGTAGAACAGCCCGCTGAACAGGCTGGCGATCAGAGCTACCAGCAGAATGAGAATGACCAGTTTCAACAGCATGCGTATGTCCAGGATTGTAAAGGGTGAAGCAAAGTATAGACCCTATGAGGTATTTGATGGGCAGTCACATGTTGCCTAGCTCTGGCCGTAACCGTTTTGCGCCGGGTTGGCCCTTGTGGTTATTCACGCTCGGTTTTTTACCGGTGCTGATCAGTCTTGGGTTCTGGCAGCTGGATCGTGCCGAGGAGAAGCGATCCTTCGATCGTCAGTTGTCGGCAGCCAGGGAGCAACCCTCGGTGCCACTGGCCAGCCTGGAGTCGCCAACAACCGCAGCCTGGCGTGCAGTGACCCTGCAGGGCTATTTTGACCCTCAATGGATCTGGTTGCTGGATAACCGTATCCGTGGGGGGGTCGCCGGGGTGGAAGTCGTGCAGTTGTTGCGTCTGGCTGGCAGTGGTGATCCGGTACTGATCAATCGCGGCTGGCTGGCCTGGACTGACCGTAGCCAGCTGCCTCCTGTCAGCACGCCAGCACAACCCGAATTCCTCTACGCAGAGCTCTTGCCGCCGGTTGAAAGCGGCTTTACGCTGGGTGATAACGATGCCAGCGGATGGCCACGGCTGATCAGTCGCATAGAGCTGGATGCCATGGCCACGCAAGCGGGCTTGACGGCTGAGCCCCTGTTGCTGCGTTTACGGGAGCCAGGCGCGGCGAGCTTTACCTTGGACTGGCCGGGTCAGCCGACGTCGGCCAGCAAGCACACGGGTTATGCGGTGCAGTGGTTTGCCATGGCAGTAGCATTGATAGCATTGTTTGTCTGGGCCGGTCTGCGGCCCGATTCCGGGGGAAATAACAATAATGAGCAGTAACGAAAGCGGCCTGGCCGATAAACCCAAAGGGCAGCTCAAGCTGCTATTGATCATTGCCATTGTCATTGGCCCCATGGTCGCAGCCTGGGTCATGGTGAAGCTGGATGTCGGTATACCCACCACGCATACCAATCGCTCCACCCTGGTGCCTGCAGGCGTCGATGTGCAGGGCTGGACCCCTGCGTTGGAGCCGCTGGGTTACGGTGCGCCCTGGCGCTTGCTGGTGACTGCGCCCGAGCAGTGTGACCAGGCCTGCCTGGACCTGTTGCATCGCGCCAGGCAGATTCATGTTGCGCTCAATCGTGACGCCACTCGCGCCCAGCATGTCTTGCTGCTGGGCCATGCGGAGGATGAAGCCTGGCTGGATGAACTCAAGGCTGAGTTCCCCCTGGTCAAGATTGCCGCGCTGGATAACACCGCCTATCAGCAAAGTCTGCAGCGGCATGCGCCGGACATACCCACGGGTGTGCAGCTATGGCTGGTTGATCCTCTGGGTGCAGTAGTATTGCAGCAGGGGCCGGATGATCCGGGCAAGCAATTGCTGGAAGACATGAAGCATCTGTTGAAATTGTCCAAGGTGGGGTAACCAGGTATGCGTAAAGCGGGATTCTGGTGGGCGGTCAGCGCCCTGGGGCTGGGCTTTGTGGTGGTTATCCTCGGCGCGTATACCCGACTGGTGCATGCTGGCCTGGGCTGTCCGGACTGGCCGGGCTGCTATGGCTTTCTGACGGTGCCGCGCAGTGAAACCGGGCTGGAACTGGCCCAAGTGCGTTTTCCGGATGACCCGGTAGAAGCTTTCAAGGCCTGGGTGGAGATGGTTCATCGCTATGTGGCTGGCTTGCTGGGCCTGATGATTCTTGGTATCGCCCTGTTCAGCTTGCGCTGGCGCAAGCGTGAGCCGGATTATCCGGTATTGCTCTGCTTTGGCCTGCTGGCGTTGGTGACGGCCCAGGCCATTTTCGGCATGTGGACGGTAACCCTCAAGTTGTGGCCGCAAGTAGTTACCGGGCACTTGCTCGGCGGTTTTGCCACCCTGAGCCTGCTGACATTGTTATGTCTGCGCCTGTCAGGTCAGTTTCCGGCGCTCGCTGGCCAGCGGGTGGCGCGCTTGCGCCGCCTGGCCTGGGTGGTCATGGCGGTAGTGATTGCGCAGATCACGCTGGGTGGCTGGACCAGCACCAATTATGCTGCCGTGGCCTGTGTGGACTTTCCTACCTGTCATGGTGTCTGGTGGCCGGAAACCGACTTTGCTTCCGGTTTCAATATCCTGCAGGAGATTGGTCCCAATTATCTGGGTGGCCAAATGGACGGTCCGGCGCGCACGGCGATTCACATGACCCATCGTATTGGTGCCGTGGTGACTTTGTTTGCGGTGCTACTGCTGGCCTGGCAACTGCTGCGCTTTGGCTTGGTGCGTCTGGCCGGCTTGCTGGCCCTGGCGCTGGCAGTGCAGATCGCACTTGGTATCACCAATGTGTTGGCGCATCTGCCGCTGGCGGTGGCGGTGGCGCACAATGCCTTTGGCGCAGTGTTGCTGCTGGTGATGGTTACCGTGGTCTACCGCTTACGCAATGACCAGCGCAGCCTGGTCTTTTCCCGGCAATCGAATGGATTGGGGCTGGCCAGTCGCTGAATCAGCCCGCATACTGAACATCAGAAGACACAATAATAAAACAGGCGCTTGAGGCGTCGGGGGAGGTATCCATGGCTACGTTGAGTAATGCTCGCGCGCAGACAACCGTCGGTTGGCGTGACTATCTGGAGTTGACCAAGCCGCGCGTGGTCGCCCTGATGATCATCACCGCTGCGATCGGTATGCTGCTCGCCACCGAGGGTGCCGTGCCATGGCATGTGCTGATTCTGGGGAACCTCGGGATTGCCCTGTGTGCCGGCAGTGCCGCAGCAATCAACCACCTGGTTGACCGACGTATCGATATTCATATGGCGCGTACCCAGCGCCGGCCGATGGCTCAGGGTCGCGTCAATCCGCTGAATGCCCTGCTGTTTGCGCTGGTGCTGGGCGCAACCGGCATGCTGATTCTGCTTAACTGGATCAACCCGGTCACCGCCTGGCTGACCCTGGGGTCGCTGTTGGGCTATGCCGTGGTCTACACCTCTTTTCTCAAGCGCGCGACACCACAAAATATCGTTATTGGTGGTCTGGCCGGTGCTGCGCCACCCTTGCTGGGCTGGACGGCAGTGACCGGCCAGGTCAGCGCGGAAGGTTTGCTGCTGGTGCTGATCATTTTTGCCTGGACGCCGCCGCATTTCTGGGCACTGGCGATCCACCGCAAGGAGGAGTACGCCAAAGTGGATATTCCCATGCTGCCAGTTACCCATGGCGTGGCATACACCAAGCTGCACATCCTGCTGTATACCTTTATCCTGCTGGCCGTCAGCGTGCTGCCCTTTGTGATCCAGATGAGTGGTCCGATCTATCTGGCTGCCGCAGTAATTCTGGGTGTGCGCTTTATCGATTGGGCCTGGGCGCTGTATCGCGATAGCCGTGAACAAGCGGCGATCAAGACCTTCAAATTTTCCCTCTGGTACCTGCTGTGGCTATTTGTGGCCCTGCTGGTTGACCACTATGTGAGTATGCTCGGATGGCTCTGACCGGTATCCAGAAAACCGTTATCGTCATGGTGGCTGCGGTTGCCGTGGTGATTGGCCTGACGGTCAACAAGGTAACCCGGCCGGTGCCGCTGGATCGTGAGCAGTTATCGCGTGCCGGCATATTCCTGTTCGAGGAGCCCCGAGCGATCCCGGATGTCAGCATGCGTTCTGCGGCGGATGAGCCCTGGGGCCGGGATGAGCTGGTCGGTCAGTGGGATCTGCTGTTCTTCGGCTATACCTTCTGCCCGGACATCTGCCCGACCACCATGGCAGAATTGCGCCAGTTGGTGACCAGTCTGCCGGAAGACCAGCGTGATCGGGTGCAGGTGACCATGGTCAGTGTGGACCCGAACCGCGATACACCGGAACAGATGAGCAGTTATCTGGGCTTTTTCAATGCCGGTTTCAAGGGTGCGACCGGTGAGCCGGAGGAGTTGGCACGGCTGGCACAAGCGTTGTCAGTGGCTTATATCGAGCCGGATACCAGTACCGAAAATTATCTGGTGGATCACAGCGGTCAGGTGGTTCTGGTGGACCCGCAGGGGCAGTATGCCGGCTTTATTCGCCCGCCGTTACGCCCGCAAGAGCTGGCGCAATGGTTGCCACGGGTCATGCGCCAGTAATCTGAAACCCGTTCAGGTGCGGCGTGGAATGCTCAGCGCCAGCACGAACAGGCCGGCCGCGGATACAACGATAGACGGTCCTGCCGGCGTGTCCAGGTACCAGGACATGGCCATCCCCCCCAATACCGCGATACAGCCCAGAAAACTGGCGCCAATGACCATCTGCTCCGGGGTGCGCGCGTGGCGCTGCGCTGCTGCAGGTGGAATGATCAGCAGGGATGTGATCAGCAGGACGCCAACAATCTTCATTGCTACCGCAATCACGATGGCAATCAACAGCATCAATGCCAGGCGAATAGCGGTAACCGGCAGGCCTTCGACCCGGGCCAGTTCTTCGTGCACGGTAATGGACAGCAGGCTACGCCAGAGCAACCCCATCAATAGCATGACCACCAGTATGCCGCCGAGCATCCATTGCAGGTCCTCAATGGTGATCGCCAGCAGGTCGCCAAACAGGTAGGCCATCAGGTCAACCCGCACATTGTCGGTCAGCGCCAGCACCACCAGGCCCAGCGACAGGGTGGAGTGTGCCAGTATGCCCAGCAAGGTGTCACTGGCCAGCCAGTTTTTCTGCTGCAGGGCGACCAGCAGAATCGCCAGCAGGATGCAGCCAGCGGTTACTGCCAGGGTCAGGTTGATGTCCAGCAACATGCCCAGTGCAATGCCAAGCAGTGCAGAGTGCGCCAGGGTGTCACCAAAGTAAGCCATGCGGCGCCAGACGACAAAGGAACCGAGCGGGCCGGCAACCAGGGCCAGGGCAATACCGGCAATCAGGGCGTACAGCAGAAAATCAGGCATGTTTGCAGTCGGGTCCGTGGCTGTGGCCGCTGCCGGGAATCACTTCGCCGTGCAGGTCATGGTCGTGGTCATGGTGATGGTTGTAGACGGCCAGTGCACCGGCTTGCTCACCGAACAGGGCAACAAAGGCCGGGTCGGTACTGACCTTTTCCGGATGCCCTGAACAGCAGACGTGGCGATTGAGGCAGACCACCGTATTGGTCGTAGACATCACCAGGTGCAGGTCATGCGAGACCATCAGTACGCCACAGTTATAGCGGTCCCGCAGGCGGGTGATCAGCTGGTAGAGCTCGATCTGACCGTTGACGTCGACGCCCTGAACCGGCTCGTCGAGGACCAGCAAGTCGGGTTTGCGCAACAGGGCGCGAGCCAGCAGGATGCGCTGTAGCTCACCACCGGATACCTGTTGCAGCGGTCGCTTGAGCAAATGGCTGGCGCTGACCTCTGCCAGAGCGGTTTCCGCCGCCGGGCGGCGGGTGCCGGGCGACAGCATGAGAAAGCGCTCAACCGTCAGCGGCAGGGTGGCATCGACCTGCAGTTTTTGCGGCATATAGCCGATACGCAAGCCGCTACGGCGCTGGACCTGCCCCTTATCAGCGGCCAGCAGGCCGAGCACAATGCGTACCAGGCTGGTTTTGCCGGCGCCATTGGGACCAATCAGGGTGACAACTTCGCCGCGGCGCACGCACAGGCTGACCTGCTCGAGAATGCTGTTGCCATTGAGATGCAGGTCTACCTGCTCAAGGCTGAGAAGTTCTTCGCCCATCATTGGCTCCGGCATTGCCGGCACAGGCCAAGCACTTCAACCGTTTCTGCTTCAACGGCAAAGTCTTCGGTCTGTGCGCTCTGTTCAATAGCCTGGTGAATGGCGCTCTGGTCCAGCTCAATGGTGACCCGGCACTCGCGGCAAATCAGAAACTGGCCCTGGTGGCTGTGCTCCGGACTGGTGCAGCCGATAAAAGCATTCAACGAAGCGATACGGTGAATGAGTCCGTTGTCGAGCAGGAAGTCCAGTGCACGGTAGACGGTCGGTGGTGCAGCGCGGCGGCCATCGTCACGGGACAGTGTTTCCAGGATGTCATAGGCACCCAGCGGCTTGTGGCTTTGCCAGACCAGCTCAAGTACGCGACGGCGCAGGGCGGTGAAGCGCACGCCCTCGCGTTCGCAGACCTGTTCGGCAGCGCTCAGTGCGTGATCGACACATTGTTGGTGGTCGTGGTGGTGCTCGTCACCGTGGTGCTGGGCTGACATGCAAGGCTCCTGCTGAGCGCCGTTTGGCGCATGGCTATATCTGACGGGCAATCAGCTGTTATTATATAACAATCATGTTCTTTGAGGTATGCCCCATGCTGCGTCTGTTGCCAGCCATCCTGCTGCTGGCCTTGCCGTCCTTTGTCCACGCGGATCAGCCGCGTGTGGTCACTACCATCAAGCCGATCCAGCAGATTGCTGCGGCCGTGCTCGACGGTGTAGCCAGTGCCGATGTGCTCTTGCCTGCCGGTGCCTCACCCCACGCCTATGCCTTGCGCCCGTCCGATCGTCGTAGTTTGATGGCAGCAGACCGGATTTACTGGGTGGGTCCGGATCTTGAGCTGTTTCTGCAATCATTGCTGGCCGAGGAAGGCGGTGCCAAAGCTTTGATGGATATTGACGGGCTGCAGCAACGCACCTATCCGGAGCGGCATAACTTCCAGCAGGGCAATGGCCGCCCCGACAGCCATGCCGGACATGATCATGGCCATAAGCACGATCACGCTGCGCACAAGCACGATGAACACCACGGGCACAGTGATCACCAGGAGCACGCTGACCATGGCCACGATGACCATGATCATGGCCCGGGCACCCTGGATGCCCATATCTGGCTGTCACCCGATAATGCGCGGGTGATTGCGCGCTATATGGCGACGGACCTGGGTGAACTCTTCCCCGAGTATGCCGAGCAAATCGCTGCCAATCAGGCGGCTTTTGATGCAGCAATTGACGGGCTGGACAAGCAGTTGAGCGAGCGTTTTGCGCCCCTGCAAGACAAAGGTTATTTCGTCTTTCATGATGCCTATGGGTATTTCGAAGATCACTACGGTCTGCGCTCGCTGGGAGTCTTTACCGTGTCCCATGAAGTGCAGCCGGGTGCGCGTCAGGTGAATATGCTGCGTGAGCAATTACGCAGCAGCGGGCGTGTCTGTGTGTTCACTGAACCCCAATTTACCCCGCGCCTGGTGCAGAGCCTGACGCGCGACCTGCCGGTCGAGCATGGCGAGCTGGACCCGCTGGGCGCAGGTATCGAGGTGGGGCCGCACGGCTATGCCACTACCATCCAGCAACTGGCGGATAACCTTGCCGGGTGCCTGGAGCAGCTGTAAGCGTCAGAGTGCCAGTGGCAAGCCAATGCTGACCTTGCGGTGGTTGGCAAAGATGCGCTGGAAATGCCCGGGGTCCTTGACCAGAACGCCGGGCTGATCCTTGTGCTGCACTGCAGCCTGCTGGCGTGACAGCCAGAAGCGCAGCGCGGCGATCCGCAGCATAGCCGGCCAGGCGTCGGCCTCTGCCGGGCTGAACGGGCGCAAGCGCGCATAACCGGTAAGCAGCGCACGGCTGCGGGCCGGGTCCAGCTGCTGAGCAGCATCCAGGCACCAGTCATTGCAGGCAATCGCCACGTCATACAGGGTGATGCCGGTATGCGCGTTGTAGAAGTCGATAATCCCGCTCAGGTGATGCCCGTCAAACATGACATTGTCGCGGAACAGGTCGGCATGCAGGATCGCTCGCGGCAAGGCCGGCGGGTTTTGTCGCCACTGGTTGATCATTACCAGTGTCTGCTGCAACTCCTCGCGCAGATCACGGTCATCCAGGGTCGCGACCAGAGCATCCCCTTCTTCAGCCAGCCAGTCCAGCCCGCGGTCGCTGCGCCTGTGCAGCAGGCTGTGGCTGCTGGCCTGATGCAATTGCGCGAGCGCCACGCCGACTGCCTGGCAATCACTCGGATTGGGCGCGCTCAGGTGTTTGCCCGGCAGGCGCGGCTGAAGCAATGCCGGACGGCCATTGAGTTGTTGCAGGCATTGCCCATTACTATCTGCAATGGCATAGGGGACTGGCAAGCCGGCAGCATGCAGCTCGGCCAGCAGGCTGATAAAGAAGTCCAGCTCCTGTGTCGGGCCACGTTCGACCAGGGTAAGTACAAACTCCCCCTGGCTGGTGGCAACGAAAAAGTTGCTGTTCTCGCTGCCGCCGGCAATGCCCTGGAAGTCCAGCAGTCGACCCAGTGCATAGCCGGCCAGAAAGTCTTCCAGTTGCTCACGGCTGACCGGGGTAAAGACGGACATCAGCGCTTTACCACTCGAAGATTTTCCAGCTTGGAATGCGCAGCCCCTGCTGTACCTGGTCAGCGCGGGCAAAGTTACCGTCATCATCCACAGCTACCAGGAAGTAGGGTGGGCCGTTAGGTGGCGTGACCTTGATTGCGTAAAGAAAGCCATTCAGACGGTACTCTTCGACAATCCGGTCACCGTCCTGGCGAATGGTTACTTCCGGCTCCCCGGGCAGGCTGTCCTGGGCCAGCAGTGGCAGGCTCAGAGCGAGCAGCAGGGCGCCGAGAACAAGGCGAAGTCGTGTGGTCATGGTACTCTTGTCCTTTATAGGTGTGACATCATCATTCTAGTCCTTTTTTCACTTGCATAGTTGATCCAGCGCATGACCGACCACGCTCCATTGATTCTGGTAGACGGCTCTTCCTACCTGTACCGCGCCTTTCACGCCCTGCCTCCGCTGACCACCTCGAAAGGGCAGCCGACGGGGGCGGTGAAAGGCGTGTTGAACATGCTCAAGAGTCTGCGCCGGCAGTATCCGAAAAGCCCTTTTGCTGTGGTATTCGATGCCAAGGGCGGGACTTTTCGTGATGAGCTGTTTGCCGAGTACAAGGCGCAGCGCCCGCCAATGCCGGATGACCTGCGCTCCCAGATCGAGCCCTTGCATGCCTGCGTGCGTGCCCTGGGCCTGCCCTTGCTCTGTGTTGAAGGCGTGGAGGCGGATGACGTCATCGGCACCCTGGCCCGACAAAGCGCAGCGGCCGGACGTGAAGTGGTGATTTCCACCGGTGACAAGGACATGGCGCAACTGGTGGATGAGCACATCACCCTGGTCAACACCATGACCAATACGGTTATGGATATTCAGGGTGTGCACGACAAGTTCGGCCTTGGCCCGGAATTGATCATCGACTACCTGGCGTTGATGGGTGACAAGGTCGACAACATTCCCGGTGTGCCGGGTGTGGGCGAGAAAACCGCGCTGGGCCTGTTGACCGGGATTGGTGGCGGCCTGGATGTGCTCTACGCCAACCTGGAACAGGTGCGTGAACTACCCATACGCGGCGCCAAGAAGCTGCCGGAAAAACTGCTGGAACACAAGGACATGGCCTACTTGTCCCACGAGCTGGCGACCATCAAGATTGATGTCGAGCTTGAGGTTCAGGTGGACGAGTTGCAGCCACAGACAGCAGATAGTGACGCGCTGCTGGCGCTCTATCGTGAGCTGGAGTTCAAGACCTGGATGGATGAGCTACTGCGCGCGCAACGCAGTGATGAGTCCAGCGAGGCGCGTAACAATAATGATGCCCTGACGCCTGAAGAAGCTGAGGCTGGTGCCGAAGCGGCAGCTGACGCTCCAGCAGACGCAGTTGTCGAGACGGATTATCAGATCATCCTCGAACAGGCTGACTTTGATCGCTGGGTCGACAAGCTCAAGCAGGCCGAACTCTTTGCCTTTGATACCGAAACCACCAGCGTGCATGCCCAGTTGGCTGAGCTGGTGGGTATCTCGCTGGCGGTCAGCCCGCATGAGGCAGCCTATATTCCGCTAGCACACACCTACATGGGTGCGCCCGATCAACTGGACCGTGACAAGGTACTGGCCGCACTCAAGCCGCTACTGGAAGACCCGAACAAGCCGAAAGTGGCGCAGCACGCCAAATACGACATCAATGTACTGGAGCGCTGCGGCATTCAGGTGTGTGGCGTGCAGTTCGATACCATGCTGGAATCCTATGTGCTGGACGCCACTGCCACCCGGCATGATATGGACAGTCTGGCGCTCAAGTACCTGGGGCGCAGCACCACCCGCTTTGCCGATATCGCCGGCAAGGGCGCCAAGCAACTGACCTTTGACCAGATCGCGCTGGAGCAGGCCGGCCCGTATGCCGCCGAAGACGCAGATATTACCCTGCAATTGCATCAGCACCTGTGGCCACGGCTGCAAGCCGAACCGGGCCTGGCGAAGGTATTGCAGGACATTGAAATGCCGTTGGTGCCGGTACTGGCACGTATCGAACGTAATGGTGCGCTGGTCGATCCCAAGCTGTTGGGTGTGCAAAGCCGCGAGCTGGGCGAGAAAATGCTCGACCTGCAGCAGCAGGCCTACGACCTGGCCGGCCAGGAATTCAACCTCGGCTCGCCCAAGCAGCTGGGTGTGATCCTGTATGAGAAGCAGGGGCTACCGGTGATCAGCAAGACCGCCAAGGGCCAGCCCTCAACGGCTGAATCGGTCCTGGCGGAGTTGGCCGAGCAGGGCTACGAGCTGCCGCAGGTGATCATGCAGTACCGCACCGTCAGCAAGTTGAAGAGCACCTACACTGACCGCCTGCCAGAGCAGATCAATCCACGCACGCAGCGCATTCATACCAGCTATCACCAGGCGGTCACCGCAACCGGGCGTCTGTCGTCTTCGGACCCCAATTTGCAGAATATCCCGATTCGTACGACTGAGGGGCGGCGTATTCGTCAAGCCTTTATAGCCCCTGAAGGCTACCGGCTGGTGGCCGCTGACTATTCACAGATCGAGCTGCGGATCATGGCGCATCTGGCGCAGGACCCCGGCCTGCTGGAAGCCTTCCGCAATAATCTGGATGTGCACAAGGCTACTGCCGCAGAGGTCTTCGGCGTGCCGCTGGACGAGGTAACCGCTGATCAGCGCCGCCGTTCCAAGGCGATCAACTTCGGTTTGATCTACGGCATGAGCGCCTTTGGCCTGGCCAAGCAGATCGATGTTGATCGCAAACAGGCGCAGGAATATATCGACCGTTATTTCGAGCGTTACCCCGGCGTGCTGGCTTACATGGAGCGCACGCGCCAGCAGGCTGCAGAGCAGGGCTACGTGGAAACCCTTTATGGTCGCCGCCTTTACCTGCCGGACATCCATGCCCGGAATCAGGCCTTGCGCAAGGGCGCCGAGCGTACCGCGATCAACGCGCCGATGCAGGGTACAGCAGCGGACATCATCAAGCGCGCCATGCTGGCCGTCGATGCCTGGCTGCTGGAGAGCAAGCTGGATGCGCGCATGGTCATGCAGGTGCACGATGAACTGGTACTGGAAGTGCGTGCTGAACAGCTCGAAGCTCTGACCGAGGGTCTGCGCAAGTACATGAGCGAAGCGGCCGAACTGGATGTGCCTTTGGTGGTTGATGTGGGTGTGGGTGATAACTGGGACCAGGCGCACTGATCACCACCGGATCATTTTGGGCTGCTTATAAGCAGCCCGGCTCTGATAACTTATCCGTCTGGAAGTTTTTTTGAACTAAACCCGACCGGGCCCGTCAGATTAATTGAATGGCTGGTAAGCCTTTCATGCTCCCTAGATGTGATTTAGTGTTGGCAGATCCAACCGGGCACGATTTCCTAGCACAGCCCGGTTGTTAGACCCCGAACTTTTCCTCCCCATAGAAGTTCGGGGTTTTTTTTACCCGCAGCACCGGTTCTTGGTCAGGTAGCAATCACGGCAATGAAGTGACCGCAATCAGAATGAATTGGGGTCTGTCCCTGATTGATCATCCTCGGCGAATAACCACTGTTCCAGTTGCTTATGCGCAGTCTCGATGCCTTCGCGCTTGGGTGAGGAAAACAGCTGTACGCTGACCTGGTCGCCAAAACTTTTCCGGACTTCCGCTTGCACCTTCAGCAGGGTGTTTTTTGCTGCACCATATTTCAGCTTGTCGGCTTTGCTGAGCAAAATATGTAACGGCATTTCTGCCCGTTGGGCCCAGTCCAGCATCATGGTGTCAAAGGGGCCCAAGGGGTGACGGACGTCCATGACCAGGACCAGCCCGACCAGCGACTGGCGCTGGCTCAGGTAGGCATCCAGGTGACGCTGCCAATGGTCTTTCAGCGCCAGTGGTACCTTGGCGTAACCGTAACCGGGCAGGTCAACCAGGCGCCGCTGCTCGTCCAGCTGGAAAAAGTTGATCAACTGCGTACGCCCCGGGGTTTTCGAGGTGCGCGCCAGACGGGCATGGGTCAGGGTATTCAGTGCGCTCGACTTGCCGGCATTGGAGCGCCCGGCAAAGGCGACCTCGCGACCCCAGTCGGGTGGGCATTGCTCCAGCTTGTCCGCGCTTTTGATAAAGGTGGACTGTTGGCAGAGTGTTACCAGAGGTGTCGAAGCGGGCATGTTGAATCCGTTACTTGGGAGAATCAGGGCGTCAGGTCATTCACCTGGGGTGCCAGCTTAGTATATACTGCTGCGGTTTTATATCTGGACTGAATGCCTATTTGCACCTGATCAGGTGCGCCCTTGGCGCAGATGCCAGTGGACAGCAGCGGGTCAGGCTGATTGAATGCTTACCCAAGCTACCATTCTGGCTTGCTGCCGGGCCCGGAAGGGGCTGGTATTGAGGCAAGCAGGACCACATTATTTTAATACAGCCGTTATTGGATTAGCCGATGAATAAACTACTTGTCAGTCTGGTATTGTCTCTCGGGATCGCCGGCACAGCCCATGCTGCTGAATTTGGCGATGCCGACGCCGGGTCAGAGAAAGTGGCAACCTGTAATGCCTGCCATGCAGCCGATGGTAATAGCGTTACTCCGACCTTCCCGAAACTGGCTGGCATGGGCCAGCACTATCTGTTCAAGCAGATGGTTGATGTGCGCGAAGGGCGGCGTGAAATTGTCGAGATGACCGGTATGCTCGATAATATGAGCGATGAGGACTTGCGTGATATCGCGGCCTTCTATGCTTCGCAAACCATGACACTGGGTGTTGCTGATCCTGAACTGTACGAGCGTGGCCGTGCCATCTACCGTGGTGGTAACATGGAAACCGGTCTGCCGGCTTGCATCGGCTGTCATTCACCGACGGGTCTGGGTAACGATCCGGCCGGCTACCCGCGTCTGGCTGGTCAGCATGCTGACTATATTGCTGCGCAGCTGGTCAAGTTCCGTGAGCACGAGCGTACCAATGATGGTGACAGCGAAGTGATGCGTACCATTGCCGGCCGCTTGAGCAACCGTGATATTGAAGCGGTCTCCAACTATATCCAGGGCTTGCGCCCCTGACGCAAGCATTGCGGGATATTGCTGGACGCTGTGCAAAAAGGGTGGCATCTGCCACCCTTTTTGCTGTCTATTGACTGCAGATCCTGGTGGCTGGGTGGAATCTTTTACCCGCTGACAGGTCCTAGTCACAGCAAGAAGAATAACTGCCAACAGGAGATGTAGATGCGAGCGTGGATTTCGGTAATGACAATTGCCCTGCTGGGCACGGTAGCCAGTGTACAGGCGGAGGAGTTTCAGGCCGGTGTGCATTATGTCGAGCTGCCGGCGCAGGCACCGACCCAGCATGAAGACCGGGTCGAGGTCGCTGAACTGTTCTGGTATGGCTGCGGCGGCTGTAATGCGTTTGAGCCCTACATCCAGGCCTGGAAGCCGGACCTGCCGGAAGATACCTATCTGCGACTGGTGCCTGCCATGTTTGGTGGCACCTGGAACACCCATGGTCAGCTGTACTTTACGCTGGAAAGCCTGGGCAAGCTGGATGAGACCCATGAAGCGATATACCGTGCCCTGCATCAGGATGGTCGCCGCATGACAGAGATGAGCGAAATGCTGGCTGTGCTGGAGCCATATGGGGTTGAGGCCGAGGCTTTCGAGCGCGCCTGGGGTTCATTTGGCGTGCGCAGCAAGATGAACCAGGCCGAGCAGTTGGCGCGTAACTACCGGGCGACCGGGGTACCAACGCTGATTGTGAATGGTAAATACCGTATTGAAAGTGGTGCCGCCGGCAGCTTCGAGAAGATGCTGGAAATTGCTGACTACCTGGTTGAAAGAGAGCGTCAGGCTCTTTGAGGGAGGCATAGATGGCTGCTGACCGCCCGCTGTGGCGGCGCTCGCGCAATGGCCTGATGGTGCCGGCCACTGCACAGGTCAATCACCTGTGCAGTGAGAGCATTGATTGCCTGCCGGATGTGTTGAGGCTGCTCAGCTTCAATATTCAGGTGGGCATCAATACGCAGCGCTACCATCACTATGTCACCAAAAGCTGGCAGCACTTGCTGCCCCACGCCGGGCGTCACCTGACGCTGGGGCAGATTGCCCGTCTGCTGAATAATTTCGATCTGGTTGCGTTGCAGGAGGTGGATGGCGGCAGCCTGCGCTCCGGTTATGTCAATCAGGTCGAGCACCTGGCCCGTGAAGGCCAGTTTCGCTACTGGTATCAGCAGCTCAACCGTAACCTCGGGCGTTTCGCCCAACATTCCAATGGCTTGCTCAGCCGCTATGCACCCGGATTGCTGGAAGATCACAAGTTGCCCGGTTTTATGCCCGGTCGAGGAGCAATCTTTACCCGCTTTGGTGAGGGTGAGGATGCCTTGCTGGTGGTGATGATGCATCTCGCACTCAGTACTCGGGCACGGGCGAGCCAGTTGAGCTACATCCGCGAGCGCATTGCCGACTATCGGCATGTGGTGTTGATGGGGGATATGAATACCCACGCCGAGGATCTGCTTGAGCATTCACCCCTGCGTGGCAGTGCGTTGCATGCGGCTGAATTGCCGGGCACCTTCCCCAGCTGGAAACCTGCGCGAGCGCTCGATCACATACTGCTGACGCCAAGCTTGAGCATTGAACAGGTTGATGTACTGCCGCTGGCGATTTCCGATCACTTGCCGGTTTCCATGCACATACGTTTACCGGCAGGCTTGCGTAGTCAAAATCAGGCTGGCAACTGAGTCCTTAAACCCTATACTCTTGATTGTTGGTGGCAGACTCTCATGAGGCCCTGCTGCGCATTTAATAGGGATACAGCATGACGGAAAGCCGCCACTCGAATCCACGAGAGGATGATTCAGGTTTCTCACCCGCTGCGGCTGAGGAGGTCTTCAAACGTGGATTGGTACGCCTGAGTATTGCTGCTGCCGGCGTGGATCCACTGCTGGACAAACGCCTGCAACAACTGCGCGCAGCCTTGCGCAGTGACTCCCCAGCCAGTGAAATGGCCGAACTACTGCCGGAACTTGAGCGTGCTGTGCTGGCTTATGATGCCGAACGCGAGCAGCGTATGGCTTCGATCGCTTCCTATCTGAGCCTGCTGGTCGAGCAGTTGCTTGAACAAGAGCCGCCGCCAGAAACCCGCAAGACCCTCAAATCCATTCGTGCCCGGCTCAGCGGATCCATGCATTATGCGGCCTCCTATTACGAAGTGCTTGAGCAGTTGGTGCCCGCGCAAGCGCAGACCCTGAACAAGGGTACTGTCAGCCCTGGTCGCGGGGGCTTGTTGTCCCGGTTGTTCCAGCGCGGTCATGAGCCGGCAGGTGCTGACGGGGAAGGGCTACCGGGTGATGAAGAAGCGCCCAGGCAGTCGGCGGTGAATGCGAGCGTTGTTCACCCCGGCGTGATCAGCGATGAGGGCGCCAACTACACCCAGGTTGCGGCCCATGTCGAAGGTATTCTGCTGGACCTGCTGAACCAGCTTGAAGTGGGCGAACACCAGCAAAGCCTGCGTGATCATCTCAAGCTGCGCATTACCGCCGGCTTGAACTGGTACGAGCTGGCCGCCGTTCTGGACAAGTTGAGCCAATTGATCCTGTTGGCGCAACAAAGTCGGCAAGGTGATTTTGAGCGTTACCTGCAGCAGCTCAACGAGCGCCTGGCGCAGTTTCAGGGCAATCTGGAAGATACCCATTCGGCCTACAACGGCTCACTGGATGCCGGTGCCGAGCTGGAAGGGGCCATCCGCGATCAGGTTGAGGGTTTGCACGAGGATGTGCGTGAAGCCTCGGATCTCAACAGTCTCAAGGCGACCGTGGAAAGCAAGCTGAACCACCTGCTTGAGGATGTCGAAGAGGCACGCTCTGTCCGGCAGCAGCGTGAGCAGGAGGTCAGTCAGCGTCTGGCGGTGATGGTCGAGCGCATCCAGGTCATGGAGGTCGAGGCGCAGGCATTTCGCAAGCACCTGGAAGAGCAGCGCGAACGCTCCTTACTCGATAATCTGACGGGTATGCCCAATCGCGCCGGGCTGCAGAAACGGATGGAAGAGGAGTATGAGCGTTGGCAACGCTATGGCGGTCAGTTGCTGCTGGCGGTGCTCGATGTTGATCACTTCAAGGGCATTAACGATAACTTCGGTCATCTGGCCGGGGACAAGGTGTTGCGGCTGATTGCCCAGCAACTGTCGCGGCGCTTGCGCAAAAGTGATTTTATCGGTCGCTTCGGTGGCGAGGAATTTGTGTTGTTGTTGCCGGGTACCAGCCCGGAACAGGGCGAAACCGTGCTTGAGGCCTTGCGCAGTGGCATTGAGGAATGCCCGTTCCATTTCAAGAATGAGCGGGTCACCATTACCGTATCTATCGGCTTTACCGATTTCCGGCAGGGTGACGAACTGGATGTGGTGTTTGAACGCGCGGACAAGGCGATGTATGCGGCCAAAGAAGCGGGCCGTAATCGTCTGATTCGTGCCTGACGCAATTTACAGGTCCAGGGTCATCTGCTGGCTGGATACGGGTGTTTTGCGCCGCTGAGGCGGCCGTTTACGGCTGGCGTGCCGCTGCCGGATGCCTTCCTGCCACGCAGCTTTCTGCTCGCCGGGTTGGCTGTGCAGATGCAGCTTGATCAGCCGGCGCGCCTCACGGGCGGCGGCTTCATGGTCCACAATGGGGACCGGATAGTCCTCGCCAAGGCGTACCGCCCATTGTTGCTGCAAGCTGGCGGGCATCTGCCAGGGTTGATGGATCCAGCTGGCCGGTACACGCGCCAGTTCCGGTACCCAGTGGCGGATATAGTCACCTTCCGGGTCCTGGTCCAGTGACTGTTTTACCGGGTTGTAGATGCGCAGGGCGTTGATGCCGGTAGTGCCTGACTGCATCTGAGCCTGACAGTAATGAATGCCCGGTTCATAGTCGGTGAATTGGCGGGCCAGGTGCAGGGCACTGTCGCGCCAGGGTAGCCAGAGCAGATAACTGGCAAAGCTCATCAGGCAGGCACGCATGCGAAAGTTCAGCCAGCCGTCATGGTGCAATTGGCGCATGCAGGCATCAATCATTGGGTAGCCGGTGCGCCCCTCGGCCCAGGCAGCCAGACGCTGTGGCTGGCGTTCAGTGCGCAGGCCGCGCATGGCTGGATAGAGATCGACAAACTCGATATCCGGCTGGTCTTCCAGCTTCTGGATAAAATGGCAATGCCAGTACAGGCGTGACTTGAATGCCTGCAAACTGGCGCGCCATTGTGCGTCGGCCTGCTGCGCCAGTGCTCTGTCCGTGGCCTGCACCACCTCACGCAGGCTGATGCAGCCATAGGCGATATAGGTGCTCAAGCGAGCACAGTAGCGGCTGGCCGCGTCAGGTGCCGAGAGACTGGCGCGGTAGCGGCGGCTGCGCTGCCCGAGGAAGCTGCGTAGCAAGCGCAGGCCGTGATAACGCCCGCCAGGCTGGCGACCGTGGCAGGGCCTTTGCTCGGCGCCCAGCGCGCGTTCCAGCGTGGGCAGTTGCGTGGGTATAACCGGCGTTAGCTGGGCTGGTGCCTGCTGTTGTGGCTGCGCCATAAACTGATCCCAGGTGCTGGCCCAGTGGTTGCGGTCGGCCAGGGGACGGCAGACACCGAACTGCTGATATTGGTGCCATTCGATGCCTTCGGCCTTGAGCCAATGGGCGACCTGGCGGTCGCGTTGATAGGTCCAGCCATTGCCGGTTTCTTCATGGCTGTGCACGGCACTCAGGCCAAAGCGCTGGTGCAAGTCCTTGAGTACGCTGAGGATATCGCCCTCACAGACCAGCAAACCCTGGCCGCGTTGACGCAGGTCCTGGTCCAGCTCGCGCAGGCTTTCGGCAATAAACTGCCAATGCCGTAAGGCGCTGTCGGGTTGGTGCCAGAGTTCAGGTTCGATTACATAAACGGGCAGCACCGGGCCACGTGCAGCAGCTTCGGTCAGTGCCTGATGGTCTGCGCTGCGCAGGTCACGCTTGAACCAGACCAGTTCGATCATCGGTCAGACAGCCAGGTGCGTACGTAAGCACCATCCGGGTCATGCCGCTTGGCTTGCTCGCGCACATTGAAGGCGCGGCCGCCGCGCGGGTCATGGCCGACGCCGGCAATATAGGCCCAGTTGCCCCAGTTACTGCCGACCTCGTAATCAATCAATTGCTGCTCGAACCAGGCTGCGCCCAGGCGCCAGTCCTGCTGCAGATCATGCACCAGATAGCTGACGGCGATCTGCCGGCCGCGGTTGGAGAGAAATCCGCTGCGGTTCAGCTCCTGCAGGCAGGCATCGACAAAGTCATTGCCGGTCTGGCCGCGGCGCCACTGCTCGAAGCGCTCATCCCGGTTGGCGACAGGTGCACGATCGGACAGGCCGCGCAAATGGAACCAAGCGCCGCCATGCTGCTGCAGGGCGAGGCGGAAAAATTCGCGCCAGAGCAGCTCAAAGCCCAGCCAGTAGGTGGAGTCATTGGCGCCATAGCTGTCCTCATGCCGGCGCAGTTCACGCCAGACATGGCGTACCGACAAGCTGCCATTGGCCAGCCAGGGTGACAGCTTGCTGGAAAAGTCGCGTCCCAGCAGACCATTACGGGTTGCCTTGTAGTGGCGCACGGATTGATCTCGCCACAGATACTGGATCAGCCAGTCAAGCCCTGCCGCTTCGCCAGCGCCGGATGGCAATGCACAGCGCGGTTCAGCATCGGGTACCTGCAGGCCGAACTGCGCCAGTGTTGGCCAGGCTTCACGCAGGCCCATGGCATCCCGTGGCCAGGGGCCCATGCGTTGGCGGGCGCGAACCTCATGCAGTTCGGGTAGCTGACGTTCGATCTGGTTGCGAAAGCAGGTAAACACTTGGGGCAGTTTATCCAGCCCGAAGGGCAGATCATCCAGCGCAAACAGCCGGTTATCCTGCACCTGTTGCAGCTGGCAGCTATCCGGCAGCTGGGCGGCTATCTGCTGTAACCGTGCCAGTTCCTCCGGCGCATACTCGCTGTGGGTCCGCAGCAGACGTATATCCAGTTTGCGGCATAACTCGGGCAGGGCTTGTTCGGCCGCGTGCGGTAATAACAGCAAGCCGGGGCTGCCCAGGGTACGTAAGCCTTCATCAAGGGCGCGCAAGGCGGTGAGCAGGTGTTGGGCGCGGTGCGCGCCGCAGCGACGAATCCCCTGTGCATCGGCAACAAACTCTGCCGGGTCGAGACAGTAAACTGGCAGGCAGGGCTGGGTCAGGTCCAGCCTTTCGAGCAACGGGTTGTCATGCAGGCGCAGGTCCTGTTTGAACCAAAGCAGGGTAGTCATGGGTGTTTCCGCAGATTAATGTTTCAATAAAGCTATACATTGATGTCTTTATTGTACAGTATCAGTATAAATCAAATAATTGCCTGATTTCTCCACTGCCTGCGAGGTGCCCATGTCTTCAACACCGAATAAAACCAGCGAGCATGCCGACCGACTCCCCTGTCGAGGCTGCACCCCGGATTGCCCCAATCGCGCAACCTGCAATGGCACGCCCTGGCGCTCGGACTATCAGAGCCCGCTGGCGCAAGGAAAGTCGCCTCGCCACTGACCCCGCAAGCCCCTGAAAAATTATCTGCGTTGCTGCTGCAACGTTTTTTGGCGGCTTCCTGGCTTGAACAAGTGCGCAGCAAGACCGAAGATAACGGCCATCTGTCTTCTTGCTGCGGAAATCTTCATGCGCCTCTGCCTGTCCACTGCACTTCTGGTTTTACTGCTCGCCGGCTGCAGTAGCGGCCCGGTCATCGATACCCGCTATACCGCGGTCAGTCAGGACAGTCGGGTGCAGTACGTGATTCTGCATTACACCTCGTCCGGCCTGGAGCGCTCGCTTAATCATCTCGCCCACGGCGGCGTCAGCAGTCACTACCTGATTGATCGCCAGCCGCCCACGATTTATCGCCTGGTTGATGAGGATCGCCGTGCCTGGCACGCAGGTGACAGTAGCTGGAACGGGCGTACCTGGTTGAATGCCAGCTCTATCGGGATCGAACTGGTGCATTACGGCTATCACGACACCGCCGAGGGCCGTATCTGGCCGGCATACGAGCCAGCGCAGATTGATGCGCTGATCAGCCTGTTGCGCGATATCCTGCAACGCCATGGCTTGGGTCCTGAGCGGGTGCTCGGGCATAGCGATGTATCCCCACAGCGCAAGGTTGATCCCGGTCCGGTGTTTCCCTGGCAGCAACTGGCCGATGCCGGCGTGGCGATCTGGCCGGATGCGGCTGAGGTTGAGCGCTGGTCGGCACACTTGAATCAGTGCTTGCCACCCATTGACTGGTTCCAGCAGGCATTGGCTGAGGTGGGTTATACCCAGCCGGTCAGTGGTGATCTGGACCGCGCCACGCGCAATGTATTGGCCGCTTTCCAGATGCGCTTTCGTCCCGCCGTACATGACGGTGAGCCAGATACCCAAACCGCTGCCTTGCTGGCAGCCTTAAGCCCAAAAGCCGCCGAGCAACTGGCCAGTGAACAGGTGGCGCTGACATGCTGAATGGCATCTGGTTGAGTTTCTTCCTGGCTGCTTTCGCCGCGGCGCTATGGCAATGGCTGGGGCTGGGCGATGCCGAGGTGTTCAGTCGGCTGGTCGCCGCGCTGTTCGATATGGCGCGCCTGAGCGTGGAGATCGTGCTGGTACTGGTCGGCACCATGACATTGTGGCTGGGTTTTCTGGCGATTGCCGAGAAGGCGGGTATGGTGCGGGTGTTGGCGCGCTTGCTGGATCCGCTGTTTCGTCGCCTGATGCCGGAGGTGCCCAGCGGTCATCCGGCGCAGGGTCATATCACCATGAACTTTGCTGCCAATGTGCTTGGATTGGACAATGCGGCGACGCCGATTGGCATCAAGGCGATGCAGTCTTTGCAGCAATTGAACCCGAGCAAGGACACGGCGAGCAATGCGCAGATCCTGTTTCTGGTACTCAATACCTCGTCGCTGACGCTGCTGCCGGTGACGATTTTCATGTATCGCGCGCAGCAGGGTGCGGCGGACCCGACGGCGGTGTTCCTGCCGATTCTGTTGGCAACCACGGCTTCCAGTCTGGTTGGCTTGTTTACGGTGGCGTTGATCCAGCGCCTCAAGCTGTGGGATCCGGTGGTGCTCTTGTACCTGCTCAGTGTGGCGGTCGGGCTTGGGTTGCTGCTGACTACGCTGGCGGGGATGTCGGCACAGGCGTTGGCGGCAACCTCGACCCTGGTGGGTAACCTGACGCTGTTCGGTATCATCATTGCCTTTTTGTCAGTGGCGGCGCTGCGCAAGGTGAATGTGTACGACACCTTTATCGAGGGGGCCAAGGAGGGATTCAGTTTTACGGTGTCGCTGTTGCCCTATCTGATTGCGATGCTGGTGGCGGTGGGTGTGCTGCGTGCCAGTGGGGTACTGGATGCGGGGTTGGAAGGTTTCCGTTGGCTGGCTACCTGGGCTGGCTGGGATACCCGTTTTGTCGAGGCGTTGCCGACGGCCTTTATCAAGCCGCTGTCGGGGAGTGGGGCGCGGGCGATGATGATCGAGACCATGGATAATTTTGGTGTCGATAGTTTTCCGGCTTTGTTGGCGGCGACCATGCAGGGCAGTACGGAAACGACCTTTTATGTGCTGGCGGTGTATTTTGGTGCGGTGGGTATTCGTAAGGTGCGGCACGGGCTGGGCTGTGCGCTGGCGGCTGACTTTGCCGGCATAGTGACGGCGATTCTGGTGTGTTATTGGTTTTTTGGGTGAGCGCTAAAGTTTCACTAAGGTCTGCGTGGGAAACACTGATTAAGCAGGCCTTATGCGCCAGCTCAATTGTCGCTGACCTGTTCCGGACACGCCGTAAACCCTTCCCTGGGGGCTCGTAGATGCCCGCGGAAAATTGCTCCTGCATTTTCCGCGCTTCCGCCATCCCTGGCGGTCGCCTGGCATCTAACGGTCCGGAACAGGTCAGCGACAACCGAGCCATCTTACTCTTGAGTGTTAATCAGTGTTTCTACTGCTTTTGAGCTAGCAACACCGCTCTAATGTTCAGCGCATCCTTCCAGTCTTAATTTCGATTGATTTCTCTGCCTTCCAAATCAAACACCTGCTTCTGCCCGACTTTTTGCGCCCTTTGCTTGCTGGTCTGAACGGTTAACAGCCCTCCGCAGTTCGGGTGGGTGAAGCTGAGCACTTCGGGGTGATTGGGCTTGGTCGGCAGGGGTAGTGGCTGGTAGTCGGTGCCGCCGCAGGCCAGGCAGCGGGCCGGGCTGGCGCGTTCGGCGAGGGCGGCGCGCAGGGTGCGGTAGGCGTCCAGTTGCTGTTCCTGTTGGCTGATCTGGCTTTCCAGCTGGGTGAGGCCGTTGACGGGTTTGGCGTAGAACTGCCACCAGGGTCGCTTTTGCGGTACTTCTTTCAGCAGGTTGGCCATATCCAGGCGCAGGCAGAGCAGGGTTTTCAGCAGTGCGGCTTCGCCTTCGGCATTGGGCAGGCGTTCAGTCGGGCAGATGTTGCGGCAGTCCGTGCACCAGCCCGGGCCGGTCAGCATGGGGAGTTGCTGGCCGTCCAGCAGTTGGTAGGCGAACTGGTCAGCGGTGCTGGTGTAGTTGCGTTGCAGGTCGCAGTCGACGCAAGCAAAAACGTAATGTGCTGAGGCCATGGGTTTTCCGTCGGTCAAATCTGTTCACAGGGTCGCGAATGCACGGGGCAAGTGCAAGCCTGTGTTGCAATTGGCCATAGGGGCTCTGGAGTCTGTTAGGCTTTACTCGGATATTGCGTATAACTGATTGACTGCTCGAAGTTGGTAAGCGGTGTTGTCGGCCGCCTGCTGCAGACCGTCGATGCACAGGGATGTGCATCGACGAGCCCCAGGGATGGCTCGTAGCGTGTCTGCAGCAGGTGGTCGGCAAGGTCGCCAAACGCATAACTGACCTTGTTTTTCATCATAAAACTAGCCCTCTGCCTGGAAGCTGATATGCCTGCGCCGCGTTTCGACCAGTTACACAATCAGATCGGCCCTTTCTTTCTGCCGCTGGGTGGGGCGGGGATGTTCGGGGCGAATTTCTATCTGTTTGGTTCTGCCGGGCAGTGGATTGCGGTGGATTGCGGTTTTGCTTTGCAGTCGCATCCCAGTGGGCGCAATCAGGTGGCGATTCCCAGCCTGGCGGCGCTCGAGCGTTACGATATCAAGCTGTCGGCGCTGCTGATTACCCATGGGCATGAAGATCATATCGGTGCGGTGGCGCATCTATGGAAGGCGCTGGACTGCCCTCTTTATGCCAGCCCATTTTCTGCGCGGCTGATTCGCAACAAGCTGGATGCGCTGCAGGAATGGCCGCGGCTGCATGAGATCAAGCCGCTGGAGCCGATTGGTATCGGCAATTTTCAGGCAGAGTGGATTCCGGTCACCCATTCGATCCCCGAGTCTCATGCCATCATGCTGGAGGTGGCTGGCAAGCGGCTGTATCACAGTGGTGACTGGAAGCTGGACCCGCAGCCACTGGTGGGCGGGCTGACGGCTGAGGCGCGCTTGCGGCAACTGGGCCGGGCCGGGGTGGATGTGATTATTGGTGATTCGACCAATGCACCGGTGGCCGGTGCCAGCCGTTCCGAGGCTGTGGTGCGTGAGGGTCTGCTGGATGCGGTGCGTGAATGCAAGCAGCGGGTGGTGGTGACCTGCTTTGCCAGCAACCTGGCGCGTCTGCATGCGCTGGCCGAGATTGGCCGCGATACCGATCGTTATGCCGCCTTGCTCGGGCGCAGCCTGCTGCGTATGCAAGGGGTGGCGCGGCAATCGGATTATCTGAGCGCCACTGACAGTTTTATTGGCCCCTGGGAATTGGGTTTTCTGCCGCGCAGTCAGCAGCTGTGGATTTGTACCGGCAGTCAGGGTGAGCCTGCCGCAGCCCTGGGGCGGGTGGCCAGCGGGCGGCATCCGCAGCTGGTGCTGGAGCGTGGGGATACGGTGATCTTTTCCTCGCGGCTGATTCCGGGTAACGAAGAGAGTCTGGCGCGTATCCGTGCCGACCTGAGCGCCAAGGGTATCGAGATCATTGATGATGATATGGCGCCGGTGCATGCCTCCGGACATCCGCCGCAGGAGGACCTGCGTCAATTGTACGGCTGGCTGAACGCACGCTATCTGTTGCCGGTGCATGGCGAGGATTATCACCAGCAGGCGCATATGGCTTTTGGTCGCACCCTGGGATTGCAGGGATTGGTGCCGGGCAATGGGGACCTGATTGATCTGTCGGCTCAGCCGGCGCGGGTGGCGGAGTTGCCCTGGGGTCTGGTCGAGTTGCCGCCAACCTGAGTCCGGTCGGACTCAGGTTCTGTCTCAGTCTCTACCCGTCTACCTTCAGGCGTTATCTGCCTGCAGCTGAGCGCGGCCCCGCGCTACGGCTGCACGCACCTGGGCTGGTGCGGTACCACCGATATGGTCACGAGCATTCACCGAGCCTTCCAACGTCAGTACGTCAAACACATCCTGCTCGATCTGGTCGCTGAACTGGCGCAGTTCCTCAAGGCTCATTTCCGCCAGGTCCTTACCCTGGTCGACGCCGTATTTCACCGCCAGGCCGACGATCTCGTGGCAGTCACGGAAGGGCAGGCCCTTGCGCACCAGGTAATCAGCCAGGTCGGTGGCGGTAGAGAAACCGCGCAGCGCGGCTTCGCGCATCATGTCTACGCGCGGCTTGATCGCCGGGATCATGTCGGCAAAGGCGCGCAGGCTGTCACGCAGGGTGTCCACGGCGTCAAACAGGGGTTCCTTGTCTTCCTGGTTGTCCTTGTTGTAGGCCAAAGGTTGGCTTTTCATCAGGGTCAGCAGGCCCATCAGGTGACCGTAGACGCGACCGGATTTGCCACGAACCAGTTCGGGCACGTCGGGGTTCTTTTTCTGCGGCATGATCGAGGAGCCGGTGCAGAAGCGATCGGGTAGCTCGATAAAGTTGAACTGTGCACTGGTCCACAGCACCAGCTCTTCCGAGAAACGCGACAGGTGCATCATGGCGACGGCGGCGGCAGCGCAGAATTCGATGGCGAAATCACGGTCGGACACACCGTCCAGCGAGTTGCCGGAGACGGCATCAAAGCCGAGCAGTTCGCAGGTGATGCTGCGGTCGATCGGGTAGGTGGTACCGGCCAGCGCCGCGCTGCCCAGCGGCATGCGGTTGACCCGCTTGCGGCAGTCGAGCAGGCGCTCGGTGTCGCGGCGCAGCATCTCGTACCAGGCCAGCAGGTGATGACCGAAGGTCACTGGCTGCGCGGTCTGCAGATGGGTAAAGCCGGGCATGATCACCTCGGCGTGCTTTTCCGCTTGATCCAGCAGGCCGCTTTGCAGGCGCTCGAGCTCACTGAGGATGATGTCGATTTCTTCACGCAGCCAGAGGCGGATATCGGTCGCGACTTGGTCGTTGCGCGAGCGTCCGGTGTGCAGCTTCTTGCCGGTAATGCCGATGCGCTGGGTCAGGCGTGCTTCGATGTTCATGTGCACATCTTCCAGCTCGACCTGCCAGTCAAACTCGCCCGCTTCGATTTCAGTCTGGATGGCGCGTAGGCCCTCAATAATCGTGTCACGCTCATCCGCGGTCAGTACGCCAACCTTGGCCAGCATGCTGGCATGCGCAATCGAGCCCTGAATGTCGTGCTTGTACAGGCGCTTGTCGAAATCCACCGAGGCGGTGAATCTGGCAACAAAGGCATCTACCGGCTCGCTGAAGCGGCCACCCCAGGATTGGTTGGTCGTTTTATCTTGGCTCATTGCGCTGCATCCGCTGTTGATTTGGCTAAACGGCTACTATACCACTTCACACTTGCGCATTCGCGCCCTGCTGGCGGACACTGCAGCCATGAAGAACGGACTCTGGACCCTACTTAAACGACCCTATGCGGGAGATGATTTCTTCCTCCCGGATCTGTGCTCGTCGATCGCGGTTTTTACCCTGGTGATTCTTGCCGAGCTGGTGGTGCTGCTGTGGGTGCTGGCCGATGCCGGTGGTGGCGGTTTCAACTGGATGCGCCTGGCCATGGCCTCACTGTTTGTGCAGTGGGTGGTCTTGCTCTCGGCGGCTCTGCTATGCCGTTTGCGTCCCTGGATGCGGCGCCAGGCGTTGGGGTTGTCCATCGCCGCCTGTTATGCGGTGGTCGTAGGGCTGACGCTGGTATTCACCGTGATGGCCAACTGGGTCCTGTTGCAGGGGCTGGTCGGTGCACCTCTGGTCGATGCGGCCCAGTTGCTGCGCCACGGGCTGATTGCCTTGATCATGACCAGCCTGTTGTTGCGCTATTTCTATCTGCAGCAGCAGTGGCAGCGCCAGCAACAAGCCGAACTGCAGGCCCGCTTGCAGGCCCTGCAGTCACGTATTCGTCCGCACTTTTTGTTCAACAGCCTGAACAGCATTGTCAGTCTGATCGGCACCGCGCCGGAGAAAGCGGAAAATGCCGTGCTGGATCTGGCTGATCTGTTTCGCGCCAATCTGACCGAGGTCGAGGGTGTGGCTACCTGGGGTGAAGAACGCCGTTTGTGCGAGGGCTACCTGCGCATTGAGCAGTACCGTCTGGGCGACCGTTTACGGGTCAGTTGGCAGGTAATTGGGCTGCCGGATGCGACGCCGATGCCGCTGCTGACCCTGCAGCCGATCCTGGAAAACGCGATTTTCTATGGTGTGCAACCGAGTCCGGCCGGTGGCGATGTGCTGATTCGTGCGCGCCGTGAAGGCAGCCGGGTTGAACTCGAGGTGAGCAACAGTGTCTGTGCTGAAGAGCCTGCCGGTGAAGGCGCGCACATGGCCCTGGATAATATCCATGCGCGCTTGCGAGCGCTGTTTGGTAGCAAGACAACGCTCGATGCCTGGCAAGATGGATCGCGCTACTTTTGCCGTGTGGTCTACGCTTGTAGACAAGGACCCTCAATGCGGAGTAATCATTAAGGCATGAACGTACTTATCGCCGATGATGAGCCTTTGGCCCGTGAACGCCTGTTGCGCCTGGTAGATGCCTTGCCGGGTTACCAGGCATTGAGTGAGTGCGCAGCCAACGGGCAGGAGGTGCTGGCGCTGGTAGCGGCGCACCAGCCGGATATTGTGCTGCTCGATATCCGCATGCCTGGTATGGATGGCCTGCAGGCGGCCGCCAGACTGTGCGAGATGCCGCAGGCGCCGGCCGTCGTCTTCTGCACGGCTTACGGTGAATATGCGCTGGAGGCCTTCAACGTCAGCGCCGTAGGCTACCTGCTCAAGCCGGTTCGCCGTGAGGACCTGGTCGAGGCGCTGGACAAGGCGCAGCGGCTCAACCGCATGCAGCTGGCCAACCTGGGTCGCCCGCCTGGCGAGGCTGATGCTGTCCAGACCCGCAGTCATATCAGTGCCCGAACGCGCAAGGGTATCGAGCTGATTCCGGTTGCCGAGGTGATGTATTTCATCGCTGACCATAAGTACGTCACCCTGCGTCACGAGCATGGCGAGGTATTGCTGGATGAGCCGCTGAAAGCGCTGGAAGATGAATTCGGTGATCAGTTTGTGCGCATTCACCGCAATGCTCTGGTGGCAAGGGAGCGTATCGAGCGCTTGCACCGCGAAGGCAGTGGTCACTTCCAGCTCTATCTGAAAGACCTGCCCGATGAACCACTGACGGTCAGTCGCCGACATGTTCCGGGTGTGCGCAAACTGATGGACCGGCTCTGAGGCAGCGCCAGCCGGTCGCATGGATGCCGGCAGCTGCATGGCGTATCATGGCGCTGACACTGTTAGCGAGATTCCCATGACACGAGTACTGCGAATTGCCACCCGCAAGAGCGCCCTGGCCCTGTGGCAGGCCGAATACGTCAAAGCCCGTCTGCAAGATCTGCATCCCGGCCTGGAAGTCAGGCTGGTGCCCATGGTCAGTCGCGGCGACAAGCTGCTTGACTCCCCGCTGGCCAAGATTGGCGGCAAGGGGTTGTTCGTCAAGGAGCTGGAAACCGCGATCATGAATGACGAGGCCGACCTGGCCGTGCACTCGATGAAAGACGTGCCCATGGCCTTTCCGCCGGGCCTTGAACTGCCGGTGATCTGCGAGCGCGAAGAGCCGACCGATGCATTTGTCTCCAACCACTATGACCATGTCGACGCCTTGCCGGCGGGCAGCATTGTGGGTACCTCCAGTCTGCGTCGGCAGGCGCAGTTGCTGGCGCGGCGGCCTGATCTGCAGGTGCGCTTTCTGCGTGGCAATGTAAACACGCGCCTGGCCAAGCTGGATGCGGGCGAATACGACGCCATTATCCTCGCCACCGCCGGCCTGATGCGCCTTGGCTTTAATGAACGTATTCGCTATGCCATGCCGCCGGAGGAAAGCCTGCCGGCGGGCGGTCAGGGCGCTGTCGGTATTGAGTGCCGCAGTGAGGACGAGGAGCTCAAAGCCCTGCTGGCACCGCTGAATGATCATGACAGCGCTCTGCGCGTGCGCGCCGAGCGGGCACTGAATACGCACCTGAATGGCGGCTGTCAGGTGCCGATTGCCTGCTATGCCATCCGCGAGAATGGGCAGTTGTGGCTGCGGGGTCTGGTCGGTGAGCCCATGGGTACCACCATGCTGCGTGCCGAGGCGCGCGGGCCGGAAGATGAGCCGGTAGCTCTCGGCATCGCCGTGGCAGAAGATTTGCTGCGTCAGGGTGCCAAGGCCATTCTGGATGCGGTGTACGAGGAGGCCGACGGCCAGTGAAACGGGTGCTGTTGACCCGCAGCCAGGCTGACAATACACGTCTGGCTGAGCAGTTGCAGGTACGGGGGATTGCCAGCCAGAGTTTGCCGCTGCTGGATCTGCAAGCGCTGGAGGAAACCCCGCAGCAGCGCAGTCTGATGCTGGATCTGGATCGCTATCACGCGGTGATGGTGGTCAGTCCGACGGCTGCACGACTTGGCTTGCAGCGATTGGATCGCTATTGGCCGCAGCCGCCTGCCGGACAGTACTGGTTTGCCGTCGGTGCCGGAACGGCAGCGCCGCTGGCGGACTACGGTTTGCCGGTGCAGTATCCGCAACAGGGTCAGGACAGTGAAGCCTTGCTGGCGTTGCCGATCTGGTCGCAGCTACTGCAACAGGAGCGCTTGCGGGTGCTGATCTGGCGCGGGCAAGGCGGACGCGAGCATCTGGCCAATCAGGTGCGGGCAGCCGGCGGCCAGGTCGACTATCTTGAACTGTATCGACGCCAGCCAGGTGCTGGACTGAGTGAGGGGCTGGCCAATGCTGAGGCAGCCGGTGTGACCGATATCCTGCTACTCAGCAGTCAGGCGCTGCAGTTCTGGCAGCAGGCGGCGGCAGGACACTGGTCGCAGCAGGCGCGCTGGCGCTGCTGGGTACCCAGTGAGCGGGTTGCCGAGTTGGCGCGCGCTGCAGGCTGTACCGATGTGCGCGTTTGCGCAGGGGCTGATGATGCTGCCTTGATCGCGGCGATCAGTGCCGATCATATGAGCTGACAAGGGGACAGGCGTGGACTCAAGCAACAAGAACAAGGATGCTACCGCTTCACCAGCGGCGGCTGACGCAGAACCCACCACCGCTGCGGGCAAGAGTACCGGCCCGGCAGAGCAGCCAGCCACGGAGTCGACCAGCACGGCTGCGACCAAGGCTGCCAGCCAGCCGGAAGCGGCGCCGGAAAAGGTCGCGGTGAAAAAACAGAAAAGCAGTTCGGGCACTGGCTCGGGTTCAGGAGCAGGTGGCACGCCGCCCACAACGCCAGTCACCAAGGGTGGCAGCTCTGGACGAGGTCTGGGTTTGCTGGCCCTGCTGATTGCCCTGCTGGCGCTGGCACTCAGCGGCTGGCAGTGGTGGCAACAGCAGTCGGCAACTACCGCCGAGTCAGGGTGGGAGTCCGCCATAGAGGAACTGACCAGCCAGCAGGAACGTGCGCAGCAATCCTTGCGCAGAGAACTGCAGGGTCTGGCGCGCAGCAGCGAGCTGGAACAGCTGCAGCGGCTGGCCGCCGACCTGCAGCGCAGCCAGCAGAATCTGGGTCAGCGCCTGGACACCCTGCAGGGCGAAGAAGACGATCAGTGGCAGCTGGCTGAAGCCCAGTACCTGTTGCGCCTGGCCTCCTTGCGCCTGATTGCTGCCGATGATGTCGCTACAGCCCGCCAGCTGCTCGATGCGGTGGATGACATCCTCAAGCAACAGCCGGACAGCGGCGTGTTCAGCCTGCGTGAAAGCCTGGCGCAGTATCAGGCCGAGCTGGCGGAGCTGGGTGAGATTGATCGCCCGGGTATCTATGTGCGCCTCGGTGCCCTGCGTGAGCAGGTCAACCGCCTGGTGGCCTTGCCGGTCCCGGTGTTTGATCCGGAAGAAGTCACGGTGGAAGAAGAGTATGCCGAGCGTATGGAGCGGCGCACGCGCTGGGAGCGGGTTCTGATGCGTCTTGAGCGCTACGTTCGGGTTGATTTTCAGCGCGGCAAGGTGGTGACGCCGCTGCTGGATGCTGCCGAAATGCAGCGTATCCGCCGCACCCTGCAGCTGACCCTGGAGCAGGCGCAGTGGGCGGCGCTGCGCGGTGAGGAGGCGGTTTATGAAGCCTCGCTGGAGCAGGCGGACAGTATCCTGCGCCAGTTCTTCGAGCTGGATAACAGCCTGGTGCAGGCCATGCAAAGCCAGTTACAGACGCTGGCGGAACAGCCGGTTAGCCTGTCACCTCCGGCGTTGTCCGATCTGGAGCAGGCGCTGGCGGCCTATATCAAGCAGCGGACCGAGCGGGACAATGGCGCCGAGCCTGAGGAGGCGCCATGAGCAAAAGTTACCTGGCTGTGCTGGCGGTCCTGCTGATCGCTGCCCTGCTGGGCATGGCGGTGGCCGAAGACCCCGGCTATCTGCTGATTGCCTGGCGCAACGTATCGCTGGAGACCAGTATCTGGGTCGGCCTGGCCTTTTTGCTCGCGCTCTGGTTGGCCCTGGGTCTGCTGCGGGCGCTGGTCCGTCTGCTCAATGCCTCCGGACGCAAGATCAACCCCTGGTCGCGGCATAACCGCCAGCGCCGGGCGCATCAGCTCACCACCCGTGGCCTGCTGGAGTTTGCCGAAGGCCACTGGAAAACCGCCCAGCGACTGTTGCACCGTGCTGCGCCGGCAGCAGATCAGCCCTTGATCAACTATCTGGCAGCGGCGCGAGCGGCCTATGAACAAGGTGATTATGCCGGTGCTGATGAGCTGCTGCGCGAAGCCTATGACAGTTCGCCGAAAGCAGAAGTGGCGATTGCCGTGACGCAGGCGCAGCTGCAAATGGCGCGGGGTCAGTACGAACAGGCTCTGGCCACCCTGACCCGCTTGCGCAAGCGCTATCCGAAACACCTCTTTGCGCTCAAGCTGATGAGCCGTCTGTATCTGCGCCTGCAGGACTGGGAGCGCCTGGAAGCCTTGCTGCCAGAGCTGCGCAAGCACAAGGTACTGACCGCAGAGGATTTCCAGCAGTTGGAGCGCGAGGTGTATCAGGCGTTGTTGCAGCAGGCCGGCGAGCGTAGCCTGCATCAGGTGCCGGGTGATATGCATCCGCTGACCAGTTGCTGGCAGCGCTTGCCAAAAGTGCTGCGACAGGATCAGGACATGTTGGCGATCTACGCTGTGCAACTGCGCCTGTCGGGGCTGGATGCAACAGCTGAGGAGGCATTGCGTGCTGCCTTGCGGCAACACTACAGCGATCGTTTGATGCATCTGTATGGCTTGCTGGCAGGGCCTGATCCGCAGAAGCAGCTGGCCACAGCCGAGAACTGGCTCAGTGCACAGCCGCATAACCCGGTTCTGCTGTTGGCTTTGGGGCGGCTGGCACTACGTAACCAGCTGTGGGGTAAGGCGCGCGAATACCTGGAAGCCAGCTTTCACAGCAAGAAGGATATCCAGACCTGTGCCGAGCTGGTGCGCTTGCTGGATCAGCTCGGTGATGTGGCGGCCAGTCAGCAAGTGCTGCGTGAAGGCTTCAGGCTGATGGCCGGTGACCTGCCGGAACTACCCTTGCCGCAGCGAGCGCTCCCGGCGGAGTGACCCTGTGCGCGACTGGATGTCAGTCGCGCGGTGCATAGGCAAAAACGTCGGCGTGCATATTGGCCGCCGGCATGCCGGCGGCGACCAGCGCATCCAGAGTGCCATAGACCATAGGCGGCGAGCCGCTGGCAATCACATGGTAGGGGCTCAGGTCGATGCCCAGGTCTTCAATCACCACAGCCGGTAACAAACCCTGACGTCCTTCCCAGGCGGGATCATCACTGACTACCTGATGCATGAACAGGTTGGGCATGGCTGCCCATTCTGCCCAATAGGGTGCCTGGTAGAAATCGGCTGCTTCGCGAACACCCCAGTAGAGGTGGATCGGCGGCGTAAAGCCAAGGTGGCGGCAATGTTCGATCAGGCTTTGCATCTGCGCCAGGCCGGTACCGGCGGCAATCAATACCAGAGGGCCAGGTGGCAGATGGGCCAGGTGGCAATCACCAAAGGGCAGCCTGACCCGCGCCAGACGATCACGGCGAATCTGCTCAACCATGGCCAGCGTCTGTTGGTCGCGGGTGAGAATGTGCAGCTCGATCACGCGTTCTTCAGTGGGCGTTGAGGCAATCGAGAAAGCGGAAAGCTGCTCATCGCCGCGCTCGAGTAGTAGATACTGGCCGGGGTGGTAGTTGATACGTTTGCCCGCTGGCGCACGCAGGCGCAGGCGCCAGACGTCAGCCCCCAGATCTTCGGCACTGTCCAGCTGGCAGGCGATGCTGTGCACCGGCAGCTCATCCGGGGCAAGAACCCCTTCCCACTGCAGTTCGCAGTCTTCCAGAGGCTGGGCTATACAGGTGTAGAGCTCGCCCTGGTCGACGATCTCGCTGTCGGGCATGCGCGCACTACCGCTGATCAGATTGGCGGTGCAGACATGGCAATTACCGTTGCGGCAGCTCTGTGGTGCGTCAAAACCCAGCCGGCGCGCGGCATCCAGAATGCGCTCGCCGGGCTGCAGTTCGATCACATGCCCGGACGGTTGCAGAGTTACTTTCATCGGTCGATTCCCAGTTCGCCCCAGAGGTGGTCGATACGGCTGACGACATCGGCGTCCTGCTTGATGGCGGTTCCCCATTCACGGTTGGTTTCCCCCGGCCACTTGTTGGTGGCATCCAGACCCATCTTGCTGCCCAGACCGGAAATCGGTGAGGCAAAGTCGAGGTAATCAATCGGTGTATTGTCGATCAGCACGGTATCACGCTTGGGGTCCATGCGCGTGGTGATGGCCCAGATGACATCCTGCCAGTCGCGTACGTTGACGTCATCGTCGGTGACAATGACGAACTTGGTGTACATGAACTGACGCAGGAAGCTCCAGACGCCAAGCATGACGCGCTTGGCGTGGCCTGGGTACTGTTTCTTCATCGACACCACCGCCATACGGTAGGAACAGCCTTCCGGTGGCAGGTAGAAGTCGGTGATTTCCGGGAACTGCTTCTGCAGGATGGGAACGAACACCTCATTCAGCGCCACACCCAGGATTGCCGGCTCATCCGGTGGCCGGCCGGTGTAGGTGCTGTGATAGATCGGGTCTTCACGGCGAGTGATTCGCTCGACGGTGAACACCGGGAAGCGATCCACTTCGTTGTAGTAGCCGGTATGGTCGCCAAAGGGTCCTTCGTCGGCCATTTCATCCGGGTGGATGACGCCTTCGAGGATGATTTCGGCACTGGCGGGTACCTGCAGCTCACTGCCACGGCATTTGACCAGGCGGGTGCGCTCGCCGCGCAGCAGGCCGGCAAAGGCATATTCAGACAAGGTGTCAGGAACCGGGGTGACGGCACCGAGAATGGTCGCCGGGTCGGCCCCCAGGGCGACGGCAATCGGAAACGGCTGGCCAGGGTGTTTCTGTTTCCATTCATGGAAGTCCAGTGCACCGCCACGGTGGCTGAGCCAGCGCATGATGACCTTGTTGCGGCCAATCACCTGCTGGCGGTAGATGCCCATGTTCTGGCGTTCCTTGTGTGGCCCTTTGGTCACGACCAGGCCCCAGGTGATCAACGGGCCGGCATCGCCTGGCCAGCAGGTCTGCACCGGAATCTTGCTCAGATCGACATCGTCGCCTTCTTCGATCACTGCCTGGCAAGGCGCATCGCGGACAACCTTGGGCGCCATGGACAGGACTTTCTTGAAGATCGGCAGTTTGGACCAGGCGTCTTTCAGCCCCTTGGGTGGATCGGGTTCCTTGAGGAAGGCCAGCAGCTTGCCGATTTCACGCAGCTCGCTGACGTCACTGGCGCCCATGCCCAATGCGACGCGCTCGGGGGTGCCGAACAGGTTGCCGAGTACGGGCATGCTGTGGCCGGTCGGGTTTTCGAACAGCAGTGCCGGTCCACCCATGCGCAGGGTGCGGTCACAGACTTCGGTCATTTCGAGTACAGGGGAGACGGGCGTCTGGATGCGCTTGAGTTCGCCGCGCTGTTCCAGGCCTTTGATGAAGTCGCGTAGATCGGAGTATTGCATCTCAGCTTCAGGCCTCAAGCAACGGGCGGCAAACCCTGATCAGTTTGCCGCCCGTGAATTGGATGTGAAGCGCATTATGCCGACTGGGCGGCAACAGCAACAGGGTAAATTGCTACAAGTTTGTGCGGATAGCTGCCGGCTGATTACACAACAGCACTGATTATATCGGCCTCTGTGTTTCAGCCTGATTGGCGTTGACCAGCTCTGGACACGCCGTAAACCCTTCCCTGGGGGGGCTCGTAGATGCACTGGCAGAAAATTGCTCCTGCATTTTCTGCTCTTCCGCCATCCTTGGCGGTCGCCTGGCATCTAACGGTCCAGAGCCGCTCAACGCCAACCAGTCTGGTCCAATTATCGCTTCCAGCTTCCAGCTTCCAGCTTCCAGCTTCCAGTCTATAGCCTAATTCTTGCTGCGCTTCATCGACTGGAAGAATTCATCGTTGGTCTTGGTGTCTTTCAGGCGGTCCAGGAGGAATTCAATGGCCGCGATGTCGTCCATGGAGTGCAGGATCTTGCGCAGGATCCACATGCGCTGCAGTTCTTCGTCACCAGTCAGCAACTCTTCGCGGCGGGTACCGGAGCGGTTGATGTTGATCGCCGGGAATACGCGCTTCTCGGAGATCTTGCGATCCAGGTGGATCTCCATGTTGCCCGTGCCCTTGAACTCTTCGTAGATGACTTCGTCCATCTTCGAGCCAGTATCGACCAGGGCGGTGGCGATGATGGTCAGGCTGCCGCCTTCCTCGATGTTGCGCGCGGCGCCGAAGAAGCGCTTGGGCTTTTCCAGGGCGTGGGCGTCAACACCGCCGGTGAGTACCTTGCCGGAGCTGGGAATCACGGTGTTGTAGGCGCGGGCCAGACGGGTGATGGAGTCGAGCAGGATGATCACGTCTTTCTTGTGCTCAACCAGGCGCTTGGCCTTCTCGATCACCATTTCGGCGACCTGGACGTGACGGCTCGGCGGCTCGTCAAAGGTGGAAGCAACCACTTCGCCGCGCACGGTGCGCTGCATTTCGGTCACTTCTTCCGGGCGCTCGTCGATCAGCAGGACGATCAGGTGGCACTCGGGGTTGTTGCGCGCGATGTTGGACGCGATGTTCTGCAGCATCAAGGTTTTGCCGGCCTTGGGCGGTGCGACCAGCAAGCCACGCTGGCCTTTGCCGATCGGGGCGCACAGGTCAATGATGCGGGCGGTCAGGTCTTCGGTCGAACCATTGCCGGCTTCCATGACCAGACGCTCATCCGGAAACAGGGGCGTCAGGTTTTCGAACAGGATCTTGTTCTTGGTGTTTTCCGGCTTGTCGAAGTTGATCGAGTCAACTTTCAGCAGGGCAAAGTAACGCTCGCCGTCTTTCGGTGGGCGAATCTTGCCGGAGATGCTGTCGCCGGTACGCAGGTTGAAGCGGCGTATCTGGCTGGGGGAGACATAGATGTCATCCGGTCCGGCAAGGTAAGAGGAGTCGGCGGAGCGCAGAAAGCCGAAACCATCCTGCAGAATTTCCAGAACCCCATCACCGTAGATGTCTTCGCCACCTTTGGCATGCTTTTTCAAAATAGCAAAGATCACGTCTTGTTTGCGTGATCGGCCCATATTATCAAGGCCCATTTCATTGGTGATGTCGAGCAGTTCGGGAATGGGTTTTTGTTTAAGTTCGGTCAGATTCATAGGTTAGCTGGAATGTAGTTTCGGCAGGACGGGTTGGTCTTGGGCCGCCATGGGGCACGCCGCATGGGGCAGTTGGGTCGTTCTGGGTGAAATCAGGAAAGACACAGCCGTAGGCAACGGCAGTGAATTGGTAGGTAAACTTATCACCGCTTTCGGGTGACGTCCAGCCCGGATTGACACCGGGCCGGAATTTATCGCCAGGGCAGGCCGGGCAGGCTTAGATGTTGCTGTCGAGGAAGGCTGCCAGTTGTGACTTGGACAGGGCGCCCACCTTGGTCGCTTCCACATTGCCATCCTTGAACAGCATCAGGGTGGGGATACCACGCACGCCGTACTTGGGTGGGGTGTCCTGATTGTCATCGATATTCAGCTTGCAGATTTTCAGCTTTCCGGCGTAATCCTTGGCGATCTCGTCCAGTACCGGGGCAATCATCTTGCAGGGGCCACACCACTCTGCCCAGTAGTCGACCAGTACGGGGGTGTCTGACTTGAGTACTTCGGCTTCGAAGCTGCTGTCACTCACGTGCACGATCACATCACTCATTGTGTTCTCCAAAGATAAACGGCTACTGGGCAGGCATGATACCACCCGAGCGGTCGTTGACGGAAGCTGGGTAGCCAAGCGGTCAATCTGCAGTGTTAGAATCGGGCTAATGTTGGCAAAGGCCGGAACAATGACGCAGAAAACCACGCAAGACCACCCCCTGATTGCTGCGATTGACCTGGGGTCGAACAGCTTTCATATGGTGCTGGCGCGGGTCGAGCAGGGCGAAATTCGCCTGCTTGAACGCCTGGGCGAGAAGGTACAACTGGCCGCGGGCCTGGATGCCGAGGGTATGCTCAGTGATGAGGCTATGCAGCGTGGGCTGGATTGTCTGCGCCGCTTTGCGCAGCTGATCAATGGCTTGCCTCGTGGCGCCGTTCGGGTGGTGGGTACCAATGCCCTGCGTGAGGCGCGCAACCGCGCCAGCTTCATGCGTCAGGCCCAGCAACTGCTTGGGCATCGGGTGGAAGTGATCTCCGGGCGCGAAGAGGCGCGGCTGATCTATCTCGGTGTGGCACATACCCTGGCCGATGACGCCGGCAAGCGCCTGGTGGTGGATATCGGCGGTGGTAGCACCGAGTTTATTGTCGGCGAGCGCTTTGAGTCCTTGTTGCGCGAGAGTCTGGGCATGGGCTGTGTGTCCTTTGCGCGCGATTATTTTGCCGATGGGCAGATATCCATGTCGGCCTACGGTCGTGCCTATACCGCGGCACGACTGGAGTTGATGAATATCGATCAGGCAATCCATCGCCTGGGTTGGCAGGAAGCAGTGGGCGCTTCGGGCACCATCCGTACCTTGGGTCAGTGCCTGCAGGTAGCCGGTAAGGGTCAGGGTGAAGTGACCCGTGAGGGGCTGCAGTGGCTCAAGCACAAGGTACTCAAGTGCAGCCATATCGACCAGCTGGACTTCGAGGGGCTGAAGGAAGAGCGCCGGCCTATCCTGCCCTCCGGCCTGGCGATTCTCGAAGCTATCTTCGACGCCCTGGGCGTCGATGTCATGGGGCATTCTGAGGGCGCGCTGCGTGAAGGCGTGCTCTATGATCTGCTGGGCCGTCAGCGCCATGAAGATGTTCGCGAACGCACGCTGGCGGCCTTGATGGAGCGTTATCACGTTGATCGCGAGCAGGCTGAGCGGGTAGAAACCAAGGCCATGAGCTTGCTGGGCAAGGTGACGGATGCCTGGGGCCCTTTTGAGGACAAGCAGGTGGATATGCTGCGCTGGGCCGCGCGGGTGCATGAGGTCGGCCTGGATATTGCCCACAGCCAGTATCACAAGCACGGTGCTTACCTGATCGAGCATGCTGATTTGCCGGGTTTTTCCCGTCAGGAGCAGCAAGTACTGGGGCTGCTGGTCTGGGGGCATAGACGCAACCTGCCAAACCGTACCCGACTGGCCGATTTCAGTGATGACAGTCAGTGGATCTTGCGGCTATGCATGCTGTTGCGTCTGGCTATCCTGTATCACCACATTCGTGGCTATCAGAGTATGCCCAGGCTCAAGGCGCAGGCCGGGGAAACCAGCCTGGTGCTGGAGTTTCCAGCGGGCTGGCTGGATGACAACCCCTTGACCCAGGCCGACTTCCAGCAGGAAGCGGCCTATTGGGACAAGGTCGGTTATACGCTGACCGTACGCTGAGGCGAGCTGGCCAGCTTGTCCAGCAGGGTGGCCTGCGCACTGCGCGGGTTCTGGTTGCCGCTCGGGCTGCTGCGCACATAGCTGCCGTCGGGTTGCAGCACCCAGCTGTGGGTGTTGTCGCTGATAAATACCTGTAGCTCCTGGCGTGCCCGGGTAATCAGGCGCTTGCCTTCCAGTGGGAAGCAGCTTTCCACCCGGTTATCCAGATTGCGTTCCATCATGTCGGCACTCGACATCCAGACCTGTTCCTGGCCGTCATTGAGGAAATAATAGACCCGGCTGTGCTCCAGGAAGCGGCCGATGATCGAGCGCACGGTAATATTGTGCGAGACGCCCGGTACACCAGGTCGCAAGCAGCACATGCCGCGGATAATCAGCTCGATTTTAACGCCGGCCTGGGAAGCCTTGTACAGCGCCTTGATCACCTTGGCATCAGTCAAGGCATTGGCTTTGGCAATAATATGCGCGGGCTTGCCGGCCTGGGCATTCAGGGTTTCCCGGTTGATCAGTTCCAGCAGGCGCTTTTTCAACGTGAAGGGCGCTTGCAGCAGCTTTTTCATCCGTTGCGTCTTGCCCATGCCGATCAGTTGATTGAACAGTTTGTGCACATCTTCAGTCAGTGCCAGGTCGGAACTGAGCAGGCTGTAATCGGTATACAGGCGCGCATTACCGGCGTGGTAGTTGCCGGTACCCAGGTGCACATAGCGCTTCAGGGCGCGATCTTCGCGGCGCAACACCAGCACCATCTTGGCGTGGGTCTTGTAGCCGACCACGCCGTAGATCACCACGGCGCCGGCTTGTTGCAGGCGGCTGGCCAGTTGCAGGTTGGACTCTTCGTCAAAGCGCGCGCGCAATTCGATCACTACGGTGACTTCCTTGCCGTTGCGCGCGGCATCGACCAGGGCATTGACGATTTCCGAGTTGGCACCGGTGCGGTACAGCGTCTGCTTGATCGCCAGCACATTGGGGTCCTGCGCGGCCTGGCGTAACAGGTCGGTGACGGGGCTGAAGGACTCATAAGGGTGCAGCAGCAGGATGTCCTGTTTGCTGATCGCCTGGAACAGGTTATCGGCATTCATCAATATCTTCGGAATGCCCGGGCTGAAGCTGGGGAATTGCAGGGCTTCGTGGTTGTCCAGGCCGGTAATCGAGAATAGCCGGGTCAGGTTGACCGGGCCCTTGACCTCATACAGCTCGCTCTCGCTGAGGCCAAACTGGCGCAGCAGAAAGTCGGTCAGAGGTTTCGGGCAGTTGTCGGCCACTTCCAGACGTACAGCGTCGCCGTAACGGCGCGACAAGAGTTCGCCGCGCAAGGCGCGCGCCAGATCATCCACTTCGTCGGGGTCGACAATCAGGTCAGCGTTGCGGGTCAGGCGGAACTGATAACACCCCAGCACTTTCATGCCGGGGAACAGGTCATCGGCATGGTTGTGGATGATGGACGAGAGGAAGACGAAGTTATCGCCGCCGTTGCACAGTTCATCCGGCAATCTGATCAGACGTGGCAGCGAGCGTGGCGCAGGAATGATGGCCAGCCCCGAGTCGCGGCCAAAGGAGTCCACGCCTTCGAGCTGGACAATGAAGTTCAGGCTCTTGTTCACCAGCAGTGGGAAGGGGTGTGTTGGATCCAGTCCGATCGGGCTGATGATCGGCGCCACTTCCTGACGGAAATAGCGGCGGATCCACAGGGTCTGCTTGTGGGTCCACTGGTGGCGACGGACAAAGCGGATGCCTTTTTCTGCCAGTGCCGGCAGCAGGGTGTCATTGAGGATGCTGTATTGCCGGCTCACCTGCTGATGTGCCAGCTCACTGATCTTGGCCAGCACCTGTTGTGGCTGCAGGCCATCCGGGCCGGTCAGCTCGCGGGCAAAGGTGATCTGTTTTTTCAGCCCGGCAACGCGGATCTCGAAGAACTCATCCATATTGCTGGAAAAGATCAGCAGAAACTTCAGTCTTTCCAGCAGCGGGTAGTTCTCATCCAGTGCCTGTTCCAGCACGCGGATGTTGAACTGCAGCTGCGATAGCTCGCGATGGATGTACAGCTCGGGTGCGTTGATATCAACCGCAGGGGTCGGTTCTGGCGCGGGCAAGGCCCGGCCAGACTCGGCCGTATCGCTGTAGGGGGTATTCAGCACCGGGCTGTCGCTGGCATCCTGCATGGTGTCCTCGTATCAGTTCTGTTCACGCAGCTGGCGGGCTGCGGTTTTGGCGAAATAGGTCAGAATCGCATCGGCGCCCGCACGTTTGAAGGCGGTCAGGGATTCCAGAATCACGGCATCAGATAGCCAGCCGTTGGCGATGGCAGCCTGATGCATGGCGTATTCGCCACTCACCTGATAGACCATGGTCGGTACCTTGAGTTCCTGTTTGACGCGTTGGACGATATCCAGATAAGGCATGCCGGGCTTGATCATCACCATGTCAGCCCCTTCGGCCAGATCCAGTGCCACTTCGTGCAGCGCCTCATCAGAATTGGCCGGATCCATCTGGTAAGTGGCCTTGTTGCCCTTGCCCAGGTTGCCGGCTGATCCCACCGCGTCACGGAAAGGGCCGTAGTAGGCGCTGGCATACTTGGCCGAATAGGCCAAAATGCTGGTATTGATGTGGCCGGCGGCTTCCAGCGCCTGGCGCATGGCGCCGACCCGGCCATCCATCATGTCTGAAGGCGCGACTATGTCGGCACCGGCATCGGCATGGGACAGGGTCTGCTTGACCAGTGCTTCGATGGTGACGTCATTCAGTACATAGCCGTCTGCATCGATAATGCCGTCCTGGCCATGGGTAGTGAATGGGTCCAGGGCGACGTCGGTAATCACGCCGAGTTCCGGGAACGCCTGTTTGAGGGCGCGGGTGGCACATTGCGCCAGTCCATCGGGATTCCAGGCTTCGGCGGCATCCAGGGACTTGCGCTCCAGCGGCGTGACCGGGAACAGCGCAATCGCCGGGATACCCAGCTCGACCAGTTCGGCGGCTTCTTCAAGCAAGAGGTCTATCGACAGGCGTTCAATGCCGGGCATGGAGGCAACCGCCTGCCGCTGATTCTCGCCGTCGAGCACAAACATCGGATAGATCAGATCGGCGGCAGTCAGCTGGTTTTCGCGCACCAGGCGACGAGAAAAATCGTTGCGGCGCAGGCGACGTAGGCGGCTGTGTGGATAGTGGCGGTTGGCAGGATCAAAACTCACAACATCTCCCGGGGGCGGAAAACACCCATAATGGTTAAGGATATAGCACACAATTATGACTGAACTAAGACAGTAAGCCTCTGAAAAACTACCTGCGTTGCCGCAGCCGCGTTAAAAACAGCCTCAAAATGCTCATTTACAACACGTAAACTGCGCTTTTTCTGCTGTTTTTGCCTTGCTGCGCCTGCCTCGCCTACGTTTTTTAAAGGCTTACTGGTAAGCGTAAGCGTGTACGGAGCTGTTATTTTCTTTGACAATACTTGTACATGAGATATCCTTGTGTACAAAATAGAGGCTAAACATGCGTATATGGCAACGTAATACTCTGGTTGCGCTGCTCTTGCTGGTCTGGGCTGCTGGCCTTACCTGGGCGTTCTGGTGGTTCGAGGCGCAGTACTTGCGCAACTTCGAACGTCAGGCGTTTTTCCAGGGCGTTGAGGTTGCACCACCCTTTGCGCCCGGACAGGTCCAGGTATTACACGTCTGGCAATCTGGCTGCCCCTGCAGTGCCGGTCATGAAGCCTATGTCGAGGAAATGACCCAGCGTTTCAGTGCCCAGGGCGTGCGCTTTGCCCGTAGCGGTCAGGCTAGCACAGATGTACTGGGGGGAGTATTAAAGACCTTGCCTTTCTGGCCGATACCGGAGGAGTGGAGCCACTGGCCGGGAGCGCCCTCGATTGCGATCTGGGATGCGACTGGTGACTTGTCCTATGTGGGGCCTTACAGCGACGGAGCGCATTGCAACAGTGACAGCAGCTTTGTCGAGCCGGTGATTCAGCGCCTGCTGGCAGGTGGGTCTGTCAATATAACCCGGCAGGACACTGTGTCCTGTCTGTGTGAATTACACCCTGAGTAATGATGATGCCGCAAGCGACTGATTTGAATGCTCTGAGCCTGGCCCGTTTCTATCAGCGAGCCGATCGCGTGATGTTGGTGGTGCTGTGGGTCTGTCTGCTGTTCTCCTTAGGCCTGGCGTTGGTCTATGGCACCTGGTTACAGGCATTACTGGTCGGTGGCGGCACCGTGCTGGTGATACACCTGTTACAGGTGTTGATGGGCGGGCAGCGCCTGTTCCGCTGCGCGGTGGCGGTTGCCCTGATGGTGATGTCCGCCCTGCATATCAACCAGGCCCGGGGTCTGATTGAAATGCACTTTTCCATTTTTGTGCTGCTGGCGGTGCTGATCTATTACCGTGACTGGTTGCCGATTGTGGTCGCCGCCGTGGTTATCGCTGTGCATCACCTGAGTTTTTACTACCTGCAGAATGCCGGCGCCGGTGTTTTTGTGGTGCGCGAGGGCGGCTGGGGCGTGATTTTCCTGCACGCCGGTTACGTGGTCATGGAAACCGCAGTGCTGGCCTTCCTGGCTCGTCAGGCCTATACCGACGCACTCGAAGGCGAAGCCCTGGGTGAGGCGACCATGCGCATGATCGGCGACGGGTCATCGACTGATCTGACCTACCGGGTGCCGATGAAAACCGAGATGATCAACAGCTTCAACGGCTTTGTTGACAACCTGGACAGCTCGATCGGTGTGATCAACACCGAAGTGCTTACCCTTGAAACTCTGGGCGGGCAATTGAACCAGCGTGCTGGCCAGGTCAATGAGGGCTCACGCAAGCAGGCTGAAGAGTCACGTTACATGATCCAGGCCATGGGTGAGCTGAGTACGGCAACCCATCAGGTGGCACAAAGTGCCGATGAAGCGGCCAATGCGGCGGCCAAGGCCAATGACCACGCGCAGCAGGGCAACCACGCCATGCAGCAGTTGAGCCGCGAGATTGGCAGCCTGAACCAGGATATTGACCTGACCAGTGAAGCGGTGTCAGGCGCCGCTGATATTGCCAAAGAGATCTATCAGGTGGTGGATGCCATCAAGGCGGTGGCTGAGCAGACCAACCTGCTGGCACTGAATGCAGCCATTGAGGCGGCGCGTGCTGGTGAGCAGGGGCGCGGGTTTGCCGTGGTTGCCGATGAAGTGCGCAACTTGTCCCAGCGTACCGCGCAGTCAACGACGGAAATCCAGAACTTTATCGAGCGCTTGCAGAAGGCCTCAGAGTCGGCGCGTGATTCCATGCTGCGCAGTCAAGGCTCGGTAAAGCAGTGTCTGGCTGCAGCAGAGTCGGGTGCGCAAACCCTGAGCGAAGTGGTCAGTGAAATTGCCCATATCAATCAGTTGAACGCGCAGATTGCTACCGCGACCCATGAGCAGTCCACGGTCGGCGAAGATGTTGCGCGGCACCTGCAGGAGGTGGGTGGTATTGCCAGTGCCAACGCCGAACAGTCGGCGGACTTGCTCCAGCTGGCGGCGGATATGGACACCCTGCGCAACCGGCTGGCGCTGCAGGTCAAGCATTTCGAGACCCGCGCCTAGAGGTTTATTTTGCGCGCTTGCCAAGCAGGCGATCGAGGGCATTGGCAAAGGCCTGCTTGTCCTTGTCGCTGAATGGGGCCGGGCCGCCACGCCCGGCCAGTCCGGCACCGCGCAGTTCATCCATCAGGTTGCGCACGGCGAGCCGCTCACCAATGCTGCCCTTGTCGTAAATCTGTCCGCGCGGATTGATCGCGGTTACTTCACGGCGCACCAGGCCGTCAGCCAGCGGAATGTCGGCGGTGACGACCAGGTCGCCGGGTACGGCGTGTTCGATGATGTAATGGTCGGCCTCGTCGGCGCCGCCAGGCACCACAATCTGGCGCAGCAGCGGCGCTGGGGGTAGCCCGAGGGAATGGTTGGCAACCATGATCAGCGGTATCTGCCGCCGCTTTGAGGCGCGCAGCACTATTTCGCGGACAGGTTTGGGGCAGGCGTCGGCGTCGATCCACAGGGTCATGCAGTTGGCTTCCTGAGCAGTCAATGCGGGTATTGTCCCGCCAAAAACGGAGGCTGTATATGGCATTTCCATGGTCGCTATGGCCAAAACCGTCAAGAATCATCAAAACCAGGGGCTTGGGAGCTGCACTCATAAGTCGGGGACTCGCCTTTATGTCAAAAGATCAATTGCCTTAGTTTACTTGCCCGGCCGGGTACTGTCATGCCGCGCCGTCTATCTGCCTGATACATGCGATCAATGCAGCCGACAAAGAGCCTGCCAGCGGTTCTGTGCCGAGCCACTGGCGTGTATACTGAGCGGCTTTTACATACCCTGGAAACCATCTGCATGCAGTTTCTTAACCAGCTCATTGAATTTATCGGCAACAACCCCTTACTGGTGACCGCTTTTGTTGTGGTTCTGACCCTGCTGATCATTACTGAAGGCCGCAAGGCCGGTCAGGTGCTTGGCTCGCAACAGGCCACCCAGTTGATCAACAAGGAAAACGCTCTGATTGTTGACGTGCGCCCGAAGAAGGACTTTGCCGCCGGACATATCGTTGATTCGCGCAATATTCCAGCCGATCAATTGGCCAAACGCATGAGCGAGCTTGAAAAGCACAAAGAGCAACCCATATTACTGGTATGTGCCAATGGCCAGCATGCCGGTCCTTGTGCCAAACAACTCAAAGCGGCTGGCTTTACCAAGGTCAATCGCCTTTCCGGCGGCGTCAATGGCTGGCGCGCCGACAACCTGCCAGTGGTGAAGTAAGATGCCTAAAATTGTCATGTACTCCAGCAACTACTGCCCGTTTTGCATCCGGGCCAAGCAACTGCTGGAAAGCAAAGGCCTGACCTTCGAAGAGATCATCGTCGACGGCCAGCCACAATTGCGCGCTGACATGACCCGCCTGGCGGGTGGCCGTACCTCGGTACCGCAAATCTGGATCGGCCAGACCTATGTTGGCGGCTGTGACGAGTTGCTGACCCTGGAACGCAGCGGGCAACTTGATCCACTGCTGGCTGACTGAAACAATTTCCCGTTACGCTGCAACCACCTTAACCATTCAGTAATTACAAAGGACCCAACATGGCCGAGCAAAACCAGAACAATCAAGCTGCCAATGGCGCCCAGGGCGAGCAACCGCAGGTTCAATTCAGCCTGCAACGCATCTATGTCAAGGATATCTCCTTCGAGTCACCGAAGGCGCCAGAGGTGTTCCAGAACCAGTGGAACCCACAGGTAAACCTGGACCTGAACACCCGCCACACCCAGCTGCAGGAAGGCATCTACGAAGTCGTGCTCAGCCTGTCCGCCACAGTGACCAATGGCGAAAACAAGGACACCACCTTCATTGCCGAAGTGCAGCAGGCGGGTATTTTTGCCATCAGCGGTCTGGATGAGGCCGGCATGCGCCATACCCTGGGTGCCTTCTGCCCGAACCTGCTGTTCCCCTATGCCCGTGAAGCCATCGACAACATGGTCCTGCGTGGCAGCTTCCCTCCCTTGATGCTGTCTCCGGTCAACTTCGACGCACTCTACGCCCAGGCCGAACAGCGTCGCGCCGCCGAAGCAGCCGGCGAAAGCCAGCCGAGCAACTAAACGCAGCTGCTCGCTAGTCGCGCCTGGTGCTTGTCAGCATCAGGCGCTTTGCTTAAGGTAGTGGCCTTGCACCCTGACGGATAGATCCACGCATGAGCCTGCCCGCTTCCCGCCCGCTATACCTGGTCGTTTTTCTTGCCTGCCTGCTGATTCTTGGCAGCGCCTATTACATGGAGCTGGTGATCGGCCTGCAGCCCTGCCCGCTGTGCTGGATTCAACGTATCTGCTTTATCCTGGTTGGCCTGGTCAGCCTGGCCGCCCTGTTGCACAACCCTCAGCCCAAGCCGCCGCACAAGCGCGCCCTGGCTGCCCGAGGGTATGCCATCGCCCTGCTGATCCCCACCCTGTTTGGCGCCACCATTGCCGGCCGCCAGATCTGGTTGCAGCACCAGCCACCCGAGTCATTGCCCAGCTGCCTGCCGAGCATGGATTACATGCGCGACGTGCTGCCGTTCCGAGACATGTTGCAACTTATTTTCAGCGGCACCGCCGATTGCGCCGCCGTAACATGGACTTTCCTCGGCCTGAGCATTGCCGAAAGCAGCCTGTTGCTGTTCATTCTGCTGGCCCTGTTCGGCCTGGCACAGTTAGTACGTAGCGAAGATTGATACAGGAAGTCGGCCCCGGCTTCCGCTGACTTTCACGGAGGCTGTTACCATGCGTTTTTCTCATATTCGCACCCTGTTGCTGACCCTTGGCCTGGCATTGCTGCTGACGGCCTGCGCCAGCAAGGACATCGAGCACTATGCCGACCAGGGCCCGACGCTGCGCCTGCAAGATTATTTCAACGGCGAACTGGAAGCCTGGGGCATGTTCCAGAAGCGCAACGGCGAGGTCGTCCGCCGCTTCCATGTCCACATCGATGCCAGCTAGGAAGGCGATGTCGGCACCCTGGACGAATACTTCACCTATGCCGACGGAACAAACGAACGCCGCATCTGGACCCTGGTCAAGCAGCCCGATGGCAGCTGGCGTGGCACTGCCGACGATGTCACCGGCGAAGCCCGTGGCCAGGTCGCCGGCAACGCCTTTCACTGGCAGTACACCCTCCAATTACCGGTAGACGGACGCGTCTGGGAAGTCGACTTTGATGACTGGATGTTCCTGATTGACGACAAGGTCATGCTCAACCGGGCAACCATGTCAAAATGGGGCATCCGACTCGGCGAGGTGAGCCTTAGCTTCGTCAAGCCTTGATGCCACCCGCAGCAAGGCATATCCTGTCCCGATGAGATATCAATAATGGATTGCCTGCCACCCTTCACCCCCTCTGGGTTGCACCTGATCGCGTGATGCAGGCAAATACACCCAAACCGGGATACCAAGCCCGGCTGTCGGATAAACGAGGTCCAAGATGCTGGAAGGTTGCCAAACAGCCCAGGAACGTTGGGGCGGTGTGCATCAATTGATTGATCGCTGGTTGGCCGAACGCAAGGAGCTGATCCAGCATTACAGTGCCTTGCGTGAACGCGCCCAGCCAGGCGATCAGCCTGACCGGCCACGCAGCGAGTTCTGCAATGTGCTGGTCGATTACCTGTCTGCCGGTCATTTTGAAATATACAGCCAGCTGATTCGTGAAGCTGAAGACTTCAAGGACGATCGCGGACTTGAGCTGATCAACCAGCTCTACCCGCGCATCGAGGTCACCACCCAAGAAGCGCTTGGTTTCAACGATAGCTACGGCCATATCGCCGATACGGCTGACGAGCAGGAGCTGCAACAGGAGCTGCAACAATTGGGTGCCATGCTGCACGAGCGCTTCGAGCTGGAGGACTGCCTGATCGAAGTCCTGCACAATGCGCACAAAAACATGCTGACGACATCCTGACCCTGGAGCTGACCGTGACCAGCCAAGTGAAACCATCTGCCAAATCTGCCGCGCCCATTACCACTCCGCTGCATTTGTTGCAGACGCTGACCAAAACGCTGCACGAGCATCTTGGTGAAGCGTGTGGCCAGGCTGAGGCCGATGCCGAAAAAGCGCTCGACAAGTTGCAGCGCCAACTGGACAAGCTCGACAGCAAGCGGCGCGATGCCGCCAGCAAACTGAAAAGCAAAGAAGCCGAGGAACGCGGTGAAAAAGCGCTGAACAAGAGCCGCAGCAAGCTCGCTGAACTGGATACTGCTATCGATGAGCTCAAGCAGGCGCAAAAAGCGGCGCAAGCCTATCTGCGCCAGCTACGTAACGATGTGCGCCAGACCTTGCGCCTGGCTAAAGGCTTCGAGCGTATCGAGCAGCAGGCTGCCCAGGCGATCGAAAAACGCGACAATCCGCCGCCTGCACGCCCCCGACGCAAGCCCGCTGCACGCAGAAAGCCAGCGAGCAAAGCCGCCGATAACAGCAAGCAGCCCGCCGACAGCAATCAGGCTAACGGATAAGTTGACGCAACAGGTCTGACGGCGGGCTTACCCCCTGAGCCCGACAGCAGGCCTGCAACTGCAGCGCCATCGTCTCACCCTCGCCAGAAACAACAGGCGCCAGCCATTGTTCCAACCGGGCCAGCTGCGCCCATTCCGCAGCCAGCTCACTAGCCTTGACCTGCTCACGCAATGCCTCAGCCTGCGGCCATTCGCGCAAGGCCCGGCGCACAGCGCGCAGGGGGCTGACAACCTGCTGCTGCCAGGGTTGATGGCGTTGCAGTAAACCAGCCCAATCAACACTGGTCACAGGCGTGCCACGCTGCCCCAGCCAGCAAGCGGCCAGTAACAAAAGGACATCCAGCGCGTGTTCATCCTGCAATTGCAGGAACAGACGCTGCCGTTGCTGATAAAAGCTGGCAGCAAAGGCTGACAGGCTGTCTGTTTTATTGCTGGTCACTGATATACTCCGCGGCCATGATCAAACTTGAATCCCTCTCCCTGCAACGTGGCCCGCTGACCCTGCTCGACCACGCCGACCTGACCATTCACCCGGGGCAGAAAGTCGGCCTGCTGGGCGCCAATGGTGCCGGCAAATCCAGCCTGTTCAGCCTCTTGCAAGGCCAGCTGCAGGTAGACACCGGCAGTTGCTACCTGCCTGCCGACTGGCGCATCGCGCATATGCAGCAGGAAATCAGCGACCAGCAACGCCGCGCCATCGATTACGTACTCGACGGCGACCAGCGCTTGCGCCAGATCCAGCAGCAACTGGCAACCGCCGAAAACAACCACGACGCCCATGCCCTCGGCACCCTGTATGCCGAACTGGAAGCCCACCAGGGCTTCACCGCCGATAGCCGTGCCCGCACCCTGCTGGCGGGCCTGGGTTTCAGTACAGCCCAATGCGAACGCCCGGTGAGCGAGTTTTCGGGTGGCTGGCAAATGCGCCTGAACCTGGCCCAGGCCCTGATGTGCCCGTCCGACCTGATGCTCTTGGACGAACCCACCAACCACCTGGATCTGGATGCCATCCTCTGGCTGGAAGACTGGCTCAAGGCCTACAGCGGCACACTCTTGCTGATTTCCCACGACCGCGACTTCCTCGATGCAGTGGTCTCACACATCGTCCACTTTGAGCGGCAAAAGCTCAACCTCTATCGCGGCGGCTATAGCCAGTTCGAGCGTACCCGCGCCGAACGTCTGAGTCAGCAACAGGCAGCCTTCGAGAAGCAGCAGTCCGAACGGGCACACATGCAAAGCTATATTGCCCGCTTTCGTGCCAAGGCGAGCAAGGCCAAACAGGCCCAGAGCCGACTGAAAGCCCTGGAGCGCATGGAGGATCTCAGTCCGGCGCATTATGACTCGCCCTTTTCCTTCAGTTTCCGCGAAGCAGACCAACAGTCAATGCCGCTACTGGACCTGAGCAAGGCCAGTGTCGGCTACCCAGGCGCGGCCATCCTCGACAATGTCAGCTTCCAGCTGGTGCCCGGTGCGCGCATCGGCCTGCTCGGACCCAACGGCGCCGGCAAGTCCACCCTGATCAAGACCCTGGCTGGCGAACTGGAGCTGCTGGCCGGCAAGCTGACCTGCGGTGAGAACCTGGCCATCGGTTACTTTGCCCAGCACCAGCTGGAAAGCCTGGACGCCAATGCCAGCCCCTTGCTCCACATGGCCCGCCTGGCACCGGAACAACGCGAACAGGAGCTGCGCAACTTCCTCGGCGGCTTTGACTTTCAGGGTGATCGCGTCGAGCAGACGGTAAAAAACTTCTCCGGCGGCGAGAAGGCGCGTCTGGCGCTGGCCTTGATTGCCTGGCAAAAACCCAACTTGCTGCTGCTGGATGAGCCCACCAACCACCTGGACATGGAAATGCGCCATGCCCTGTCATTGGCGCTGCAGAACTTTTCCGGCGCCATGCTGCTGGTCTCGCACGATCGCGCCCTGATTCGCGCCACTACCGACGAGCTCTGGCTGGTCGCCGACGGCCAGGTGCAGGCCTATGCCGACGACCTCGACGACTACACCCGCTGGCTGGCCAAATTCCGCCAACAGCAACTGGCGGCTGACAATGCCGGAGCCGGCACCAGCGGCGCGCCCAAGGTTGACGCCAAAGCGCAACGCCGTGAAGCCGCCGAACAACGCAAACAGCTGGCACCGCTGAAAAAGGCTGCCGACAAGCTGGAACAGCAGCTCAACCAGCGTAATGCCTCATTGGCTAGCGTCGAGCAGCAACTGGGCGACAGCGATATTTATC
>JAMCWB010000013.1 GCA_023475025.1 Gammaproteobacteria bacterium
CGGTGAGTTTATTGCCGCCAGCAAGCGCTGGTTTGACCTGGATTTTACCCCGGGAAGGACGGCGTCCCCGCCGTCCAGCGGCCTCTGCTGTCGAGCGGAAGCTCGACATTCCCAGCAAAAGCACAACCCGGCGCCTCGGGAAGGACGGCGTCCCCGCCGTCCATCGGGCTCTGTTGTCGAGCGGAAGCTCGACATTCCCAGCAACCCCAAACCCGGCACCCCCCAGCAAAAGCAAAGCCGCAGGTTGGTTTAGTGGGTACGTGCCCAGCGCATCAGCAGCCAGCGGTAGATGCCCAGGGTGATCAACCCTAGAGCGACGCCAAAGGTGTTGGCGTAGATGTCGTTGATGTCCGCGGAGCGGGTGGGGTGGTAGGACTGGACGAACTCGATGGCGATACCTACGGCAAACATCAAGCCGCCACGCCACCACCAGCGCCAGCGCGGAAATGCCAGGTAGCTGAGCCAGGTGCACACAAACAAACCACCGGCGTGGTACACGAATGACCAATCCAGCGTGCGATTAGGGGTAGGTGGCGGGTCGGGGTGCATGCCGAGGTAGATACCGAGCCCCAGCACGGCAAAGAACGCCAAGCGGAACAGCCAACGAAAGCGCACCCACTGGCGCATGATGCTAAGCCACATGGGTGCGCTCTCCGCTTACTGGCCGATAAACTGGAAGCCGTCGTTGAAACGATCGGTATCCCGCGTCCGGGTCATGTCATACAGATGATACTGACGCACCAGCTTGGCACCGCCATCACGGGTCAACGGACGCCAATCCAGGGTGCCTTCAGACAAGCTGGAGCGGGCAAAGAAAGCATCGAACGGGAAGGTGAAATAGATCCCCTTGTCGAAGCTACCCTCGCCAAAGTCTTCCGATGACACATCCGTCTGGGTCGCCCAGGCACCAATAGTCACGCCGTTATCAAAGCGCCGCGAGATCTCCAGGGTGCCGCCGATATCACCGGCCAGGTAACGCCCGGCACTGGTTTTCACCAGAGTATTATAGAAATTGGTCTGCCAATAGCTGGTGATATGCCCGGTCATGGTCGAATAGTCACGGAAGCTGAAGTCCTGCTTGAACCCGCGCTGCTTGACCCAGTTAACATCCACACCCAGCGCGATATTGCTGTTGAAAGGCCGGTAGAGCACTTCACCGCCCACACCGCCAAACATATTCTCCAGCAAGCCAAAATAGCCCATGGCATAAATGTCGCGGCTATAGCGGTGGGTATAGGTGTACTGCAGGTTTTCCAGCACCTCATCGGAATCGGTCAGGTAGCGACGAATATCCGTACGCACCCGGGGCAGGGCGCTGGGACCGTCGACTTCAAACTTGTCGAAGTTGTTGGTCAGGTTGACACCAATAGAGCCACTCACCCAGCTATTGCGGCGGAAGCGGTACTCGGCATTGAAGTTGGCCAAAAACTGATAAAGGATAAAGCCATCCGGACCACCCAGGTTTTGCACATAGCCCAGGGAAACGCCCCAATCGAAGGGCTCCAGCGGCTCTTCATGCACGCGCTCGCCACCACGGGTACTGGTCTCGGTGTGCACCATGGCGCGGCGCAAGCCGGCGTCATCGGCGCGGTTCTGTTCCCAGTCACGCAGGCCTTCAGCACGAATACTCTGCTCGCTCATGGGCATACCGTAGTTACTGTTGACCAGGGTATACCAGTCGTAATTACCTTCACCCAGGCTATTGTCCAGCACCCGCGCGGCGCGGTTCAGGGCAATGGCCTCGTCACGGTAACGGGTTTGCTCACCCTGTACGATGACCTCGTCATCGCGCACTTCAATATGCTCGACGGCAAAGCCGGCATTGTCCTGCAGGCGCGCACTCACATCTGCCCAATCAATCTGCTGACCCGACACGCCCGGGCTCAAGCGACGCGGCTCAGGCGCCGGGTCCAGGCTTTTGTCCGGACCACGGCCGGTTTTCAGGTTGGTGGTAAAACTGATACCGATCATCGGCTCATTACCACGCTGCCAGCCCGCATTCAGGGCGATACCATCGGTTACCTGATAGACCGCACCAATATTGACCCGGGAATCACGCGGCTGGTTATTCGCCTGTGGCTCGGCCTGATAGTCGTTGCCATCAAATTCCAGCTTCAGGCGCAGCGGGTCCCAGGGCGTCTGGTATTCCACCCCGGCAAACACACTGGCGCGACCCCGAAAATAGGAATCAAAACTGAAATCACCGCCTTCACCCACGGTGCTGCCTTTTCGCTCCTTGAAGCGATCATCGATAGCCCCCAAGGGGCTGGCAATATCACCGGTTCCGGCCAGGTAGCCCCAACCGATACCCAGGGTAAAATCCAGGTCAAACCAGCGCTTGCTGGCGGCAATAAACTCACCGGAGAACAAACCGGTACCCGCCAGGTCACGAAAGCCCACTGATACTTCCGGCAGCCAGTAGCTTTCCTGCCAGAGGCGGAATTTGGCATCCAGGGATTTATCTTTCAGGCTCTGGTCACCGCTGAAATCTTCCTCGCCATAACGACGGTTGGTAATGGCCACATAACGCAGCGTGCCTTCCATCCAGGGCACCGGCGTCACAGAAATACTGTAGCGGCTGTACGGGGAGGTGCGGTTAGCGTTAAAACTGAAGCTGCCCTCAGGCGGCATACGCGCGCTGGGCATCTGCATCAACCCCACACCCCCAAAATCACTCTGGGTCGTACGCTGGGCCGGTATCTCGGCGAGCGCCGGCAGGCTCACGCTGATCAACAGCGGCAGGGTCGCCAGGCGCAGGCCGGTTTTGCCACACTTACTCATCAAACAGGCCTCCGAGGCGGTACTGGGTAGCCAGGAACGCCGCCAGCTCAGCATTCAGGTCAGGGGCTTCAGTGAGATGCCGCGGGTGAATGCCACGCATGATTACCGCACCCACAGCCACATTGGCCGGTTGCAGGTTCCAGGGCGCGACGCCCAATTGCTGCACCTGGCCATCCGGCTGAATCAACCACACCCAGCTGGCATCAGCAGCATCGGCCGCCGGGCATTGGCGCAGATAGTCCCGCACCCGTAGCGCAGGATCGTAGGCGAGCTGGCAATCGGCGGTTACCGCACCCATTACGCGCACATGATCCGGCCGTGCCGGGTAGCGCAGATGGTCACCACTGGCGAGCAAGGGGTTGTTGCGCAGCAGCAACTGGCTCAAGGGCGTCATATCGGCAACCACTCGACCGGTGACCGGCATCGCCTCGACTTGCTGATACAAGCGGCTGAACAGGCCGGCGTGTGCGTTACCCTCGGCCTGCGCCGCCACCATGGCCGCCTGCAGGTCAAAGAGCACACCGGCTTTCAGACGGGTCTGGGCCTCAACCGCGCTCGGGCGCAGCCAGGCGGCACCCAAAAACCAGGCATCCGCACGGACCTGACCGGCCACGACGGCATCACGCAAGCGGGCATCGTCGGGCAACGCATAGGTGCCGGGCTGCAGTACCCGGCCATCAATAGTCACTGTGGCCTGCGCCGGAGCAATCAGGGCCGTGCAGAGGGCAACCGCCGCAAACAAGCGCTTCATGGCTGGCCTCCGGGCTGTACTTCATACACCGTGGTAATCATCGGCGGCAGGTCAGGGGTCAGGTATTGCTTGCTGTGCACCACCTGGCCGTTATCGGGGTCAACCCAATACTGGTTGGTGGCCTTGAGACCCAGGCGGGGAATACGCACGTCTGCGTCTATACGCAGCAACTCGAACTCACGCCCACCCAGGCTCAAACGCTCCAGCCGGCGTGGCTTGTAGGTTTCGGTTTCGTCGATACCGGTCAGGTACAAGCCCGGGTAATCGACCTGACGGGTATAGGCTTGCCCATCCGTCACCCGATGCAGCCCGGTAACCACAGGGTCGTCAGCCGCCAGCGAGGCCTGCAGGTCTGCGCCCTCAGGAATGCCAGCGGTCTGCACCACACGGCCATTCTGGGTCAGCAACACCTGTTGCGGCCCCACCCACTCACGCCAGACCGAGCCCGGTGCGCTGCCGACCATAATGGTCTGGCTCTGACCAAACTGCACATGCAGCACCGGTTGGGTAAAAGCAGACAGGGTGTCCGGGGTGGCCAGGGTTTCCGGGCCAAACAGAGCCAGGTTCATACTGTCCACGGCACTGTTCATGGTAGAAGAGCAGCCGGCCAGGCTGAGTGCCAGCGCACCCAGCAAGCCGTATCGGCGCAGATTGGTCACAACCAGCTCCCTTAGTTGTTGCGGTCGCGAATATCTTCGTCAATCAAGAGGCCAGTGCGGAACAGATTGGCCGAGGGGAAGACCTGACTGATAAAGCGGTTCCAGCGGGTAATGCCGGCAGCGCCAACAAAGACTACATCCTGGGGTTGCAATTCAAACTGATCCGCCAGCACAAAGGCCACCGGCGAGCTGGCATCCAGGTTGAATACAGTGGCACGTTCCTGCTCGATGTTCTCGACACCGCGGATCACATAAATACCCTTGCCGCTGGAAGTCTCTGGAGCCGGGCCACCCACGGTACCCAGCACTTCACCCAGGGTCATGCGGCTGGTGCTGTAGGGCAGGGCACGCGGTTGACGCACCTCACCCATCACAAAGATCTTGCGGGTATCGTTATAGGCCAGGTGCACCTGGTCATCAGCCTTGAGCAGAATATCGCCGATGGCGCTGGGGTTACTGGTCAGGCGGTCGTAATCAAGGATATGCGTCTTGCCATCACGAATCAGGCGCAGGTTGGACAGGTCAGCGCGGTTGTTATCAATACCGGCGCGGCCTACCGCCTGTAGCAGGGTCAGGTTCTGCGCGGTAATCGGCTGAAAGCCCGGCTCCTGAAAGGCACCGCTCAGGGTCACCTTCTGGCTGTTGTACCCGATCACATTGACATCCACCTGCGGCTGCTCAATGAAGCGTGACAGGCGCTGGGTGATGATTTCACGTAGCTGCTCCTGGGTCATGCCGGCCACTTCAACACTACCCACAAAGGGGTAAAACAGGGTGCCGTCGGCGCGCACGATCCGCGAGTTGGCCTCGCTGGGCTGTTGTTGGCCGCCAGGAATGGTCAGTTCAGGGTGATCCCACACGGTAATAAAGAGCGCATCATTCGGCCCGATCAGATAATTCTCCGGGCGGTACTCGATCAGCTCAGGGTCAATATGCAAGCCGTTACGCACGGCGCGTTCCTGGGCAATCACCTTGGGCGTAATCTGCACCAGATCCACCATGCTGCTTTCCGCCGAATCCTGGCGGCCCAGTTGCTTGGTGTCCATATGCATACCCGGCGCAAAGGCACAGGCCTGGAGAAGAAGAGCGGAAGCGGCCAGCGCCGCAAGAGGCAGTCGAGTCATGGGGTCGATTCTTGTTGGTGATTAAAACAGCAGTGTACTAGAAAACAGGCATAAAAAAGCCACCTAAAACCCGGGTTTCAGGTGGCTTTCGACCATCAACTGAAAAATCAGTTAGTGGTAGTGGCAGTAGCTGATGTGCTACGGCCACTGTCATTGGCGGCAGCAGCAGCGGCGCCAACAGCAGCAACACCTACGGCAATTGCACCAGCGCTCATGCCACCAATGCCAGCAGCGGCACCAGCGCCAGCGCCTGCACCAGCGCCTGGAGCAGCAGCACCAGCACTAGCGCCCGGGGTAGCAGCAGGCGTGCCAGAGGGTGCACCAGCACCTGTTTCAGCAGCAAAAGCAGCACCGGAGGCGAGCAGAGCACCAGTCGCCAGCAAAGCCATCATGTGTTTTTTCATAACTCGTCTCCTTGTAAAAACTCGAATTCAACAATGATTATACGCACCCTGACCTATATGTGAAGCCTTCATTTCTTGTCAGAGGAATACTCGTATTGATAGTAGCCGTAAGAGCCATAACTGCCATAGGCCGAGGCTTTCTTTTCCACCGCATTGAAGATGGCACCCTTGATCTCGATGCCGTTATTACGGAAGCGCTGCAGCGTCAGCTCGATTTCTTTTGGCGGGTTCATGCCAAAACGGGTCACAATCATATTGGTCGCGCACTGGCGGCCGACCAGGGCGGCATCCGTGACCGCCAGAATCGGTGGGGTATCAACAATCACCAGATCATACATTTGGCTGACGCGATTGAGCAGGTCTTCAAAATTGCCGTGCATCAGCAACTCTGACGGGTTGGGCGGAATCTGGCCACGGCAGATAAAGTGCAGGTTGGGCACTTCGGTTTTATGAATCACATCCGCCAGGGTATGGCTGGCCACCAGGGCTTCAGACAGGCCGGGCTCGGGCGACTTGTTCAGCAGCTTGTGCATATAGCCCTTGCGCATATCGGCATCCACCAGCAATACCTTTTGCCCGGCCTGGGCAATGATGGCCGCCAGGTTAGCCGACACAAAGGACTTACCCACGGATGGACTGGGGCCGGAAATCATCAGGCGATTGTTACCGGCTTCCATCATGGCAAAGTGCAAGCTGGTACGCAGGCTGCGCAAGGCCTCGATCGACAGATCCGCCGGGTTGGTAGCGGCCAACAGGTGCGAGCTTTGCTCGTGGCTGGCTTTGCCCTTGGCGCTGCGCTCCAGCGTTTGTTGGTCCTTACTGAAAGGCACAGTGGCATACACCGGCAGGCCCAGCTGCTCGATGGCTTCCGGAGTTTCCACGCCACGGTTCAGTGCATGGCGCAGCAAGGCAATGGCCACCCCCAGCATACCGCCGAGCAGGGTGGCCAGCACCACAATCAGCGGCTTCTTGGGTTTAACCGGGCGCGTAGTATCCACCGCGGCACTGTCAATAATGCGCACATTGCCCACGGTACCGGCGCGAATCACGTCCAGCTCCTGGGATTTGTTCAGCATCTGGGTATAGATTTCCGTGGTGACCTGCACATCGCGTGACAGGCGCAGCAGCTCCTGCTGGGTGGAGGGCAGATCGCCCACGCGGCCAGTCAGGCGGTCACGGTCAGCTTCCAGTTGCGCCATCTGGCTCATCAGTGCCTGGTAGTTGGGGTGCTCGCGGGTAAAGCGGCGTTCCAGCTCGCTGCGGCGCAATTGCAATTGAGAGATCTCGGTTTCCAGATCAACCACCTGATCGAGAATGGCGCGGGTTTCAATGGAAATATCCACCGAGCCGGTCTGTGACTGGTATTCATTCAAACGGGCTTCTGCGCGCTCCAGTTCACGGCGGATTTCCGGCAGCTGGTCACGCAAAAAGTCCAGGCTTTGCTGGGCTTCAGCACTGCGGCGCTCCACGTTCTGGCGCACATACAAGCGGCTGACCTCGTCCAGCACCCGCTGGGCATGGGCCGGGTCAGTGCTTTCCAGGCTCAGCGACAGAATGCCGGAATCGCGCCCGCGCTCGCTGGCACCGATTGCAGACTGATAACTGATAATGGTATTCAAGCGGTTGCGCTTGCGCAGGCTGAACTCGGTGCCCGGGCGCGCCGTCAGCTCGGCAATCTGGATACGAAAACCATCACGGTTGATGGCCTCGCCAACGGCGCCGCTGATCAAGGCCTCACCATCGCCGTTTTCAATGATAAAAGCGCCATCACCCTCAGCGCGCAGCACCAGGCCACGGTTGATGTAAGCGGGCGGCACTTCCAGCTGGAATACATCCAGCACCTCGCCACCCCAGGCAAAGCTGTTAAAGCCGAATTTTGCCGGGGCCACTGGCTGATCCGGCGTTGGCTGCCAGCGGCGGCTGACAAAGTTGCCCACAAACGGAAAGCGCTTGGGCTCGGCGATAATATCCAACTGCAGGTTGTCCACCGCCTGACCAATGATGCTGCGCGACTTCAGCAGCTCGATTTCAGTCACGGCAGCTGAGGTGCTCTGGAAAAAATCGCTATCGCCCAGCAGGTCACCAATACCGCTGGATTTGCTTTCAATCTGTACCACCGCATTGGCCATATACACCGGCGTGCTCAGCAGGGCATAGGCAACACCAATAACAGCAAACAACGCGGTCACACCCGCAATAATCCATTTGTGGTCAATCAAGGCACCCAGCAAGGCCAGCAGATCAATTTCATCACTGCGGTCATCAGTGGGTGCGGAAGGCGCGTTTTGCATCGGTGGATAATCTCTAATAAATGACAGAAAAAGGTCGGCAGCGGCTTACTTCAAATAGGGCAGCCAGGCATCGCTGGCTTGCTCCAGTAAGCTGTACACATGCTCGAAAGCCGGACGTGACTGGCGGTAGGGGTCAGGAATCTCCCGGTCGCCCAGCCACTTGCCGTATAAAAAGGTCTTGCCGCGTGACTGCGGCGCCATGGCGTGAATCGACTGAATATGTCGCGGCTCCATGGCCAGTACCAGGTCGGCTTCCGCCAGCATGGCGGGCGTCAGTTTGCGCGCCTGGTGTTCGGGCAGGGCCAAGCCGTGTTCGGCCATCAGCTCCGCAGCGGTTGCTTCAACCCCTTTGCCCACCAGCGCACCCAGGCCGGCAGAGCGCACCTGCACCCCGCGCTCCGCCAGGCGGGCCTGCAACAGGGCTTCCCCGGTCGGGCTGCGACAGATGTTGCCGACACAGACAACCAGTATGGATTTGATCAACAAGGGGGCGGCATCCTGCACTGATTAAACTCGCGCTATTGTCATGACAATGGCGCGGAGGGTCAAGGCACGCGCATAAATAATGCCAACCAGTGCACAGAAAAGGGGCGGGCAGCTTGCCTGCGCTTGTCTGCATGGTTACAACAGAGCGCTTTGACTTTTCACTCAGTAAGGACACTGTATGACCTACCCAAGGATTGACCATCACGGCGCCACCCTCGGCGTCACCGGCTCCTGCCACCAGCTCTGGCTGGACGCCAACACCAGCCTGCTGATCGATTGCGGCCTGTTCCAGGGTGGCGAGCAGTCAGGCAATGGCGCCGATGCCGATAATCTGGCCATCGAATTCAGCCTGGACAGCGTGCAGGCACTGATCGCCACCCACGTGCATATCGACCATATCGGCCGCTTGCCCTGGTTGATCGCCGCCGGCTTCAAAGGCCCGGTGCATTGCACTCAGCCTTCCGCATTATTAATGCCCACGGTACTGGAAGATGCCTTTATGGTCGGCATTCAGCGGGATCGCCAGCTGGCCAGCAACTTTATCGACCTGGTAAAACCCATGCTGCAGGGCCACCCCTATAAAGAATGGATCACGGTTATCCAGCGCCCGGACCTGGTCTGCCGCCTGCGCTTTCAGCGTGCCGGGCATATCCTTGGCTCAGCCTGGGTGGAGTTTGATGTGCGCTACCCGCAAACAGAACCCGTCCAGCGCAAACGCATTATCTTCTCCGGGGATTTGGGCGCGCCCCATGCTCCCTTGCTACCGCCGCCAGCCATTGCCTGGCATGCCGATACCGTGGTCCTGGAAAGCACCTACGGCGACCGCAACCATGAAGACCGCCGCACAAGGCGCAAGCGCTTTCAGGCCGTGCTGGAGCAGGCACTGGCCGATGGTGGCAGCGTGATCATCCCCGCGTTCAGTATCGGCCGTACCCAGGAGCTGCTGTATGAGCTGGAGGGCATCTTCCATGACAGTGATAACCCGCTGAGCCAGCAACAGATCCCGGTCATCCTGGATGCGCCGTTGGCGAGCCGCTTTACTGCGCTCTACCGCCAACTCAAACCCTACTGGGATGATGAGGCCCTGCAACGGGTTACCGAGGGCCGCAAGCCGCTGGCCTTCGATAACCTGCTGACGGTGACCGAGCACCAGCAACACCTGGCCATGGTCAACCGCCTGGCCAGCACTGCGCAACCGGCCATCGTGATTACCGGTAACGGCATGTGCAGCGCCGGGCGCATCCTCAATTACCTCAAAGCCATGCTGGAAGATGCGCGGCATAATGTGGTCTTTGTCGGCTATCAAGCCGGCGGCACCCCGGGGCGGCGCATTCAGCAGCAAGGGCAGGGCGGCAGCGTCACTATTGATGGCCAGCGCCTGCGCATCAAGGCCGGTGTGCATACCCTGGGCGGCTATTCCGCCCACGCCGATCAAAAGGGTCTGACCAACTTCATTACCCGCATGCGCCACTGGCCCAGCGAAGTGCGCCTGGTGCACGGGGACCCCGGCGCAAAGCAAGCGCTGCAAACCCGGCTGCAAGAGTTGGCCCGGCAAAAGGGCGCCCAAGTCAAGGTCTGGGTGCCCTGATATGGGCAATGGCCAGGCGTGCCAAATGCCTGGCCATTGCCGCCGGTCAGGTCATTAGTTGATTTTGCAAAGTCAAGTCTTGTTCTGAATCAATTGCTCAGTAAAATGCCTGCATTCACATGAGAGCCACTCTCATCCAGAACATGCAAGCTTCATAGAGTGAAGGACAGGATGTCGACAAGCGCAAAACAACCAGTGGATGACTATCGCTGGTACCTGGTGCAGTGCAAACCGCGGCAAGAGGCCAGGGCACAGCTGAACCTGCGCAACCAGGGCTTCACCTGCTTTACCCCCATGCAGGATGTGCAACGCCTGCGCCACGGCAAAAAGACCCTGGTCACTGAAGCCCTGTTCCCCGGCTACCTGTTCGTTAACCTCTGCCGCCTGAACGACAACTGGCACAGCATCCGCTCCACCCGCGGCGTCACCAGCCTGGTGCGCTTTGGCCGCGAGAACGAACCCCTGGCCGTACCCGATGCCCTGGTTGACCACATCCGCCAACGCCTTAACCGCCAGCCAGCCAGCGAACTCTTTACCCCCGGCAGCAAAGTGCGCCTGATCGATGGCCCGTTCAAAGACCTGGAAGCCGTGTTCAGCAAAACCGACGGCGAAGAGCGCGCCATCATCCTGCTCAACATACTGCAGCGCGAACAACGCCTGAAAGTACCCCTGAGCGCCCTGGCCTCATCGGGCTGAAACAATTTTCCGGCGTTATTTACCGAACAGTCTGTAGCATAATGCCACCACCCAGTATTACCATGAGCAGCAATACCCATTAACACCCTGTAACGCAGCAACACAGCCAAAGCGACAGGCAACCAGAACCAACCGGCCGCCAACAGCAGCCACCACAATTTGCCGCAACACCTGTTCTCAAGAAATCAACAGCAAATCTTGTGGCGGTAGCGTGCCCAAAGCCCAACCCGGGAACGCCGAATTGCATTCGGCAAACAGCCCAAAGCCCAACCCGGGAACGCCGAATTGTATTCGGCAAACAGCCCAAAGCCCAACCCGGGAACGCCGAATTGTATTCGGCAAACAGCGCAAAGCGCTGCCCGGGAACGCAGGTTTGACTTTGCCGTTCTAGCTTTTGCTGGGAATGTCGAGCTCCTGCTCGACAAAAGCAGCGCAAAGCGCTGCCCGTCCAGCACAGCCACTTGACTGGCTAACCACAGAACAAAAGCGTATTCTTCAGATTGAGTATGTGGGGGTACAGCAATGAAAAACTGTAATGAACATTCAGTCTTGACCAAAGTTCGCAAGGGTAATCGTAAGCAGCCTTTTGACGACAACAAGAAGCTGATGCAGTTTGCCGAGCTGTCATCGCGCAAGTCCATTAAAAACCTGCTCGATTCCGGCATTTCAGTGGTATACGTAAAAGACGGCAATCTGGTCAGCCAAAACCCTGATCATGAAATCACTGTCATCAAGCCTGCAGAGAACAAGGACATGTTCAACCTAAGGGAGTATCTGTGCCAGGAGTAAATGCAAGCGTGCATACTTTTTCGACATCTCAGGCCAACACCAACAACATTTTGCAGAAGTAACCCCAGCCGGCACTTTGGATATTTTTGAAAAGCAGTTCAACCAGGCCAACCCAACCTGGTTTATCGAGAATTTGCTCAAAGTATGGCCAAAAGAGCGTATACGCCTCGCCAGCCTGTAATACCCCGAGCCCTCATCGCAACCCCCCACCTCGTCATTGCGAGGCCCAAAGGGCCATGGCAATCCATCTTGAACTTAACCCAGCACCACCCTTGAAGGACCAAACACAATGAAAATCGCAGTCGCCGGCACAGGCTACGTAGGCCTCTCCAACGCCGTCCTCCTGGCCCAACACAACCAAGTCCTTGCCCTCGACATCCTTCAAGAAAAAGTCGACCTCATCAACAATCGCCAATCCCCCATCGTCGACGCAGAAATCGAAGACTTCCTCAGCAACAAAAGCCTGGACCTGACGGCCACTTCAGACAAACAAACAGCCTACGAAGGCGCCGATTACATCATCATCGCCACCCCTACCGACTACGACCCGCAGACCAACTACTTCAACACCAAAAGCGTAGAAGCCGTAGTCACCGACGCCATGGCCATCAACCCCAACGCCACTCTGGTCATCAAATCCACGGTGCCCGTGGGCTACACCACCAGCCTGCGCGAACAAACCGGCCATCCGAACATCATCTTTTCACCCGAATTCCTGCGCGAAGGCAAAGCGCTCTACGACAACCTGCACCCGTCGCGCATTGTCGTTGGCGAACAAAGCGACCGCGCCCAGGCCTTTGCCAAGCTGTTGCAACAGGGCGCCATCAAACACGATGTGCCTGTACTGCTCACTAATAGCACCGAAGCCGAAGCCATCAAGCTCTTTGCCAATACCTATCTGGCCATGCGCGTCGCCTACTTCAACGAACTGGACAGCTACGCCGAAGCCCACAATCTCGACACCCGCCAGATCATCGACGGCGTCTGCCTCGACCCACGCATCGGTAACCACTACAACAATCCCAGCTTCGGTTACGGCGGCTACTGCCTGCCCAAAGACACCAAGCAACTGCTGGCCAACTACCAGGATGTACCCAGCAACATCATCCAGGCCATTGTGGAAGCCAACCGCACCCGCAAGGACTTCATTGCCGACAGCATCATCAAACGCAACCCAAAAACCGTGGGCATATACCGCCTGGTGATGAAAGCCGATTCCGACAATTTCCGCGCCTCCGCCATTCAGGGCGTGATGAAGCGCATCAAAGCCAAAGGCATAGAGATCGTGGTGCACGAACCCACCATCAACGAAGCCAGCTTCTACAACTCCCGCGTCATCAACGACCTGGAAGAATTCAAGCGAACTAGCTGCATCATCATCGCCAATCGTCTTAGCGATGAACTGGAAGACGTACAAGACCGCGTCTACACCCGCGACCTATTCGGCAGCGACTAACTTCTGGGATTGTCGAGCTCCCGCTCGACAAAAGCAGCGCAAAGCGCTGCCCGCTTTCGCAAAACCTGCCCCCCGTTTCTTAAAGGGGTGAACGTGTATATTGAGAATCCCCCATTGTCATTGCGAGGCCCAAAGGGCCGCGGCAATCCATTGAAAAAGAGCCACCTATGAAACTCCTCATCACCGGCGGCGCCGGCTTCATCGGCTCCGCCGTCATCCGCCACATCATCACCAACACCCAAGATGAAGTGGTCAACCTCGACAAGCTCACTTACGCCGGCAACCTCGAAAGCCTGACCGCAGTAAGTGACAACGATCGTTACAGCTTCGAACACGTTGACATCTGCAACCGCACAGAAGTAGACCGCGTACTGGTCCAACACCAACCAGACGCCATCATGCACCTGGCCGCTGAAAGCCATGTAGACCGCTCCATTGACGGCCCTGCCGAATTTATCCAAACCAACATCGTCGGCACATACACCCTACTGGAAGCCACTCGGCAATACTGGCAGACGCTGGATGGCGAGAGGAAAGCCGGATTCCGCTTCCACCACATCAGCACCGACGAAGTCTATGGCGACTTGCCGCATCCAAGCGAAACGCCAAACGCTGAACAACACCTGTTCACCGAACAAACGGCATACGCCCCCAGCAGCCCGTACAGCGCCAGCAAAGCCAGCTCAGACCACCTGGTACGCGCTTGGCAACGAACCTACGGCCTGCCGGTAATGGTCACCAACTGCAGCAACAACTACGGCCCGTTCCACTTCCCGGAAAAGCTCATTCCATTGGTGATCCTCAACGCTCTGGAAGGTAAACCGCTGCCGGTATACGGCAAAGGCGATCAGATCCGTGACTGGCTCTACGTGGAAGACCACGCCCGAGCCCTCTATAAAGTGGTCAAAGAAGGCAAGCCCGGCGAAACCTACAACATCGGCGGCCACAACGAAAAACAGAACATCGAAGTTGTGCACACCCTCTGCGACATCCTCCAGGAACTTCGGCCGCAGGAAAGCAGTTACCGGGACTTGATCACCTTTGTTCAAGATCGACCCGGCCACGACAGGCGCTACGCCATAGACGCCAGCAAAATTCAGAAAGAACTCGGCTGGGCCCCGGCAGAAACCTTCGAAACCGGCATCCGTAAAACTGTGCAGTGGTATCTTGATAACCTGCAATGGTGCCAGCGAGTGCAGGACGGCAGTTACCAGCGTGAACGCCTCGGTCAGATCTAATTCAAGCAAGGACAAGCAATGAAAGGCATTATTCTCGCCGGCGGCTCCGGCACCCGTTTGTATCCGATCACCAAAGGCGTGTCCAAGCAACTACTGCCGATCTACGACAAGCCGATGATCTATTACCCGCTTTCAGTACTGATGCTGGCCGGTATTCGTGACATCCTGATCATCTCTACCCCCGAAGACCTGCCAAACTTTGAAAAACTATTGGGCGATGGCAGCAACTTCGGTATACAGCTTAGCTACGCTGAGCAGCCAAGCCCTGACGGCTTGGCACAAGCCTTTATTATTGGCGAAGACTTCATCGGTGATGACAGCGTTTGCCTGGTGCTTGGGGACAACATCTTTTTCGGCCAAGGTTTCGTTCCCAAGCTTCACGAAGCAGTACAGCAGGTTGAAGGTCAAGGGGGAGCAACAGTCTTTGGGTATCAGGTCAAAGACCCAGAGCGTTTTGGCGTAGTAGAGTTTGACGAGGCTCAAAAGGCCATTTCGATTGAGGAAAAACCTACCAAACCCAAATCAAACTTTGCCGTCACTGGGCTCTACTTTTACGACAGCAAGGTCGTTGGCATTGCAAAAGCGGTCAAACCCTCCAGTCGAGGGGAACTCGAGATTACTGATGTAAATCGTGCATATCTGGAAAATGGTGAACTGAACGTAAATCTTCTCGGTAGAGGCTTTGCTTGGCTAGACACCGGTACGCACGAAAGTCTGCTTGAAGCAGCACAATTTGTAGAAACCATTGAGAAGCGTCAAGGCTACAAGATCGCTTGCCTAGAAGAAATTGGCTACAACCAGGGCTGGCTCAGCAGACAAATGTTAGAGCAGCAAGCACAGTCATTATGTAAAAATAGCTATGGCGAATACCTTAACGACTTACTCCGTGATGAGCCCTGAAAGGTAATGTTGTGATATTACATGTAGCAGGGCTCGATAAATTTATTCCTCCGTTCGTCAAACTGGTAGAAGAGGAGTTTAAGGCAGATAATCATCAGTTCTGGCTCACGGGTGATACCGTTAAGTACCCTATAGAGCATAGTGAAGCAAAATATGTGTGTGGGGATGGTGTTTGGCACAAGTTTGCAGGCTACGCAAAGCTTGTCAACCAGCTCTACAGTGCTCGGAAAGTGATGCTTCATGGGCTATTTAACATCCGCGTTGTCCTGGTGCTGGCTCTTTGCCCGTGGGTGCTGCCTAAATGCCATTGGATCATCTGGGGTGGCGATCTCTACCAATTCAGGAAAGCCTCCAATACCTGGCAATCCCGCATTAAAGAGGCATTACGCCGCTTTGTCATCCGCAGGGTCGGCCATTTGGTAACGTACATCGAAGGGGATGTTGAACTTGCCCGCCAATGGTACGGAGCCAAGGGCACCCATCATGAATGCATTATGTATCTGAGCAATGTAGTCGATCCCAAAATGATCATGGAGCCAGGCCCAGCCTCCGACCATGATGGCTTGAACATACTCCTCGGCAACTCTGCAGACCCAAGCAATAACCACATCGAAGCGCTCGAACGCCTGCTGCCGTTCAAGGACCGTCCCCTCAAAATATATGCACCTTTGTCTTATGGCGACCAGAGCCACGCCAAGAAAGTAATCAGTCAGGGCAAAGCGTGGTTCGGAGATAAATTTGTACCCATGACGGATTTCATGCCGTTTGAGCAGTACCTGGAGTTTTTGAAAAGCCTTGATATCGCGATCTTTAATCATCAGCGACAGCAGGCCATGGGCAACACCATTACGCTTTTGGGTATGGGAAAAACGGTGTTTATGCGGAGTGACGTGAGCCACTGGCATTTTCTGAAAGGCTTGGGTATTAAGCTGAACGACGTTGAAAATCTAGAGCTTTGCCGGATAGCACGTGATGAGGCAAAAGAGAATGCGCACGTAGTTCGCTCATATTTTTCAAGGGCAACGCTGGTAAAGCAATTTTCAGATATTTTCGAGGGATAGAATGGCCTATCTGACCAAAGAGCAGCTTCAAACGATGGGGTTTAAATCTGTCGGTGAGAACGTAAAAGTCAGCGATAAAGCGAGTATCTACAACCCCGAATCTATTGCGTTGGGGGACTATTCTCGGATTGATGACTTTTGTGTTGTATCCGGAAAGGTCTCAATCGGTAAGTATTGTCACATTACCCCAATGTGTTTGGTGGCCGGCGGGTCTCCGGGCATAACACTGTCTGATTTCTGTACTTTAGCGTATGGCGTGAAGGTTTTCGCTCAGTCTGATGATTACAGCGGCAACACAATGGTGAATTCTTTAGTACCTAAGGAATTCAAAGACGAATATCTGGCCGAAGTAATCCTTGAAAAACAAGTGATTGTCGGTGCCGGGGCAATCATTTTTCCCGGAGTGACAATTCGAGAAGGGTGCTCTGTGGGTGCCATGACGCTTGTGAACAAAAGCACCCAACCCTGGGGTATCTATGCAGGCAACCCCGCCCGCAGAATAAAAGACCGCAAGAAGGATCTGTTAGAACTCGAAGCGCAATTTTTGAAAGAGCAGCAAAGATGATCCCGTTTAATAAACCGCCTGTTACTGGTGCTGAAGAGCAATACATCAAACAGGCGCTGGCGAGTAACAAACTCTCCGGCGATGGCCCGTTCGGCAAAAAATGCCAGAGTTGGTTTGAAACCAACCTTCCAGCCAAGAAAACACTGCTAACACCTTCCTGCACCGCTGCACTCGAGCTGGCTGCCGTCTTGATCGATATACAGCCCGGCGATGAAGTCATCATGCCGAGCTACACCTTCGTGAGCACGGCAAATGCCTTCGTACTCCGTGGCGCAAAGATCGTTTTCGTGGATATCCGGCCCGATACCATGAATATCGATGAACGCCTGATCGAGGCCGCCATCACTCCCAAAACCCGAGCCATCGTGCCTGTGCACTACGCCGGCGTTGCCTGCGAAATGGACGCCATCATGGCCATTGCCGAGCGCCATAACCTTTACGTGGTTGAAGATGCAGCTCAAGGCATGATGAGCAGCTACAAAGGGCGTGCGCTGGGAACCATCGGCCATCTGGGAGCTTTCAGCTTCCACGAAACCAAGAACTATACCAGTGGCGGTGAAGGTGGTCTGCTGATCATCAACGATCAACGTTTTGCTGAACGTGCGGAGGTGATTCGCGAGAAAGGCACCAACCGGAGCCAGTTCTTCCGGGGCATGGTAGACAAGTACCAATGGGTGGATATCGGCAGCAGCTACCTGCCCAGTGAATTGCAGGCCGCTTTCCTGTGGGCGCAGTTGGAGCATGCAAACGAAATCAATGAATCGCGACTGAATGCTTGGCAGTATTATTGGCAACATCTGCAGCCGCTTGCGGAACAGGGGCGCATTGAACTTGCCACCATTCCAGAAGGCTGCACCCACAACGCTCACATGTTTTACCTGAAAACCTCCGGACTGGATGAGCGTACTGCTTTGTTAGATCATCTCAAAAGCCGGGATATTCTTGCGGTATTTCATTACGTGCCGCTGCACTCTGCAAGAGCCGGTGCAGCCTTTGGGCGACTCCATGGGGAAGATTCCTTTACCACCCATGAAAGTGAGCGGTTGGTGAGGCTGCCTATGTGGTTCGGGATTGATGAGACTACGCAACAGCAAGTGGTCAATGCGATTTTTGAGTTCTATCGGTGACACCTAAACAAATCGCCGCCTTCGCCATAGGCCCCATCGGCGGTGCTGTCCTTGGCCTTATCTCCCTGCCCATCATCACCTGGTTCTTCTCTCAGGAAGACGTTGGCCGGATGGCGATGCTACAAGTGACCCTTAGCTTCAGCATTCTCCTATTTAGTCTTGGGCTGGATCAGTCTTATGTACGGGAGTTTCACGAGGCAAACAGCAAACCCGCTCTTCTCAAGCGCGCAATGTTACCGGGACTAGTGCTGCTGGTATTGACCCTTGTAGTGCTTCTATCACTTGGTGGGACATTGGCAGGTTGGTTATTTGGTGTGCCCGCCTGGCACTTAAGCCTGCTAGTAGCATTGGCCTTGGTAGCAAGTTATCTTTCCCGGTTTTTGTCGCTCGTGCTGCGTATGAACGAGCGTGGCTTGGCGTTCTCAATGAGCCAGTTGATGCCAAAGCTACTTTTACTCGCGATTATCGGGGGGTACGTTGCCGCCGGAGCAGACAAGGATCTTACGAACCTTGTGCTGGCTAACACTGCCGCAATTGCCTTTGTCTGTGCAATATTCGGGTGGAACACACGAGCGGAGTGGCTAACCGGTGTACGCACAAAACTGGATATTGATCAGCTAAAAAGTATGCTCCGTTTTGGGCTGCCCTTGATTCTTGGTGGCCTGGCATTTTGGGGGCTTACAGCTACGGATAAAATATTCCTTCGCACTATGGCCAGTTTTGAAGAACTGGGGTTGTACTCAGTGGCAGTCAGCTTTGCCGCAGCAGCCACCATACTGCAAAGTGTGTTCTCAACCGTTTGGGCACCCACCGTCTACAAATGGGCCAGTGCAGGCACAGGGTTGGAAAATGTCCACAAGGTAAGCCGTTACATTCTGGCGCTCGTGGTACTCGGGTTTGCGTTAGCCGGACTACTCTCTTGGGTCGTTACGTTATTTCTGCCTGCCAACTACGCAGCCGTGCAGTGGATCGTGGTTGCCTGCATTGGCTACCCCTTGCTGTACACACTATCTGAAACAACGGTTGTAGGCATAGGCATTTCCCGGCGCAGCTCCTTCTCCATGCTGGCGGCCATTACCGCATTCGCGGTTAACCTGGTGGGCAACTGGTGGCTAATCCCTATTTTTGGCGCCGCCGGGGCAGCCGTAAGCACATGTGTGTCGTTCTGGGTGTTCTTTTTCCTGAGAACCGAGTTCTCCATCTACCTTTGGAAACCAATGCCTCGGCTTGTCCTGTACGCCTTCACGCTAGTTTCTGTAGCTGGGGCGGTGGTGTTTACTCTTTGGGGTGAAGCATTGAAGGAAATGATGGTTGGTTTTTGGTTAGTTGTACTGGCTAGTTGGGGAGTGGTTTTTCGGAACGAGCTGTTGGAAGCATTTCGGTTTGTCCGAGGTAAAAGGCAACGCTAATGACAGTAGGCATCCGGATGCACACAAGTCACACTCTTCCAATGAACGCCAAGTGGAAGACCTGAAGAAGCGTTTGCCGCGCTGGTGTATCTGACAAGAGTCATTAGTCGGATAAATCTGATGCAGAGCGTTTACTCTCGGTAGCGTTTACTAAAACCCCATGCCAACCCTGCTCAACTTCACCCACCCCGACAAAGCACACTGGCTTACCCAGCCACGCTATGCCGTCATCACCTGGCCATTGTTACTGACGCCAGTCACCAGCATGACTGGCTTCGGGGGCGTTGCGATCGCGTTGTTTGGTATTGCTGTCAGCGGCTATGCACGGTTGACATGGTTCAAACTACTGCCCCATGAGCAAGGGCGGCTGGATCAAGCGCGCAAAGCGTTGCATGCAGCCTCACCCGCGCAGGCCATCAGTGCCCTGCAAGAAGCGCGATTGGTTGGCACGCATTATCAAGTAATGCGTGCCGCACTGTTAGCACGCGCTTACTGTCAACAGGGTGAATTCAGCAAAGCCCATCAAGTGCTCAATGCCTTGGCTGACAAGCCATTGCTGCCTGATGAGCAGCTCTGCCTGAATATCGCCTGGGCACAATTATTCAATGCAGCTGACAACCCGGCAGAGGCCAGACACAGACTGGCAGGTATTGCAGACCAGCAATGCCTTGAGCACCTTGATTGTCTGCTGCTCAAAGCAGACCTGGCATTGCAGCATGAAGACTATCAACAGGCACGTGCACTGCTCGACGCCGGCCTGGACCGTTACCAGCAGCCATCAGAACGCGTACTACTTCACAACAACCTGGCACGCACTGAAGGGTTAAGGGGCCACACGGATATACAGCTACGCCACCTTAAAGCCGCCCTGGTGGAGTTTAAGCGAGCACCCCGCGCCGACCTGACGGATATAGTTCACCATAACCTGGCCATAGCACTGATAAAGAACGGCCAGCCAAGTCAAGCCAAAGAAGTACTGTGCAATGCTCAGGCTGTCAGCGCTGACAATGGGCTGACAGAGATGATCACACTGCTTAATAACCAGCTGCTCGCAGCACGTGAAGCCGGTGATAGCGCCTGGGTACAACAGATTCATGCAGAATTTGACCGTAAAAGCAGCTTGATTGATACAGCCACGCCCGGCGAGCAACTAGCACTCACGCTCTCCAGACTACGCATGATGCGTAACGACGCAATAAACCACCGCAGCAGTAGCTACCCACGCCTGGTCAAAGAGCTACTGGATAAACTGTCAACACCTTCACCGTCCATACCCTTAAGCGAGCGCATAGCGGGCCTGGTCGAGCTGCGAAACGACATACAGCAAGAATTGGCAACCCACAGCAAGCAGGCCAATAAAGAAACCGAACAACTCATTGAGCGGCTGAAAACAGCGACCCAGCAACTGCAGACACATAGCGTAACCATTGATACATATCTGACCAACCTGTCACCCAAGCTGATTGGCCCGTTATTGCTCTGGCATCGATATCGGGCAGATGCCGACAAAGCACGGATTCAACTGGCCAATGACCCAATCAGCTTGCAGCACGCATTCACCACACTATTCAACCACCTGCGCGAGAAAGCAGAATGGCTGAGCGAGCAAGGCACTGCTCAACAATCCATAGAAGCCTGGTTGATAATCTGCGATGAAATTGTCGCCTACCATGATGAACTGCACCCAGAAGTACAACAGCGATGGCAACAAGAATACGCCCAGCTGGCCTTGCAGGCGCTAGAGCAAGCCACAGCCCAGATGAACAATCTACAACACCACCGCCAGCACATTGATCAACTGATAGGCCTGGCCTACTTCAGCCTCAGGTTGCGAAATGATAAAGCAGCGGCGGCGCAGTGGATGGAGATTGTGCATCGGTATTCGCCTGTGTTGGGGCATTATGCGCAGTGGCTGAAGAGGTACTATGAGTATGTTTGTAGGGAGCTGGCCTTTGAGCGGACATAAAACAAACATCACCTGCATAGTGGCATCAGCTTCGTTACGCCGAATGCACGCCATACCGGCAAAGACCTGGAGCAATTGCAGCACCGCAAGAGGGTATATGAGGCAGCCAAAAGCCGGAATCCTCGGCGCTGGTCCAGGGCAACCCGGAACTGGGAACCGGTGGGAGCGGTGTCGCTCAACCCCGGCAAATTGCAGGAAATCGAGCTGAATAAATCGGCTGCTTAAACGCATTAAAATGGACAACTGGGTTGAAAATTACCGAAGACGCTACGAGCCAACTACGGATTGCCAGAGGTTAACTTTAAAGTTAATATGCCCGTTCACTTTCTAGAGATCAATGAACACACACTTGGCAAGCCAGGAGCAACGAGCTCTGGTGGAAGCATTGCGCCCTGGAAGCTGCTGGCCCGCTGTGAGGGTGATGCTGCAGAGAGCTGTGTCCTCATAAAGCGTTTGAAGGAAATGGCGGCAGCGAATCTAAAAGATGGCAAGTCGGCATTATCGGCCCTCGATAAGCTGATTAATGTGGCGGCAACCGGAAAGCCCATCGAGAATTTTTATGACAGTAAGCAGAGCCATCCTCTGCATGAGTTTGTCTACAAAGATCGAAATCGTGTGATTTGGCGTATTCGCAAGGGCGATGTTCGAATTGCTTTCTACTATGCTGAAGGGAAGATTATTTTTCTTGCGGATGCCTTCGCGAAACGGAAAGGCAAGCTGACAAAAGGTGAGAAGAAGCAGCTTGAAGATGAAGTTAAAGCCTATATTGATGCAGAAGATGGCCAACAGGTGTTGGTCATTTCGCACCAAGGGGAGTGAAAATGCTCAATAAAGAATTGGCAAGTCTTTGGGAAGAATCGCTAAAAGACGAGGATTTTCGTTTTGAGCTAAAAGCTCAGGATGTTGCTGTGAAGCTCGCAAATGCCGTTGCCTTGAGCGGAATGACTCAGAAAGAACTGGCGGACAAGCTGGGCTGGAAAACAAGCCGCATGAGTAAGGTGTTGCATGGCGCGTCTAATTTGACCCTGAAAACGATGTTCCAGGTGTGTGAGGCGCTGGGCATCGACTTTGATGTTCATTTTGGCGGTAAACACCACTTGAACGAACAAGTTGAAGTGATTAATGCCAGGCGTCATGAGGTGGAGGCCATACTGAAGACAGCACGGCAGTTAAATTCAATGAGTTGGAACCGCTATGCGCAGGTAAAAACCTTCTCGCGTGTTGCCTATGGTTCTGACGAAACGGCGCGGGTAGCATGCCCATGAAGTTAGCGTCTTTTCAGCTAAAGCATTATCACTTTACCCGGCTGCTTCTTGAAGCGAACGATGGTGCGGACATCAGTGACTCTGATATGCGGGATTCACCGTATCGCGTACCTGATGCCGATAAGTTGAAAACGTCTATTGTGCTGGGCGAGCCGGACTCGCTCGAAGAAGGCGCTGAACCCTTCTTTTTGTTGACGCTCGGATTGGAGTATCAAGAGCCTGAATTCCCGTATCATTTTGCTGTAGAGCTGGACGGTATTTTCGTACCCGATGAGCAGGAAAAGGAAAGCGATGATGTGCGGCACAGATTGGTCGTGAATGCGGCATCGATGCTTTACTCCGCTGTGCGTGACCAACTACTGACCTTGTCGGCACGCCACAAATATGGCCCCATGATGTTGCCGAGTGTGGATTTTCGCCCAATAACGCCTAAAAGCTGACTTACCATTGCCCCACAACTACACAAACCTCTCCCCCTCAGAATTCGAAACCCTTGCGGCCGACATACTGTCTGCTGAGCATTCAGTTACCTTCGAACGCTACGGAGAAGGGCCTGACGGCGGTATAGATTGCCGCCATGAATCCGCGAACGGGGAAGTGTGGATAGGCCAGGCTAAGCGGTATAAAAATGTGGCGGCGTTGCTGCGGGCTCTGCCCAAAGAGCAGAAAAAAATGCAGGCCCTGGAGCCAAGGCCCAGCCGGTACTTTCTGGTAACCGCCTGCTCATTATCTCCCGGCAACAAACACGCGATACGGCAGGCCATGCAGCCGTTTATACAAGCTACGGCAGATATCTATGGTGCGGACGATTTAGATGCCCGGCTTGATCAGTACCCCCTCATCTACCGCAAGCATTACCGCTTGTGGCTGCATGGTGTTGAACAGCTTAACCAGTACCTGAACCGGGCGCAGTATGCCCGTACCGAAATGGTTCACGAACGCTTGCTGGTCGATGCGAAAAGCTATGTGGTGCCCGCCGCGCAGGCAAAAATTGATGAGCAATTGACGGCCAATCATTGCTGCCTGATTATTGGCGATCCGGGCAGCGGCAAAAGTACCGTAGCAGGACAGTTAGCTTTACAGTTACAAATCGATAACCCACGCGCAGAGCTGGTATGGATAGATGATCGTGATGTGGCGCAGGCGCTCCAGCTGATACGGCCCGATAGCGATCAAATATTGGTGCTTGACGATTTCCTGGGGGCAACCTTTCTCGACACGGTCGGTATCCTTGCATTCCAGCGCGACTGGCAAACATTACTGTTCAAGGCTGCGCAGGCAAACGGGAAGTTGAAGCTTCTTTTTACCACTCGAACTTATATCCTGGAACAGGCTGTGAACCAGCTTGGTGGGGGCCAACGTGCGATCAATCAGCTATGTCGTCAGGCTGTTGATATGCAGCATTCAAACGCATGGTTCCGAGCTGAGTTGGTATACCGATTGATTCATAGCGCAGGCTTTACACAAGAGCTGCTTAGTGCATTGCTCGCGGATAGACTTTACTGGGTCCTTATCAAGGCAGAGAGCTTTTCCCCTAGGCTTATTAGAATGTTTTGTGAAAAGCTCACTACAGTGACGCCGCAACAGCTGAGAGCGACCGTGGAGGAGGGAATTGAGGGTCAGCAGCAGCTTTGGCAAGAAGTGTTTCAACGACTGAGTGCTGAAGCACAAGCGCTCCTGTACCTCTGCGGGCTAGCCGGTATTAATGCAAGCGTCGGTGAGCTCAAGCATTCTTTCAATACCCTGTATCATGGACTCTACGGGCGAGTAGCGGCGTTAAGCGGGTTTGATAAGGCACTACTGGAATTGGAGCCGACCTTTATAACCACGGCGCAGCATTTAGACGAGATATGGGTGGGCCCGACTAACCCGAGTTTAGTGGATTTTATGTATAACAGCATTGCGGGTAATCATCCATTGATTGAAGCGCTGATCCAGAGCTTAGAGCATTTCGATTGGGGGCTTCGGAGTTTCAAAATAACTGAAAGCTCCAGCAATCCTATCGTCCTGAAGCGCAGCCAACAGGACGCATTGCTCGATAAACAGACAGGGTTGCTGACTCAGCCAGGCAGCAATCTGATGCAAATGCTTCAAGCCGATTCAGTTGGCTGGAGTAACCGACCAGCGACCTTCGGCCAGAAGCTATCCAAGCTCTGGCAGGTGGTGAAGCAAGATGGGCGAGCAGCAGCACGGTTGATGGGGAAACTGCAGGAACTACTTCCAGAAAGCGAAGGTTGGTCGGAGCTCTTCAAACAGGGCGATATGGCCGAGTTACTTGACCTTACCCGGCACCTGAGCAGCCAACAGGCAGAAGCGATATGGTTGACCGCTGTTGACAGCCTGCTCAACAGCGAGGACGCTGCTGCGCTTGCCGGCTTTTACAACGACCACCCGCCCGCTCAGAAAGTGCTGAAGCTTAATCGGGGGCAGTTGAAAAAAAACATCATGAATGCCTGTAGCGAAGAAATAAACAGGCCAGATGACCCTGACCACCTGCAGGCCGTCCTCGGCGATCTTTACCTAATTGAAGAAGCACTGAATTTTGATGTTAGGCTGCTGGTTGAGAAAATCTATATTAAAATATTTGAAGAGAATAAAGAAGGCCGCGAGCACGAAAGTCAGAAGATGATTTATTACTATTTTCCAACAAAACAAGATAAACAAAGCGAGATAGAAAACCAGCTTTTTTTGATTCACGATGAGGTGGATGGGATGTTTTCCGCGGTTTGAAGAAGGTGTTTTAGCTTGGGTTTAGGTTTTTACAAAAGGGGTTTTCTTTCTTAATTTAAATTCTGTATAGAAGCAGAGGTTTGTATCGTGAGCGTTGTTTCCATTTGTATTGCTACATGCGACAGAAACAAAATGCTTCAGCGTTGTTTAGAGTCAGTTGCAACGGCAAAAAAAAGCAAAGATTATGATTATGTGGTAATCGTTATCGATAACAATTCGGTCGCCTCGGCGGAGTTTGTTGTCAGTTCGTTTTCTAGTAGATTAAACATTGTTTATGAGTGGGAGCCTACTCCGGGAATACCATTCGCAAGAAATAGAGCTCTTAAGTGCGCGCTCGGAGTCGCTTCAGATTTTATCATTTTCATTGATGATGATGAGTGGGTTGAAAGTGACTGGCTATTGAACTTGGTTTCTTGTGTTGATAAAGAAGGGGTGGATGTAGTTAGTGGGATGGTTAATCAAGTTTGCAATGGAGTCGCGAGGGCCAAGACAGTATTAAAAGATGGTGCTATTAGGGATCGAGCTGAAACCGATAACGTGATATTTAAATCCTGGATTGCGGAGAAGATTAGCTTTGATGAGGGCTTTTCTCAAACAGGCGGATCTGATACTTTGTTTTTTAGAACGGCAGTTGAGATGGGTGCGAAGATAAAGTTCTGTTCAACTGCTGTGGTTACTGAAGAACTCCCGGAAAATAGGCAAAGATTCAAATGGCGCCTTCAAAGACAGTTTAGATATGGTTTAATGCATTGCAAAATAAAAAGAAAGCTGTCCGATGGCGCGTCTCCGGTGTTTCTTATATGTAGAGCATTGCTGATTCTGCCTCTTGGAGTTTTAGAGGCTGTTGTTAAATTGTTGTTCAGAGGGGTGGAAGGTGCTAAGGAAGGCTTGGATAGGAGCATGAGGGGGCTAGGCTCTCTTTGTTATTTTCTAGGAATAAGGTACAGCGAGTACAAAAGGAAGTGAGGATAAGTTTGCGAACACGCTATATTTTTACGCGCGCCGCCTTCGATTATTGGTGTTTTAGATATGGTGGGATATGTTGAGTTTCCGCGGTGGAGGTTTTCTATTATTTGTTATTGTGTTTCCTTCGGCTTATCTCTTTTCTCTATTTCTGTTGGGGTTTTATGTAAACGGAGATCAGTTACATTATCGAGCATTTTATGAGGCGTTAGGCTCTGCATCTATTCGTGAAGCTTTTTTACTGGCGAGGGCTTATATCGATGCCGGAGAGCCGCTGACTATTTTGTTGTTATGGTCAGGATCTGTCTCGGGTATTCCAAAGGATCAGTATATATCTATTTTTAATGCTATTTTAGTTACACAAATAGTGTTTGTTTTAAATAGATATCGTGCGGGATTGCTAGTTGTGATGCTTATCGCAAGCAATTTTTATTTAGTTGTTCTTATGACTGGCGCAGAGCGTCTTAAGTTTGCGTATATCGCTCTTGCCGCAGCAGTCCTTTTTAGTGGCTATGTTCGACTCCTGTTCGTTATGCTGTCACCTCTCACGCACTTTCAGTCGCTCCTATTTTTCCCTTCTTTTATTCTTGCCAGGTTTTATGACGAAATAAAGCTGCTTTTATCAAAGGGGGTTTTTAGTAAAAAAAGTTTTTTTGTTTTCTTTGCAGTGTTTGTATTTGCATTTGCTTTCGCTTTTTATCTTTATCCTTCATTGAATAAAAAAGCGCAGGCATATTTTGGGATGGATAGAGGTGGTTTGGAACTATTGAGCTTGGTTGCTCTTACCTTGGTTGCTGCTTTGGCAAGCAAGGATTGGAAGCGCATGATCGTATTGTTGTTGCCCTGCTACCCCATCATATTTCTGCTGGGAGGGGAGCGCGGTAACATGGTGGCCGTGACAATTGCTTTATGGCTCTTGATGGTCGAGCGCAGATTGAACCACCCGGCAGTATTGGTTATGTTGACTTATTTCTCATGGAAGAGCGTTGGTTTTGTCAGGAATATAGTATTGTATGGAAATGGTTTTTATTCTGGTTGAATGTTGTTTATGACGGAGCTAGCTTGAATATTCTCACGTTCACTGATCACTACCTTCCGGGCTTGGAATACAGATGATGATTAATCGGACAGAAACGCTGCCTGATGGTCATACACCAGATTTGACAATCACTCTCTTGCTAATAAGGCGAATGAAATGAATCCACAAAGCCCAGGCCATCTGCTACCACCCGGAATCATCCTGGCCGGCCGGCGCACCAATGACGGCATGGGGCCCTATGTGGGGTCGGAACTGGTAAAAGCCATGATCAAAGCCGGCCACGCCATCGCCAATGCCCGGGTGCTGGTAATGGGTTTCACCTTCAAAGAAAACTGCCCGGACTTGCGCAACACCCGGGTGATTGATGTGGTGAAAGAACTGCAAGACTTCGGCTGCCAACTGGATGTAGCCGACAGCTGGGCAGGCAGTGCCGAAGCGGAGCATGAGAACGGCATCAGCCTGACGGAAAAGCCGGAGCCGGGCAGCTACAACGGTGTGTTGGTGGCAGTGCCGCACAAGGAATACACGGCAATGAGTGCCAGGGCGGCTGGTGGGTTGTTTGACCTGAAAGGTATGTTGCCTTTGGGTGGGGCGGATCTTCGCCTCTAAAGCCCGTGGCCAGCTTTAAGTTCCCCCTATTAATGACGCCCTGTTGCTGTTGAAACAATCCCCCAAGCGAGCCTCTATGCCAAGTAATCCAATTGAGCAGCCACTGAAAGTGCTGGCTTTCGCCGGTGTATTTTTGCCTGGCTATAAAGGTGGCGGTCCGATAAAGACCATTAAAAACCTCTTCGAGCAGGCTGGTAACGATATTTCGTTCAAACTTGTCACCAGTGACCGGGACCTTGGAGACGCCAAGCCCTACACGTCGGTAACCTGTGGAGAATGGAACCAGATGGGAAATGCATCTGTTTTCTACGCTCAGTCTGGCAAGCGAGGGCACAGGCAGATAGCGGGTATTCTTAGGGAAAAGAACTACGACCTTGTATACCTGAATAGTTTTTTTTCCCCGCGCTTTTCGTTTTACCCCTTGTTGCTGGCCAAGGTGTTGCGACAACGTGTGGTGCTTAGTCCAAGAGGGGAGTTTTCTGAGGGAGCTTTGGGCCTGAAGTCGCTGAAGAAGAAGGTTTTCATCGCAGTCTACAAGCTGCTTCGGCTTCATCGGGGTACTGTGTTTCAGGTGTCCAGCAATTATGAGGCGGAGGACATTCGCCGGGCATTGGGCCCGAATGTCGACACTCAGGTCGCAGAAAATATCGGGGCGCAGGAGTTTGCCGAAAACCTGAAACCCCGAAAATCCGGGCCACTCAAAGCCGTTTTTGTCTCCCGTATTTCACCGAAGAAGAACCTGCTGGTAGCCATTGAGATGCTGCAGAAGGTTCAGCAATCGCTGGTTTACGATATTTATGGGCCCATCGAAGATCAGGATTACTGGCGTGATTGTGAGAAAGCTATTGCTGCTTTGCCACAACACATTCAGGTTCAGCACAAAGGAACGTTGAATCCTGATGAAGTGGTTAAAACGCTAGAGAAGTATGATGTGTTTCTCTTCCCCACCAAGGGAGAGAACTACGGGCACGTTATAGCGGAAGCACTTTGCGCGGGGTTGCCTATTGTGCTAGCGGACACCACCCCTTGGCGCAACCTTCAAAACCTCGGCATCGGCTGGGATCTCCCTCTTACCAATCCCGATGCTTTCAGCGCAGCACTTGACGAGCTGGCCACCATGCCTGCAGAAGAACACTTGCTCATGCGCCAGAACGTACTCTCCTGGGCCAAACACAAATTCTCCCAGCGCGACGCCATAGAAGCCAACATCGCCCTGTTCAAATACGCCTACGAAAAGAATTAAGGATCACTCCACATGCCCTTCAAGAAGAAGACCCTGTTAATCACCGGCGGCACCGGCTCCTTCGGCAACGCTGTTCTCAACCGCTTCCTGGATACCGATATCGAAGAAATCCGTATCTTCAGCCGGGATGAGAAAAAACAGGATGACATGCGCAAGCGCTACGCCAATCCCAAGCTCAAGTTCTACATTGGCGATGTGCGGGATTACAACAGCATTCTGAACGCTACCCGGGGGGTGGACTTCATTTTCCACGCGGCAGCGCTCAAGCAGGTGCCTTCCTGCGAGTTTCACCCCATGGAGGCAGTGAAAACCAACGTGATCGGCACCGAGAACGTGCTGGAAGCGGCCATCCAGAACGAAGTGAAGCGGGTGGTGTGCCTGAGTACCGATAAGGCGGTGTACCCCATCAACGCCATGGGCATTTCCAAGGCCATGATGGAAAAGGTGATGGTGGCCAAGTCCCGCAATGTGGACCCCGACAAAACCGTCATCTGCGGCACCCGCTACGGCAATGTGATGGCCTCTCGCGGCTCGGTGATTCCGTTGTTTGTGGACCAGATTCGCGCCGGTCAATCTCTCACCATTACTGACCCGAACATGACCCGGTTCATGATGACCCTGGCCGATGCGGTAGACCTGGTATTGTATGCCTTCGAGCATGGCAGCAATGGTGATCTGTTTGTGCAGAAAGCCCCGGCGGCCACCATCGAAACCCTGGCCCGGGCGCTGACGGATTTGGTAGGCAAGCCGGACCACCCCATCAATGTGATTGGCACCCGCCACGGCGAAAAGCTGTTTGAAGCCCTGCTCAGCCGGGAAGAAATGGCCTGCGCCCAGGATATGGGGGAGTACTATCGCGTTCCACCGGATCTGCGGGATCTGAACTACGGCAAGTTTGTGGAGCAGGGGGAGGAGAAGATCTCCCACACCGAGGATTACAACTCCCACAACACCGAGCGCCTGGATGTCGCCGGTATGCAAACCTTGCTGCGTAAGCTGGAATTTATTCGTGCCCTGGAACGGGGTGAGTACCAGACCCCGGAGGACTGATTAATGAAAGTACTGGTAACCGGCGCCAACGGCTTTATCGGCAAGAACCTGCAACTGCACCTGCAGGAGAAGGGCGGTTTTGAGGTGGTGCCCTTCACTCGCGAACACACCGAGCAAGACCTGCCCGGCCTGCTGGACGGCGTGGACTGGATTGTGCACCTGGCCGGCATCAACCGCCCGGAGAACCCGGCCGAGTTCACCACCGGCAATGCAGGGCTGACCCAGGCCTTGTGTCATGCCGTACAGGCCTCGGGCCGACGCATTCCAATTATCTACAGCTCTTCGATCCAGGCAGAGCGGGATAACGATTACGGCACCAGCAAGCGCGAGGCGGAAGAAGCACTGCTGGCACTACGCGAAGTCACCGGTAATCCGGTGTACATTTATCGTTTGGCCAACGTGTTCGGAAAATGGGCGCGACCTGATTACAACTCGGCGGTGGCTACTTTCTGTCATAACATTGCCCGCGATTTACCGGTACAGGTTAACGCCCCGGATGCGGTGATTAACCTGGTCTACGTGGATGACGTAGTTGCTAGCTTTCTTTCCCTGTTGAGCGGCGAGCAACAGGGCGGCCCGTTTGTCGCAGTGGAGCCGGTTTACCAGATTACGGTAGGCAAACTGGCCAGCCAGCTGAACCGCTTCAAAGCCACCCGGGATAACCTCATTACCGAGCCGGTGGGTACCGGGCTGGTGCGGGCGCTGTATTCCACCTACGTAAGCTACCTGCCGCCAGAGCGCTTCACCTATACCGTGCCCCAGCATGGCGATGAGCGCGGTGTGTTTGTGGAAATGCTGAAAACTCCGGACGCCGGCCAGTTCTCCTTCTTCACCGCCCACCCGGGCATCACCCGTGGCGGCCATTATCACCACTCGAAAACCGAGAAGTTTCTGGTGATCAAGGGCAAGGCCTGCTTCCGCTTTCGCCATATGCTGACCGGGGAGTTCTACGAGTTGTTCACGGACGGCGCCAAGCCGGAGATTGTGGAAACCGTACCGGGCTGGACCCACGACATCACCAACGTTGGGGACGACGAGCTGGTGTGCATGCTCTGGGCCAATGAAATTTTTGACCGGGATAACCCGGATACTTTCGCGTGCCCGGTGGGTACCGAAGCCTGAACGAATCTGGAACTGCCATGAAAAAACTGAAAGTAATGACCGTGGTCGGCACCCGGCCGGAGATTATTCGTCTGTCCCGGGTGATGGCCAAGCTGGATGAATATTGCGAGCACATTCTGGTACACACTGGCCAGAACTACGATTTCGAGCTGAATGAAATCTTCTTCCAGGACTTGGGCATCCGCAAGCCGGACCACTTCCTGAGTGCCGCCGGTGCCAGCGGTGCCGAAACCATCGGCAACGTGATTATTGCCGTGGATAAAGTGCTGGCCGACGTTCAGCCGGAAGCCCTGTTGGTACTGGGTGATACCAATAGCTGCATGGCGGTGATACCTGCCAAGCGCCGCAAGATCCCGACCTTTCATATGGAAGCCGGCAACCGCTGCTTTGATATGCGGGTACCGGAAGAGATCAACCGCCGCATTGTGGACCATACGGCAGATATCAACCTGACCTACAGCACCATCGCCCGGGATTACCTGCTGCGCGAAGGCCTGCCGGCGGACCGTGTGATCAAAACCGGCAGCCCCATGTTTGAAGTGTTGAACCACTTCCGTGAGGGCATCGAAGCCTCTGACGTGCTCGAACGCCTAGGGCTGGAAGAAGGTAAGTTCTTCGTGGTGAGCGCCCACCGGGAAGAGAACGTGGATTCCGACAGGAACTTCCTGGCCCTGGTCGACACCCTGAACGCCGTGGCACAGCAGTACGGCTACCCAGTGATTGTCTCTACCCACCCCCGTACTCAGAAGCGGGTGGATGCCATGGGTGTGCAGTTCCACGAAAACGTGCGCCTGCTGAAGCCGCTGGGCTTCAAGGACTACAACAAACTGCAGCTGAGCGCCAAGGCGGTGTTGTCTGACAGCGGCACCATCAACGAAGAAGCCTCCATCCTCAACTTCCCGGCCCTGAACATCCGCGAAGCCCATGAACGCCCCGAGGGCATGGAAGAAACCGCTGCCATGATGGTCGGTCTGAGCACCGAACGTGTGCTGCAAGGTTTGGCCATTCTGGAAACCCAAAGCCGGGGCGATGAACGCTCCATGCGTTTGGTTGGTGACTACAGCATGCCGAACGTGGCGGAGAAAGTGGTACGGATAATCCATAGTTATCGGGATTATGTGATGCAGACGGTTTGGAAGCAGTATTGAGGAAGCATAGCCCCTATGACGCGTAAGAAGACGGATCTGGCGATTGTTAATCGGAGTTTTCGCCCTGGCAGCCCGATTGGCGAAGGTTTGCTGCAGTTTGGCGAGTTAGCCGCTGCGGGTGGAACGGTGTGTGTGATCACCCAGGCGGAAGGCGACCTCAAGCAGGAGCTTGCTGATGCCGGGCGGGGGCAGGGTATTGAGGTGCGTGCCTGCAAGGCTTACACCACCTCGGCCAGCGGCGTGATCAAGCGGATTGCTGAGGCTGTATTCTTCATGTTCTGGACTTTCCTGAGCCTGGTGCGAGCTAAACCGGCGAACGTATACGTTTCCACCAACCCGCCAGTCGTGGTGCCTTTTATTGTGGCGGTGTATTGCCGGCTGTTTGGTGCGCGGTATGTGTACCACCTGCAAGACATACACCCGGAAGCCGCCAACATTGTGGTGCCGGTAAACGGCTTGTTGTTCAAGTTGTTGCAGGCCGTAGACAACTTCACCCTGCGCCATGCAGACGCGATTATCACGCTCTCTGAGGATATGAAGGCCTATATCCAGGAGCGTAGCGGTACGGAACGCCCGATACACCTGTTGGATAACCCGTCTTTTGAAGTGACTCCGGTGCCTATGGAGCAGCGCACCAAAGACATCGTATTCTGCGGCAATGCCGGCCGCTTGCAGCGCATTCCCTTGTTGATGACCGCGATCCGGGATTACCTGCAGCAGGGTGGTAAATTACGTTTCACCTTCGCCGGTGGTGGCGTGCACGCGCCGGATGTAGAGGCGCTGGCGAATGCCTACGAACAAGTGGACTACCTGGGCTTTATCCCCGCCACGGAAGCAGCAGAACTGGTGAACCAGCACCGGTGGGCGTTGCTGCCGATTGATGATGAAGTGACCAAGTATGCGTTTCCCAGTAAGTCTTCTGGCTATGCGTTATCTGGCGCTGGGGTGTTGGCGGTTTGTGGGGAAGATACCAGCGTTGCCCGGTGGGTGGAGCAGCTGGAGATTGGGGTGGTTTGCCCGGCGGACCATGGTGCGTTGGTTAGGTGTTTTTTTTCGCTTGAGGAGCGTGGTGGGGAGAGCTTTTTGATGGGCGCCAAGACGCGTGAGAAGCTCCAGATACCGTACTTTGCTGAACAGCTGTTCCAGTTAGCTGTACCTGATTCAATTTGAGGTTTTGTACCTGATGCTAAAAAGACTTTTCGACATACTCGCCGCCTCCTTCGGCCTGCTACTACTTTCCCCCGTAATTCTCATCGTTGCTTGGCAGGTAAGCCGAAAACTCGGTTCCCCCTGTACTCTTTCGCCAAACCCGCCCAGGCCTGAACGCAAACCGTTCAAGATGATGAAATTCCGCACCATGCTGGACGCCACCGATAAAGAGGGCAACCCGCTGCCTGATGACCAGCGCATGACGCCGTTCGGCAGCTTTCTGCGTGCTACCAGCCTGGACGAGTTGCCGGAGCTGTGGAATGTGCTTAAAGGCGATATGAGCCTGGTAGGCCCTCGGCCGCTTTTAATGGAATACCTGCCGCTGTATTCGAAAGAACAATATCGGCGCCATGAAGTACGCCCGGGTGTCACAGGTTAGGCTCAGATAAATGGACGTAACTCGCTCAGCTGGAATGAGAAACTCAAGCTGGACGTGTGGTATGTGGACAATCGGTCTTTGTGGCTGGATATCAAGATTTTGTTCTTCACCGTGAAGAAGGTCGTGGTGCGTGATGGCATCAACGCTGATGGCGAGGCGATCATGTCCAAATTTACCGGTAACGGATCATGAAGCGGCTCGCCATTCTAGGTGCCAGCTGTCACGGCAAGGTAGTGGCCGAGTGCGCTGAGTTTTGCGATTGGGAGTCAGTCAGCTTCTTTGACGATGCATGGCCAGTCAAGCAGGTTAATGGTGTATGGCCTGTCGTGGGTAGCATGCAAGCTTTGCTCGGCTCCGTTAAGGTATTTTGACGGTGTCTTGGACGCCAAGGAAGTTAATGGAACGGTACGCGGCAGGCTTTTACCGCTATTACTTACTTTAGAGGTTGAGGCTGAGTGGACATCTTCAGATTGCCGACTGTCGATCAGTTAAAGGTAAAGTTGGGCATCAATAACCCAGGGAAAGGTAATATCCACTCGGGCTATGCGTCCATAGGCCTCCACGTTGACGACTACGAAGCGCAACATGCCATGACAAATGAGCATGGTGAGGTGCAGTTCAATACCGGCGTCGAAATGCCTGATATGGTTTATCGGGGTCAGGTTCGGGAGTTTGCTGCGTGCTACCCTGGTTTGGGGAGGCTCAGGCACCTCGAGGACAAGTTGTTGGCTGTCTGCCGCAACCTGGCTTTTGAGGATGCTGTGCGACGCCATCCTTATGTTCGCTATTGTTCCAAGCAAGCGTTCTTAGGCAACCCGCTGCATATTGATTACCAAGGCTTGGCCCAGCATTACGGGTTCCATACCGATATGCTGGATGTAACCAGTAATTTTGACGTGGCGACTTTTTTTGCGTGTTGTGAATGGGATGCCGGGGAAAGTCGCTACGTTCCTGTGGCCTTAAGGGATCAGCCCGGAGTGATTTATGGCGTCATCCCGGCGCTTTTTTCCGCCGGGATAGCCTTGAAGACATGGGGGTGCGACTTCCGTTTTGTTGGTTGGCAACCTTTACCGCGCCCGGCCCAACAGCGTGCAGGCGCTTTCGTTATGCAGCCAGGTAGGTGTTTTGCCAGTTTGCCGGGAGTGCAAAGGGCTTATTTCAAGCATGATCTGGCAGCTGCAGAGAAAGTGTGGGATGCATTCGGTGGAGGAGATGTTCTTTTTCCAGACGATGAGGCTGCAAACCTGAGTCGATCCGCACAGAATCTCGGCGAGACGACTTTTTCTATTCTGGAGCGCGCCTGGGATGTATTGGAGAGGTGGGAAGGCAGGCGCATTGGGAAAAAGCACAGGAAGAATGCACTCAAGGCCAGTGGGTTGAAAATAACAAAACAACCTCCTCTGGGGTGGGATGGCTATCATTTGCCGTCAAGCACGGAAAAGCTAAACGCAAGGCTGAACAGCGAACTCAACAACGTGCGGTGGCGCTGGGCTACTCATGGGCCGCAAAGCGAGCCCGGCGGAAAAGGTGGCTCTGGTGCGTGATGGGTGCCAAACGGCCGGGTTACTGTACGACCGCTGCTGGACGCTGGTTAACAGAGCTCCACAAGGCCAAGCGCTGGCTTATCATGTGATTCAGGGATTGAAACGAGGTTCACTTAAAAGTTAACATGCCAGCCCATTTGCTGGAAATCAACGATGAGGCGCTGGGACGCCCCGATCGCCACCTTGAGAAGGCAGCTCGTCCGTGGCAGTTACTGGCCCGGTGTTCAGATGCATCACCAGATTCGTGTTTGCTTTTACAGCAATTGGTTTTCTTGGCACGGCAAAATAAAGCGGACGGCAGAGCTGCACTGGCAGCGCTCGACAAGCTGATCCAGGTTGCAGCCAAGGGGATGCCGCTGGAGAACTTTTATGACAAAAAGCAGAGCCATGAGCTCCATACCTTCCATTACAAGGGACAAAGACGTGTGATCTGGCGCTTGCGCAAGAATGATATTCGACTCGCCTTTTACTATGCTGAAGGCAGGGTTATTTTCCTCGCTGATGCGTTTCCCAAGCGCCAGGATAAACTGACTGCAGCCGAGAAAACACGTCTTGAAGAGGAAGTACGCATATACATTGATGCTGAGTCTGAGGGCCAGCTTCAGGTTCTGTCTTAGGAGGTTGATATGCTGACGGATCAATTGAATGAGCTGTGGAGTGAATCGCTGGGTGATGAGGACTTCCGCTTTGAATTGAAGGCCCAGCAAGTGGCGGTAGACCTGGCTGAAGTCTTTGCTCGCACCAACCTCACTCAGCAGGAATTGGCAGATCGGCTTGGCTGGAAAAAGAGTCGGGTAAGCAAGGTCTTGCATGGTGCTACCAATCTGACCTTGAAGACGCTGTTTCAGATGAGTGAGGCGATGGATAGTGATTTTCAGGTAGTGTTTGGTGACAAAAGCCATCAGTGAGTTTATAAAGCACAATGTCTGGCCCTTCTGGCGAGAGCATGCATTACGTATGTCGGCTGAAGCAAAATTGCCCCGGCCTATCATTTCCTTGATCAAACCACGTAAGCGCTGAGCTTTGCGGGCCACTCCCGCAGGAGTGGCCGGAATTGGCGTGGAGTTCTGTTGTTTATGTTGAAACGCTTCTTTGATGTGATTGCTTCGGCAACCGCTTTGCTTTTGTTGTCTCCCGTCATCGCGATAGTCGCATGGCAAATCAGTCGCAAGATGGGCTCGCCTGTACTGTTCCGCCAAGTCCGTCCCGGTTTGGGTGGCAAGCCATTTGAAATGGTGAAATTCCGCACTATGAAGGATGCGGTTGACGCTGCCGGGAATCCTCTGCCGGACTTCGAACGGCTGACGCCCTTTGGGCAATTCCTGCGGTCCTCCAGCTTGGACGAGTTGCCGGAACTGTGGAATGTACTCAAAGGCGATATGAGCCTGGTTGGCCCGCGGCCTTTGCTTATGGAGTATCTGCCTTTATATTCCAAGGAACAGTACCGTCGGCATGCGATGCGCCCTGGCGTAACGGGATGGGCTCAAGTGAATGGGCGCAATAGCTTGAGCTGGGAAGATAAGTTCAAGCTGGATGTGTGGTATGTAGATAATCAGTCGTTTTGGTTGGATCTGAAAATCTTGTTTCTTACCGTCAAGAAAGTCGTGGTGCGGGATGGCATCAGTGCTGACGGGGAGGTAACCATGTCCCGTTTTACCGGTTCGGATAATCAAGGAGGAAATGTTAATGAGTGATCACTTAGTAGGGATCTACGGTGCTAGTGGTTTCGGACGAGAGGTTCTGCCGTTAGTTCGTAAACAGCTAAAAGGTGAAGGCGTAGAACTGGTTTTTGTAGATGATGGTGACGTGCCGGCACAGCTGAATGGCTACGCTACCCTTGGATATGGTCAGTTTTTGGCGAATAAAGCCAAAAAGAAAAGTATTGTTTTAGCTATAGCCAATAGCGCGATACGCGAGAAATTGGCAGTAAAGTGTCGCGGTGATGGTATACAGCCACTTGACGTTATGGCTGATAATGTTGTCGTTCTTGATGAGGTTGATATTGCTGAGGGCGCTGTGCTTTGCCACTTTGTTCAGCTAACTTCTAATGTCAGGATTGGTAAATATTTTCACGCGAATATATATAGTTATGTCGCGCATGATTGCATTATTGGTGATTATGTGACCTTTGCACCGTCTGTTAGGTGTAACGGTAATATTGTTATTGAAGACCATGCTTATATTGGTACCGGAGCAGTGATTAAGCAGGGCACACCGGAAAAACCCTTGGTTATCGGTAAAGGGGCAGTTGTAGGTATGGGCGCTGTGGTCACCAAGGACGTTCCGCCTGGCGTCACTGTGGTGGGAAATCCTGCAAGGGTACTGGAGGCGCGTAAGGGTTAACATCGGTTACCACTCACGCTGCTAGGCTAATGGATTGCCGCGGCGCTTTGCGCCTCGCAATGACGGGTTTGGGGCGTGTTGTTGGTTTATTTCTTCATTTTCGTTCAGAGTCTTCATGTTAAACACTCCTTTCTCCCCGTGGCCTTCGTTCACTGACGAAGAGGCCACTGCCGTGCGTGATGTATTACTGTCCAACAAGGTCAATTACTGGACAGGGCAGCATTGTCGCGAATTTGAACGTGAGTTTGCTGCCTGGGCTGATAGCCGCTACGCCATTGCCCTGGCCAACGGCACCCTGGCGCTTGATCTGGCGTTGAAGGGCTTGGGCATCGGGCCGGGGGATGAGGTGGTGGTGACCTCGCGGACCTTTTTGGCCTCGGCGTCCAGCATTGTGACCGCGGGTGCGGTGCCGGTGTTTGCGGATGTGGATGCGGAGTCGCAGAACATTACCGCCGAGACGGTACGGGCGGTGTTGACGCCGCGTACCCGCGCAATCATCTGTGTGCACCTGGCGGGCTGGCCTTGTGATATGGACCCGATCATGGCCTTGGCGGCTGAGCATGATCTGCGCGTGATTGAAGATTGCGCCCAGGCCCACGGTGCCCGTTACAAGGGCCGGGCGGTGGGCTCGATCGGTGATGTGGGTTGTTGGTCGTTTTGTCAGGACAAGATCATGACCACCGGTGGCGAGGGCGGTATGGTGACCACCAACGATGAAGCCCTGTGGCGAGCGATGTGGGCCTATAAAGACCATGGCAAAAGCTGGGAGGCGGTATACGAGCGTGAGCACCCGCCGGGCTTTCGCTGGTTGCATGAGAGTTTTGGTACCAATTGGCGCATGACGGAAATGCAGGGTGTGATTGGCCGTATCCAGCTCAAGCGTATGGCCGACTGGACCGCTGCGCGTACGGCCAATGCTGAGCGTATCTGGGCTACCTGTCGGGAGTTTGCGGCGTTGCGGGTGCCCGAGTTTGCTTGTAACAGTGGCTGTGGGCAGGGCTGTGCAGCGTCAAGTGGCTGTATGCATGCCCATTACAAGTGCTATGTGCAGGTGCGCCCGGAGCGTTTGGCTGAGGGTTGGACGCGGGATCGTATTGTCGAGGCGATAGTGGCGGCGGGTGTGCCTTGTTTTCAGGGGTCGTGCTCTGAGGTGTATCTGGAGAAGGCCTTTGATGGCACCGGCTGGCGGCCGGAGACGCCTTTGCCGGTGGCGCGGGCGTTGGGGGAGACCAGTTTGATGTTTTTGGTGCACCCGACCTTGACGGCGGCGGAGGTGGATAAGACCTGTAGGGTGATTGCTGAGGTGATGGGGGAGGCGAGTCTTTAGGGGTTGGTGTGGGGCTTGTATTTGGACGGCGGGGACGCCGTCCTTCCCGGGAAAGGCGATTGGGTGCCTTATTTTGCCATCAGGTTACGTGATATTGTGTTTCCCTAAGTAATCTTTAATGGGGCTCGATGTTTCTTATGCTTAAGTCGCTGGTGATCAAAAACTATCGCGGGTTGGAAGACTTCCAGGTCGAAAAGCTGGGTCGGGTCAATCTGATTGTTGGTAAAAACAATTCCGGCAAGTCTACCGTGCTTGAAGCATTGCGCCTGTATGCCGCCAGCGGGCACCGCTCAGTGTTGGAGCAGATCGCCGCAGACCACGACGAGCGTTTCTTTTTAACAGATGAAGACGCGGAAGATCTGGAGCAGCCGTTTGAGCACCTGTTTACCGGGCGGGGTTTCCCTGAGGACGGTACCGCCATTGAGATTGGTGAGCAGGGGAGTAGCCAGGCCCTGATGATCCGGCATGTTTACATCCTGGAGCATGAGGAGCAAACAGTTGCCCCGGATGGCAGCGACATTGTGCGCCGCCGCCGCCGTGCCGTTCCCCCTATCCAGGTTGCGGACGACGAGTTCGATACGGTGGTAAGCCAAGGGCTGCAGCTGCGAAAGTCCAGGCATGCGGTTGAGCTACCTTTTGAGCGGACCAATGGCGCAATCGGGTCCAGAATTCGTATCCCTGAGCTACCGGATACTTTGCCCTGTAGTTACATTCCCACGCGTTTTGTGGACATGGATGAACTGGCCGTGGAGTGGGATCAGGTCGCCCTGACGGATCATGAAAAGACCCTCAAGGATGTGCTGAGAATTATCGCGCCAGACTTCAAAGACCTTGCGTTTGTTAGCAAAGACGATCGCTATGGGCGCAGGGATTATGCCAGTAGTCGGCTACGGCAAAGGCAGGTGCAGCGCACAGCAAAGGTGAGGTTGCAGGGTGTTGATAAGCCGGTGTCGTTAAACAGTATGGGTGACGGCATGTTGCGCTTGCTGCAGCTGGTACTGAAAATGTTTCCCGCCCGTGGCGGCCTGCTTTTGATTGATGAGTTCGAGAACGGGCTGCATTACAGCGTGCAGAAACAAGTCTGGGACTTGGTGTTTGAATTGGCGGAGCGGCTGGATATTCAGGTATTTGCCACGACTCACAGTTGGGACTGCATTCAAACGTTCGCCCGGGCTGCGTTAGACCGCCCGGATATTGAAGGTGTCTTGTTCCGGGTGGGCAAGAGTGCCCGCATGAGTGACTTTGGAAAAACCATCGCCACGGTGTTTGATGAGGACCGTCTCTACCAGATTACTGAAGCCGATATTGAGGTGCGGTGATGGCGATGAATGACCACACGTTACTGGTGGAGGGCGAGGCGGACCGGGGGTTCTTTGAGGTACTGTGCCGGTCGCTGGGATTGGAGGCCCGGGTGGAGGTGGCGCCGCCACGTAGATTCGGAGCCGGCCGTGATACGAAACAGGCAGCATTCAACATCTTGCCAATGCTGCTTGAAGATCTCGTGGATCGTGAGGATGGCCGGCTGGCAGTGGTTGTGGATGCGGATGCGGATAATCATGCACATGGTGGAGGTTTGTATAACGCCCTTGATGCGGGGCTTATTGATAAAGAAAAACCATTGTATAGGGCACTGGTAGATTGGCTTGAGCGTATTTTTCCGGAGCCAGGTTTGAGTGACTGATTCGAGAGCTTGCTATAAACACTTAGGATATTCTTCTGTAAAGTGACAGTGATGTAAAGCTGGTGCCGGTGACGGGCCAGCTTTTTTCGTTGGGCCTGTGGATGCGGGGTCACCGTAAAACTGGGGTCGGGTCTTGCGTTTTGCCTTTTTAGAATGGATTGCCACGGCCCCGCGGGCCTCGCAATGACGGGGTGGTCAGAGGCCTTTGGACGGCGAGGACGCCGTCCTTCCCGGGAAAGGTGGCTCGCAGCATAAATCAGTAAATCAGGGTCAGGTCTTGCGTTTTGCCTTTTCGATGGATTGCCACGCCGCTTTGCGGCTCGTAATGGCGGGGTGTGGAAAATTACCGTGGGGTGGTCACAACAAGGGATTGCTCTGCTTTAAGAATTGATACAGTGCTATGGTTGGTTAAGCCGCGCTTCAGGGATGATTTTTTGTCAAGCGCTTGAATGGATTTCACTTAAAAGTTAACATGCCTCTCCCTCTGAAACGAATTAACTTTAATAGCATCGGTTTTAAGGCTCAACCGGAACCAGAAACCCTGGACAGTAGCTGGGCCCTGTTTGCAGCTTGTGATCATGACGATTTTACGGGCTGCCTTATTTTCGAACAAATCAGGGGGTTGCCTAGCTTCGCTGATAAGAAAGCTGCAACCTTGGCGTTGAAAAAACTGATTCAGGTTGCAGCCATGGGGCAAGCACTGACGGTTCACTATGATAAAAAGAAATGCCATGAAATCCATGCATTTACTTACGCTGGGAAGTTGCGAACTATTTGGCGCATTCGCCATGGTGATATTCGGCTACCTTTTTACTACGGTCAGAAAAAGCTGATCTTTCTGGCTGCGGTTCTGACTAAGCGAAAGGACAAGCTTTCTCAAGCTGAAGTTTCAGCGCTTGAAAAGGAAGTAAAGCGCTACATTGATGCTGAAATGTATGGTGAGCTCCTGTTGGAGCCGCCGAGTGCATGAGCGTCTGCATTTCAATGGAGGTGACTATGAGTGCTGCTGATACTGAATTTTCCGCTTTATTTACGTCTATTTGGGATGATGAAGACACCCTTTTTGAAGCCAAAACACAGGACGTTGCCATTGCGTTGGCTAGCGCGGTGGAAGAGGCTGGGCTTAGCCGGGCAGAACTGGCTAAGAAGCTGGAGTGGAAGCCAAGTCGTGTAACCAAGGTGCTTACAGGTAGCTCAAACCTCACTCTGAAGACTATTTTTCAGGTTTGCCAAGCTATAGGGCTGGAGTTTGATGTCGTTCTGCGCAACCCGGATGAACGAACTGAAGTAGTTGATCCTGTCAGGTTCAAGACCATCAACGAGGAGGCGATCAACAATCTCCATAAGTCTCAACAGCTTCTGGATTCTGTTGCGCAATTGCATATGAAAGTATCTCAGCAGGCCCTTGCTACACGGGGCTATACCCGTGAAGAGGCCCGGTTGACTCTAGTGGCTTAGGATCAGCAATGAATCGTTCTCCGCTGCAATTAAATCATTATCATTTTGTAACACTGGCATTGCGTGCCTGCGATGGCTTTGATTCTGGAAAACTAACAAGCAGTAAACTTCCGTATCCAGACTTTGATGAAATTGAACTGCAACCAGAGGTAACCCTATTCAGTAACGATGATGATGGTGAGTACGGGCCCTACATGCTAAGACTGGTTCTTATTTATGAGCCTGAAGAAAATACCTTTCCCTATAGCTTTGAGGTGATCATTGAAGGGATTTTCTCTATCACTCAGGATAGCGATTTTAAGGATTGCAAAAAAATAGTGCTTGTTAACGGAGCTTCTGTCTTGTACGCCGCTGTGCGGGAGCAGTTGATGAGTATTAGTAGCCGCCATCTCTATGGCCCGATGCTTCTGCCGACACTCAACTTCCAGCAGCTGGATCTTTCAAAAGAGCAGGAAGCTCGACCTTCCAGGTAGGGCTGGGCTTGGTTTTGCCTGCTTGGGGTTTGCTGGCTATGCTTTTGGCAGTAAATCAGGGTCAGGTCTTGCGTTTTGCCTTTTAGATGGATTGCCACGCCGTTTAGCACTGACAGCGACATAGGGATGTGCTGTGGTTTTTTCAGGGAGGATGGTTGATGAAGCATATTGTGATTTGTGCGGACGGGACCTGGCAGTCGCCGGAGTCGGATACGGCGACCCATGTGTTGCGTTTGGCGGAGTCGGTGGCGCCGGTGTCGGCGTCGGGTGTGCCCCAGGTGGTGTATTACGATTGGGGTGTCGGGTCGGACGGGGATCGCTTGTCGGGTGGTATTACCGGTAAGGGCATCGACAAGAATATTCAGGATTGCTATCGCTTTGTGGTGCATAACTATGCGCCGGGTGATGCTTTGTATCTGTTTGGGTTCAGCCGTGGGGCCTATACGGTGCGCTCGCTGGCGGGGTTGATCCGCAATTGCGGGATTTTGCGGCCTGAGCATGCGGAGCGGGTGGCTGAGGCCTATGCCTTGTATCGCGGCCGTGGGCCGTCGACGTCACCGGCACGGCAGAAGGCGGCGGACTTTCGGCGGGCCTATGCGGTGGCGGATGCGAGTCGGATTCATTTTGTCGGGGTGTTTGATACGGTCGGCGCCCTGGGTATTCCTGCCCCTTTTCTGGGGACGCTGGGTTCGGACCGTTATCTGTTTCACGATACGGCGCCGAGCAGCATTATCAACCATGCCCGCCATGCGCCGGCGCTTTGTGCGTGAGGTGGAGCCGGTGTTGCATGTGAGTGTGCGCCAGCGCCTGGAGGATGCTGCGGTGGGGTACAAGAGCCCGGCGCTGCAGGCGATGTTGCGTGGGCTGGGGGGTGATTGGGCGAAGGTAAAGGTGGTTGGAGGCTGATGGTTGTGCTGGGGTTGCTGTTGCTGGGAATGTCGAGCTTCCGCTCGACAGCAGAGGCCGCTGGACGGCGGGGACGCCGTCCTTCCCAGGTCGCTGATTAACTGCCGAGTGCAACTCGGCGTTCCTGGTTGGGGGGCACTTCAGAATCGGGGTCAGGTCTTGCCTTTTGCCTTTTGATGGATTGCCACGCCACTTCGAGGCTCGCAATGACGTAATCCAGGCTTCGCGGCTCGCAATGACGGGGTGTGGGGTTTGCGGTTTGCAATGACGGGGTGTAAGGCAGAACGGTACGCTGGTTCGGGTGATTTCCGCTCGTGACATGCACCGAAAAGAGAGGGCTGTTTATGAGCAAGCCAAAAAAGATGCCTGAGTTCAATACTGAAGCAGAAGAAAGGGCGTTCTGGGAATCCAACGACTCTACCGATTATCTGGACTGGAGCCAGGCCAAGCCGGCATCTTTCCCGAAGCTGAAACCCTCAACCAAGACGATCTCACTCCGGTTGCCGGAGACGCTGCTTGATCGGATCAAAATCGAAGCCAATAAGCGGGATATGCCCTATCAATCGCTGATCAAGGCTTGGCTTGCAGATGATGTGAACGACAACCGTCGGACCTGAGAATCAAACGGAATCGGGGTCACGCGGAATCGGGGTCAGGTCTTGCCTTTTGCCTTTTGATGGATTGCCACACCGCTTCGCGGCTCGCAATGACGTCATCTAGGCTTCTCGGTTCGCAATGAGGCGGTGTGGTTTGAGCCTCGCAATGACGCGGTGGTCAGAGGCCTTTGGACGGCGAGGACGCCATCCTTCCCAGGGAGTGCCAGGTTTGGTTTTTGCTGGGAATGTCGAGCTTCTGCTCGACAGCGTAAGCTGATGGACGGCGGGGACGCCGTCCTTCCAGGGATGTGCCGCTGAGCGCCCGGGAATCTCCCCCTGTTCGACGTTCTGGGGCGTTATGGTCGAGGCCTGATCTTCCGAATAAAGGCGCATGACAACTACCCTGCCAGAGGGGCCCTCTTCCGCCCAGGTGGATTGCATTGCTATGCCACTTGGACCAAGATATACCAATTATCGGTACTTCCGAGGTGGCGCCATGCAAAAGAACACCAGCATCACGCTAGGTCAGCATTTTGATACGTTCATTGCGGAGCAGCTCAAAAATGGCCGATACAGCTCTACCAGCGAGGTCGTGCGTGCCGGTTTGCGTCTGCTTGAAGAGTCTGAAACGCGCTTGGCTAGACTGCGGAAGCAGCTCAAGGAAGGCGAGGACAGTGGCTTCGAAGACTACTCCTATGACTCGTTTATTCGTGAATTGGACAACGAAGAACGCTGATGCCACATTTCAAGCTTTCCAGGAAGGCCAAAGCTGATCTCAAATCTATTGCCTTATACACGGAACATGAATGGGGCCGTGATCGACGAAACCACTATGCATCGGGGGTCATGCATCGGGGGTCACATGCATCGGGGGTCAGGTCTTGCCTTTTGCCTTTTGATGGATTGCCACGCCACTTCGAGGCTCGCAATGACGGGGAGTGTGGTTTGCGGCTCGCAATGACGGGGTGGTCAGAGGCCTTTGGACGGCGTCCTTCCCAGGCAGACTATTAATGTGGGCTACGGTTAGCGATACACACCTTAAGCATGTGCTTCCCGCCCCAAAGCCTCAACTACCCACTGGTTCAGGCTTTTGCCTTCAGCTGTAGCAGCGAGTACCAGGTCTGCATGCAGCTCCGGGGGGACTCGCACATTGAACTTACCGGAAAACGACTTGCATGGTTCAATACCATTTTCGGCGCACATCTCCAGGAATACCTTCAACGATGTCGCTCCCTCTCGCTTAAGCCCCTCAATATCGGCCGCATAGAAATCTGCTCCGCCGTTTAGGCCAATGAACTCTCCACGAAACATCTCAATCTCAGGGTCAAATTGGATAACAGCTCGATAGCCGTCAATCATCAATGTATTTTTCATGGCTTTACTCCATTCGCATTCAGCCAGTCACGGACCGAAGCCACAGCACCTTTGTCAGTGGTCGGTGACGGGTGTGGCCGATGGAACACCCGTATTTCACCAAATAACCTTACCCCAACACGTGATCCTTCACGCTCTGAAACATCGGCCCCCAAGTCAATCAGTAATGCCTCGATATCTTTCCATCGGACATTGGCACTGACTGGGCGAGTAAAGATAAGCTCAAGTGTTTTTTGGTGTTTTCGCTTCATCAGCCTATAGTACCGATATTCAGTACCAGCTGTAAATAATGGGTATCGAGCCTGATGGGGTTTTGCTTTTGCTGGGAATGTCGAGCTTCCGCTCGACAGCATGGGCCGCTGGACGGCGGGGACGCCGTCCTTCCCAGGCGCGGTGCAACCGGGGTCAGGTCTTGCCTTTTGCCTTTTGATGGATTGCCACGCCACTTCGCGGCTCGCAATGACGAAATCTGGACTTCGCGGCTCGCAATGACGGGGTGTGGGAGTGGAAACTATTCTGCTGAGGGAGCTTGTAGAGTAGCAAGGTCACATAGCAGCAACCAAGCGCTCAACATGCGGCTGCTGACGGTGTTCTGCCTGCCACAGATCATAGGCGCTCTGCATTGCCAACCAGACACGAGCCTTACCAATTCCGGCGCGCTCCAGGCGCACTGCCAGGTCAGGGCTCACGGGCGCTCGGCCATTGACAATCCGCGATAGCATTTCACGCGAATAGTGCAGGCCGCGAGCCGCCTCTGCGATCTTCAGGCCCAGTTCAGGGAGTACATCCTCGCGGAGAATCTCACCGGGATGCGGAGGGTTGTGCATAGCCATGGGCAAGTCCTCAGTGGTAGTCAAGATAGTCGACCAATTCAACATCCAGTCCGTCAAAGCGGAAGATCACACGCCAGTTGCCACTGACAGTGATCGACCAGAATTCTGCCTTGTCGCCCTTGAGCAGGTGCAGACGATAGCCTGGCAAGTCCGCGTCTTCCGGGGTCTGCGCCTGATCCAATACAGCCAGCACACGTTTAAGGCGTTTGGCATGATCGGCCCGAATGCCTCGGGTTGAGCCGGTTTCGAAAAAAACCCTCAGGCCCTTATGCTGGAATGACTTGATCATGGCTAAAGTGTGAACTACCTATTCACGATTGTCTAGTGCACAAAACCGGGGGTCAGGTCTTGCGTTTTGCCTTTGGCAATGGATTGCCACGCCGCTGCGCGGCTCGAAATGTCGGGGTGTGGGGTTTGCGGTCCGCAATGACGGGGTGTAAGGCAGAACGGTACGCTGGTTCGGGTTATTTCCGCTCGCGACATGCACCGAAAAGAGAGGGCTGTTTACAAAGCCTTGGTCGACGTGACTCAATTAATGTCCACAGCCCCGGACATTTGAAGCGATGAGAAATTTGTTCTGCATGTTGGCGTTGATTAAGCCATTTCCCGCCAATGGGCGACGTCTTGGATCGCGGCTAAATCGTCCTGTTCTGCTTGTTGCGTCTTGTAAAGATCCCATCTGGTTTGCAAGTTGAGCCAGAAGTCGGCCGAAACACCAAAGAACCGGCTTAGACGCAGCGCAGTACTGGGCGTGATGCCACGCTTCTGATTAACCAGCTCATTAACCCTTTGGTAAGGAACATGGATCGCATCTGCCAGCTCGCGCTGCGTAATCTGCATCGGATGCAAAAATTCCTCTAGCAGCATTTCGCCGGGATGGACAGGCTGTCTGTGGGTGGGAATACGGATCATGTTTTACCTCTAGTGGTAATCGGTTAACTCTACTTCGTCGGGGCCGGATTCAGTCCACTTAAAGCAGATCCTGTATTGGTCATTCACTCTAATACTGTGCTGCCCTTTTCTGTTACCAGACAAAGCCTCCAGTCTGTTACCAGGAGGAACTTTCAGCTCATCACGGTGAATAACCGAGTCCAATAATTCGAGCTTTCGTGCAGCAATTCGCCACAAAGACTGTGGGCAAAGCTTTCGGGCTGCCTTGGAGGCCACCCCATTGAAGATGTCTTCGGTGCCCTTGTCTTTGAAATGAATAATCATGATAGAACGGTATCACGGCTTCCATGCTATGTAAATCGGGGGTCACATAACCGGGGTCAGGTCTTGCGTTTTGCCTTTTTATGGATTGCCACGCCGCTTCGCGGCTCGCAATGACGTCATCTAGGCTTCGCGGCTCGCAATGACGGGGAGTGTGGTTTGTGGCTCGCAATGATGGGGTGGTCAGAGGCCTTTGGACGGCGGGGACGCCGTCCTTCCCAGGGAGTGCCAGGTTTGGTTTTTGCTGGGAATGTCGAGCTTCCGCTCGACTGCGTAAGCCGATGGACGGCGGGGACGGCGTCCTTCCCAGACACGCAATCGGGATCATTTCATAATCGGGGTCTGTCCCTATTTGTGGGGTTTACTGGCATAATATTGGCTGATGTGCTGCCAAGGAGAGCAAGATGCTCAAGGAACGTTTGATCAATCTGTCCCATAATCAGAAGCGTTTGCTGCAGATTTCAGCGGATGTGGTGCTGATCTGGGCGGCGCTGTGGATGGCGCTTTTTTTGCGTCTGGGCACGGATTCCTGGCTGCTGCCGGATAGTTCGCAGATGTGGCTGTTTGTATTGGCGCCGCTGCTGGCGATTCCGGTGTATGTGAAGTTGGGCATGTATCGGGCGGTGATGCGCTATTTCGGTAATGAGGCGTTGCTGACCATTACCAAGGCGGTGAGCATCGGCTTTTTTGTCTTTGTGGGTGCTATTTTGCTCGGCCGTGACCTCGGCTGGGAGGTGCTCTTTCCGCGTTCGGCGATTTTCAATTTCTGGTGGTTGAGCCTGTTTCTGATTGGCGGGCTGCGCCTGGCGGTGCGTGAGTATTTTATGGGCGACTGGCTGACCGCCGGTTTGCCTGCGGTGCGCGGTGTGGATAAAACCCCGCAGGAAGGCGGTATGCCGGTGGCTATTTACGGTGCCGGGGCGGCGGGTAATCAGCTGCTGGCGTCATTGCGCGTGGGCCGTTTGTATCGCCCGCTCGCCTTTGTGGATGATGATGCCAGCCTGGTCGGCCGCAGTATTGCCGGTTTGCCGGTGTATTCCTCGCGCCAGATTGCGCAGATGCTGGAGCGCACCGGCGTGCAGGAGGTGTTTCTCGCTATTCCATCTGCGACGCGCAGTGAGCGCCAGGTGATTCTGGCTAATCTGCAACGCTTTCCGGTGCATGTGCGGACCATTCCGGGGATCATGGATATCGCCAGCGGCAAGGTGAAGGTGGATGATCTGCAGGAGGTGGACATTGCCGACCTGCTTGGCCGCGATCCGGTGCCGCCGGTGGATGATCTGTTTGCCCGCTGTATTCGTGACCAAGTGGTGATGGTGACCGGGGCGGGTGGTTCGATCGGTAGTGAGCTGTGCCGTCAGATCATCAACAACCAGCCGAAAACCCTGATTCTGTATGAGCATAACGAGTTTGGCCTGTATGCCATTCACAGTGAGCTGCAGGGCTGGATTCGTGCGCAGAAGCTGGATGTGCTCTTGCTGCCGATTCTGGGTTCGATCCGTAACCGCACCCGCCTGGAAGACACCATGTGCGCCTGGGGTGTGCAGACGGTTTACCATGCGGCGGCCTACAAGCATGTGCCTATGGTGGAGCACAATATTGCCGAAGGCATTCACAATAATGTGTTTGGCACCTTGAAGGTGGCGCAGGCGGCGATTCGTTGTAACGTGCCCAATTGCGTGCTGATCTCCACTGACAAGGCGGTGCGCCCGACTAATGTGATGGGTGCTACCAAGCGCCTGGCGGAGATGGTGCTGCAGGCGCTGAGTTCTGAGCAGGCGCCGCGTTTGCTGGGTGATGACGCCAGCGTCAGCCAGGTGAACCGTACCCGCTTTACCATGGTGCGCTTTGGTAATGTGCTGGGCTCGTCCGGGTCGGTGATTCCCTTGTTTCGCGAGCAGATCCGCCGTGGCGGGCCGATTACCGTGACGCATCCGGATATCACCCGTTATTTCATGACCATTCCTGAGGCGGCGCAACTGGTGATCCAGGCCGGTTCCATGGGCCAGGGCGGCGATGTATTCGTGCTGGATATGGGCGAGCCGGTGACCATTACCGATCTGGCGCGCAAGATGGTGATGTTGTCGGGCTTGAGTGTGCGTGATGAGACCAACCCCAACGGTGATATCGCGATTACCTTCTCTGGCCTGCGCCCGGGCGAGAAGTTGTATGAGGAGCTGTTGATTGGCGATAACCCGGAGACCACCCAGCACCCGAAAATCCACCGCGCCAATGAAGTCTTCGTGCCCTGGGCAGAACTACACCCGATCCTGCTGACCTTGCAGGATGCGCTGAACGAAGACGACTACGAAACCATCCGCGCTCTGCTCCTGAGCACAGTCCAGGGCTACCAACCCAGCAACGGCATCGTCGACCTCATCTACGAAAAACGCAACTCGCAGTAAGATCGGGGTCAGGTCTTGCGTTTTGCCTTTTTCAATGGATTGCCATGGCGCTTCACGCTTCGTAATGACGGGTTAAGGGGTGGTGCTTTGGGCGGGCACGGCATGCCGTGCCCCTTGACGGCGGGGTGCTGTCCTTCCCGGTGGGGGTGGCATGGTGCTTCCCCGGAAACTCAGACGATGGGGATGGGTTGCTGGGAATGTCGAGCTAGCCCAGGGTTCACAGTGCTCGTTTCTGAGAATGTCGCAATACAAACAGGGAGTTGTAGTCAAAAAACTACATAAGGCTTATCATGGACGTTAAGCAAACAGAAACCTTTCGTAAATGGGAGCACAGACTCCGAGATCAGCGCGCAAAAGCCTTGATAGCTGCTCGTATCTTTCGTTTGGCTAATGGCCTGGCCGGTGATGTGAAGGCTGTTGGTATGGGCATAAGCGAAATGCGTATTCACCATGGCCCAGGTTATCGGATCTATTTCAAGCAGCGTGGGAATGAAGTCATTATTCTTTTATGTGGTGGTGATAAAAGCTCTCAACAAGCAGATATCAGCACTGCGCAGCGTCTGGCAGCAGAATGGGAGGCGTTATGAGTGAGAAAATCTATGATTATGATCCTTCTGTAGCGCTTGATAGTGAGCAGGCAATTGCCGTGTTTCTGGCTGATGCGCTGGAAACAGGAGACGCTGCATATATCGCCAAAGCTATGGGGGTCGTTGCCCGGGCCAAGGGAATGACTCAACTTGCGAATGAGACAGGCTTGTCGCGTGAGCAGTTGTACCGTTCGTTTAGTGAGCAAGGGAATCCGACGTTAAAAACGATGCTTGCTGTGATGCGTGCTTTGGGCGTTGAGCTCACCGCGCGACCGCATCATCCCGCATAGCCGGGGTCGGGTCTTCTCTTTGCCTTTTAGAATGGATTGCCACGCCGCTGCGCGGCTCGCAATGACGGGGTGGTTGGGGGAGGGGTAGTGCTTTGGGCGGGCACAGCATGCCGTGCTCCTACGATGGCGGGGACGCCGTCCTTTGCAGCGGGCACGGCATGGTGTGGCCCTTCAGCGGCGGGGGTGCCGTCCTTCCCAGAAACCCAGAGACGGCGGGATGGGTTTTGGGGTTGCTGGGAGTGTCGAGCTTCTGCTCGACATCAGGGCCTTTGGACGGCGAGGACGCCGTCCTTCCCAGTAAAGCGAGAGCTTCTCAAAGAGGAGTTGTAGTGGATTGCTGCAATTGTGGCTTTACGCTACGCTATGGAAGATTCACCACGGGAGGTATCCATGGCTACAAACAGCATCCGCCTGGATCAAGCACTTATTGAAAAAGCCACCATCATGGCAAAAGCGCTGGATCGCACGACGCCCAAGCAAATAGAGCACTGGGCAAAAATTGGTGAGATGATGGAAGACAATCCGGACTTGCCCTACGCTTTTGTCAAACAAGCCATTATTGCGCAGGCAGAGCGGGAAGCCGGCAAGCTAGAGGCCTATGACTTTGGTTAAGGCTGTCGGTGTACTGCAAACCCCTTCTTTCAAGAAAGCCGTCAAGAAACTCAATCCCAATCAAAAGAAAGACCTTGATCAGGCGGTCAAGGAATTGATGGGTAATCCAGGCATGGGTGAGCAGAAAAAGGGCGATCTTGCCTTTCTGCGCGTCTACAAATTCAAGATGAATAAACAATTGACGCTGCTGGGTTACAGTTTTGATGAGGGCAATCTTATTCTTGAGTTACTGGCGCTGGGTGCGCATGAGAATTTCTATCGCGATCTCAAACGTTAGTAAACCGGGGTCAGGTCTTGCGTTTTGCCTTTTTAGAATGGATTGCCACGGCCCTGCGGGCCTCGCAATGACGGGGTGTGTGGGGTGAGGGCCGGTGCTTTGGGCGGGCACGGCATGCCGTGCCCCTACGACGGCGGGGGCGCCGTCCTTCCCAGGGAGTGCCGGGTTTGGTTTTTGCTGGGAATGTCGAGCTTCTGCTCGACATCAGGGCCTTTGGACGGCGGGGACGCCGTCCTTCCCAGTGGGCACGGCATGCCGCCCCCACCGTGGTGGTGAGCCGTCCTTCCCGGAAATCCAGAGATCATGAGGATGGGTTTTGGGGTTGCTGGGAGTGTCGAGCTTCTGCTCGATATCAGGGGCCTTTGGACGGCGGGGACGCCGTCCTTCCCAGGGAGTGCCGGGTTTGGTTTTTGCTGGGAATGTCGAGCTTCTGCTCGACAGCAGGGCCCGCTGGACGGCGGGGACGGTGTGGCTGAGGGGCGGTGATGCTTTGACCCTTTGGCGCTAGGGGCTGGTATCCTTTTTGCTTTATCTCTTCTTTCGAATCTTTTTCTGGGGTTGTTATGACTGGTTTGACCTGTTTCAAGGCCTATGACATTCGCGGGCAGCTGGGTTCTCAGTTGAATGAGGACATTGCCTACCGGATTGCGCGGGCGTTTGCGCGCTTTCTCAAGCCGCGGCGGATTGTGCTGGGTGGGGATGTGCGTGAGACCTCGGAAAGCCTGAAGGCGGCGCTGGCCAATGGGTTGCGCGATGAGGGGGTGGATGTGCTTGATCTGGGCCTGGCCGGGACTGAGGAGGTCTACTTTGCGACCTTCCACCTGGGGGTCGATGGCGGCATTGAGGTGACGGCGTCGCACAATCCGATCGATTACAACGGCTTCAAGCTGGTCAAGGAAGGTGCGCGGCCGATTTCAGCCGATACCGGGTTGGCAGATATCAAGGCGATGGCGGAGCAGATGGCGTTTGCGCTGGTGGATGGGCGTGATCCGTCGGTGCCGGATGATCAGCGCGGCACGTATCAACAGGTGAACCCGCGTGCAGACTACATCGAGCATTTGCTGGGCTATATCAACCCGTCGCGGATTACCCCGCTCAAGCTGGTGGTGAATGCGGGCAACGGGGCAGCGGGACCGGCGGTGGATGCGCTGGAGGCGGCGTTCAAGGCGCGGGCGATTCCCATCGAGCTGATCAAGATCTGCCATGAGCCGGACGGCACTTTCCCTAATGGTATCCCCAATCCGCTGTTGATTGAAAACCGCAGCATGACCAGTGATGCGGTCCTGGCGCACAAGGCGGATATGGGGATTGCCTGGGATGGCGATTTTGACCGTTGTTTCCTGTTTGATGAGCAGGGTCGTTTTATCGAAGGCTATTACATTGTTGGCTTGCTCGCCGAGGCGTTTTTGCAGAAGGAGCCGGGGGCGCGCATCATCCATGACCCGCGTCTGGTGTGGAATACCCTGGAGCAGGTGGCGGCCAATGGCGGTGTGGCAGTGCAGACCAAGGCTGGGCATGCCTTTATCAAGGAGCGCATGCGCCTGGAGGATGCCGCCTATGGCGGCGAGATGAGTGCGCACCATTACTTTCGGGATTTTGCCTACTGCGATAGCGGCATGATTCCCTGGTTGTTGGTGGTGGAGCTGGTATGCCGCAAGGGTGAGCCGTTGTCGGCGTTGGTGGATAAGCGGATTGCTGCTTTCCCGTCGTCAGGTGAGATTAATCTTACCGTGAGCGATGCTGGTGCGGTGATTGCGGTGATTGCGGCGATTGAGGCGCAGTTTACGCCGGGGGCGGTGGATGTGGATTATACCGATGGGCTGAGCATCAGTTTTGCGGATTGGCGGTTTAATCTGCGGGCGTCGAATACCGAGCCGGTGATTCGGTTGAATGTGGAGAGCCGGGGGGATGCGGCTTTGATGCAGGCGAAGACGGATGCGTTGTTGGTGGCGATTGATGGGGTTGGTGTCGATTGAAACCTTTGGCAGCCCTGCGGGCTGCTTGCCGAATGCAATTCGGCGTTCCCAGGCTCGAGGCTGCTGGACGGAGGGGATGCCGTCCTTCCCAGCGGGCACGGCACGCCGTGCCCCTGCAACGGCGGGGGGCCGTCCTTCCCGGGTGTGCTGGGTCTGGTTTTGCTGGGAATGTCGAGCTTCCGCTCGACAAAGCGGGCACGGCATGCCGTGCCCCTGCAATGGCTGGGACGCCGTCCTTCCCGGGTGTGCTGGGTTTGGGTTTGCTGGGAATGTCGAGCTTCCGCTCGACAAAGCGGGCACGGCATGCCGTGCCCCTACAACCCGGCTAGGGGGTACTGGCATGCTTTCTGCCTGTATGATGTTGTCTGGATTGAATAAAAGGATGCTGTTGTGAAAGTAACCAAGGCGGTGCTGCCCGTTGCTGGGCTGGGTACGCGTTTCTTGCCGGCGAGCAAGGCGATTCCGAAAGAGATGGTCACTGTGGTCGATAAGCCGGTGATCCAGTATGTGGTGGAAGAGGCGCTGGCCGCCGGGATCAATGAGATTGTGTTGGTGACCCATTCCAGCAAGAAGGCGATCGAGGATCACTTTGATGTGAACTACGAGCTGGAGGCTGAGCTGGAGCGCCGCGGTAAGGATGCGCTGCTGGAGGTGCTCAAGCAGACCACGCCGCCGGGCCTGAAGGTGACCTCGGTACGGCAGGGCAAGGCGCTGGGTCTGGGCCATGCGGTGGCCTGTGCGCGGCCGATTGTTGGCGATGCGCCCTTTGCGGTGCTGTTGCCGGACGTGCTGGTCGGCCAAAGCGGCTCAACCGTGGACCTGGCCGATATGACGGCGCGCTTCAATGCCAGCGGTCATGCGCAGATCATGGTGGAGCCGGTGCCCGAGGAACGGGTGCACCAATATGGTGTGGTCGACCTGCAGGGCGCTGAATTGGTGCCCGGTGCGGTCGCACCCATGCAGCGGATTGTCGAGAAACCCAAGCGCGAAGAGGCGCCGTCGAACCTGTCCGTGGTTGGCCGTTATATTCTGCCGGCACGTATTTTCGAGTTGCTGGACCAGACCGGGCCCGGTGCCGGTAACGAGATTCAGCTGACCGATGCGATTGCAAGCCTGCTCGGTGAGCAGACGGTGGAAGCCTACCGCATCAAGGGCCGTTCTTATGATTGCGGCAACAAGCTGGGTTACCTGGAAGCAACGCTGGCGCATGCGGCGGCCCACCCGGAGCTGGGTGAGGACTTCCGTGCCTTGCTGAAAGATTACCGCTGACAGGCGCTGCAAGGAGCACGCATGAAACTGGATGTATATGGCGAGAGCCTGTGTGCCCTGGTGGCATCGGCGGCGTTGGCGTCGACGGGTCACCAGGTGGTGCTACACATGCCGGAAGGCGACGCGCGAACTGGTGTGCTGGCCGGTGATTGCCCGTTCCGAGAGCCGGGGCTGAGTGAGTTTCTGATCGAGCAGCAAGCGGCCGGACGCTTGCAATTGGCGGATTTTGCCGCTTTGCCCGATAGCGAAGAGGCGGTGATCTGGCTGGCCTTGTTGCCTGGGCAGTTTGAGTTTGCCCAGCGCTTGCTGGCGCGCTTGCCGGTGCATCCGCAGCGCTTGGTGGTCAATCAGTCGACTTTTCCGGTGGGTAGTAGCGAACTGCTGCAAAAGGCTTTAAACAGCGCCCATGCGGACGGGTCTGGTGCTGTGGTGGCGCTGCCGGATTTGCTGACCGAGGGTGGCGCGCTGCAGGGCTTTTTACGTGCCGAGCAGTGGCTGCTTGGCGGGGAAGAGGACTGGGCGCTGGGGCTGACAACCGAGCTGCTGCGCCCCTATAACCGTCGTCGCGATAACATTCAGCGTATGCGCTCGCGCGAGGCGGAATTCACCAAGCTGGCGATTACCGGCATGCTGGCTACCCGCCTGAGTTATATGAATGATATGGCCAATCTGGCCGATGTGCTCGATGTGGATATCGAACGTGTGCGCCAGGGTATGGGTGCGGATGCGCGTATCGGTGAGGCTTATTTGTACCCAGGTTGCGGCTTTGGTGGCCTGAAGTTTTCCCGCGATGTGATGAGTCTGGCGGAAACCCTGGTTGAAGGCGGCATGCCGGCGCGCTTGCTGGACGAGGTGTTGCGCATCAATGAGCGACAGAAAGAGCTGCTGTTCCGTAAGCTCTGGCAGCATTACCGGGCGGATCTGAAAGGCCGCAAGGTGGCGATCTGGGGTGGGGCGTTCAAGCCCGAATCTGCGCGTATCGACAATGCGCCGGTATTGCCCTTGCTGGAGGCGCTGTGGGCGCAGGGTGTCGAGGTGCATGTGCATGATCCGCGTGCCTTACCCGCGCTGCGGGCCTGGGCTGGCGAGCGGGCAGATCTGGTCTTGCATGAGGACCCTTACGCGGCGCTCCAAGGGGTCGATGCCCTGTTGCTGGTCACCGAATGGAAGCCCTTCTGGAGTCCTGACTTCCCGCGGATGCGTGCAGCGATGCGCGAGGCGGTGTTGCTCGATGGGCGCAATATCTGGGATCCGGCCTTTGTGCAGCACAGTGGCTTTGTTTATTACGGCATAGGACGGCACTGATGAGTTCGACAACGAGCCAATGGCAACGGGTTATGGCGCTGGGCGAACAGATTCAGCAGCGTTCAATGAGCGATCTGTTTGCTGGTGATGATCAGCGTTTTGCCCGCTTGCATTGTGAGCTGGGCCCTTTGCTGGCCGATTTTTCCCGTCAGCGTCTGGATGACAAAGCTCTGCAGGCGCTGTTTGATCTGGCCGATGCTTATGATTTACGTGGCTGGATGGCGCAGCTGTTTGCCGGTGAGCCGGTGAATACCAGCGAAAATCGCGCTGCCATGCATTGGGCGCTGCGCTTGCCTGCCCATGCTAATTGTACGGTGGCCGGTGAAGACGTAACGGCGGCGGTGCACGCGCAGTTGGAGCGGATGAGCGAGATTGTCGACAAGTTGCATGCTGGCCAGTGGCGCGGCGCCAGTGGCGAGGCGATCAGTGATGTGGTCAATATCGGCGTCGGCGGCTCGGACCTTGGCCCCTTGATGGTGACCGAGGCGTTGGCTGATTGGCAGCCGGCTGCGGCGGACCGTTTGCGCGTGCATTTTGCGTCGACCATGGATGGCAGTCAGTTATCCCATTTATTGCGCACCTTGAACCCGCATTCGACGCTGTTCGTGATTTCGTCCAAGTCTTTTACCACGGTGGACACGCTGAGCAACGCGGAAACTGCGCGCCACTGGTTGCAGCGTTCGCTGGGTAATCGCCCGGAAGTGCTCGGTTGCCATTTCTGCGGGGTGTCGGCGGCAGCCGAGAAGATGACCGAGTGGGGCATTGCGCCGGCCAATCAGCTGCAGATCTGGGATTGGGTCGGTGGGCGTTATTCACTGTGGTCGGCGATTGGGCTGCCGATTGCGTTGCTGGTCGGTATGCGCGGTTTTCGTGACCTGCTGGCTGGCGCCCATGCCATCGACGAACATTTCAGGCAGGCGCCCTGGGGTGAGAATATTCCGGTGCTGATGGCATTGATCGGGATCTGGAATACCAACGTGCTGGGTATCAACGCGCAGGCTATCTTGCCCTACGACGGGCGTTTGAAGCAGTTGCCGCTGTATCTGGAACAGCTGGAGATGGAGTCCAATGGTAAATCGGTGACCCGTGAAGGGCTGCCGGTGGAGCGCGCAACCTGCCCGATTGTGTGGGGTGATGTCGGCCCGAATGCGCAGCATGCGTTTTACCAGTTGCTGCACCAGGGTACTGAGGCGGTGACCTGCGACTTCATCATGCCGGTCAAACGCTATCACGAGGAGGTGCACAGTGAAGCGGCGCTGGAACTGGTCGCGCAGCATCAACTGGCCCTGGCCAACTGCCTGGCGCAAGCGCGCTTGCTGGCGCTGGGGGACGCGGCCCTGCCGGATGCCGAAGAACAACCCGCGCACAAACGCTACAAGGGCAACCAACCCAGCACCACGCTGCTGCTGGATGAGCTGAGCCCGTACAGCCTGGGTATGTTGGTCGCGGCCTATGAGCACAAGGTATTCGTGCAATCAGTGATCTGGGGCATCAACCCCTTCGATCAGTGGGGCGTGGAGATGGGCAAGCGGATTGCCGTGAGTACGCTGGCGAAAATCCGCGGCGAGGATACCCGCCTGGACGACACCGATGTGGCAACTGCTTCGTTATTGGAACGGATTCGTCGCTGAAAAAACCAATTGCTCAGAGTCGGTTGGTTTATTGATGGCAGGGGGCGTTGGACGGCGGGGACGCCGTCCTTCCCGGAAACTCTGGCGGTGGGATGGGTTTTGGGGTTGCTGGGAGTGTCGAGCTTCTGCTCGACAGCAGGGTCCGCTGGACGGCGGGGACGCCGTCCTTCCAAGGCGGGCACGGGATGCCGTGCCCCTACAACGGCTGGGGCGGGATGCCGTGCCCCTACGTGAGTTGATGCCTGGTGTGGGTTATTCTGCCCAGCGTTTGAGGACGAGGGTGGCGTTGGTGCCGCCGAAGCCGAAGCTGTTGGACATGACCTGGTTGACGCTGACGTCTTTGCGTTCACGCAGGACTGGCAGGTTGCCGACGTTTTCGTCCAGTTCTTCGATGTTGGCCGAGGCGCAGAGGAAGTTGTCGCGCATCATTAGCAGGCTGTAGATGGCTTCCTGTACGCCGGCGGCGCCGAGGCTGTGGCCGGACAGGCTCTTGGTGGAGCTGATCATCGGGGCCTTGTCGCCAAAGACTTCGCGGATGGCTTTCAACTCGGCGACGTCGCCGACCGGGGTCGAGGTGCCGTGGGTGTTGAGGTAGTCAATCTCGCCGTCGACGGTGGCCAGGGCCTGCTGCATGCAGCGGATGGCGCCTTCGCCGCTGGGGGCGACCATGTCGTAGCCGTCGGAGGTGGCGCCGTAGCCCACCACTTCGGCATAGATTTTGGCGCCGCGGGCGAGGGCGTGTTCGAGCTCTTCGACCACCACCATGCCGCCACCGCCGGCGATCACGAAGCCGTCACGCTTGGCGTCGTAGGCGCGGGAGGCCTTGTCCGGGGTGTCGTTGTATTGGGTGGAGAGGGCGCCCATGGCGTCGAACAGCATGGATTGTGACCAGTGCTCTTCTTCACCGCCGCCGGCGAAGACGATGTCTTGCTTGCCGAGCTGGATCAGTTCCATTGCGTGGCCGATGCAGTGTGCACTGGTGGCGCAGGCGCTGGAGATGGAGTAGTTGTTGCCCTTGATCTTGAACGGGGTAGCCAGACAGGCGGAGACGGTGCTGCCCATGGTACGCGGTACGCGATAAGGCCCGATTTTCTTGACGCCTTTTTCGCGCAGGATATCCACCGATTCCATCTGGTTCAGGGTGGAGGCGCCACCGCTGCCGGCGACCAGGCCGGTGCGCACGTTGCTGACCTGTTCGTCGCTCAGATTGGCATCGGCGATGGCCTGTTGCATGGACAGGTAGGCGTAGGCGGCGGCATCACCCATGAAGCGCTTGACCTTGCGGTCGATCAGTTCATCGAGGTTGATATCGACGCTGCCGGCGATGTGGCTGCGCAGCCCCATGTCGGCGTATTCCTGGTTGAAGCGGATGCCGGAGGTGCCGGTTTTCAGGCTGTTGGCTACGGTTTCAAGGTCCTGGCCCAGGCATGACACGATGCCCATGCCGGTAATTACGACGCGACGCATGGTAATTGTCCTCAGAAAGAGTCAGTAGAAGTGAACAGTCCTACTCGCAGGCCTTCAGCGGAGTAGATTTCGCGGCCATCGACGGCGACGCTGCCATCGGCGATGCCGAGGGTCAGCGAGCGGTTGATGGTGCGTTTGATATGGATGGTGTAGGTGACTTTCTTGGCGGTCGGCAGGACCTGACCGAAGAATTTCACTTCGCCGGAGCCAAGGGCGCGGCCGCGGCCTTCATAACCGAGCCAGCCCAGGTAGAAACCGACCAGTTGCCACATGGCGTCGAGACCAAGGCAGCCGGGCATGACGGGGTCGCCTTCGAAATGGCAGGCAAAGAACCACAGGTCCGGGTTGATATCGAGTTCGGCAATGATTTCGCCTTTGCCGTATTTACCGCCTTTGTCGGTGATGGAGACGATGCGATCCATCATCAGCATGTTGGGGGCGGGCAATTGTGCGTTACCCGGACCGAACATTTCACCGCGGCCGCAAGCCAGCAGTTCTTCCCGGTTGTACGCATTCTGTTGTGACATGTGGTGGCTCCTGCTCTGCCCCTGTGGGGCGCTATTATTTAGCTATTTAGTAAGGTCAGACTAACGGGGCGACCGGCAGGTCACACCTGTTTCAGCTGCGCAGAGGATACCCTTGATCTGGGCTCAGCACAAAAAATATGGTTTCCGGGAGGGACGGCGTCCTCGCCGTCCAGCGGGGTCTGTTGTCGAGCGGAAGCTCGACATTCCCAGCAAAAGCAAAACCGGGCGCCTGCAGGGGGGCGTGACTGGTGGTGCTGGGAAGGACGGCGTCCCAGGCGTCTGTGGGTTTCTGGGAAGGACGGCGTCCCCGCCGTCCAGCGGGGTCTGTTGTCGAGCGGAAGCTCGACATTCCCAGCAAAGGCAAAAC
>JAMCWB010000041.1 GCA_023475025.1 Gammaproteobacteria bacterium
CTGGCCACACCCTGACCAGCACCGTCTGCTGCACATCCACCAGAACATCCCTGGCGTGATGAGCGAGATCAACCAGGTGTTCGCGGAAAACGGCATCAACATCTGCGGCCAGTACCTGCAGACCAACGAAAAAGTTGGCTATGTAGTCGTTGATGTGGACGCGGAGTATTCCGATCTGGCACAGGAAAAGCTACAAAAGGTCAAAGGGACTATTCGCTGCCGCATCCTGTTCTAGGGAATCCCTGAAAACTATCTGCGTTGCCGCAGCTGCGTTTTCACTGGCTTACCGAGCCATCTCTCAAAACCGGATACCAACAAAAACGGCGAGCTGCATAGCTCGCCGTTTTTTGTGTCTAGCGCAACAAGGGATTATGCGGCCGACGGCGGAACCAACCGGTCAGGCTGGCGCGTTCGCAGCGCGAAGGCAATACCTCATGCACGATACTGTCACTCAGGAACACCGCCACCGTGCCCGCTACAGGTGACACGTCATGAACGCCTTGCTCCAGATGCAGGCGCAACTCGCCACCATCACCCGGCTGCCACTGGCTGTTCAGGTAGGTAACAACCGAGACCATACGCAAGGGGTTGTCCTGGAAACGATCCAGATGCTTGCTATAGCCAGCTCCCGGTGGATAAAGCGCAAAATGGCATTCAAAAGTATCCAGACCGAGGAACAGCGAGCGGTTCAGAGCCGCCTGCAACCCCGCCATAAAGTCGAGAAAATCAGCCGTTGCCGGGTGCGACGGGCAATCATCAAGCCAGCGGGTATAGTCGCCGCGAATATCCGGTACGACCTGCTCATCCGGGCCGCGGCCGATGGCTGCCGGTGTCAGTGCGTCCTTGTGCCATAACTGACGGCACTGTGCCTCCAGCGCCAACGCCAGTTCAGCCGGCAGCAGAAGCGGCCTGACAGACCAACCGCGCACAACCAGATCATCGGCAATGACATCAAAACCATTTACCCGTTCGGCAGGGAACTCTGACATGCTGCGCATACTCAAAAGGGGGCTTGCGGCACTGCCCGAAGGACATCGGGCGGCGACTCTGATCCGGAACGGATTGAGCGCATTGTAACGGCTTATTGGTCGCCGGCAAGACCCAGTATTCAGGCCTTTTTTGGCTTCCTGCCCATACTTCAGCGAGACAGACCGCCTCATGTCATTCAAGCCGCTCCGACACTGCATTTCCGCTCTTTTGTGCACCAGTTTGCTGATGTTATCAGGGCTGGCTAACGCCGACACCGAAGCCCTGTACCAGGCATCCGGCATGCAACAGCACCAGCGTCACTTCCAGCAAGCGCTGCAACAGGCTCAACAGCGTTATGCCCAACAGCTGCCAACCCAAGTGCACCAAACCCTGGTACGGCAGAGCAACCAGCGTTTTGCTCCCGAGGCCATGCACGAGCGCGCCCAGGCTCGACTGGCTCTCAACCTGGACAACCCGACCCGGGAGCAGGCGCTGGCGTTCTATCAGCAACCGGCAGGGCAGCGCATTGTTGCTGCAGAAACCGCCGCGACGGCACCGCGCAACATCACCATTCTGCAGCAGGGCGTACCGGAACAGTCACTTGACATGCAGCGCAGGGCCACACTGCAGCGCCTGAGCAAAAGCCTGCCAGCCCTGGAAATGGGCGTTGAAGTGTCACTGGCCCTGGCCAATCTGGCGGCACAAAGTGCCAATGACTTGTTTGGCGGACTGATGCGAGTCCCTGACAACATGATTAGCGGGCATCGCGACCGCTTGCGTAACCAGATGCAGCCCAACCTGCTCGACACCCTGGCCTATACCTATCGCGACCTCAGTGATGCCGAGCTGGATGCCTATCTCGACTGGAGCGAGTCCACTGCGGGCCAACACTATTTCCGTGCCGTGGAAGCAGCCCTGCGCGACGCCCTCAACCCCTAAGCAACCTCGCCGTATCAGGCTGGCAGGCGCAAGCGCTCAGCCAGCCACTTCAGATACTGTGCACGATAGGCCTCGCGCTCGTTGGCCAGGTGGTGCCGGGCCTCGGGCAGGTAGAAGAGCTGCGGTGACTGGAACTTGCCTTCAAGCACCTTGATATTGTGCTGCCAATCCACCGTACCATCTGCCTCGCCCTGAATGATCAGAGGGGAATGCTCTACCGGCAATGCGGCCTCGATACGGGGAATCCACTTTTCCAGCGCCTGTACCCAGGCTACCGGCAGCACCAGCGGCTGTAAGGGATCATTTTCACGGATAAAGCGCAGGAATTCCTCGTCACTGGAGTTGTCGGTAAACTTACGCCCCAGCTGATTGACGAAACCACCCAGCATGCGCAAGCCCATCTGTGACAGCAGCCACTGCCGGGGACGCACCAGCGGCGCCATCAGAATAGTCTGGCCCAGCTGCTCGGGCAGCGGCCCATGCAGCAGACGATCAACCAGAATGCCGCCCCCGGTACTCTGCCCCAGCATGTGCCAGGGCGCCGGCAGGCCCCAGGCCAGTGATTGGGCCAGCGCAGCATCCAGCGCCTGCTGATAGACCCGAAAGCAGTCAATGCTGGCCCGCTCGCCGGAAGACAGGCCGTGACCCGGCAAATCCATACCCAGCACCGCAAGCTGCTGCTCCAGCGCCCATTCGATCAGATGCCGGTAGAGACCCATGTGGTCATAATAACCATGCAGGATCAGCAAGGTGCCTTGCGGCTTGGCCGGGCGCCACACCTGCAGGGCCAGATCAAAGCCATCAATGGCCACCCGGCCCAGGTGCTGCTCGACGCGACTGGAGAAATCAATGCCATAGTAGCCGGCATAGCGCTGACCCAGGCCCTGCAGAGGGCGCCCCGGTTCCAGCAGCGGTAACTCGGCAGAAAGTTGTTGCAGTAACGCCTGATCCATTAAATAACCACTCGATAAAGTCCAACTAGCGGCAACAGACCAGCGGCTAGCGCAGTGCGCACAGAATTCCATGCTTTGGGCATGATTTGCAACCGATCATCGTGTAACATGCTGCGTCTCTGATTTCCACGTCCAAATGCGCCAGCTTATAAGGCGCAACCTGCTCATACTGTGAGGGTTTTCATGACTGAACGCGTACAAGTCGGCAGCCTGCAAGTTGCCAAGGTGCTCCACGACTTTATCAACGATCACGCCATTCCTGGCAGCGGCGTCGACGCTGCAACCTTCTGGACTGGCTTTGAAGCCCTGATCACTGACCTGGCGCCAAAGAACAAAGCCCTGCTGGCCAAGCGCGACGATCTGCAAGCGCAAATCGATGCCTGGCATCAGGCCCGTGCCGGCCAAAGCTTCGACTTTGCCGAGTACAAAAGCTTCCTGCAGGACATCGGCTATCTGCTGCCAGAGCCCGCTGACTTCCAGGCTACCACCGAGAACGTCGACGAAGAAATTGCTCAACTGGCCGGCCCACAGCTGGTAGTGCCGGTCATGAACGCCCGCTTTGCACTCAACGCAGCCAATGCGCGCTGGGGCTCACTCTACGACGCCCTGTATGGCACTGATGCCATCTCCGAAGCCGATGGTGCGACCAAGGGCCCGGGTTATAACGAAATCCGTGGCAACAAGGTTATCGCCTACGCCCGCGCCTTCCTCGATGAGGCAGCACCTTTGGCCAAAGGTTCCCACGTGGATTCCATTGCCTATGTGATCGACAACGGCCAGCTGCAGATCAGCCTGAAAGACGGCAGCCACACTGGCCTAAAGGACCCGGCCAAGTTCGTTGGCTATGTCGGTAACCCGGCCAACCCCGACGGCGTGCTGCTGAAAAACAATGGCTTGCACTTCGAAATCCAGATCGACCCGGCCAGCAATGTTGGCCAGACTGACCCAGCCGGCGTCAAGGACGTCCTCATGGAGTCCGCACTGACCACCATCATGGACTGTGAAGACTCGGTTGCCGCTGTTGATGCCGATGACAAGACCGTGGTCTATCGCAACTGGCTCGGCCTGATGAAAGGCGACCTGGCAGAAAACGTCAGCAAGGGTGGCAGCAGCTTTACCCGCACCATGAACCCGGATCGCGTATACACGGCAGCCGATGGGTCTACCCTGACCCTGCACGGCCGCTCACTGCTGTTCGTACGCAACGTTGGCCACCTGATGACCAACAATGCAATTCTCGACAAGGGCGGCAACGAAGTGCCGGAAGGCATCATGGATGGCGCAGTAACCAGCCTGATCGCCCTGCACAACCTGAACGGCAACACCGCGCGCAAGAACACCCGTACCGGCTCGGTCTATATCGTCAAACCGAAAATGCATGGTCCGGAAGAGGTCGAGTTCACCACCGAACTCTTCGGCCGCGTGGAAGACATGCTGGGCATGACCCGCAACACGCTGAAAGTCGGCATCATGGACGAAGAGCGCCGCACCACCATCAACCTGAAAGCCTGCATCAAGGCCGCCAGCGAGCGCGTGGTCTTCATCAACACCGGCTTCCTTGACCGTACCGGTGATGAAATCCATACCTCCATGGAAGCAGGTGCCTTTATTCGCAAGGGCGACATCAAGGGCGCGGTATGGATTGGCGCCTACGAAAACAGCAACGTCGACATCGGCCTGGCCACTGGCCTCAAGGGCCGCGCCCAGATCGGCAAGGGCATGTGGGCCATGCCTGACCTGATGGCCGCCATGCTGGAACAGAAGATTGGCCACCCGATGGCCGGCGCCAACACCGCCTGGGTACCCTCACCGACGGCCGCCACCCTGCACGCCATGCACTACCACAAGGTGAATGTAGCCGAGCGTCAGAATGAACTGGCCAAGCGTACGCCAGCATCGGTGGATGACATCCTGACCATTCCATTGGCTGACAACACCAACTGGAGCGCGGAAGAAATCCAGCAGGAACTGGACAACAACATTCAGGGCATCCTGGGCTACGTGGTGCGCTGGATCGACCAGGGCGTCGGCTGTTCCAAGGTACCGGATATCAACGATATCGGCCTGATGGAAGACCGTGCCACCCTGCGCATCTCCAGCCAGCACATTGCCAACTGGCTGCGCCACGGCATCTGCACCGAAGAACAGGTGATGGATACCTTCAAGCGCATGGCTCCGGTGGTTGACCGCCAGAATGCCAATGATGCGGAATACCTGCCGATGGCGCCCAACTTCGACGACAGCATCGCCTTCCAGGCCGCCGTCGAACTGTGCATCGAAGGCTGCAAGCAGCCGAATGGTTACACCGAGCCGGTTCTGCATCGCCGCCGTCGCGAGTTCAAAGCCAAGCACAACTGCTGATCTCTCAGCACCTCCCAGCCCCGGCCAGCACAGCTGCCCGGGGCTTTTTTGCGCCGCGTACGACCACAGCGAAAGATACCTTTGCGAGCCGACCAACGGCACTTCAGGATGGCCAGGCAACCCGCTGTCGCATCCACAGCACTTGCGTTCACCCGTATGTGGGATATGATCATAGGGCTTTACTTTTATCGACTGGCAATGACTGCCAGCCGCCACCTCGCCGGGATGCAGCTGTACTCCTTTGCAGGAGAGTTGTATGAACAAGAAGTGCGCGGCACCACCCAGCGATGTTCATCGCCAGCGTTTGCTCGCCATGCAGGCCAAGCTGGCCAAGGTGCGTATCGACGTGAGCGAGACTCCGGTCGAGGAAGTTGAGCTGGCGCCGATTGATCAGCGCGAATATCACCTGTTGCGCGCCCATATCGATACCATGGTCGATCATGGCTGGCGCATTATCAGCCGCGAGCCCATCACCCTGAAGCGCGGCAGCCAGACCTGTTTCGTGCGCCAGGGCATGCTCATCAGCCCAGAGCTGGATAACAGTCAAACCGGTTGAGCGATTTCCACCCACCCAGTTGCCTCACCTTGTTGTTTCTGTTCCGTTCCGCGCTATAGTGACTCCCGCGCCAAATCGGCGCATCCGCTCAGCGCCAGAAGGAGTCCGCATGTCCACGCAGAAACTTGCCCCGAAACGGGAAATTTTTGGCTGGGCCATGTTCGACTTCGCCAACCAGGGGTATACCCTGCTGATCATCACCGTGATCTACGGCGACCTGTTCACCCGCATCATCGTCGGCGACAGCCCGGATTACCGGCTCGGCAATCTGCTCTGGAGCCTGGCACTGGCCTGCAGCTACCTGCTGGTCGTGGTTGCCAACCCGCTGTGTGGCGCCATCATGGATTATTCACGCAGCCGCAAACGCTTTCTGTTTGCCAGCTACCTGCTGACGGTAGGGGCAACCGCGCTGCTCTATTTTGTCGAGCCAGGCTGGCTGATACCCGCCATGCTGTTGATCATCGTCTCCAATTTTGCCTATGCCATCGGCGAAGGCTTTATCGCCAGTTTTCTGCCTGATCTGGGGCCGCGCAAGGCACTTGGCTGGATCTCCGGGCTGGGTTGGGGGCTGGGCTATATTGGTGGTCTGATTACGACAGCCTTTACCCTGTTTTTTCTCGGTGAGGTGTCCGCAGAAAACTATGAAACCATTCGCTGGGTCGGTCCCTTTGCCGCCGGCTTCTTCCTGCTGGCAGCGATTCCCACCTTTATCTGGGTCCGTGAGCGTGGCCGCAAACAGCGCCTGCCTGCCGGGCATAGCCTGGTTGGCGTTGGCATAGGGCGACTGCGTGCGACCTGGCAGCAAATCCACCAGTTCCGCGACCTGCGTGCGCTGCTGGTGTCGGTGTTCTTTGCCATGGCCGGCATTTATATCATCATCGCCTTTTCCTTTATCTACGGCGCTCAGGTGATCGGCTGGGATGAGCAGGTACGTATCTACATGTTTGTTACCGTGCAGATTACCGCCGCCATCGGCGCCATCGGTTTTGGTTGGGTGCAAAGCCGGATTGGCGCACGCACCACCTACCTGATCACTCTGGCGCTCTGGTTGCTCGCAATCATGGCGATCTGGCAGACACCTGCCCTGACCGGGTTACTCAACCAACTGCTGGGTACCGACTGGCAAGCGCAGTATGTCTTTCTGGTTGCCGGTGTACTCGCCGGTGCCAGCCTGGGTTCGTCGCAGTCCGCTACCCGCGCTCTGGTAGGCGTGCTGACCCCCAGCGGCAAGGCGGCAGAGTTCTTTGGCCTCTGGGGTATGGCTGGCAAGCTGGCGGCCATCTTCGGCATTCTAGGCCTGGGTCTGATTCAGTGGGGCTTCGGTCTGGCCAACGCCATTCTGTTCTGCCTGGCGCTCTTTATTGCTGCCATGGTGGCCGTGCTACCTGTGAATGAGCGCCGCGGCGAACAGGTCGCCGATGACTGGCGCGAGCCGGCTCAGGACTGATCTGTCGTAGCACCCTGATCCAGCGGCAACTGCAATACGCTATCGCTGAACACCCAATCAACGCCGCGATTCACTTCCCGGTTGAGAATCAACCCGTTCTCGACAAAACCGGTACCGACGCGACGACCGGCATCACGCAGCTGCTGCAAGGTACCGCCACCGATCAGGGCAAAGGAGCCAGCTACCGCGCCGTGGCCCAGGGCCAGGTTCTGCCGCACGATACTCGCAGTATTGGCCAGAGCAACGTCGACATAGGCCGCCTTGGGGATCTCACGGAAACCTTCCAGATACTCAGGCTCAAGACTCAACAGATGAAAGTCTTCCTCTGGCTGAAGTGCCTGCAGGCGGGCGCAGACACGCCAAGGCAAGTCTGCACGCTGTTGCCAGGACTCCTTGATCTCAATCATCAGGTGTAACCGGCCCTGAGCCAGCTGCACTACCTCATCCAGGTGCGGGATTTGCGGTACAGCCGCACGCAGCTCACTGAAGCGGGTATTGGCAATTACCAGATCAGGCCGCTGGAACAATCGACCGCAATGCGGATCGTGATGAACCACGGGCTCACCGTCGCGGGTCAGCTGAATGTCCAGCTCGGCACCCCATACTCCCAGCTGCAGGCAAAGCTCAAAGGCGTCCAGCGTATTCTCCAGCACAACCCCCTCCGGGCCCTGCCCATGGGCGCCACGATGGGCCACCAGATTTCTGGCCACCGCCGCTGGACGCCGCGCCGCCGGCGACAGGCGCCAGAGGTAATTGGCCAGGGTATTCATGTGGCTGGAAAAATCCGCCATAGGGCAACTCCAAGATCAAGCTGAATCAGGGTACAGACTGCCCCCTAGCATAGCCCATTCGTTGCCGGTTTCAGACCACCAGCACTGACTGGGCATGCTTGCGTTGCCATCGGCATTGCGACACTATCAGCTCATCTTTTGTTATCCGGCTTGCCATCGCATGCGTCTGGTCACCCGCCCTGCTTCCTGTCCACGCCCTTCGCTGGCAATCCTTTGCTGCTGGCTGCTGCTCAGTCTGCAACCTGCCGTCGCCACCAGCCAGGTCAGCCAGCCCGTCACCCTGTTGCTGGCCGGTAACCAAGGCTCCTACGACTACACCAAGGCGTTGATGATCGCTGCGCTGGAAGCGGCTGACTATCAAGTGGTCGTGATCAATATCGGTGAAGATATTCCCATGTCGCGCATGGAAGTCATGTTGCTGCGTGGTGATATCAGCCTGTTTTTTCTCGGCCAGACTGACGCCCGCAACCAGCGCTATCTGCCGATCGAGATTGGCATGACGGACGGGCTGGTCGGCCAGCGCATCCTGTTTATCCCACCCGGTCAGCAAGCTCGCTATGATGCGATTCACAGCCTGAAAGACCTGCGCGAGGCCGGCATGACCGCTGGCCTCGGCGAAGCCTGGGCTGACGTGGCTATCTGGGCTGCCAACGACCTGCCTTACGCCACCATCAGCGGCGACTGGAAGCGGCTCTACGGCATGCTGGCTGCCGGCAACCGGCATATCGACTACCTGCCGCGCGGCGCGCAGGAAATGACCCGCGAATGGCTTTTGCACCCTGAGCTGGCTGTTGAGCAGCGGTTGCTGCTCAACTACGCCCAGGACCACATCCTCTATGTCTCGCCGGAAAAACCCGAACTGCATGCGCTGCTATTGCCGGTCATGCAACAGGCTTTCGACACCGGACTGATACGAGACCTGGTGCGCACTCATTACCATGCTGTATTCGAACCACCGATCAACCTTGATCAGCGGCGCGTGCTTGAACTGCAACTCCCTGATCAGGCGCAATAACAACGGCGGCATGCTCTGCATGCCTGCTATGCCAGCGAATCAGCCGTATTGATACTGCTTGCTTTTCCGTTGCCTGATGACTAGCGTCACTGCTTTATTCAGGCCTGACTTCGTGCGAGGTGTACTTCCGTGAAAACCCGAATTACTGAACTCTTTGGCATCCAGCATCCGATCATTCAAGGTGGCATGCACTTTGTCGGCCTCGCCGAGCTCGCTGCTGCCGTATCCAATGCCGGCGGTCTGGGAACCATTACCGGGCTGACACAGCGCAGCCCGGCTGACCTGGCCAATGAGATTGCCCGTTGCCACGACATGACCGACAAGCCCTTCGCCGTCAACCTGACCTTTTTGCCTACGGTCAGCTCACCGGACTACCCCGGCTATATCAAGGCCATCATCGAGGGTGGGGTCAAGCACGTGGAAACCGCCGGCCGCAGTCCGGAGAAATATATGCCGGCACTCAAGGATGCCGGCATCAAGGTGATCCACAAGTGTACTTCGGTCCGTCACGCCCTGAAAGCACAGTCGATCGGCTGCGATGCCGTCTCTGTCGATGGCTTTGAATGCGGCGGCCACCCCGGGGAGGACGACATCCCCAACATGATCCTGCTGCCGCGTGCCGCCGATGAACTGGAGATCCCCTTTGTCGCTTCAGGCGGCATGGCCGATGCGCGCTCACTGGTTGCAGCAATGGCGCTCGGCGCTGAAGGCATGAACATGGGCACCCGCTTTATCGCCACCCAGGAAGCGCCCGTGCATGACAACGTCAAGCAAGCCATTGTCGCCGCCAGCGAACTGGATACCCGTCTGGTCATGCGCCCCTTGCGCAATACCGAGCGCGTGCTGAACAATGCGGCGGTCGAGCGCATCATCGAGAAAGAGCAGCGACTGGGCAAGGACCTGCAGTTCAGCGACATCATCGATGAAGTCGCTGGCGTCTATCCGCGCATCATGCAAGAGGGTGACATGGAGGTTGGTGCCTGGTCCTGCGGCATGGTCGCCGGTCTGATTCACGACGTACCCACCTGCGAACAACTGATCTCCGGCATCATGCGTGATGCCGAGCAGCTGATTCGCCAGCGCCTGGCCGGCTTTCTCTGAGCCACCCGCTGTGAACCAGGCGAAAGCGCTTAACGCGAAGCCTTGATCTGCTGGACCTCGGCCAACCAGGCCGGGTCCAGCTGATATAGATCGACCTCCAGCCCCATGTTCTGCATCTGCTGCTCATGCGCCAGCTTTTCAGCTGCCAGGGTGTCCAGCGCCTCCTGATTACCATCCAGCCGATACATCTCGGTCAGTCCCAGATGATAGAAACGCTGTAACTGCATCGCCGCCGGCAACTGCTGGGCCACACCGGCCTTGAGCTGGTGCTGGCAATTGGTAATGCGCAGCATGCAGCGCTTGAGTTGCCAGCCATAGGCTGCTGAACGCATCCACGGCTGCTGCCAGAAGAGATGCCGCACCAGCATGACCGTCAGCAACAACGCCAGCACAACGCCCAGCAAATTCCAGCGAAAATTACTGCCACCCGATTCACCGAACACCATTACCAAGCCGGTTGAAAATGCCATGCCAAGCACGGCAAACAGGATAATCAGCCGAATGGTGCTGTGCCGTGTTTCACGCCGATAACTCAACGGATCACGCCGCTCGATAACAAACATGCCGAAAAACTCCGCAGCCAGAAACGGGAAAACCTGCATCGCAGGCCAGGCTGTGCATGGTAGCGCAGATTGCCGGGACCCGGTGCACAGACATTGCAGGCGCGCATCGGCTAGTATGACAATTCTGCCGCATGGCCGGCCCAGTGGTCGTACCCACCCCGAAACAGCACAGGAGTCAGCATGACGCTGAATACTTTAACCGGCAAACGTATCCTGGTTACCCACGCCGATGCCTTCATGGGTCCCGCCATCTGCCAACGTCTGCAATCACTGGGCGCCACCGTGATTGCCGATACCGATCCCTTGCAGGCGCTTGAGGCCCCTGCGCAACTGATCGAGCGCGTAGGCACACCAGACGTACTTGTCGCCAACCTGGCCATGCCGGCGCCCAATACCCGCGCCGTTGAAGTGGAGGAACAGGAGTGGCAGGCGGTTTTTGCCAGCATGGTGCATCCCTTGATGCGCCTGTGCAAAGCCGCGCTGCCAGGCATGCAGGCCCGCAAGGCCGGCAAGATTCTGCTGATTGGCAGCGCTGCCGCACTGCGCGGCATGAAGCGTGCCTCCAGTTACAGTGCTGCACGTGGTGCGCAATTGGCCTACATCCAGGCGCTTGGGGTGGAAATGGCAGCAGACAATATCCAGATCAACGCCATCGCACAGAACTTTGTCGACAACCCGACCTATTTTCCGCCCGAGGTTCAGGCCAATCCGCGTTTCCAGCAACGCCTGGCCAATGAAGTACCCCTCGGCCGGCTGGTCAGCGCCGAGGAAGACGCCGAGTTTGTTGCCTACCTGTGCAGCGATGCCGCCAACTGCTTTGTCGGCCAGGTATTTCCGCTATGCGGCGGCTGGGTCACTCGTTGACCGCGCCAGCCGCGGCAAGAGCCAGGCTGACCGGCCCGGGCCGGTCAGCCTGGCAAGGGCTCACACACCACACTGAAGCCAGCGATTTTTTTCGCCGCATGCTTGGCCTGTGAGGCCAGCTCGGCCAGCCGGGCGGCATCGTAAATACCGTGCCCGTGGGTAGGTAAACTGACCACTCCGATGGACAGCTGCAACAAGCCGTGCTGACGCCAGGTCCCGTCCCGGTCAGGTGCGGAAAACCCACCAGCGGCCAGATGGGCTGGCTGATAGAGTCCACGGCATAGCTGCTGAAAGCGCTGATCCAGTTGCTGGAGCCGCTCGCGCCAATCCGCGCTGCGCAGCACCAGCATGAAATCATCACCGCCAATGTGACCGACAAAATCACACTGCGGATCGCACAGACTGCGCAGGATCTGCGCCAGCCCCAGCAGCACCTCATCACCCTTGCCGTAACCATAGATATCATTGAACGGCTTGAAGGCATCCAGATCGACGTAACACAAATGTGCGGCCTGATGATTGGCCAGCAAGCGTGACAGGCACTCCTGGATCGGAATATTGCCCGGCAACAAGGTCAAGGGATTGGCATGGCGCGCCTGACGGATTTTCATTTCGGTGATCTGCCGCAACACATCGATGACGCGCCCCAGGCCCAGATACTGGCCGTTGCGCACAATGATGAAATCCTCTTCCATCCGCTGTCGAGCACGGCTGGTCAACAGGCGACTGACGCGCTCCAGGCTTTGCTGCACATCCACTACCAGGTAGTCGCGGTCCATCAGCTGACTGATAGGCTTGCGACCATGCAGCTCGGTTGCAAAGGGCCGCAGCATGAACTGACTGAGACTGTGACAATGGACGGTGCCGACTGGCTCACCGGCATCATTCAGGACCGCCAGACTGTTCAGGCTGGCCTGCTGCTGGAAGCGGGCCAATACCGTATCGACCTTGTCGTCCTGATGCACTCCGGATACCGGCAGCACCAGCGAATCCAGTGCCTGCTCAGCCTCAAGCTGCACCGGCATCCCGGCAGCCAGGTGCCCCTGCCAGGCATCGGTCTGCTGCTCGGGCTGCGCCGCCGGTCGGCCGAGCAGATAGCCCTGCACCCAATCAACGCCCATCTCTTCCAGCACTTTCAGCTCTTCCGGCTGCTCGATACCCTCGGCAATGATATGCGCCATGGATGCTTGCGCCAGGCTGAGGATGGAGCCAACAAACTCCCGCTTTAATGGATCAAGATGTATGCCGTCGATAAAGTGGCGATCGATCTTGACGAAGTCAGGACGCAGTTCAGACCACAGACGCAAACTGGAGTAGCCCGCACCCAGATCATCCAGCGCAATGGCAAAGCCCATATCGCGGTAATGAAACAAGGCGCTGTGCAGCAAGCCGAAATTCTCGATCGGCGCTTGCTCGGTCAGCTCGATCACCACCTGCTCAGGCGACATGCCTACCGCTGTCAGCATAGCCAGGGTGCGGCCCGGATAATGCTGTTTTTCCAGCAGACTTTCCGGCGAGACGTTCAGAAACAGGCGACCCGGCAGCTGCATGCGGCTAAAGGCTTCGACCGCCTTGGCCCGGCAGAGCATCTCCAGCTCGGTGAGCAGGCCCCAGTGACGCGCAGCAGAGAACAGGGTCAGCGGTGAATGCAAGGGGCTGTTGGAAGGCCCTCGGGTCAAGGCCTCATAACCCATGATGCGTTTCTGCGTTATCGACAGGATAGGCTGAAACAGGATGGTCACGGCACCCTCGGCCAGAATGGCCAACAGTGCCTCACGTTGCTCATTGACAGTCATGATTGGATCCAGCAGCAAAACAGACAGTTATCAGGCCGCCAGCCCTGGCAGATCAGATGCATATGGGGCGCATCTTGACAGCAAGCCATGACAATCCAGTGACAGCGACTGCCTCACCAGTCCAACGCCTCAAGTACCCCTGGCCAACTGCTGCATCTGCCGCACCGGCACACCCAGGTCCTGCCACTTATCGGCATGACAGGTAAAGAGCAAGACCTGATGCCGGCGTGAGGCATCAAAGAGGATGCGTTTCATATCATCCAGACGCTGGTTGTCACTGTGCACCAGGGCATCATCCAGAATGATCAGTGTCGGCCGGCCTGCCGCCTGTAACAGGTCGGCGTAGGCCAGGCGGCTGATCAGCCCCATCTGTTCCCGGGCGCCATAGCTGAGCGCCTCCAGCGGATCATTGACGGCACCACCTGCTTGCTGACGTACCAGCTGACGCGGCTGCAGCTGCTCATCAACCAATAAATCCGCCTGCGGAAACAACAGCTGCAGATAGTGCTGGATATGCGTTTGCAGCGGTGCCTGCAAACGCCTGGTCAGGGCCTGGCGCTGCTCACCGAGCAAATCCCGCAACAAGCGCAATGCGGCTACCCGGCGCTCGACTTCCTGCAGGCGCCGACTGCTTTGCTCGGCCGCCTGAGACGCTGCAGCCAGCTGCTCCTCGAGGGCTTCTGCGTTGAGCGCCTGCAAGCCACTGCGCAAACCGACAATGCTGGTTTTGCGTTCAGCGAAGGCCTGCTCCAGCTGCTCGGCGGTGCGGGTAAAGCGCACACGATCATCCTGCAGGATATCCGGTCGCGCGGCGGCGATCTGCTCGGCGCGCTCATGCAAACGCTGTTTCAGCGTCTGCGCAATAGCCAACTGCTCGTTGAGTTGGCTGGTCAGCCCTTGCGCCTGCTGCTGATTCTGCAGCGCGGCAATGTGCGTTTGCAGGCGGCTCAGCTCAGCCGCGGCGGCAGCCTGCTCACGTTCGGCGGCAGCCAACTGTTGCTGCACATCGCGCGCCCGTTGTTCCGCCTGACGCCAGGCCTGCTCGGCAGCAGTCAACAGACTTTCCGCCTGGTGCAAGGATATCTCCGGCGACGGACTAGTCGTCTGCTCAGGCAGCGCTGGCATGGACGCCAGCTGCTGCCGACAGGCATCCAGCGCCTGTTCCAGTGCAGCGACGCCCTCAGGCGCAAGGCTCGCCAGGCGGGTTTGTACCTCAGCCAACTGCCGCTCGGCCTGCTGCGCCTGCTCTTGCTGTTGCTCGGCGGCGGCCAGATCCCTGACACCCAGCTGCTGGCACAGGGCGGCATAGGCATCCTGTATCCGTTGCTGCTCCCGTCTCAATTCATTCAGGTCATTGCCACCCGGCACGATACGCACACGGCCCAGGCTGCCCAGCTCCAGCTCAGCCGCCTGGGTCAGCCAGTGCTCTCCTCGTCCGCTCAGTAGCTGACCGTTGAGGCTGACCGCGCTACCCGACACCTCATATTCCAGGCGAGTTGCCGCCTGCTGCTGACGCGCCAGCAGCTGATCCAGCGTTGCCTGCAACTGACGCAGCTGCTTCAGCTCGGCTGCCGGTAACCGGGTTTGCTGGAGTTTATGCTGCCAGTCAGCCACTTCCTGTGCATTGCGCCTGGCATCTGCCAGCCGGGGCTCCAGCTGTTGCAGCCGCGTATGCAGAGCCGTCTGCTCGCTCGCCTGCTGCTGCCACTGGGCATGGCTACGAACCTGCTGGCATTGCTCACGGGCAGCGACATAGTCCTGCTCGGCACGCTGTAACTCATCAGCTGTCGTCTGGACTTGCTGCTGCAGGCTCTGGCATCGAGTTGCAGCGCTGCACAGCGCTTGCTCACGACGGGTCTGTTCCTCCAGCTGGTGCTGGTAGCTGGCGATCTGCTCGCGAATCAGGCGCAAGGTATTGCCGCACTGAGTCTGCAACAGCAGATCCTGCTCCTGCTGTTGCTGCAAACGCTCCACCTGGTCCAGCGCCTGCTGGGTTTCTCGCTCGCGGCGACGATATTCCAGCCAGGGCTTGTGCAGTTCATCCGCGGCTTGCTGTTGTACCAGTTGGCTCAACTGATCCACCTCCGCGCGGTACTGTTCAACCCGCCCAGTCAGCGCAGCCACCTTGTCAGCCTGTTCTGCGGCCGCTTGCTGCAGTTGCGCATAACGCCCGGTCGGCTTGCCGGTGCGGGTTTGCAGCTCGGCCAACTGACTGCTGACCGCGTCCAGCACCTGGTCACCGCCACTGCTGGCCAGCTCACCCAGGCTAGTGCCCAGTGCGGCCTGCAAATGCTCACTGGCATGGGTCACCGCCTGGGTAATTTCATGCCCACTGCCCTGCTCGATCCACAGCAGACCGGGGATCCCCCAGTGCTCGGCTTTACTGACCCCCTTGCCGGGAAACTCATAGCCGAGCAAGGTGGCCAGCTTTTCTTCCGCCTCGCCGCCGCTCCAGTGCTGGCTGTCGATCTGCAGGTCACAGCGCTTTTGTTTGAGAAAACGCTTATGCAGTCGCCAGGTCTGCGCCTGCCAGAGAAAGCTCAGGATGACCTCAGGTGCAGCCGAACTGTCGCCCCAGGGTTGCAGATCGGTCATCACGCTGGAGCCGAAGCGCTCAAAAAAGGCCGCGCGCAAGGCACGCACCAAGGTGCTTTTGCCCGACTCGTTGGGCCCGGCAATGACATTCAACCCCGGCTGCAAATCGCTTAAACGCAGCGGCTGCCGGAACTGACGGAATTGGTTAACCTCCAGCTCGATCAGTTGCATGGGCTGTCTCCTGCAGGCTGTTGGTCACGCAGCAGGGTCGCCAGAATCATCAGTGCCTCGCGCGCTGTCGCCGCATCATCACCGTCCTGGCGTTGCTGCAACTGCTCAACCACCGCAGCAAGATAACCGTCAGCCTGCAGGCTGACCAGATCATCGGCACTCGGCACCAGGCTGAGTTCAGCCCAATCACAGGCCAGGCTGCGGAAGCGCCCAGCTGCTACCGAAACAGCCTGCTGCAAGCGCTGCACACCAGCCAGGTCGGAACTACCGCGCAGGGTCAGATCCACAACGCTGGTATCCGGCAGGGCTTCAAGCTCGGCAATGCAGTGATCGATATCGCTGGCCAGCTGAATATCCCGCTGCCACTGCTGCCACTGATAGCCACCCACGGCATGGGCCGTGACTGCAACGGGTGCGCCGGGACTGGCTATTTCAACCTTGAGTACCTGGCCGGCGCCGTTGTTCTTGAAACGTTCCTGTTCAGGGGTGCCGCTGTACCAGGTGCGTGCATCAACCTGCTTCAAGCCATGCCAGTCACCCAACGCCAGATAGTCCAACCGGGCCTGCTCGGCACGGTCGGCAGCAATCGGGTTGGGGGAGTCAATGTCAGCGGCCAGAATACCCTGCACACTGCCGTGCGCCAGCCCGATGCGCATCAGCTCAGCCGGCGTATCGGCACTGGCAAACCATTCGGTCAGATCGCGATTGGTCTGGCGCTGGGTCAACGGGGCGGGCAGTACCGCGAAACCTGATGATGGAAAACTGATCACCTCGGGGCGCAGCAGCAAGTGCACGTTATCCGGCACCGCCTGCAAGCGCTGGGCACGGCTCCAGACGCTCTCAACCAGGGCGGCATCGTGATTGCCCGGCAATAGCAGCCAGGGGCCACTGAAAGCTTGCAGAGCATTGAACAGGCGACGGATAACGCGATCAGACACGGTTTGCGCATCAAACACGTCGCCAGCTACCAGAACGGCATCGACCTGCCACTCATGGGCAAGG
>JAMCWB010000055.1 GCA_023475025.1 Gammaproteobacteria bacterium
GAGCTGGAGCCTGGTTTGAGCCAGTGGGCCGAGCAATTGCGCCCGGGTGTACTGGTGGGCTGGTCGCTGGGTGGTATGTTGGCGCTGCAACTGCAGCGCCGCTTTCCCGAACGCTTTCCGGCCGTGGTTACCCTGGCCAGTAATGCCTGTTTTGTGCAGCGCAAGGATTGGTCGACGGCGATGCCGGCAGCGACCTGGAAGACCTTTTACGCAGACTTTTGTGAGCAGCCGGAACAGGCGCTGAAGCGCTTCGCCCTGCTGGTGACCCAGGGCAGTAAGGATGCGCGTGCCCTGGCCCGGGCACTGCCCTGGGACAGGCGCACTACTGAACAACGGCTGCATTTGCTGGCCCTGTTGGGCGTGCTGGATAACCGCGCCTTTCTGGCCCGTGCCAATGCGCCGGTATTGCATTGCCTCGGCGCCGGTGATGCGCTGGTGCCAGCCGCGGCGGCGGAAGGCCTGCAGGCTCTGGCACCTTCAGCGCGTATTCGTCAGCACCCTGAGGCCAGTCATGCACTGGCGCTGGAACAGCCGACCTGGGTTGCTGAGCAGATTGCGGCTTTTCTGGAGTCGCTGCATGACTGATGCGGTAATCGACAAGCGTCAGGTGGCCGCATCCTTCAGTCGGGCGGCCTCCAGCTATGATCAGGCGGCCGCGTTTCAGCGCCAGGTCGGTAATGATCTGCTGGCGTGGCTGCCGGCCATGCAGCCACGTCATGTGGTGGACCTGGGTAGCGGTACCGGCTTTTTTACCCGTGCCTTGCAGGCGCGTTACGCCGCCAGCGTATTTGGTTTCGATCTGGCGGAAGGCATGGTACGCCTGGCGCGGCAGCAATCGCCGACCGTAAAAGGCTGGGCAGTGGCCGATGCCGAACAGCTGCCACTGCGTAGCGCCAGCCTGGATCTGCTGTTTTCCAGTCTGGCGCTGCAATGGTGCCCACGGCTGGATCAGGTGCTGGCGGAAGCCCGCCGCGTTCTCCGCCCTGGCGGCTATCTGGCCTTTACCACCCTGGTCGATGGCTCGCTGCATGAATTGCGCCAGGCCTGGCAGACGGTCGATGGCTTTGTGCATGTGAACCGCTTTATGCCGGAGGCTGGGTTACAGCAGCTGCTGGCAGGCAGCGGCCTTGGTATTCGGCAGTGTCGGGTGCAGCCCTATGTCTTGCAGTACCAACAGCTGAGTGAGCTGACCCGCGAGCTCAAGGCCTTGGGCGCCAATAACAGAAACCCGGGTCGCCCCGGTGGCTTGACCGGGCGCGCACGCTTGCGCGCCCTGACGCAGGCTTATGAAGGCTTTAGGCAGGCTGACGGAACTTTACCGGCAACCTATCAGGTCGCGCAGGTCATCATGCAAGCGCAGGATTGAACGAGGAGACAGGCATGGCACAGGCATTTTTTGTTACCGGAACAGATACCGAAATTGGTAAAACCACTATTGCTGCCGGCTTCCTGCATGCGGCGCGGCAGCAGGGGCTGACGACGGCAGCGGTCAAGCCGGTCGCGGCCGGTTGCGAGCGCAGCGCGGAAGGCTTGCGCAATGATGATGCCCTGACCCTGCAGGCGGAATGTCAGCCTGCACTGGCTTATGACCTGATCAATCCGGTCGCACTCGAAGCGGCCATTGCACCGCATATTGCAGCGGCTGAGTCCGGAATCAGCCTGACGGCCGCTGGCCTGCTGGCCGGTTGTCAGCCGGTATTGCAGCAGCAGGCAGACCTGACCCTGATCGAGGGTGCCGGTGGCTGGCTGGTGCCTTTGAGTGGCGATGAGACCTTGGCGGACCTGGCGATTGGGTTGCAGTTGCCGGTGATTCTGGTGGTCGGCATGCGGCTGGGTTGCATCAATCACGCATTATTGACCGCAAAAGCAGTACGCGACAGCGGTTTGCAGCTTGCCGGCTGGGTCGCTAATCACGTCGACCCGCAGATGAGTCGGCCGCAAGAGAACCTGGCCACCTTGCAACAATTGATGTCAGCGCCCTGTCTGGGCGTGGTGCCCAGTCTGGCAAACGCCAGCGCTGCAGCGGTTGCCGGGCACCTGCAACTGGCCGACTTGATGTCGCCACCAGCTGACTGACGGTCGTGCAAAAAATGAGCAAATGTGCCACTATGATATTGAATCCTTCTACAGGAGGTAGCTATGCCTTCAATTGATCTTGTATCCAGTGGTCTGGCGTCCATGCAACAGGGCCAGAACCGGATGAACAACGCTGCCAGCGACATTGCGCGCGCTGGTCAGCAGGTTAATCCTGCACAACAGGCTCCGGGTCAGCTCGGCAATGCTGATCAGGCACCCGCCGCCGCGCCGCTGGAAACCAGCCGCCCGGTCAATCTGGTCGATAGTCTGGTCGAGCTGCAGCAAGGCCGTCAGGAGGCCGAAGTTGGTGCTTCAGTGATTGATACGGCCGACGAGGTGCTGGGCACCCTGTTGGACGTCACTGCCTGAGGCATGCGGCTGGCAACGCCCAGCCGCAGTCAATGAGTAGCCTCGCATGTTAGCCCTCGCCGCTCCGCCCGGAGCGGCTTACCCAGCACCACCGGCGGTATCACCCTCCAGCCTGTCCAGCATACCTTCGCGTGTTCCCGGTTCCGTTGCTGGCTCCAGCACTGTGACTACGCAACCCGTTGGCCAGCTACAGCCGATGGTGCCTACGGGTATCAGTGTTCCGGTAACCGCAGGTGCAGCGACCTCTACCGAGAATACTGATGCCGAGGCGCAGCGTGCTGCCGAGATGGAGCAACGCGCTGCTGCCGCTGAAGCGGAAATGCAGCGGCTGTTACAAGAGGAGATCCGCACTCTGGCCCAGCGTGACCGCGAAGTTCGTGCCCATGAGCAGGCACACTTGGCGGTCGGTGGCCAGTATGCAGGGCCGGTCAGTTATGACTATCAACGTGGCCCGGATGGGCGCCAGTATGCCGTTGGCGGTTCGGTAGCTATCGATATTGCGCCGGTGCCCAATGATCCCGATGCAACCTTGCAGAAGATGCAGCAGGTGCAGCGTGCCGCACTGGCCCCGGCAGAACCCTCAGCGCAGGATCTGGCAGTGGCCGCACAAGCAGCACAACAGGCTACGGAAGCCCGCGCCGAGCTGGCGCAGGAGCGCCTGACTGAAGATGAGGATGAAGTGACTGCCAGCGCAAGGCCCTTGGATAGCGAGCAAGCTGCGCGTGAGGATGATAGTGAGGATATCGGGGTCACTTTTACTGCGCCAGCAACAGAGCGCGCGGTTGATCCTGCGGTGCGCAATAGTGCCGCCATGGCCAGCTATCAGTCGACCGAGCAGAACGCCAACCTGACATCTTTGCTGGATCTGCGCGCCTGAGCGGGGCCGCCGCTTCACCTGTACGATCCATCGTTACTTCTGACGGCATCTATAATTTTCTTATGTTCTCTGCCGTCTGCCTGGGCATGACCGGCGGCAGGGGCGCTCGCTGTCGCTGAAACAATTTTCCTGCGCTGCTGGGCAGGAAAAAAGGTTGACATGCATGAGCCATAAACGTATGTTTCAAACGTCTGTTTGAATTGCCCCCTGAAGGGCAACCTTAACGTGCAGCCAGCGGCTGCTCTTGAACACCGATAACACCATTGAGGTCAGCACCATGCCAGACTACAAAGCTCCCCTTCGTGATATCCGCTTTGTACGCGACGAACTGTTGGGTTACGAAGAACACTACCAGAACCTGGGTTTTGAAGACGCCACACCGGACATGGTCAATGCCATTCTGGAAGAAGGCGCCAAGTTCTGTGAGCAAGTTATTGCCCCGCTGAACCGCGTTGGTGATACCGAAGGTTGCACCTGGTCTCCTGAGGGCGTGAAAACCCCGACCGGTTTCAAAGAAGCCTATCAGCAGTATGTTGAAGGTGGCTGGCCGAGTCTGGCACACAACCCGGATCACGGTGGTCAGGGTCTGCCCGAGTCACTGGGTCTGGCGATCAGCGAAATGGTTGGTCAAGCCAACTGGTCCTGGGGTATGTACCCCGGCCTGTCGCATGGCTGCATGAACACCCTGGACACCCATGGCAGCGACGAGCAGAAGCACACCTTCCTGCCCAAGCTGGTATCCGGTGAGTGGACTGGCACCATGTGTCTGACCGAGCCGCATTGCGGTACTGACCTGGGCATGCTGCGCACCAAGGCAGAGCCGCAGGCTGATGGTAGCTACAAGGTGTCCGGCACCAAGATCTTTATCTCCTCTGGCGAGCACGATATGTCAGAGAACATCATTCACATCGTATTGGCCCGCCTGCCCGATGCACCGGCTGGTACCAAAGGTATCTCGCTGTTCATCGTACCCAAGTTTGTGGTCAATGCCGATGGCGAGAAGGGCGAGCGTAACGGTGTGCATTGTGGTTCGCTCGAGCACAAGATGGGCATCCACGGCAACGCCACGTGCGTAATGAACTTTGATGACGCTACCGGTTATCTGATCGGTGAGCCGAACAAGGGTCTGAACGCCATGTTCACCTTTATGAACACGGCCCGTCTGGGTACTGCGCTGCAGGGCCTGGCCCACGGCGAAGTCGCCTTCCAGGGTGGCATCAAGTATGCCCGCGAGCGTCTGCAAATGCGTTCACTGACCGGTAACAAGGCTCCGGATAAGCCCGCTGACCCGATTATTGTGCACCCTGACGTGCGTCGCATGCTGCTGACCATGAAAGCCTTCAACGAAGGCAACCGTGCCATGGTTTACTTCACCGCCAAGCAGGTGGATATCCTGAAGAACAGCCAGGATGCCGAGCAGAAGAAAGCCGCCGAAGCCATGCTGGCCTTCCTGACGCCGATCGCCAAGGCCTTCATGACCGAAGTCGGTTTTGAAGCGGCCAACCACGGTGTGCAGATCTATGGTGGCCATGGCTTTATCGCCGAGTGGGGTATGGAGCAGAACGTACGTGATGCACGTATCTCCATGCTGTATGAAGGCACCACCGGCATTCAGGCCCTCGACCTGCTGGGTCGCAAGGTACTGATGACACAGGGCGAAGCGCTGAAGGTCTTCACCAAGGTCGTGCACAAGTTCTGCCAGACCAACGAAGGCAACGAGAGCATCCAGGAGTTCGTCGCGCCCTTGAACCAGCTGAACAAGGAATGGGGCGAACTGACCATGAAGATCGGCATGGCGGCGATGAAAGACCGTGAAATGGTCGGTGCTGCTGCGGTTGATTACTGCATGTACTCCGGTTATGCCTGCCTGGCTTACTTCTGGGCTGACATGGCCCGTGTTGCCAGCGAAAAACTGGCTGCCGGTACCAGCGACGAGGCTTTCTACAAGGCCAAGCTGCAGACTGCGCGCTTCTACTTCCAGCGCATCCTGCCGCGTACTCGCATGCATGTTGACGCTATGCTGTCTGGCGCAGACAACCTGATGGATATGGCGGAAGAAGATTTTGCCATCGGCTATTAAGTTGTAGCGGTAACCAAAAACCCCGGTCATTGACCGGGGTTTTTGGTGTCTGCTTCAAGCATTTTCGACGATTTCGCGGATGCGTTTGAAGATCTTGCGGGCGGCTGCTGGTGGCTTGTTTTCCGCTGTTTCCTTGGTCGCCTGGCGAATCAGCTGGCGCAGGGTCTGGCGGTCGTCTGCGGCATGCGGATACAGGGCAATAAAGGCCTCGAGCTCATCGGTTTTGCCGCTGACCAGTCGATCACGCCAGCGCTCCAGTTGGTGGAAGTGCTCGGCATGTGCCTGGCTGCTGCTGTCCATGCGCTCGATCAGCGCGCGAATGCTGTCGATATCCTCATCACGGACCAGTTTGCCGACAAAGCTCAGGTGCCGCTTGAGTGCGCCACGTGCGGTATGCCGCGGCGCTTCTTCCAGCGCCAGACGCAGCTTGGGCTTGAGGTTGAGCTTGTCCAGTTGCTCGGGCTTGAGTTCGGTCAGGCGCTGGCCCAGCTCGCGCAGCTCGTGCAGCTCACGTTTTATCTGGGATTTGCTGGGGCCTTCGTCAAGCTGTTCTTCATCTTCAAAGTCTGTCATCGTCAACCTTTTGCGCGAATCAATAGCGATTGCCGCCATGATACCGCGCTGCCGCAACGCTGTCCGCAAACCAGGTCACAGTACGATAAACTGTTGGTCTATCAGAGGAGAACGCATGAGCCAGAATCCCACGTCAGCCAGCCAGAACCCCGAACACATGCGCCGTGAGCTGGAGCAGCGGGTCGAGTTTATCTTGCAGGAAGCCAGCAAGCAGGGCGCCAGTGCCTGTGAGGTGGCGGTCAGCCACAATACCGGGCTGTCGGTAGGTGTGCGTCAGGGCGAGGTGGAAACGGTCGAATTTAACCGCGACCAGGGTTTTGCCATCAGCCTCTATGTCGGTCAGCGCAAGGGCTCGGCCAGCACCTCGGATACCTCGGATGAGGCGATTCGCACCACGGTGACTGCGGCCCTGGCGATTGCCCGTCATGCCTCTGAAGACCCTTATGCCGGATTAGCCGATGCGGCGCTGATGGCCAAGGCCAATGAACTGCCGGATCTGGATTTGTATCACCCCTGGGCGATGGATGCGGAAGCGGCCATTGAGCGTGCCCTGGCCTGTGAAAGCGCGGCCCTGGCGCTGGATAGCCGGCTGACCAGTGACAGCGCCAATGTCAGCACCCAGCAGGGTTGCCGGGTGTATGGCAACAGCCATGGTTTTATTGGCAGTGGTCTGGGTAGCCGTCACAGCGCCTCGGCAGTTTTGATTGCAGCGGATGAGCAGGGGATGCAACGCGATTACTGGTACAGCGTGGATCGTCGGGCTGATCGTTTGAGCAGTGCCGAGGCGCTGGGGCAGAAGGCGGCGCAGCGGACGCTGGCGCGTCTGGGGGCTCGCAGTGTGAATACGGCCAAAGTGCCGGTGTTGTTTGCGGCCGATCAGGCGGCTGGTTTGCTGGGGCAGTTGATGGGTGCGATTGCCGGTGGCTCGGTGTATCGCGAGTCCACTTTCCTGCTCGATGCCCTGGGTCAGCCGATCTTCCCGGACTGGGTGACCATTGATGAACGCCCACACTTGCCGCAGGCGCTGGGCAGTGCGGCCTTTGATGGTGAAGGATTGGCGACACGGGCCAAATCCTTTGTCGAGCAGGGGGTACTGCAAAGCTGGATGCTCAGCAGTTATTCGGGCCGCAAGCTGGGTTTGCCGAGTACGGCTAACGCCGGTGGGGTGCATAACCTGCATATCACGGCCAACGCCGGGGAACTCGATAGCCTGTTGAAAGAGATGGGTACGGGGCTGCTGGTGACCGAGATGATGGGCCAGGGCGTGAATATGGTCACCGGCGATTATTCACGCGGGGCGGGTGGTTTCTGGGTGGAGAGCGGCGAGATTGCCTATCCGGTGAAAGAAATTACCGTGGCCGGCAATATGCGCGATATGTACCGGCAACTGCGTTGTGTCGGTAGTGATACCGAGCGGCGCGGTAATTACCTCACCGGCAGCTGGTTGGTGGACGGTATGACGGTGGGTGGGGCGTAAAACCTCTCAATCTGTCTTCCTGTTTGCGCCGACCAAAGGGGTTTGCAGGCGCTCGCAAGCTGCAACTCTACCAGAAGTACGCGCTTGATCGGGTGTAATCCATTGGATTATACTTGGTCTCATGCAGACGATCGTTGAGCTACCTGAATTTCTGAAACGTGCATTGGCTCTTCTCAATGAGGAAGAGAAGCTCAGCCTTATCAATTATTTGGCCCTCCGCCCTCAGTCTGGCGATCTCATGCAGGGTACGGGAGGAATCAGGAAGCTACGGTGGTCTGCTCAAGGGAAAGGTAAAAGTGGTGGGGTTCGCGTTATTTATTACTACCACAATGGCACGATGCCGCTGTTCTTATTGACTGTATTTGGCAAGGGTGAAAAAGCGAACTTGAGCAAGTCCGAGCGAAATGAACTTGCAAAACTCACCAGTCTTTTACGTAAGCATTATGGTGGCAATGATGACTAATGCATTTTCCAGTATCAAACAGGGTTTGACTGAGGCCGTAGAGTTTTCCGGGGGTAAACCTGGTAAAGCCGTTGTGCACGAATTTGGTCCGCTGGATGTAAAGAAGATTCGGGCTAAAGTGGGTATGTCACAAAACGAGTTTGCGTCTGCGTTCGGTATAAGCGTCAGTACTCTCCGCCATTGGGAGCGTGGTGATCGCAGTCCCCAGGGACCAGCTCTGGTGCTTTTGAATGTTGTTGCCAAAGAGCCGGAAATTGTCCTCCGTGCCCTGGCATCCTGATGCACTCAAGGCCTGACTCTGCGGTAAGCCTGCTATTTCGGCTTCAACTATAATTCTTCAAAGCGCCACCCAGTTGGCGACGCTGGTTTTTATTTGACGCCTGCCATTTCAGGCCAACGCCCAGCCCAGGGCTGCGCCTGTTCCAGTTGGGTAGCCAGTTGCAGCAACAAGGCTTCACTGCCGAAGGGTGCGTTGAATTGCACGCCCAGTGGCAGGCCGCTCTCAGTCCAGTGCAGGGGGACGCTCATGGCCGGAGTGCCGGTGAGGTTGGCCAGCTGGGTGAAGGGCACGTAGGTCAGGTTGCGGCGGGCCATGTCGTTGACCATGCTTTCCAGCAGCCCCCAGCGTGCCAGTAGCGGCAGCATGCCGGTCGATAGCAGCAGCTCCAGCACCTGTGCCTGTTTTTTCGGGATATTGCCACGCTCGTGGTGCATCGGTGGGTGGGCGATGGCCGGGGTCATGAACAGGTCGTATTGCTGGTAATAGCGGCCCAATGACTGGCTGAAGTCATTCCACTGGCGGTGGCTGCGGATATATTGGCTGCTGCTCATGGCGCGGCCAAAGGCGGCGAGGGTGCGGGTCAGCAGTTCGAAATCGCGGTCCTTGGCGCCCAGTTGACGGGCTTCGTCGACGGTGGCGGCGGTCTGGCCGAAATACATATCCAGAAAGCAGCGTGCCAGTTGCTGGCCGTCATAATCCGGAGCGGCTTCTTCGACCTCATGGCCCAGGCTGCGGAGCAGTTCCACGCTGCGTTCAACGGCTGTAACGGCTTCCGGGTGTACCGGGGTGTCGACGGGTGAGCGGGTGCTGTAACCGATGCGCAGTGTGCCCGGCTCGCGTTGGGCCAGTTCGCGGTAGCTGCCGCTCGGTGGCGCGATGATAAAGGGGTCGCCGGGGTTGCTGCCGCCCATGATATCCAGCGCCAGGGCGCTGTCGCGCACGCTGCGGCTGACCACCAGATCGCTGTTGGCACCTTCCCAGACTTCACTGATGGCAGGGCCCACCGAGACGCGGCCGCGGCTGGGGCGCAGGCCGAACAGGCCGCAGCAGGCGGCGGGAATGCGGATCGAGCCACCGCCATCGTTGGCGCCGGCGATGGGCACTATGCCGGCGGCAACAGCTGCAGCTGACCCGCCGCTGGAACCGCCGGTGGTGTGTGCCAGGTTCCAGGGGTTGTTGCTGCGGCCAAACAGGGCGGGATCGGTCACACCCTTGAGGGCCAGTTCCGGGGTGTTGGTCTTGCCCATGATGACGGCGCCGGCATCCAGCAGGCGTTGGACCAGGTGCGCATGCTGTCTGGCCTTGATCTGGCTGTAGACCTTGTTGCCGCGGCTGGAGGCGAGCCCGGCATAATCCTGGATCACGTCTTTGATCAGCATGGGTACCCCGGCGAGTGGCCCTTGCAAGGGCTGCCGAACGCGCTCGGCGGCAATATCGAACATGGGTTGGCAGACGGCATTCAGCGCAGGGTTGAGCGCGTGATGACGGGCGATAGCCAGTTCCAGCAGCTCGCTGGCGCTGGTCTCACCCTTGGCGACCAGTTCGGCCAGGCCGGTGGCATCGTGCTGCAGGTACTCGGATTGTGTCAGGGGCATGGTCAGGGCTCGCGATTATTGTTGTTCAGAGTTGCGGCAGTTGTTCGAGAATGCCGGGGGAGTGGTATTCGCCAGCCGGCAGCTGGGTTGATTCGCTCGGTGGCTGGGTCACCCACTGCAGAATGTCGTAGTAGCGGCGGATGTTCTGTACGTAGTGCACCGGCTCTGAGCCGCGCGCATAGCCGTGGCGGGTCTGGCTGTACCATTGCTTTTTCGATAGCAGCGGCAGGTGATCCTTGACGTCAATCCAGCGGTCCGGGTCGCGGCCATTGTTGCGGGTCAGGATGCGGGCATCGTTCAGGTGCCCGAGGCCGACGTTATAGGCGGCCATGGCAAACCAGGTGCGGTCCGGCTCGGGAATGTCCGCCGAAATCTGGTCACGCACCCAGATCAGGTAGCGGGCGCCACCAAAAATACTCTGGCGCGGGTCGATGCGGTTGGTCACGCCGACAAACTGGGCGGTTGGCAAGGTCAGCATCATCAGCCCGCGCACGCCGGTAAAAGAACGCGCGTCGGGGTCCCAGAGCGATTCCTGGTAACCCATGGCGGCCAGCAGGCGCCAGTCCAGCCCGTACTGGTCACCGGCTTCGCGAAACAGGGCCTCGAAACGCGGCAGGCGCTGCTGCATATGGCGGGCAAAAGCGCGTGCACCAACGTAGTCAAGCACATCGGCATGGCCGTAAAAGCGCTCGATCAGCTGGTCCAGTGTGCCATCAGCCTGAATGCTGCTGAAAAACTCGTCCACCGCTTCGGCCAGGCTGTCATTTTCTTCACCCAGCGGCAGCGCCCAGGCGATGGGCCGGGCTTCAGCCAGATCAAAGCCGATATGAATTGCTGGGTAAAACGCCTGGTTGACCACCAGCTCGTTGGAGTAGACCACGGCATGGTCGATCTCGTTGTCGTTGACCAGACGCAGCAGGTCTACCACTTCAACCTGCTCGGTTTCCTCGAATACCAGCGCGGGGTGTTCTTCCTGCAGCTCACGCAGCAGGGTGACCAGGCTGCTGCCGGCGAGCACCATGATGCGTTTGTCGTAGAGGTCTTCCAGCGCGCGTGGCTGGCGATTGCCACGGCGGTAGATGACCTGCGGCGTGGCATGCAGGTAGGGCTGGGCGTAACGGACCTGGTCAATGCGTGCGCTGTTGCGGGCCAGGCCGGCGGCCGCCAGATCGGCGCTGTCAGGCTGTTCATCGGGGGCGCTGATGCTGGTGTACAACTGATCCAGCGTACTGTTGATGCGCATATCCAGCTCGACGCCGATATGCTCGGCAAAGCGCCGAGCCAATTCGAACTCCAGCCCGGTCGGGCCATGGCGGTCCTGGTAGTAGGTGGTGGGTGTATTGCGGGTGACCACAACCAGGCTGCCGCGCTCCTGAATCAGCCCCAGGCGGTCTTCTGGCTCGCTGCTACAGCCGGTCAGCATGAACGCCGCAAGGGCCCAGGCAAGGAAAAACGTCAGGAGTCGGCAATGCGGCGTCAGTCTCATGCCAGCAGTATAGGCAAAATATGCCGGCGACCATATACCCTGAAACGTCAGAGTGAGTGACCTGTCAGCATGGCCCCGACGCGGCGGTTAAGGTATCCTATGGGGCTTCATTTCAAACTATTTCCTCGAGGCCGTTACAGCATGCACATTCTGCGTGGAGCCCCAGCCCTTTCCGATTTTCGCCGCCTCAAGCAATTGACCCGCTTGCAGGCCACAGTGCCCGGCGTCAGTCATGTGTATGCCGAGTTCATGCATTTCGCCGAGCTCGATGCGCCATTGGATGATGAGCAAGCGCTGGTGCTCAGCCGGTTGCTGACCTATGGCCCCTCGGTGGATGTTGAAGAGCCGGAAGGTACGCTGGTGCTGGTGTTGCCGCGCTTCGGCACCATTTCACCCTGGTCGAGCAAGGCTACCGATATCGCGCATAACTGTGGTCTGGGCAATGTGCGCCGGCTGGAGCGCGGGATTGCCTGGTACATCAAGGGCGAGCTGACCAGCAAGGAGCTGGCACAGGTCAAGCAATTGTTGCATGACCGCATGACCGAAGTGGCGCTGGATGAACTGGAAGCGGCCAGCGGGCTGTTTGCGCATACCGAGCCAAAACCCTTCCAGCGGGTGGATATTCTGACCGGTGGCCGTGCTGCCTTGGAACAGGCCAATGCCGATCTGGGCCTGGCATTGGCAGATGATGAGATTGATTATCTGGTTACCAGCTTCACTGACTTGGGTCGCAACCCCAGTGATGTCGAGCTGATGATGTTTGCCCAGGCCAACTCCGAGCATTGTCGCCACAAGATCTTCAACGCCAGTTGGGATATTGATGGTGAAGCGCAGGACAAGAGCCTGTTCGGCATGATCAAGAACACTTATGAGATGCATGGCGAAGGGGTGTTGTCAGCGTACAAGGATAACGCTGCGGTGATCGAAGGCTTTACCGCCGGGCGTTTCTTCCCGCAGCCGGGCAGCGGCGAGTACCGTGCACACGAAGAGTCCGTGCATATCCTGATGAAGGTGGAAACCCATAACCACCCCACAGCCATTGCCCCCTTCCCGGGTGCGGCAACCGGCTCAGGCGGGGAAATCCGCGATGAGGGGGCGACCGGCCGTGGTGGCAAGCCGAAGGCGGGTCTGACCGGTTTTACTGTCTCCAACCTGCGTATTCCGGGCTTCTTGCAGCCCTGGGAAGAAAACAACGGCAAACCCGGTCGTATCGTCAGCCCGCTGCAGATCATGATTGAAGGCCCGCTGGGCGGCGCAGCCTTCAACAACGAATTTGGTCGCCCCAACCTGACCGGTTACTTCCGTACCTTCGAGCACACGGTGCAGTCACCCCGTGGTCCGGAAATTCGCGGCTACCACAAGCCGATCATGATTGCTGGCGGCCTGGGTAATATCCGCGCCAATCACGTTGAGAAAGCCGAGATTACCGTTGGCGCCAAATTGATCGTGCTCGGCGGACCGGCCATGCTGATTGGCCTGGGCGGCGGTGCCGCCTCGTCGATGGATACCGGCGCCAGTGCCGAGGATCTGGATTTTGCTTCGGTACAACGGGAAAACCCGGAAATGGAACGCCGCTGCCAGGAGGTCATCGACCGTTGCTGGCAGCTGGGTGACAAGAACCCGATTGCCTTCATTCATGACGTCGGTGCCGGCGGCCTGTCCAATGCTTTCCCGGAACTGGTCAATGATGGCGGCCGTGGCGGTCGTTTCGAGCTACGCAAGGTGCCTAACGATGAACCGGGCATGAGCCCGGCGGAAATCTGGTCCAACGAATCCCAGGAACGCTACGTCATGGCCGTCGACAATGCCGACTATGAACGTTTCCGGGCGATTTGCGAGCGTGAGCGCTGCCCGTACGCGGTGGTCGGTGAAGCCACCGAAGAGCAACTGCTGCTGCTTAACGACGAGCACTTCGACAATCAGCCGGTGGATATGCCGCTGTCAGTGCTGCTCGGCAAGCCGCCGCGCATGCACCGTGACGTGGTGCGCGAAGCCTCGCCGCAGGATGATTTCACGGCCGATATGCCGCTGGAAGAAGCGGCCCTGCGCGTGCTGCGTCTGCCGTCGGTTGCCAGCAAGAACTTCCTGATCACCATTGGTGACCGCAGCATTACCGGCATGGTCGCCCGCGACCAGATGGTCGGCCCCTGGCAAGTGCCGGTGGCCGATTGTGCGGTCACCACCAGCAGTTTTGATGTGCTGACCGGTGAAGCCATGGCCATGGGCGAGCGCACCCCGCTGGCGCTGCTGGATGCGCCGGCCTCCGGCCGTATGGCGGTTGCTGAAACCATCACCAACCTGGCCGCCGCACGCATCGAGAAACTCTCCGATATCAAGCTGTCCGCCAACTGGATGGCTGCGGCCGGCCACCCGGGTGAAGATGCGCGCCTGTTTGATACCGTCAAGGCCGTGGGCATGGAACTATGCCCCGAGCTGGGCATTACCATTCCGGTCGGCAAAGATTCCATGTCGATGAAAACCCGCTGGAATGATGGTGGTGATGACAAGAGCGTAACCTCGCCGTTGTCACTGATCGTGACCGGCTTTGCCCCGGTGCAGAACGCCCGCCAGACCCTGACCCCGCAACTGCGCATGGACCAGGGTGATACCGACCTGATACTGATTGACCTTGGCCGTGGCCAGAACCGCCTGGGTGGCTCCGCGTTGGCACAGGTCTATAACCGCATCGGCCAGCAAGGCCCGGACCTGGACGACGCCGAAGACCTGAAAGCCTTCTTCGCCGTGATCCAGGGCTTGAACGCCGATGGCCAAGTGATCGCCTACCACGACCGCTCCGATGGTGGCCTTTTGGCCACCCTGGCGGAAATGGCCTTTGCCGGCCATTGTGGTCTGAATATCAACCTGGATGTGCTGGCCGATCAGGCCGACCAGCTTGCTGCAGTTCTATTCAACGAAGAGCTGGGTGCGGTGATTCAGGTACGCCAGAGCGATACCGAAGCCGTGCTGGCGCAATTGTCCGGTGCCGGCCTGGGCGACTGCAGCGCCGTGATCGGCCAACCGCAGAGCGCGCAGATCCTCAATTTCAGTTTCAATGATGACGTGCTGCTCAGTGGCACCCGCGCCGCCTGGCAGCAAGCCTGGAGCGAAACCAGTTGGCATATCCAGCGCCTGCGCGACAACGCCGATTGCGCCGACCAGGAATTCGACGGCCTGGCCGATGACGGTAACCCCGGCCTGAATGTCCTGCTCAGCTATGACGTCAACGACGACATTGCCGCCCCCTACATCAACAGTGGCATACGCCCGCAAGTGGCCATCCTGCGTGAGCAGGGCGTCAACGGCCAGGTGGAAATGGCTGCCGCCTTCACCCGCGCCGGCTTCAATGCCATCGACGTTCACATGAGCGACATTCTCGCGGGCCGTGTCGACCTGGCCGACTTCCGTGGCCTGGTTGCCTGTGGCGGCTTCTCGTACGGTGACGTACTGGGGGCTGGCGAGGGCTGGGCCAAATCCATCCTGTTCAACGCCGACGCCCGCGAAGCCTTCAGCGCCTTCTTCCAACGCCCGGATACCTTCACCCTCGGGGTATGCAATGGCTGTCAGATGCTGTCCAACCTGCGTGAACTGATCCCCGGCAGCGACCACTGGCCGCACTTCGTACGCAACCGCTCCGAACAGTTCGAAGCCCGTGTTGCCCTGGTTGAAGTCCAGGCTTCGCCGTCGATCTTCCTCAACGGTATGATTGGCACCCGCCTACCGATTGCCATTGCCCACGGTGAAGGCCATGCCGAATTCAGCAGCAGCACTGCTGTGGATGCCTGCGAAGCCAGCAACAGCGTTGCTTTGCGCTATATCGACAACCGTGGCCGCATGACCGAACGCTACCCAGCCAACCCGAACGGTTCGCCACGTGGCATCACCGGCCTGACCACCCGCGACGGCCGCGTCACCATCATGATGCCGCACCCGGAACGGGTCTTCCGCACCGTACAGAATTCCTGGCACCCCGATGACTGGAACGAAGACGGCGGCTGGATGCGCATGTTCCGCAACGCCCGTGCCTGGGTGGGTTAACCAAAAGCCCCTCTCCCGCTACGGGGAGAGGGGCAAGGTGCCACTAGCATTCTCCGCCAAACCCCGCTATGTTCAAGTCAGCACGGAATGCTGACACCCCCGCCTATCGGCACGGACTGCCACCTTCCTGCTCACAAACCAAGCACAATCATTCTGGCATGCTCGCGAAAACAGGGTAGGGTGGTAGCGTGTCTGAACCCTGAAGGTCAGCCCAATGGGCTCTGCACTCCGGCAAACCCCTGACCGAGCACATGGGTGTATATCTGCGTAGTACGCACATCCGCATGCCCCAGCAAAGTCTGCACGGTGCGAATATCACTACCACGCCGCAGCAACTCGGTAGCAAAGGTGTGGCGAAAGGTATGGCAGCCAGCGGGCTTAGCAATACCGGCTTTTCCTACAGCGATTTTTACCGCGCGCTGAACAGTACTTACGTGAACATGGTGGCGAACACACTGGCCTTCATCATCCAGGCAAACGCCGCCGGAAGGAAAAAGCCATTGCCATTCCAGTGAATAGGGTGCACGCGGGTATTTGCGCCGCAGGGCGAAAGGCAGTGAAACCGGGATCTTGAAAAAAGGGTCCTGAGATTTCCAGGCGGCTTGCAGCTTTTGTAAACGCAGGTGAAGGGGTTCAATCATGCTGGCCGGAAGAAGAGTGGTGCGATCTTTACCACCCTTACCATCGCGGACAGTAATGATCTGGCGGTTGAAATCGATATCCTTGACTCTAAGTCGGGTTGACTCGACGACTCTCAACCCCGCGCCATACATGAGAGATGCCAGTAAATCGTATGGCGTAGCAAGGTGAGAAATGATTGCCATGGCCTCTTGATGAGAAAGCACAGTCGGCAACCTGGGCGGACGCTTGGCCCTGATGGTATCGCCAATGTCACCCAAAGGCTGCTCAAGTACTCGAGCATAAAGAAAAACGATTGCATTCAATGCCAGGTTTTGTGTTGAAGCAGCAACCTGACGATCAGACGCTAGCCAACTGAGAAACTCGTTTACTTCTCTTGGCCCAAGCTCCAAAGGGTGGCGTAATCTGTGAAAACGCAGAAAGTACCGAATCCAATACCAGTAGGCTTTTTCAGTTCGGATGCTGTATCGATGTACGCGCATGACGGCACGAAACTGCTCCTGCAAACGGGGTTTTGGGGGTAAGCTGTCCATGCTAACCTCTAAGCTGGTTGTTTATACAGTAGTATTGGTTGGGCAAAAAGAAGATGTCAAGCCAATACACCTGAGGGCTTGCTAGGGTCGGGTAAATTATTGATTTTACTGGTTTATGAGATTTAACGAGTTCGGCTATGCTGGAGCTATATCGAACAAACTATTATGTATTAGTGCCGCGTGCGGTCTAATCACTGTTAATGGCCCGGCATTTGTGAGTTTTTGGCGGGTGCGGTGCAAAGGCCTTGGCACCGGGTTTGGTTGCAACGCTCGTTCACTCTGGTGATCGCCAAGGCCGGAAAATTCGCTGTCTGGTTTGGTTG
>JAMCWB010000064.1 GCA_023475025.1 Gammaproteobacteria bacterium
CCGCGACCATAGCGACACCCGCCGCGATACCGGCAGCCTGCGCCTGGGCATTGATATCGACGATATGTCCAGCCTGACCCTGCTGTTCAATGCCCTCGATCAACCCGATACCCAGGATCCGCTGGGGCTGACCGCCGACCAGGTGCGGGAAGACCGCCGCCAGGCCGTCGCCGGCAGTCAGACCTTCGATACCCGCAAGACGGTGCGCCACCAACAGGGCGGCGCCAACTACCAGCGCCAACTGGCCAATGGTGATCAACTGACCTTGATGGCCTATGGCGGCACCCGCTATGTGCAGCAGTACCTGGCCTTCCCCGGCAGCGGTCAATTCGCTGGCGGCGGCGTGATCGAACTGGATCGCCGCTTCGGTGGCGCCGAACTGGGCTGGCAACGCCAGACCCTCGCCTTTGGCTTGCCGGTCGAACTGGCCGCCGGCCTGACCTGGGATTACCAGGGCGAAGAGCGCCTCGGTTTCGTCAATCAACAGGGCCGCAAAGGTAGCCTGCAGCGCGATGAATTCAACCGCGTACAGGGCCGCGATGCCTACCTGATCTCCACCTGGACCCTGCACCCGGACTGGACCCTGACCGCCGGCGCACGGCACAGCCAGGTGCGCTTCAGTTCGGATGATGACTACTTTGAAGACGGCAGTGATGACAGCGGTAGCAGCCGCTTCAGCCAGACCAACCCGGCCCTCGGCCTGAGCTACCAATGGACCCCGGCACTCAGCCTCTATGCCGCCATCGGCAAAGGGTTTGAAACCCCCACCGCGCAGGAACTGGCCTATCGGCCAAGCGGCAGCGGCCTGAATCTGGATCTGGGCGCGTCACGCTCCTTCAACCGCGAACTCGGTCTGCGCCTGCGCCAGCAGCAGACCGAAATCACCGCCGCGCTGTTCGACACCCGGGTCAAGGATGAAATCGTCACCGGGCCCAACCAGGAGGTGACCGAGCGCCCCACCTTCACCAACGCTGCCGAGTCCACCCGGCGGGGCGTTGAGCTGAGCCTGAACCAGCAGTTTGACCATGGTCTGAGCTTTTATGCCGCCTACACCTACGTGCAGGCGCGCTTCGACAGCTACCAGAGCGCCGGCGTTAACTATTCCGGTAACCGGCTGCCCGGCGTACCGCGGCACAGCCTGTTCAGCGAACTGGCCTGGCAAGTGCCCGACAGCAACTGGCGCACCGCGCTGGAAGCCCAGAGCCTGAGCCAACGATATGCCAATGATGAGAACGCCGACTCCGCTGCGGGCTATGCCGTATTCAACTGGCACGCCAGCTACCGGCACAGCATCGGCGGCCTGAACCTGGAACCCTTTGTACGGGTCAATAACCTGGCTGACCGCGAATACATCAGCTCGCTGATCGTCAACGGTCCCGGCGGGCGTTTCTACGAACCGGCCCCCGAGCGCAACTGGCTGGCCGGCCTGAGCCTGGAATATCAATGGCGCTGACAGACCGATTTCGCTGTGCCTGCTAGCATGTAATCACACTGATGAATAAGCGCTGCACACAGCGGCGTCTGGTTTACCATCAACGGGTTTCCATGGCTGCGGCCATGTTCATTGACACAGCGCGGCCCCGCCGCCACACCAAGAATGAGGTAAGCATGAGCCAATATACCAATCGAAAGATCGTCCTTAATCAACGCCCCCAGGGCGAGCTGCAGGACGGCGACCTGAAACTGGTCGAAGAGCCGGTGCGCGAGATCAAGGACGGCGAAGTCCTGCTGCAAATCCTCTGGCTGTCACTCGACCCCTACATGCGCCCGCGCATGAACGACAGCAAAGGCTATATGGACCCGATCGGCATCGGTGAAGTCATCGTCGGCGAAAGCGTTGGCCGCGTGGTTGAGTCCAAGTCCGACAACTATCAGGTTGGCGACCTGGTCACCGTGTACTCCGGCTGGCAGGAATACTGCATCATCCCCGGCAACGCCACCATGGTGTACAAGATCAAGGACGTTGGCGCCCCGCTACAAACCTACCTGGGCGTTGCCGGCATGCCGGGCCGTACCGGTTATCACGGCCTGGTCCACGTCGGCAAACCCAAAGCCGGTGAAACCGTCGTGGTTGCCGCCGCCTCCGGCCCCGTTGGCACCGTGGTTGGCCAGACCGCCAAGCAACTCGGTTGCCACGTCGTCGGCATCGCCGGTGGTCCGGAGAAATGCAAATACGTCGTCGACGAACTGGGCTTTGATGCCTGCATCGACTACAAGGCCGGCAACCTCGACGCCGATCTGGCCGCCGCCTGCCCGAAAGGCATCGACGTGTACTTTGAAAACGTCGGTGGTGACGTAGCCAAGGCCGTCGCCAAACTGCTCAACCCCGGCGCCCGGGTGCCGATCTGTGGTTACGTCTCAGCCTACAACGCCGAAGACCAGAGTAAAGTGGAAACCCCCTTCCACATCTTCGGCAAGCTCGACCCCAAGCCCGAGCACCGCTTCTTCCTGGTCACCGAATGGCAGGACCAGCACCAGGAAACCACCGCCCTGCTCGCCGAGCAGGTCGCCAGCGGCAAGCTCAAGTACAGCGAAACCATCGCCGAAGGCCTGGAAAACGCCCCGGAAGCCTTCAAGGGTATGCTGAAAGGCAAGAACTTTGGTAAGCAACTGGTGAAGATTGCTGACTGAAGTCTGCTAGCCCGGTAAATCAAAATCCCGCAGCCAGTGATGGTTGCGGGATTTTTTATGGCCAGATTTAGGCTCTTCATACCATGAAGGCAGAATTTAGTTTTCGGTTTTCCGAAAGGCTATCGTAAAATAAAGGCACATGGCCATTATTTTTAATATATTGACTACACTGCGTTTTTTACCAGCATAGTTGGCTAAGACACCCCTCTTTTCTATAAAGCCTCGTAGAAGGCCTTTCTGGAGTCAGACGATGAAATGTGTGTATGCCCTAGCCATGCTTGGTGGGCTGAGTTATTTGGTGGCTGGTTGCAAGCCTGTGCAGTCCACGGCTGACCTTGACCAGTCTGTGGTATGTGAGGTCAAGGATACGTCTCTCGAATCCACCAACGCAGTGTGCTCACCAGGTCAGCGCATCCTTTTCCTCCCAGCGCGGTTCGGCAACGCTCAGTTACCAGTTCTGTTTGCTTCGCTGCACTGCGACCATCGCTATAGCATTGCTATAACCGAGGGAGCTGTGTCCTGCATATACCAGCCTGTCAGTAAAGCGGTTGACTAGCCGCCAGCCAAAAGGGGGGCTTAGCCTTCAATTCGGTGCGGCCCCAGGTTTCAGGCATTACCCTCGAGCTCCAGGGCGCATGATTACCGAACTGAAAGCTACTGGGCAACCCGAACCTAATACCGCTCAATACGCCTCACTATTGATGAAGGGCGCAAACCCATCACGAATCACCCCGACACCCTGCCGGCTGATACGCCCCTTGAAGCGCTTGTAAGGTAGCCAGTGCAGGAACTTTTGCGTCAGTACCCCGCGAAACGCGCCCTTATCCTCAAGGATCTGGAATTTGCATGTGGTATGGCGAGTCACCAGCTGATACCCGTGTTCGCCCAGGGTTGCCACGCTGATAGCGGCCAAATCCAGCTCAATCTTCTGTAGCTGCCGCCCCTGGAAAATGGTTGCCGTAAAAAATGGCACGCCGTCGCGCTCGAAGAACTCCAGCTGGCAATTACCCATGGCAGCGAAGCGCAGGCCGGTTTTTTTATTTGCGAAGATGCGCTTATAAAACATGTTGCGGCTTACCCTAAGAATTGATCAACAACCCGAATAAAATCGGGGTCAGGTCTTGCCTTTTGCCTATTGAAACTCAGAACTCGCCATAATATTCACCACACCCTTGCACCCCGGATACCCAGAACACCCCCAAAACGCATTACCTGCATTCAGACCACGCCTGGCGGTACGCTTGACCATTGTGCTCTGGCACAAGGGGCAGGCTGGGGTTGCGAGAGCAGGCTGAACGAGGGTTGCAATTGGCTTGTGCTGTGCCAGCAGGGTTTTGAGTTTGCTGCCGTCAATCAACTGAATATTGCGCCCTTCGGCAAAAGCTCTGGCTTCGTTGGTGAATTGGCCAGAGGTAATGACCATACCGCCCACTGCCCCCTCTGCGGCCATGGCGCCGAGGAAGTCACGCACTACGGGTACGCCAACCTTTTGCGCCCGCCAGTGTTTGCATTGCACCAGGTATTTCTCACCATCCTTGTGCAGTGTCAGGTCAATGCCGCCGTCCGCACCCTGGCTGCCGGTTTCACTGACACTGTAACCCTGGGTACGAAAAGCTTCGCCAATCACCTGCTCGAATTGCTGCCAACTAAGCCCGTCGATGGTGCGAGCCGGTTGGCCGGCGGTATTGACGCGCTGCAGCAGGTTTTTGCGCTTGCTGCGGGCAACCAGTGAGCAGATAGCGCCAATGGCGCATATCGCTGGAATCAGATATTGGCCTATGTTGGCAAAGGTATAGGCCAGCGATCGCAGCATGACATTCGACATATCGGCGGTATTGAGCACATTGGCAGTGCTTGGCGGATTGGCGGCGATCTGGCGCAGAACTAACCAGCTAACGACGCCGATCAATGCGCTAATCCACCAGGGGAGTCGAGCGAGTAGGGTAATCAGGTCTTCCAGACCGGAACTGCGTTTGCGTGCCATCCTTGGGCTCCATTTTATGGATTATTATGGCGCTAAGCCTCTATTCAACTTAGCCCGATTGCTGCCCGCTTGCCACACTTTTTTGGCAAAAAAATGCGCAGGAACGTGGCTAGCGCTCGCCTTCCAGTCCATGCCAAACACGAAGAATAATAATGGCACTGGAGTGCACCGAGTACCGCACAACATATTTACCAAAAACCATATCGCGAACTGATTCCGGATCTGGCGCCAAACCGACAGGCGAGCTAATTTGCGGGAAGTCAGGTAGCAATTCGATTTTACCAACCAGCTCTGCGGCTATTCTGGTTGATGCCGGCGGATTATGTACTGCGATAAATTCTCTCAAGCGTTGTAAATCTTTAATGGCTTCATCCGTGTAAACCAGTTTCACTTACCTGACCTCGGTGCTTCTTGTTCGTTTTCAGTTCCCCAGCTATTGAGCCAATCATGAACCTCACTGGCATCAACGAGTTTCCCTTGAGCGGCAGACTCCATTGCCTCCAGGGTTTGACTCCAGCGCTTTTGCTCTAGCTGCTGTTTTTCAATGTATTCCTGCACAGCCTGGTTAATAACCCACCCTTTGCTGCGCTGAAGCCTGCTGGCAATTGCTTCCAGGTGCTGCTCAACCTCTGCCTGCAAACGCACTGTTGTGACACTCATAACTGCATCCTCAAACCTATTGACTACAATGTATTACATCATAGTCGCAGGAACTTCACCATAAAACCCTCTCGATTGACTTAATGCTTTTCGTTACCGTCCGCAACCACCTGACTTGGCTCGTCATTTTCTTCATCTGTCATTACCTGAACGGGGTCGCGACGTTGCAATTTCGGCGGTGGTGCAACCCATGCTCTGAGCTTCTGCCCCACTTCCTGATAGAAATGCGGTACTGCTTTTTCCAGTTCCTCGATAAACACCTTGGGGCCGGAAAAGCGGGCACCCAGATCTGCCATGTAGAACACTTCAAAGGCACTGGGCACGACACTCGTAGATGCGGTTTCCAACGCATTCCCATCAGCCAGCAAGCTGGCCAGGGATGTTTGCGTTTCCTCGGCCCTGCCAGGGCGGATTGCTTTGACGTACATACCCTCGGTCGCAGCTTTATTGAGTTGCTTGAGCAGCCAGTTGACCCGGGCGGTGCTGCGGATTTTGTCTTGTGGAGCACTCAATCGCATTGAGCAGGTGATGGTTCGTTTGGTTAGATCCGCAGTGATATCCAGGTCGGCTGCCGCATCGGGAATATCCAGGCAACAGATCAGCTTCTTTTCCTTAACCAGCAGGTCGGCATCATCCTTGAGTCGCTGTACCGGATCGCCGCGATGGACCTTGCTGATCTTCTGTTTGACCTGTCGCCCCAGTTTGCGACTGATGACCAGGCACAAGTCGCGCTGTTCCTGATGCCAACTGGAAACCGTGTTCTCGACCTCTTCGCTGGCCTTGCCCAAAGGTGCGCCACTTTTCACTTTGGCTACCACCTCTTTCCATTCTCGGTTCATACTGTCGAAACGTGTGATGCCGCTGGAATCATGACCCAGATAGCGCAACACCTCTTCGAGGATAAAGCGTTGATCCGGTGAACTGACCTCACCGGAATCCAGTAGCAAGGTGGCCTGTGTGACGACATACATCCAGGACCAGTGGTACAGCTCCACTCCTTTAATCTGGGCCTTGGGTAGCTTTACCGGGTGATGCGTAGGCAGGGCGACAAACTGGTTTGTGATGGTAATGACCGCATCAATCTTGTTTTTCTTCGCTCCTGAATTCAACACATAAGTGCAACGCTCACCCCTGTATACACTTCGTACGGCGTCTTCCATCCCAGGCGTTTGCGTGGGCGTAAATTGATCTGCGCTGCGACCTTACTTACCGACTCAACGGTCATCGTGCTGAAATCGGCTCCCTTGGGGAAGTACTGGCGCAACAGACCATTGGTGTTCTCATTGGTGCCGCGCTGCCAGGACGCATAAGGGTCGGCAAAGTAAACGCTACAGCCGCTTTTCAAGGCGATCCGTTCGTGCCCCGCAAACTCCTTGCCGTTGTCCAGCGTAAGCGTATGCACCTGGTGTCCTTTTAGTTGAAGATTAATGGCCCGCGTCACCTGGCGGCGCGTTCTGCGCTTGACCGGATAGGCGCTGAGATAGCCACTTTTCCGATCCACCAACGTGACCAAGTTACTGCCCTTGCCATGCACAGTGTCGCCTTCCCAGTCGCCGATTCGTTCACGGGTTGCAGCCTCAGAAGGACGCTCGCTGATAGATACCCGATTTCGAAGCTGACCCCGCCTGTCATGGCTCCCGTAGCGTTTCCGGTAGAGCCTGCGGCGCTGCCGCAGATGCAGGTAGAGCTCCCCACCATGGCGTTTGTCGGTATCGATAAAACGGTATATCCATTCATGGCTGACCACATGATCGGAGCCTTCAAGCCGAAGGCGGTTGGCTATTTGCTCAGGGCTGAACTTCATCTCCAGCCAGACCGGCAAAAGTGCTGTTAACCACGCTCTGGGCTTACAGTACTTGCGTGCATTGGTGCGCCGGTCATCGCATTGGCCGCCAGCTTGCGCCGCCTCGTAACGGCCTCGAGAGCTATTCCGTCTAACCTCCCGACTGACTGTCGATGTATGGACGCCAATCTGTTTGGCAACGCCTGACAGGGACATGCCTGAAGCCAATCCGGCTTCAATCTGGTAACGTTGGCTCTGAGTCAGTTGCCGGTAATGTGCATTCATATGCGCTTGAATCCTTCAGTGTGAGAGCCTGGATTGTACCGGTAGCTGGCTCTCTGCCTATCGTTTCAAGCGTTGCACTTATTCTATGAATTCAGGGCTTGAGTAACATAACGCTTCAGTTGCTCTTCACCCACCTCGGCATTTGCAATTTTTGCCTCCACCAGCGCAGACCATTGCTTAGTGCCTGACATCAGTCGAATCAGCCCGTCAGGTCGGTCTTTCTTGGGGATATCGCTATCACATTCCAGGGCCACTTCAGTCCAGGCACCCATACGCGCCCTTGCGCTGACTCGGTGCCCAAGTGCGGCACGCTAGCAAAGGTTTCTGGCTGTGGGATCAACTGCACGATAAATCCTGGTTTTGTTCAGCACATCAAACCTTTGCTTTAACGGTGATACCAGGCTGGCTTTGCTGGCCGCTAACCAAACTGACCATTGGCCGCCTGACTGCTGCTTGAGTTCGAGCAAATCATAGGTCTTGAGCATATCCAGCAAACCTGAATGACCTTATGTTTTAGGTGAAAAAGCTGGATCTGTGCGCTTCAGGTATTGCCCGAGCGGACCCAAGCCCACTTTGCCCTCGGATGAGTCACTTGCCAGCAACGACACTGCTTCAACAACAAATTTCTGTCGCTGCTTGGCAGGTGCCTTGTTGGTTTCTTTGGCCGGTTCAGATTTGGCTGCGGCTTTGGCTTTGGTTGCTGCCGGCTTCCTGGTCTGGGGCTTTGTCACAATCCACCAGTACCGCGACCGTGGCTTCCTCCCCATTGGTAAAACCTGGTGCTGCATTAGCACGGTTACTGGTATTCATGGCTTCCCTGTGTGAATACGAAAGATGCTTTGACCTTGGCTGTATTTGCCTTAGAAGTTAAAGCAGTTAATCAAATGCCTTGCAACTGCCTGGTATGCATTAATGGTAATAGCAATGATCAAACACCCTCTGTCGCCTGATCACAGCTAGCTAACTCGGCAGACACCACATATAGTCATCACCATGACATCAAACGCCAACCTGCCCCATGACCAACTAATCGACCTGCTGCTCGATGTTGTTTGCGTCGTGGACAAAGATGCACGCTTTCTATACGTAAGTGCTGCCAGTGAGCGGGTTTTCGGTTACCCGTCTGAGGAGATGATCGGGCGCAGGGCCTTTGAGTTCATGCACCCGGATGACCACGCCGCGACCCTGACCATCATCGAGGGTATCAATGCCGGCAAGCCGAACACGGACCATGAGAACCGCTACGTCCGCAAGGATGGCTCGGTGGTCCACATCATGTGGTCGACCCAATGGCTGGAAGACGAGCAGGTGCGCGTTGGCGTAGCCCGGGATATTACCGAGCGCAAGCAGGCCGAGGCGATGCAGGCTGCCTTGTACGCCATTTCCGAGGCGGCCCATTCCGCCAGTGATTTGCCGGCCCTGTACCAACTGGTGCATGGAGTTATCAGCCGTTTGTTGCCGGCAGAGAACTTTTTTGTCGCGCTCTATGACGCGACCAACGATCAGCTCAGCTTTCCCTATTTCATTGATCAGTACGATACGACGCCAGTGCCCGTGCCGCTGGCCTCCGCGGCATTGACTGCCGAGGTGATTCGCAGCGGTGAAGCACTGTTGTTGACGCCTGAAACGGCGGGGCAAGTGCTGGACAGGATTGGGTCGGTTGTGGGCAAACATGCCCTCGACTGGCTGGGTGTGCCACTGATCTCTGACGACGTAATCATCGGCGCGCTGGTGCTGCAAAGCTATTCCGAGACGGTGCGCTACCGCGAGCAGGACAAGGAACTGCTGCAGTTTGTGTCCAACCAGGTGGCCGCAGCCATTGGGCGACAACGTGCGCATTTGCGCCTTGAGTACCTGGCCCAGTACGACCAACTGACTGCATTGCCGAACAGAGCCATGTACTTGGCACGCCTGCAAGCAGCCCTGCGGCGGGCGCAGCAGGATGCCTTGCAACTGGCCGTCATTTATCTCGACCTGGATAACTTCAAACAGATCAATGACACCTTCGGGCATGCCATTGGCGATCAGTTGCTGTGCGAGGTCGGACAACGCCTGCGCGAGTGTGTACGCGAGTCAGACACCATAGGCCGCCTGGGTGGCGACGAGTTTGCCATTCTGCTCGACGGTATCAGCAAGCAGGAGGCGGCCATCATGGTTGCGGAAAAGATCCTTGCTGCCCTCAGCGGGCCTTACCTGCTCGACGGAACCACCCTGTCCACTACTCCCAGCCTGGGCATTGCGCTCTTCCCCGATCACGGCGTGGATGACATACAGCTGGTGCAACGCGCAGATGAAGCCATGTACATGGCCAAGCGCAGCGGTGGTCAAGGCTTTTATCTGATGCCTGACTCACCCGGGCGAACGGTGGCCAGGGAGTGATATCCAGTGCTCCGTCACTGGTCTCTTTCCACCAATATACCACCCCCCAGTAGACCTGCCCCTGAACCCCATTCAGTAATTGCCCTGTGGCAGCAGATTCATGCCTTCTCATCACTGACATTTGCGTCGCTGCCGGATACAACCTCTTCGCCTCCGGCGAATTTGTCCACCACCAGGCTGCCGACCATATCCCCTTCGACATTGACCGCCGTGCGCACCGTATCCAGCAGGCGATCGATCGGCAGCAGAATGGCGATGGCCTCGGCGGGCAGGCCGACAGCTTGCAGTACCATGACCATGGTGACCATGCCGGAGCTGGGAATGCCCGGCGCACCGGTGGAGGCAATCATGGCGGTGAAGAACACGATCATCTGCTGGGTAAGGCTCAGCTCAATCCCGACCAGGTTGGCGACAAAAAGGGCGGCGGCAGCCTCGTACAGGGCGGTGCCGTCCATATTCATGGTCGCACCCAGCGGTAGTACAAAACCGGCGACACTGCGCCGGACCTTGAGATTGTGTTCCGCGCAGCGCAGGGTGATCGGCAAGGTGGCGGCGCTGGAGCTGGTGGCAAAGGCAGTGATCAGCGCTTCACGCGAGCCGCGCCAGAACCACAAGGGCGACTTGCCGGTGACGCTGTAAAGAATACCCGGCAACACCACTACGCCATGGAACAGGGTGGTGGCGAACACCAGCACAACAAAACCCAGCATGGTCATTAACAGAGCCGCATCCTGGCCGGCAACCAGCCCGATCAAGAGCGCGAGAATGCCGTAGGGTGCCAGCCGCATGATCCAGCCGACCATCTGCAGCATCAGCTCAAGGAACTCCTGAAATACATTGAGAATCGAGCGGTATCGCTCGCCGCCGGCGACCAGGGCAATCCCCATGAACATGGCAAACACCACCACGGCCAGAATGCTGCCATTGGCCAGCGCGGCAAAGGGGTTTTGGAACAGGTTGGCAAAAAAGTGCAGGAAAAACTCAGGCACACTGAGCTGGCTCGCCTCAAAAGCATCCATGGCATCCGCGAACAGGTTGACCGACAGCCCGCTACCCGGCTTGAAGATATTCGCCGCAATCAACGCCACCAGCATGGCCAGCGACAGGGTGATGACAAAATAGGTCAGGGTCACTTTCCATACCCGGCCGACCTGATGATGCGCCTGCAAGTTGGCGATACCCACCACGATCGAGCTGAAGATCAAGGGGATCAGGATCATGCGCAGCATACCGACAAAAATGCTGCCAACCAGGCTACTGGCGTACAGCACGCCTTCACGCAGACTGGAGTCAGCGGGCTGACCGCCAACCAGCCAGCCAATAAGCACGCCCAGACAGGCAGCAATAAGAATCTGTTTATTCAGGCCGGGCATGGATACGGTCTCCGCCGATCAATCAGGTTGATTGAACCCTAATCAGGCAGCGAGCAAAGGTCAATCTGTTGATGGGTTGATTGCATAGTATGAACATACCAACAACAATGCGACACAAACCGCATTGCCACAGACTGTAACTGCTGACCAGAAGCAGCCCGACAGCCTGCCTGCCAACCGCTGCTGGAACCGTCATTCAGCGACTGAAAGTTCTTGCCGAACGGCTCTTTTCTGTTTGTTATTTTTGACATACACTCGAAATATCACACACCCAGCCTGCAGGCCTGCACCATGTCATCTGAACGTCTTCACCCTGCCCAGCGCCCGGAATCCATGGATGCGTTCTGGATGCCCTTTACCGCCAATCGCCAATACAAAAAGCGTCCACGCATGCTGGCCAGTGCCGAAGGGATGTATTACGTTGATGTGGATGGCCGCCAGGTGCTGGATGGCACCGCCGGCCTCTGGTGTTGCAACGCCGGGCATGGCCGCAGCGAAATTGCCGACGCCGTCAGCCGCCAGATTCAGCAGATGGACTTTGCTCCCACCTTCCAGATGGGCCACCCACTGCCGTTCACCCTGGCCGAGCGCCTGGTAGAGATAGCGCCCGCCGGCCTTAACCGCGTGTTCTTCACCAACTCCGGCTCCGAATCGGTCGACACCGCGCTGAAAATCGCCCTGGCCTACCACCGCGCCCGCGGCGACGGCAGCCGCACCCGCCTGATCGGCCGCGAGCTCGGCTACCACGGCGTCGGTTTTGGCGGCATCTCGGTCGGCGGCATGGTCAACAACCGCAAAGCCTTCGGCGCCCAACTGCCCGGCGTCGACCACCTGCCGCACACCCTCGACCTCAGCCGCAACGCATTCACCCGCGGCTTGCCGCAACACGGCATGGAACTGGCCGACAGCCTGGAACGCATGATTCTGCTCCACGGCGCCGAGAACATCGCCGCCGTCATCGTCGAACCCCTATCCGGCTCCGCCGGCGTCATCCTGCCGCCCACCGGCTACCTGCAACGCCTGCGCGAGATAACCCGCGCACACGGCATCCTGCTGATATTCGACGAAGTCATCACCGGTTACGGCCGCGTCGGTGAAGCCTTCGCCGCCCAACGCTGGGGCGTAATCCCGGACATCATCACCACCGCCAAAGGCCTGACCAACGGTGCCATTCCGATGGGCGCAGTCCTCGTCAACGAAGCCATACAAGACGCCTTTATGCACGGCCCGGAGAACCTGATCGAATTCTTCCACGGCTACACCTACAGCGGCCACCCGGTTGCCGCCGCCGCAGCGCTCGCCACTCTCGACATCTACCAGCGCGACGGCCTGCTGACCCGCGCCCAGGATCTCGAACAGTACTGGGAAGACGCCCTGCACAGCCTGCGCGACCACCCGCATGTGATCGATATTCGCAACACCGGCCTGGTCGGCGCCGTCCACCTCGCCAGCCGCGACGGCGCCCCGGGCACCCGCGGCTATGATGTGTTCGAGGAATGCTTCTGGCAGGGCGCCATGGTGCGCTGCACCGGCGACATCATCGCCATGTCACCGCCGCTGATTGCCGAGAAGGAACATATTGATCAACTGATTGAAACCCTTGGCCGGGTGATTGCCAAAACGGCATAAGCCGCATTTTTCTGTTTTGCAGGCCACACTGAGGCTGACAAGCAGCGTGGCAGGCCGACCAATTCAGACCGTCGATGGCATGGACGCCATCGACGAGCTACAGGGACGTACTTGCCGCGTGTCTGGATTGGTCGGCCTGCCATGCTGCCTCGCACTGGCTATGAAGCGGCAAGAGCATATTTCACTCAAAACTACGAACCAGGTAATCCGATGACCCTGCAACTGACCCACTTTATCAACGGCCTGCGCACCGCACCCAGCGCCCGCACCCAGCCGGTCTTTGAACCCGCCACCGGCGAACAGCGCGGCCATGTCTCCCTGGCCAGCGCCAGCGACGTCGAACAAGCCATCGCCCATGCCAAAGCCGCCTTCCCGGCCTGGGCCGCCACCACCCCGCTGAACCGCGCCCGCATCCTGTTCAAATTCAAAGCACTGCTCGAACAACACGCCGACGAACTCGCCGAACTCATCACCCGCGAACACGGCAAAGTCTTCGACGACGCCAAAGGCGAAGTCACCCGCGGCCTCGAAGTGGTCGAATTCGCCTGCGGCATCCCCCACCTGCTCAAAGGCGAGCATACCGAACAGGTCGGCGGTGGCGTCGACGCCTGGTCCACCAACCAGCCACTGGGCGTCGTCGCCGGCATCGCCCCGTTCAACTTCCCCGCCATGGTGCCCATGTGGATGTTCCCCATCGCCCTGGCCTGCGGCAACACCTTCATCATGAAGCCCTCGGAAAAAGACCCCAGCGCGCCCCTGCGTCTGGCCGAACTGCTCAGCGAAGCCGGCCTGCCCGACGGCGTATTCAACGTCGTCAACGGCGACAAGGAAGCGGTGGACGTCCTGCTCACCCACCCAGAGGTAGAAGCCGTCAGTTTCGTCGGCTCCACCCCGATCGCCGAATACATCTACGCCACCGGCAGCGCCCACGGCAAACGCGTACAAGCCCTCGGCGGCGCCAAAAACCACATGGTCATCATGCCCGACGCCGACCTCGACCAGGCCGTCAACGCCCTGATGGGCGCCGCCTATGGCAGCGCCGGCGAACGCTGTATGGCCATCTCGGTCGCCGTTGCCGTGGGTGACGACGTCGCCGACCAACTGGTTGCCGCCCTCGCGCCCAAGGTGCGCGCACTGAAAATCGGCAACGGTATGAGCCCCGGCATGGAAATGGGCCCGTTGGTGTCTGCCCAGCACCTGGCCAAGGTCAAAGGCTACGTCGATACCGGCGTCAAAGAAGGCGCCGACCTGCTCGTCGATGGCCGCGAGGTGAGCGTACCCGGCCTGGAAGGCGGCTACTTCATGGGCGGCTGCCTGTTTGATCGCGTCAATGCAGACATGACCATCTATCAGGAAGAAATTTTCGGTCCCGTGCTCTGCGTGGTGCGCGTCCCCGACTACGCCACCGCCGTGCAACTGATTAACGCCCACGAATACGGCAACGGCACCGCCATCTTCACCCGCGACGGCGACAGCGCCCGCCAGTTCTGCAACGAAATCCAGGTCGGCATGGTCGGCGTCAACGTGCCCATTCCCGTGCCCATGGCCTTCCACAGCTTTGGCGGCTGGAAACGCTCCCTGTTCGGCCCGCTGCATATGCACGGCCCGGACGGCGTGCGCTTCTACACCAAACGCAAAGCCATTACCGCCCGCTGGCCCACCGGCATCCGCAGCGGCGCCGACTTCAGCATGCCGACCATGAAGTGAGAGGCCGCACGTACTGGTCCAAACGTGACCCATCGGTTACATTCCTCGTCAGCTAAAGCAATTCGAGAACAATTGCCCCTGCCGGCGATAGCAGCAGGGGTGCCGTTGGTGTCAGTGCCAGCAGCTGCCATGCGAGGAGTTTTACCCGATGTCACGTTTGCCAGTCATTGTCGGTTTTGGCGGTTTCAACGCCGCCGGCCGCAGTTCCGGTCACCATGGCTTTCGCCGCATGGTTCTGGAGTCCCTTCCGGCACCCGAGCGGCAGGAGACCCTGGCTGGATTGGCGGTCCTGATGCAGCTGGTCAAGGTCATTGATGACCATTACGTCGACGAGGAAGGCCAGCCGCTGACCCCCGCCGATATTGAAGCGCGCTTCGGCCAGCAGATCATCGACGGCACCCTGGTACGGCGGATTGAAAAGCGCCACCTTGATGTGGACGCCGCCCACTGGCAGAAAAACCTCACCGTCACCGGTGAAGCCGGCAAACCCTTTTCCTTTATGACCCTGGCCAAACAGCTGCCCGAACCGCTGCCCACCGACTGGGTCGTCGAACCATTGAATGATACCGACGTCATGGTGACCGTGTACGACGGCTGCGACCTCAAGGTCGACAGTTACCGTTCGCTGGCGGTCAAATCAGCCGGTCAGCTACCAACCGGCTTTGAACCGGGCGAGCTCTACCCCTCACGCTTTCATCCGCGCGGCCTGCAACTGACTATTACCGCCGCCAGCGATGCCCTGCACAGCAGCGGCCTGGACTGGGAGAAGGTGATGGCTGAAATCGAACCCGATCAGGTAGCCGTATTTGCCAGCAGCATCATGAGCCAGGTTGACGACAACAGCTTTGCCGGCCTGATGCAGTCACGCCTCAAGGGCAGCCGGGTGACCGCCAAGCAGCTGCCACTCGGGTTGAACAGCATGCCCGCCGATTTTATCAATGCCTATGTACTGGGCAGCTTTGGCACTACCGGCGCGGTCACCGGTGCCTGCGCCAGCTTCCTGTACAACCTGCAAAAAGGCATCGACATGATCGCCAGCGGGCGTGCCCGTGTGGTGCTGGTCGGCAGCGCCGAAGCACCGATCACCCAGGAGTGTATTGAAGGCTATGGTGCCATGACCGCCCTGGCCACCGAAGACGGCCTGCGTGCCATCGAGGGTAACGACGAGGTGGACTTCCGCCGCGCCAGCCGTCCCTTCGGACAGAACTGTGGCTTTACCCTGGCCGAGTCCGGGCAGTTCATCATGCTGATGGACGATGAACTGGCGCTGACCCTGGGGGCAGACATTCATGGCGCGGTAACCGACGTCTTTATCAATGCCGACGGCTACAAGAAATCCATTTCTGCACCGGGGCCAGGTAACTACCTGACCATGGCCAAGGCCGTGCACAGCGCCATGCAGATTCTCGGGCCAGAGCGGGTGCAGCAAAACAGCTTTGTACATGCCCACGGCTCAAGCACCCCCGGCAACCGCACCAGTGAATCCGAACTGCTGGATCGCGTGGCGGCAGCCTTCCATATCGAACAATGGCCAGTGGTTGCGGCCAAGGCCTATGTCGGCCATTCACTGGCCAGCGCCAGCGGTGATCAACTGATCTCAGCCCTGGGTAGCTTCAAGTATCAGCTGCTGCCGGGCATCAAGACCATCGACGCCATAGCCCCGGATGTACACCACCAGCACCTGGATTTCTGTCTGCAAGACCGGCCTGCCACCCAGCCGCTGGAGGTGTGCTTTATCAATTCCAAAGGCTTTGGCGGCAATAACGCCAGCGCCGTGGTACTGGCGCCGCAAGTTGCCGAAAAAATGCTGGCCAAACGATACGGCGAAGCCGCCTTTGCCGACTACTGCCAGCGCCGCCAGGCCACCCGCGACAAAGCCAACGGCTATGACCAGCAAGCCCTGAAAGGCCAGCTCGCGACCCTCTATCGCTTTGGCAAAGGTATGCTCAGTGATGCCGACCTGCAGCTGAGCGACAATGGCATTACCCTGCCCGGCTACGCCAAGCCCCTGAGTTTCAAGGTGGATGAGCGGTTCAGGGATATGCTCTAGCCGCGCGTTCCGCGCGGCTGAAGGCTGAAGGCTGAAGGTATCAGCCTGGTCGTTGGCTTTACGATGAGCGCAGCGACATGGCAATCGTGTATCCGCAGCATGGATTGCCACGGCCTATCGGCCTCGCAATGACAGTGGTGATCAACATAGGCACAAGCCC
>JAMCWB010000043.1 GCA_023475025.1 Gammaproteobacteria bacterium
GATTCAAGCCTGGCTGGCGGTGCGCGATGGCAATGAATACCTGCCCGCACGGCTGCGCATTACCCAGGCATTAATGGCCGAGGAACGCCTCGACCTGATGGCCCAGGTGCTCGCCGAAGCACGCAGCGAACGTCCGCAGGCGCGCATGCAACTCTACCTGATAGAAATCGAAACTCTGTTGGACCGTCACCCACAGCGCGCCATGCAGCGCACCCAGCAAGCGCTGGCTGAGTTCAGTGATGACACCAACCTGCTCTATGTCCGCGCACTGCTGCATGACCAGCTCGGCCAGCCATTACAAAGCGAACAGGACTTACGCCAGATCCTCGAGCGCGAGCCGGATAACGCCATGGCCATGAACGCGCTGGGCTACACCCTGGCCGATCGCAACGAGCGGCTGGATGAGGCCCTCGAGCTGATCGAGCACGCCCATGCACTCAAGCCCGACGACCCAGCCATCATCGACAGCCTCGGCTGGGTGCATTACCGCCTGGGTAACCTGGAGCGGGCATTGGAGTACCTGCAACAGGCCTGGGCAGCCTTTCCTGACCAGGAAGTCGCCGCCCACCTGGGTGAAGTGCTCTGGCAACTGGGCCGGCGTGATGAAGCCCGTGCGGTATGGAAGCAGTCATTGGATCAGGACCCTGACAGCCCGCTGGTGCGGGAAACCCGACAACGCCTGGAAAACGAGTAACGCATGCACCTGATTCGCCTTCCCCTGCTGTTAGTGCTGGCTGTCACCCTGACCGCCTGTAGCAACCTGCACCAGCGTGAAAGCCTCGACATTGGCGGCGATCCGCAGGTCTGGCGGGCACACAAGGCTAGCGTCAGCTCACTGGACAACTGGATCCTGCACGGCAAGATTGGCCTGCGTGCAGCGCAGGAATCGGGTAGCGGCACCCTGTTCTGGCTGCAACAGCAGGACTATTACGATATCCGCCTGTCCGGCCCGCTGGGCCGCGGTGCAACCCAGATACAGGGCGACAGGGATGGCGTCACCCTGGAAATGGCCGGCCAGCCGACACGCCAGGCCGCTGATGCGGAAGAGCTGCTGAGACAGAGTATTGGCTGGCGCCTGCCGGTGGATAATCTCCTGTGGTGGGTACGCGGCCTGCCAGCCCCCGACCGCCCCAGCCAGTTGCAACTGGACACTGACAGTCGCCTGGCACGCCTGCAGCAAGACGGCTGGACCGTCGAGTACAGCCGTTATCAGGACGTCGGCGAGCGCTATCTGCCACAGCGCCTGCAAATCAGTGGCTATGACCTGCTGATCACCCTCGTAGTCACCAACTGGGAACCGCGCAATTGATCGCAGCCGACATCCTCAGCCTGCCCGCCCCGGCAAAACTGAATCTGTTCCTGCACATTACCGGGCGACGCGCCGACGGCTATCACACGCTACAGACGCTGTTCCAGTTTCTTGACTATGGCGACACGCTGCATTTTCAGCCGCGTAGTGATGGCCAGATACAGTTGCAGACCGAACTCGACGGCGTAAGCCCTGCTGACAACCTGATCGTGCGCGCTGCCCGCCTGCTACAAAGCCATTGCCCGCATACCGCTGGCGCCAATATCCGCCTCGATAAACGCTTACCCATGGGTGGTGGGCTGGGTGGTGGCAGCTCGGATGCGGCCACCACCCTGGTCGGTCTCAACCGGCTATGGCAATGCGGCCTCAACGAAGACAGCCTGGCTGAACTCGGTTTGCAGCTGGGCGCTGATGTACCGGTATTCGTCCGCGGCCGTGCAGCCTGGGCGGAAGGCGTAGGCGAGCAATTGACCCCGGTAGAGGTTGATGAGCCCTGGTATCTGGTGGTTATTCCGGACTGCAGCGTCAGCACCGCAGAAGTTTTTTCCGATCAAAGGTTGACGCGCGACACCGCGCCCATTACATTAGCGGCCTTCCGTGAGCACGGTGGTCGGAATGACTGCTTGCCGGTTGTCCAAGCGCGCTATGAAGCAATTCATAACACCTTGATCTTGCTAAACAATTATTGTGAGGCTAAGATGACCGGAACTGGCAGTTGCTTGTTTGGGGCCTTCCCAAACGAACGCGAAGCTGATAAAGTTCGCGCCCGGTTGCCAGCCACACTGCAAACCTTTGTTGCCAGGGGTTGTAACGTTTCACCGTTACATCGCCAACTCAACAAAGCGGCGTAAAAAGGGTGCAACCTAGTGTACCCGGACAGATACAGGGGCGTAGCCAAGCGGTAAGGCAGCAGGTTTTGATCCTGCCATGCGTTGGTTCGAATCCAGCCGCCCCTGCCATTTTTTCCCGGCACAATCATGAACATCTTGAGCTGATCGCTCGGGTTGCTGACTTTGCATCCCAGGCTGGATCGGCTCATCCGCATCGACCACTACCAAAAAAAGGTAATGCAGCGTGTCCAAGATGATGGTTTTTACGGGGAACGCCAACCCCGATCTGGCACGACGCGTCGTGCGTCAATTGCATATTCCCCTGGGTGACGCCTCCGTTGGCCGCTTCAGTGATGGCGAAGTCGCCGTTGAGCTGAACGAGAATGTGCGCGGCAAGGATGTTTTCATCATCCAGTCTACCTGCGCACCGACCAACGACAACCTGATGGAACTGGTGGTAATGGCCGATGCCCTGCGCCGTTCCTCGGCCAGTCGCATCACCGCGGTGATCCCCTACTTCGGCTACGCCCGTCAGGACCGCCGCCCGCGTTCTGCCCGGGTACCCATCAGTGCCAAGGTGGTTGCCGACATGCTCGACGTGGTCGGGGTTGATCGCGTTCTCACTGTTGATTTGCACGCCGACCAGATCCAGGGCTTCTTTGATATTCCGGTCGACAATATCTACGGCTCGCCAGTACTGGTCGACGATCTGATCGCTCAGCGCTACGAGAACCTTATGATTGTTTCTCCCGACATCGGTGGCGTTGTCCGCGCCCGCGCCGTGGCCAAGCAGATGAGCGTTGATCTGGCGATTATTGACAAGCGTCGCCCCAAGGCCAACCAGTCCGAGGTCATGCACATCATTGGTGATGTGGAAAACCGCAACTGCATTCTGGTTGACGATATGGTCGATACCGCCGGCACCCTGTGCCATGCAGCCAAGGCGCTGAAAGACCATGGCGCGGCCAAGGTTTTCGCCTATTGCACCCACCCCATCCTGTCCGGCAAGGCGATTGACAATATTGCCGGTTCAGCTCTGGATGAACTGGTGGTCACCAACACTATTCCGCTGTCTCCAGCAGCGGCGCAATGCGATCGCATTCGCCAACTGGACATGGCCCCTATTGTTGCCGAGGCCATGCGCCGGATCAGCAATGAAGAATCCATCAGCGCGATGTTCCGTTAGGCACTCACGCTGGGTAAACAGCCCGGACTGATTCCGGGCTTTCATCAATGCATTCGACGCGTTGGTCGCAAACGCCCGAATGTTTAGCAAGGAGACTACACATGGTCGACTTCACCCTGAATGCGAAAGAGCGTACTGACCTGGGGAAAGGTGCGAGCCGCCGCCTGCGTCGTAACGCTGAAATGGTCCCGGCAATCATCTACGGTGGCGACAAGGCCCCGCAGAGCGTTTCGCTGGAAGCGCGTGAACTGAAAAAGGCCCTGGAAAACGAGGCGTTTTTCTCTCACGTGATCAAACTGAATGTAGACGGCAAGAAGCAGGACATCCTGCTGAAAGCCCTGCAGCGCCATCCAGCCAAGGGTCACGTCATGCACGCCGACCTGCTGCGCGTGGTTGCTGGTCACGAAGTGACCTTGCAGGTACCGCTGCACTTCATCAACGAAGACAAGTGCGTAGGCGTGAAGAAAGAAGGCGGTATCATTTCTCACACCATGACTGAAATTGAAGTCAGCTGCCTGCCGAAAGATCTGCCCGAGTTCCTCGAAGTCGATATGGCTGACGTGGCGCTGGGTCAGACCGTTCACCTGTCAGACGTCAAGCTGCCGAAAGGCGTTACCTCTGTTGCCCTGAGCCATGGTGCTGATCACGATCTGCCGGTCGCCAATGTGCACGCTGCCCGCGTTGCCGCTGACGTCGACGATGCTGAAGCCCCGGCTGAAGATGGCGGCGAGGAAGCAGCGGAGTAATTCAACCGCTGAGTAGAGAGGGGCGCCCGTTGTGACGCAGGGAATAAAGCTGATCGTTGGCCTGGGTAATCCAGGCCCCGAATACGCCAACACCCGGCATAACGCGGGCGCCCTTTTTGTTGAGCAACTCGCCGCCCGGCATAACCAGCCGCTGCGCGCCGAGAGCAAGTTTTTTGGTCTGACCGCGCGTATCAGCGTGCAAGGTCAAGACCTGCGCCTGTTGATCCCCACCACCTTTATGAACCGAAGTGGTCAGGCCGTTGCCGCACTCGCTGGTTTCTACCGTATTGCTCCCGATGAAATCCTGGTCGCTCACGATGAGCTGGACCTGCCGCCCGGCATCGTCAAATGCAAGCAAGGCGGGGGGCATGGTGGGCACAACGGTCTGCGCGATATCATTGCCCGGCTGGGCAATGACAACAATTTTCACCGCCTGCGGCTGGGTATCGGCCATCCCGGTCACAGCTCACAGGTCACTGGTTTTGTATTGGGCCGCGCCCCGCAAGCCGAGCAAGAGGCGCTGGATGCCTGCGTGGATGCTGCCATCCACGAATTGCCGGCCATGCTGAGTGGCGACTGGACCCGGGTAAAACAGCAACTGCACAGCTTCAAAGCCTGATTCAACGATTCGCCGGTAACGGCAGAGGACAGTACTATGGGATTCAATTGCGGTATCGTCGGCCTGCCCAATGTTGGCAAGTCTACCCTGTTCAACGCCCTGACCAAGGCCGGTATCGACGCCGAGAACTTCCCTTTCTGCACTATCGAGCCGAACAGCGGCATCGTGCCCATGCCAGATCCGCGCCTCGACGCCCTGTCAGCCATCGTCAAGCCACAAAAGACCATCCCCACGACCATGGAGTTTGTCGATATTGCCGGCCTGGTAGCGGGCGCGTCCAAGGGCGAGGGCCTGGGCAACAAGTTTCTTGCCAACATCCGCGAGACGCATGCGATTGCCCATGTTGTCCGCTGCTTTGAAGATGACAACGTGATTCATGTTGCCAACAGCGTCGACCCCAAGCGCGATATCGAGATTATCGACCTGGAACTGATCTTTGCTGACCTCGACAGCTGTGAAAAACAGCTGCAAAAAGTCACTCGTAACGCCAAGGGTGGCGACAAGGATGCCATCGCGCAGAAAGCCCTGCTTGAGCAATTGATCCCGCACTTCAGCGAAGGCAAGCCCGCGCGCAGCCTGCTGAAAACCCTCAGCCCGGAAGAACGCCAGCTGGCCAAAGGATTTCACCTGCTGACCAACAAGCCGATCATGTACATTGCCAACGTGGCTGAAGACGGCTTTGACAGCAACCCCCACCTGGATGTGGTCAATGCCATTGCCGCTGAAGAAGGCGCCGTGGTGGTGCCGGTCTGCAACAAGATCGAGGCCGAGATTGCCGAACTCGATGACGGCGAGGAAAAAGACATGTTCCTCGAATCCCTTGGCCTCGAAGAGCCCGGCCTGAACCGCGTGATTCGCGCCGGCTACCAGCTGCTTGACCTGCAGACCTACTTCACCGCCGGGGTCAAGGAAGTCCGCGCCTGGACCGTCAAGGTTGGCGCTACTGCTCCCCAGGCTGCCGCTGTGATCCACACTGATTTCGAGAAGGGCTTTATCCGTGCCGAGGTCGTGGGGTATGACGACTTTATCCAGTACAACGGCGAAGCCGGTGCCAAGGAAGCCGGCAAATGGCGCCTGGAAGGCAAGGAATACATCGTCAAGGACGGTGACGTGATGCACTTCCGCTTCAATGTTTAAGCAGTTGATATGGCAGGCAAAAAACTGCTTCACAAAGCTTGACAATAAGGCCGCGTAACCTAATAATGCGCGCCTCGGATGGCTACATAGCTCAGCTGGTTAGAGCACAGCATTCATAATGCTGGGGTCCCTGGTTCAAGTCCAGGTGTAGCCACCAACCTTTTCAAGGGCTTAGCTTCGGCTAGGCCCTTTTTTATGTGTGCAGCTTTTTCAATTCCGATCAGGTTGCAGGCGGCTGGCAGCTTTAGAGTACACCTTGCTGCGCTCACGCTTGCCAACGGCAACCACAATGACTATCAACAAATCATCGATCACTTCGTAGACCAGCCTATAGCCAATGGACCGCAGTTTGATCTTGTAGCAATCCGGCATGTCACGCAGTTTATCCGCCTCGACGCGTGGACTGATCAGGCGCTGCTTGAGTTTCTTGAGCAGCTGCAGCCGAACAGTGCTGTTCAGCTTGTCAAATTCCTTCTTTGCCTGAAGTTTGAACTCCAGACTGTAGACTTTATTTCCCGTTTGCGTCAGCTTCTTCGATGAGCGCATCAATATCTACTCGTACAGTGGGTTCACCACGTCGCTCACGAACGATCTCAGCCAGGCGTACATCATCAATCATTTCAAGCATGGCTTCATAAAGTGCCGGAGGCACTGCGTAGAAAGCTGGCTCATTCCGATTGAGAATAACCACAGCTTCACCGCCCGCATCACGAATGGTACCCATAGGGTCTTTTTTTAAATCTGTTACCGACGCTGCAACGTCGGCCAGCATGGCATATGTCATTCCCGTTTCCCTGTTCTGGGTTTTAGCCCCATATATCGTATAAGTCGTGTTCACGCTAATCGTCGTGGCCGAGCCATGCTAGCTATCTGTCGTAGCTATCATGGGCTGTCTTATAAGGCCTGGCGTCTTGTAATTTTTTAATCATCGCTTTTGAACAATTGGAACCATCATAGCACCACATATAGCACCACTAAAAGCACTTTTAGGAACACGCAAAACCAAGGATGGCATGTGCGGTAAGAGGTATCCCTGATGGGACATGACTCACGCATTAGCCGTCAGATATGAAGGAAAATGGCTTGAAAGCCAATAATAGCCTTGGTTGCAGCCCTTACAGAAATGAGCGTCGCTTTTTCATAAAGCCGAGGCCCCTGGTTCAAATCCAGGTGTACCACCAACCTTTTCAAGGGCTTAGCTTGGGCTAGGCCCTTTTTATTGCCTGCTGTTCAGCCAGCACTTACACATCTTTCTTTTTTTGCTCACTCTGCCGCTTGCGCCAGTCAGCCACCTCTCCGATTTTCAGCCCTTGCGGAATCTTGCCCAGTTTGCCATGACCCAGGCGCTGCGAACTGTAAATACCTGTGTGACCGGAAAACAGATAGCTGACCACACAGGCCACACCGGCAAAGAGGCCTATCTCGGCGCCAAACAATTCCATGGCCATCAACGTGGATGCCAGCGGGGTGTTAGCGGCGCCAGAGAAAACAGCAACAAAGCCCACAGCTGCCAGCAAACCAAAGGGCATGTTGAGTATGGGGGCCAGAGCATTACCCAGGGTGGCACCAATATAGAACAGCGGCGTCACCTCCCCACCCTTGAAGCCGCTGCCCAGTGAGACCACTGTGAATACCAGTTTGCCAGCAAAATCCCAGGGCGATACCGACTGCGCAAAGGCCTCCTGAATCACTGGTATGCCCAGGCCGATATAGCGATCGGTGCCCAGGGCAAAGACCGCGGCGGCAATCACCACGCCACCGATAAAGGGCCGCAGCGGGCTGTAACTGACTTTGCGCCGCATTAGTCCGGTCAGACCGTGGGTCGCCTCTGCGAACAAGCGCGCGGTCAGCCCGAAGATAATGCCAGCCAGCACCATGGCTGTAAGCGCCCATAGTGTAATCGGCGGTATGTCTGGCATCAGGTAATGGTCATGTTGAATGCCCCACCAGAGTGCGACCTGGTCCGCCAGAATGGCGGCCACCAGGCAGGGTAAGATAGCCTCATAGCGCAAACGCCCGGTGGCCAGTACTTCCAGCGCAAAGACAGCGGCTCCCAGCGGCGTACCGAATACCGACGCGAAGCCGGCACTGATGCCGGCCATAAGAATGATACGGCGATCTTCGCCGGACAGTCGGAACAGACCGGTCAACTGGTCAGCCAGGGAGCCGCCCATCTGCACTGCAGTACCCTCTCGCCCGACCGAGGCGCCAAACAGGTGCGAGGTGATAGTCCCCCAGAGCACCAATGGCGCCATACGCAGGGGGACCACCTTGCGGGTGTCGTGAATCTCGTCGAGCAACTGGTTGTTGCCAGCGACCACACTCTCACCCCAGCGCAGATAGACCCAGCCAACGGCAAAACCGGCAAAGGGAAGCAGCCAGATCAACCAACGATTGGCATTACGGGTATCGGTCGCCCATTCAAGACCAAAGAGAAAGGCTGCACTGGCGCTACCAGCCAGCAAGGCAACCAGAGTCGCCAGTAATAGCCATTTGGTGACATGCACAAGCAAGTCGAGATAGGGTGGCAGTGTCGGAAAACACATAGAGAATCCAGTAATTGTGAGTTCCAGCACAAATCCGGATTTCAGAAAAAGCCGCCCACTCAGATACCTGCATGGCTTCCGTCAGTCCGGAGCACGAGCAGGCATCATCAGCCCCAAGGGCGGTTAAGGGAGGAGTGCCATCTCCACTGCCGCCTATCCTAGCAGTCTTGCACAAGGCCGGCTAGTCGGCTGATGGCACCAGGAGTTCGTCCAACACATCGCAGTTACGCTTGAATGCCTTGGCAAACTGCTCACGATGACGCGCCATGAACACACCCGCCTCCTCGGCCTGGTTTTCATTGATGCTGGGTACAGCATGCCGCAGTACTGCGCTGAGCTGCTCGGCGAGTTCAAGCATCTGGTCATGTCGGTCGGCGGCGGCTTTATCCATGAACAACTGCTCCGGGTCTCTGCTACTGCGATACAAGGTTTCTACGGCCATGCTTACCTCTGGCGGAAGATTGCGATAGCACGCAGCATAACATCTACTGTATATAAAAACAGCTATCTTGCTGTCGAGTGGATTTGATGCAACTCGATCCCGGCCAGCCACTCCAGCTCGGCTATGGCCTGAGCAGCTGCCCGCTGGCAGTTGTCATCAGGCAGGCGTTTAAAAAACAACTCCAGCAGCACTTGCTGACGATGGTAGTGAATCTGTACCCGATCACTATCAGCCAATGCCGGATAGGCGTCCAGTGCGGTGAGGATATCCGGGCGCAGGGGTGCCAGTCTGCGACTGAAGGGTGTTTCGTCATCTTCCGGATCAATATGCAGGGTAATATCGCCCAGGCGAGGAAACTCTCGCATCAGGCGCCGCATCACCCAGTCAGAAATCTGATGCCCTTCTGACACGGAGATATAGTTCTCCACCTGAATATGCACATCGATAAAGTACTCATTACCCATATGGCGTGAACGCAAGGCATGCACACTGACAACACCAGGAACCTCAAGAATGCAGGTCTCGATGGCTTGTTGCTGCTTCTTGTCCAGCCCCCGATCTGCCAGTTGCTGCAAGGCATCCCAACCCAGTTGAGCGCCCATCTTGCCAATCAGGGCAGCCACCAGTAGCGCCGCCCAGGCCTCGACCCAGGCATACCCGAACCAGGTAGCCAATACTCCGAACAAGACAACCAGACTGGAGAGCGCATCACTGCGACTGTGCCAGGCATTGGCCATGAGAAGATCGGAGTTCAGCCTCTTGGCCCAGTACAGCCCATAGCGGTACAACGCCTCCTTGCTCAGCAAGGATAAAGCAGCCGCAGCAATGGCCCAGATGCTCGCCTGGGCCACCGGCTCATCACTGAGTAGGCGGCTGATGTTATCCCACGCCAGCCCCACACCGACGAGCAGCAGCACCATACCCAAAAGCACGGTTCCCACAGTTTCAAAGCGGGCATGGCCATAGGGGTGATTACTGTCTGGCTCGGCATGAGAGATCCGGTTGATCACCAGCACAAAGCCATCGGTGAGCAAATCCGACAGGCTGTGAATACCATCTGCGATCAATGCCGGCGAACGCACCCAGACACCGATCACAAGCTTGACCACGGACAGCACCAGATCGACCAGGGTACTGGTCCAGGTAACTCGCTGCATATGCCGTTGCCGCTCAGCGGAGGGCAAGACCTGCGGAGGGCTGCTCATGGTGGTCGCCTCAGTCCTGTTGCGGGTGGGTCAATTGCTGTAACAGGCTTTGCTCCAGTCGTTGCAGTGTAGCCGTACCAAGGTCTTCACCAGCATGATGGGCCAGGACCCGACTTACCGCAGCCTCCAGCTGGTCGGCCAGTTCGGGCCGTGACCAATGAAAGCGCAGCAAGAGTGCGGCACTAAGCACCGCGGCCAAGGGGTTGGCACGACCACTACCGACAATATCTGGCGCACTGCCATGTACCGGCTCTGCCAGTGCTATACCTTGCCCCCAGTTCAACGAAGGCGCCAGGCCCAGGCCACCCGACCAGTGACAGGCCAGGTCTGACAGAATATCCCCGAACAGATTTGTGGTGAGCAGCAGGTCGAAGCGCTGCGGCTCGGCGACCAGCTGCAAGGCAGCAACATCGACCAGACGCTCGTCGACCTTGTTTTCCAGGTCTGCTGCTGCCAGCACAGCACGACAACGGTCACGGAACAGCCCGCAGGTCAACGGTAACACATTGGCTTTATGCACCAGGGTAATGCGCTCGACGGCGCGCAAACCCATTACATCAATCGCACGCTGCGCCAGTGCCTCACTGGCGCTGGCGGTAATATGCCGCTCGGCCATGGCATGCCCGCTGCCCAGCATCTGTTCACGGCCGCTATAGAGCCCCTCACTGTTTTCGCGCAGGATCAGCAAGTCAACATCATCCCGCGGCGATACCCCAGGCCAACTGCGCACCGGTCGCAGATTGACGTTGAGCCCAAGGCGCTGACGCAAGGTAAGAATAGCACTGCGATAACCGGAAACCGGCTGCAGTGGCGACGACACAGCGCCAAACAGCCCTGCGCCGCAGGCCCGCATACACTCCAGCGTCGCTTCAGGCACAGCCTGGCCATGTCGCTGAAAGCAGTCCCAGCCTGCCTCTGCGTGCTCTACCTGCAAATCAGGTAAAAGCAGCTGCAACGCACCAACCGCTACCGGTACTACCTCCTGCCCGATGCCATCACCGGGTATGACACAGAGCCGATAACTCACGTCAGCGGACTCAGACGATACTGTTCGGGCAGCTGTTCAGCACTGTCGACAGTGACATCCAGGTTTTTCAGGTGACCATCCTTGATGCCGTAAACAAAGCCATGCACGGCCAGCGGTTGCCCACGATGCCAGGCGTTCTGCACAATCGGTGACTGGGTCACGTTGGCCACCTGTTTGATGACATTGAGCTCACACATGCGATCCAGCTGTGCCTGCGGGTCCAGCGGTTTTAGTGTGTCCCACTGCTCGTGATAGAGATCACGAATGGTGCGTAGCCAGGTATCCACCAAGCCTACCTGACGCGGCTGCATACCTGCCTTGACCCCGCCACAGCCATAATGCCCGGTCACAATGATATGTTTGACCTTGAGTACATCCACCGCAAACTGCATGACCGACTGGCAATTCAGATCAGTATGCAGAACGACATTGGCCACATTGCGATGTACAAACAGCTCACCCGGCAAAAACCCGACAATCTCATTGGCCGGCACCCGTGAATCCGAGCAACCGATCCACAGATATTCCGGCGCCTGCTGATTGGCCAGCTTGCTGAAAAATTCCGGATCCTCCTCGGTGATGGCTTCAGCCCAGGCCCGGTTGTTGGCAAATAATTGATCCAGCTCTGACACGCCTTGTCTCCTAGCAATGCATTCCTGTTGCTGACGCTCTGAGCGCCGCAACCATGTCACCCTTGCAGATCATCCAGGGTAAAAGCCATGACCAGCGCATCCTCGCGCCCACCAGCCATCGGGTAATAATTCTTGCGCCGACCTATCTCGTTGAAACCGACCTGGTCATACAGAGCGATGGCTGCGGCATTGGATGCACGCACTTCAAGAAAACAGACATCGGCCTCGCGCTGCTGGGCACGCATCAGCATATGCTGCAGCAGATAGCGGCCAAACCCATTACCCTGGCTCTCCGGCTTGATGGTGAGGTTGAGCAGGTGCGACTCACCTGCGGCCGCGGTCAAAACCGCATGTCCCACCTGCTGTGCGCCACGAAACAGCATCCAGCATTCATAACCGGATTTGACGCAGTCGAGAAAGATACCCCGTGTCCAGGGGTGCGAATAGGCGGAATACTCGACGTTCAATACCGCGTCGACATCCGCTTCCAGCATGACTTTGAGCTCTAGCACGTCCTTCACGCTGCCTGCCACCTCACCATTACTCGCTGTAACAGCGCCCATAAGTCAGCTTTGCCAGCTGGTGACTGCAACAGCTCATCCAGTCCGGGTGCAAACCACGCCGGCGGTAAGCCATCCAGCGCCTCTTCACGACCAACTGCAGCACTGACTTCAGCCACAGAGGCTTTGGCCAGGAGCCCGGCATACTGACCGAAACTACCCAACGAGACCACGCTATGCTGTTCCAGGCGGCCCTGCACAAAGGCCTGCAAAGCCTGATGTGCGGCCGCTTCGCTTTGATCAAGCTGGGTGTTGCGTGTCAGTGGCCATTTGAAATCAGCAATGAACTGTGCCGGCGCGGGTAGCTGCACCGCACGCAGGATATCTGCCAGCAAACGTGCACCCGGGCTGCGCGCACCCAGCCCCAAGGCCGGTACTTCCAACAGCAGGGCACAGGGCCCGGACAGCCACAACTGCGCACTGAAGGGAGTGCACGCCTGTGACTGTGTAGACTGAGCGGCGAGCGTCTCTGTCGGCTCAGCATCCACTTTGTTTGTCGCTGCTGAAACACTCTCTGGCCTTGATGCTGTCCGTACCGCCAACATGGCCTGCCGTGCCGCATCAGCTCCGGACTCGTTGCGCAGTACCGGCGATGCCGCTTGCGCCACGCCCTGCTGTAACGGCTCTTTGACCGTGGACGCGAATGGCTCTGCCGTTACTGTGGCTATCAGCGGCCGACGGCCCCTGGCGGCACCCGACAATGGCTGCCTGGGTATCCAGGATGTTACCCCAAGCACACGTAGATAGGCTTGTCGATGCGCTTCCTGCATCAGACATCTGCCGCTTGCGGATGCGCACGGTAGGCACCGGCCAGCAGCAGGTTCAGGGCATTGATGTAAGCCTTGGCCGAAGCGACTACAATGTCGGTATCAGCACCATTGCCGTTGACGATGCGTCCCGCTTTTTCCAGCCGCACGGTTACCTCACCCTGAGAGTCGGTTCCCTGGGTGATCGCATTCACCGAGTAGAGCTGCAGCATGGTCTGTGAATCAACAATCGATTCGATGGCCTTGAAGGTCGCATCCACCGGACCTGATCCCATGGCGCGCGCCTCCCGCTCCTCACCCTCGACATTGAGCAACACATGGGCCTCCGGCACCTCACCCATGCAAGACGCCACCTCCAGGTGAATCAGACGAACCTTTTCATCGACTTCGGTAATGGTGTCAGAAACCAGCGCCTGCAGGTCTTCATCAAAGATTTCATGTTTCTTGTCCGCCAGTTGCTTGAAGCGGGCAAAAGCAGCATTCAGTTCTTCCCCGGTCAGGTTGATGCCCAACTCTTCCAGGCGCGAGCGGAAAGCATTGCGACCAGACAGCTTGCCCAGCGACAAGCGATTGGTATGCCAGCCGACCGACTGCGCACTCATGATTTCGTAGGTTTCGCGGTGCTTGAGTACGCCATCCTGATGAATACCCGACTCGTGGGCAAAGGCATTGGCACCGACAATGGCCTTGTTCGGCTGAACCGGGAAGCCGGTAATGCCCGACACCAAGCGTGAAGCGGCGAGGATATGTTCGGTAACGATACCTGTATGCACCCCGAGCACATCTTCACGGGTCTTGATCGCCATGACGATCTCTTCCAGCGAGGCATTACCCGCCCGCTCACCCAGGCCATTGATCGTACATTCGACCTGACGCGCTCCAGCTGTGACCGCTGCCAATGAATTAGCTACCGCGAGCCCGAGATCATTGTGGCAATGAACGGAAAAAACCGCCTGATCTGCATTCGGTACACGCTCTATGATTTGCCGGATAGTCTCGGCAAACTGATGCGGAATGGCATAGCCAACGGTGTCGGGGATATTGATGGTGCGAGCGCCGGCCTTGATGGCTGCTTCGATAATGCGACACAGAAAATCAATCTCGGAACGCCCCGCATCCTCGCAGGAGAACTCAACATCGGGGCACAGATTACGCGCCTTGCGCACCGAACGGACCGCCTGCTCAACCACCTGATCTGGTTGCAACTTGAGTTTGTGCTGCATATGAATCGGGCTGGTGGCGATAAAGGTATGGATACGTCCATGGTTGGCATTCACCAGGGCTTCAGCTGCCCGTTCGATGTCCGCATCCACTGCACGGGAGAGGCTGCATACGGTGCTGTCTTGAATGGTATCGGCAATCAGCTTGACCGCTTCGAAGTCACCCGGACTTGCAATCGCAAAACCGGCTTCGATGACATCGACCCGCAGCTTTTCCAGCGCCTTGGCGATACGCAGCTTTTCCTCTTTGGTCATCGAGGCGCCGGGGCTTTGCTCGCCATCGCGCAGGGTAGTATCAAAAATAATGACGCGATCTTGGTTCATGGGTGTGCTCCTCAACAGCAGTGGCCAAGGGAAATCAGGACCGCTGCAGTCATTCTGGTTATCTGCCTAATATACCGCATTCACTAGGCGAGGGCTGCCTCACACAGCGTTTGCCTTATGCCTGATCAACACGCGGATAACTGAGGATTCACAGCCTGCCGGCAAACGCCCTATGCTGACAGCAATAACAACAATGGAGTCATCGCATGTTTGACCGTCATTATCAGGTCTGGCCCGACCAGGTACCCAAGCAGCTCGAACTGCCAGCAACCAACCTGTTCCATAACATCACAGTCGCCGCACTGCGCTATCCCGAGCATCCAGCCATTCTCTATTACGGTTCAGCGATCAGCTACCGCCAACTGCAGCAGGAAGCCGAGGCACTGGCAGGTTATTTACAGCAAGCCGGCATCAAGACCGGTGACCGCGTGCTGCTGTATATGCAGAATAGCCCACAATACATCATTGGCTTTTTTGCAATTCTGCGCGCCAATGCCGTTGTGGTACCCGTCAACCCGATGAACCGCAGCGCCGAACTGGCCTACCTGGTCGAGGACACCCAGGCCAGCGTAGCCTTGTGTGCCGAAGAGTTGCTCGAGCATATGGCGCCGCAGATCGGGATCAGCCATCTGCAGCAGGTGATTGTCAGCGCCTACAGCGAGTACCTCAGGGAACCGACCGACCTGACCCTGCCGGAAGCTGTACTCTTGCCCCCCGGTGAGCAGTGCCCCGTCGGCGTTATCCGCTGGCAACAAGCACTCAAAGCGAATTGCCAGCCTCCAGTCTTGACCACCGGCCCCACTGATCTGGCCGTTATCCCCTACAGTTCAGGTACCACAGGAAACCCCAAAGGGTGCGCGCATACCCATCACAGCGTCATGGCGACAGCTGTCTATGGCGCTGCCTGGGTCAATGCACAGCATGACCTGGTACATCTGGTATCTGTACCCATGTTTCACGTAACCGGTATGCAATCCTGCATGAACAGCACGCTCTATGTGGGCGGTACCCTGGTGGTCATGACGCGCTGGGACCGCAAGGTCGCAGCCGAATTGATTCAACGCCACCAGGTGAACACCTGGCGTAATATTTCTACCATGGTTGTAGATATGCTGTCCGACCCGGATATCGACCAATACGATATCAGTAGCTTGCGTGGTATCGGTGGCGGCGGCGCAGCCATGCCGACAGCGGTCGCCCACAAACTGCAGGCCAAGACCGGTCTGATCTATATGGAAGGTTATGGTCTGTCAGAAACCATGGCGGCCACCCACGCCAACCCGTTCCAGGCCTGCAAAGCCCAATGTCTCGGTATTCCCTCAATTGGCGTGGATTCCCGAGTGATCAATGTCGAAACCCTGCAGCAGTCAGGCTCGCACGAAACCGGTGAAATTGTGATGGCTGGCGAGCAGATCTTCCAGGGCTACTGGAACAACCCTGCAGCAACCGCTGACGCCTTTATTGAAATAGATGGCAAGCGGTTCTTCCGCTCCGGAGACCTCGGCTATTACGACGAGCAGGGCTATTTCTTTCTGGTCGACCGTGTCAAACGCATGATCAACGCATCCGGTTATAAAGTCTGGCCAGCGGAGGTCGAGTCCCTTATGTACGCCCATCCTGCAATCCGTGAGGTCTGCGTTATCTCAATGCCACATCCCCGTCGCGGAGAAAGTGTCAAAGCCGTGGTAGTAGCCGCCGATGGCCAACAGCCCAGTGAAGAAGACATCATCAACTGGTGTCACGACAACATGGCCGCCTACAAATGCCCGGTGGTCGTTGAGTTTGCTGACAGCATTCCGCGCTCAGGCACCGGCAAGATCATGTGGCGGCAATTGCAGGAGCAGGAATGGCAACGCAGTAGCCAGCCGCCAGCTGCAAGCAAATAGCAGCTGGAAGCTGGAAGCTGGAAGCTGGAAGCTGGAAGCTGGAAGCTGGAAGCATCAGGCTGTGGGTGGGGTGTTGGGCTGTCAAGCCAGGATCTGGGCCTGGCCCTGGCCACGACAACGG
>JAMCWB010000026.1 GCA_023475025.1 Gammaproteobacteria bacterium
GGCTTCCTTCAGACCCCACCGTTGGCCAGTGACGCCCTTGCCATTCAGATTGTCTTCCCCTCGGTCGGGGTGACTCCACCTTCTTTCAGGTGGACGGGTTTGCCGGCTTCGCCGGGCAAACAAAAAACCGGAGCATTGAGCTCCGGTTTTTCTTTGCCAGACAGCGTCAGGCTGCTGATTTTTCCTGCGCCAGCATATGGACCGTGCGCTGCGGGAACGGGATGGTAATACCTTCCTGATCGAAGGTTTCCTTCGCCAGTTCGGTGATATCCCACATCACGCCCCAGAAGTCATCGGTCTTGGTCCACATACGCAAGGACAGATCCACCGAGCTCTCACCCAGACCCGTCAGGCGCACCGCAGGCTCCGGATCTTTCAGCACACGCTCATCCGCATGCGCCAGTCGCAGCAGGATTTCCCGGGCTTTCTTGATGTCATCGCCATAGTCGATACCGATATTCACATCGACTCGACGGGTCGGCTGACGTGAGTAGTTGATAATATTGCCATTGGACAGACTGCCATTGGGCACCACGACGGTTTTGTTGTCGGGCGTTTTCAGCACTGTGTGGAAAATCTGGATGCTGTCCACCGTTCCACCAATCCCCTGCGCCTCGATGTACTCACCCACCTTGAACGGGCGCAAGAACAGAATCAGCACACCGCCGGCAAAGTTGGCCAGACTGCCCTGCAGGGCAAAACCGACTGCCAGGGCCGCAGCACCGATGACCGCGATAAAGGAGGTGGTTTCCACCCCGATCATGCCGGCCACACTGATGATCAGCAGGACTTTCAGGCCAATCGCGATCAGATTACCCACAAACCCATGCAGGCTCTTGTCGATATTACGCTTTTCCATCACGGCCAGAATGCCGTTGGCAATACGCCCTATTACCCACCAACCAATCAACAGGGTAATAATTGCCAGCAACACTTGGCTGCCGTACTGCATCGCCATCGGCAGCACGGCCGCCTGCCATTCATCTAGCTGAGTCATCACGTTCTCCATTGAGTTACCCCTTAATTAGCTAATCACGGAAGTTATTGAACTGCAAGGGCATGGAGAATTCCCCTGCACGTAGCAATGCCATGACCTGTTGCAAGTCATCGCGTTTTTTGCCGGTAACCCGGACCTGCTCACCCTGGATAGCTGCCTGGACCTTGATTTTGGACTCCTTGATAGCAGCAACGATTTTCTTCGCCAGCTCCTTGTCGATACCTTCGCGCAGCAGCACTTCCTGCTTGACCTGCTTGCCCGAGGCATAGGCATCCTTTTCTTCCAGGCACTGGATGTCGACCTTGCGCTTGACCAGGTTGATACGCAGGATTTCCAGCATCTGCTCGAGCTGAAAGTCAGCATCGGCGCTGATGAGAACCTGCAGGTTCTTGTCCTGAAACTCGAAAGTGCCCTTGCCACGCAAGTCATAACGGCGCTCAAGATCCTTCATCGCGTTATCGACCGCGTTGGTCACTTCATGCTTGTCGAGTTCCGAGACCACATCAAAGGAAGGCATGCATTTTCCTCAAAATTTGTCGAAAATAAGACACAGTTTGCAAAATAATAGTCCGAGCCGTGGCATTATAGCTGCGAAACAGGAACGCACAGTGTAGCCGGAGAGCTAGTTATGCCCAACCCGCAACTCAGCATCATGGTCGTGGATGACACCAAGTTCAGTAGTGCCGTCATCGGTCACAGCCTGCAAAAGGCCGGCTATGTCGACATCCGTTTCGCCAGTTCGGCGCTGGATGCCCTCGCCATGCATGAAAAGCGCCCCGCCAGCGTCATGATTGCCGACTGGTTGATGCCTGAGATTGACGGCCTGGAACTGACTGGCAGGGTTCGCCAGATGGATGAGCAAAGCAACCACTACACCTATGTGGTACTGCTCACCGCAAAAGAAGGTGACAAAGCGCTCAGCGAAGCCTTTGACCGCGGCGTGGATGACTTCATCAGCAAGTCAGCAATGAACGAACAACTGTTGCCACGGATCTATGCCGCCGATCGCACCTCACTGCTGATCAACCGCCTGCTGGATGAAAATCGTCTGCTGGCCAGCAACAATGCCCACCTGGAACAACATAACCTGGTCGACAACATCACCGCGACCGGTAACCGCCGCTATCTTCTGCAGCGCCTCGATGAAGCACTTAATAATGTAGCCTCACGCGGGGGCGTTTGCTGCCTGCTGACCCTCGGCATCCAGAACCTGACGGACATGCGCGAGCGCTATGGCGAAGCCATCGAGCATGAACTCTTGCGCGGCCTTGCACGGCGCTTGCAACAACTGGTTCGACCCACTGATGTGATTACCCGGGTCAGTGACAATGTCTTCGCCCTGGTTACCCTTGCCGACAATGCCGATGAATGCAAAGCCAGCAGCTTCCGGCGTCTGCATGACGGCCTCAACCTGAAAGCCTTTAAAACAGCCGAAGGCTATCTCTCGGTACGTGCCGGACTGACCATTACCGTGATCGGCAACGACCAGCAGATGCCGACTGCCGAGCCCTTGCTGGCAGAAGGCGAGGCGCGCCTGGCCGACGCCTACACAACCAACCTGATTACCGAGATCCGCCGCTAGGCGGGGCAAGTCGATGCTGCATATACTGGGTGCCGGCAGTATGGGTTTGCTCTGGGCTGTGCGTCTGCAGCGCGCTGGCTTGCCAGTACGCCTGATTCTGCGCAATGCTGAGCGCCTCGCCGCCTGGCACAGCCAGGCCGGCCAGCTGGAAGTGACCGACCCGGGCCAGCAGCAACATATCAGCCTGACGCTCAATGCAGAGCTACCCGACAGCCCTGAGCCGATCAATTTCCTGTTGGTCGCAACCAAAGCCTATGCCGCAGAAGCCGCGGTTCTCAGTGTGCGGCACCGCCTCAGTGAAGGCGCCCAGGTGCTGCTGCTGCAAAACGGCATGGGCAGCCAGCAGGCCATCAGCCGTCAGCTATCCCGGCATCGCGTCTTCTATGCCAGTGTTACCGATGGCGCCTGGCGCCCATCTGCGCACCAGCTGATCTGGGCCGGGCATGGCCAGACCATCATCGGCGATCCACGCCAGGGACCAGCGCCCGACTGGCTGGCGCGCTGGCAGTCACAGGGCCTGACCCTTGAATGGCATGCAGATATTATGGCAATCCTGTGGCGCAAGCTGGCCATCAACTGCGCCATCAATCCGTTGACCGCCTTGCTCGACTGCCCCAACGGTGACTTGCTAGAGCGCGCCCACGGCCGCCTTGAAGAGCTCAGCCAGGAACTGCAGCAACTGCTATCGGCGTTTGGCATCCCGCTCAGTCTGGACATACTGCGCACCCAGCTTGATCAGGTCATACGCCAGACTGCCACCAATTCGTCGTCCATGCGCCAGGATATGCATGCCGGCCGCCGCACCGAAATTGACTTCATGCTTGGATTCGCCCTGCGCAGTGCTGACCAGCTCAACCTGAGCGTACCCGCACTGCGCAAACTGAATGCCGACCTGCAGACATATCTGGCAACGCATGGTCTGCCGCTCAACTGAGTGACGGCTTTGCCACCGATCGCTTTGCCGCTACCCTGTGCAACCAACGACAATTTCCGGGATGTACACCATGGGATACCGACTGAGCAAACTCTACACACGCACAGGTGACAAGGGCGATACCGGCCTGGCCGATGGCCGCCGCATCAGCAAGGATCACCCGCGTGTTGAAGCCATGGGCAGCGTGGATGAGCTGAACAGCCAGCTGGGCGTGCTACTGGCCGAGTTGGCAGAGCCGGCCCTGCACACACTGCAAGCACACCTGGCGCCGATTCAGCACCGGCTGTTTGATCTGGGCGGTGAACTGGCAGTACCGGGTTACGACATCATCAGCGCAGATGACGTCACTGCGCTGGAAGCACTGATCGATGAATACAATGCCGAACTACAGCCACTGACCAACTTCATTCTGCCCGGCGGCTCGCGTCCGGTTGCCCTGGCACACCTGGCACGCAGCGTATGCCGCCGTGCCGAGCGTCGCTACCTGACCCTGGCCAATCACGAAGCTGTGAATGAACAGGCACCCATCTATCTCAACCGCCTGTCCGATCTGTTATTCGTCATCGCCCGCACCATAGCGCGCCTGCAAGGCACACCGGAAGTACTCTGGGCACCCAAGCCCAAACCGCAAGCAAACTGAGAAAAACAGGGCTACAGCAAAAAGGGGCCGACAAATGCGGCCCCTTTGCGATGTCTGCGCTCAGACCCGGAAGGCGCTGATAATCCGCTGCAACTCTTGCACCAGTTGCCCCATCCGCTGGCTCGACTCTTCTGCCTGACGCGCACCAACGGCTGTCCGTTCGCCCACCTCACTGATCTGCACAATATTCTGATCAATGTCGTGACTGACTGCAGTCTGCTGCTCCGCGGCGGCGGCAATCTGCTGACTCTGGTCAACGATCTGTGAAATCGAGGTCAGAATATCGGCCAGCGCCGTCGCCACTTCATGGCTCGAATCAACCGATTCACCGGTCATACTGTGGCTGCTACCCATAGCCTTGACCGCAGCGCCCACCCCTTCCTGCAGACGGGCAATCATCTGCTCGATCTCCTCGGTGGACTCGTGGGTGCGACGTGCCAGCGTCCGCACTTCATCAGCGACCACAGCAAAGCCACGCCCCTGCTCGCCCGCACGGGCCGCCTCGATGGCCGCATTCAGCGCCAACAGGTTGGTTTGTTCGGCAACCCCCTTGATCACATCCAGCACCCGACTGATGGAAGCGCTGTCATCCGCCAGCTGGTTGATCACCTTCACCGAGTGTTCGATTTCATTGGCCAGCCCCTCGATCGTCTTCACCGAAGACTCAACCAGACTGCGACCATTCAGGGTGACGGTATTGACCTCTTCGGCATTGCTGACAGCCACTGCGGCACTGCTGGCCACTTCCTGTGAGGTCGCCGACATTTCATTCATCGCCGTGGCCACCTGCTCGATCTGGCTGCGCTGGGCAGCAACGGCCTGGCTGCTATCAGCAGAAATCTTTTGCACCTGATTGGATTGCTCATCCACCTGCGTGCTCATGCTGCTGACCTGTTGGATCAGCTCACGAATACGCGCAATACTGTCATTGAAATCACGCCCCAGCGCGCCCAGCTCGTCACGGCTATCGATGTCGGCCTGAGCCGTCATATCACCCTTGGCTACCTGACCCATTTTCTCGGACAGATGCTTGATGGTATGCCGGGTAGCCAGATAAAAACCGCCGTACAGGTAAACCACCACAACCAGTACCAGTGCAAGCAGCGCAATCAGGGTAAGCATGGCCCGATAGTTTGAGCTGACCCGGGCATCCAGTACGGACTCCAGCGCCACCAGGCTGGCATCACCAAGATTCCAGCTGGTATCAATCTGCTCGCTGATGCGCTGGAAAAAGTCATTCCAGGTGCCCGTCATCACATTGGCCATGATGACGTCATCCTCGAAGATCAACTGGGTTGTTTCCAGGCTCTCGATGCTGCGCGTCACTTGCCCGCGCAAAGCTGAAAACTCCTCACGGCCCTGCAAAAATGCCAGTGCCTGCTGATAGTCATTGCTGATACGCGGCAGCACGTCCACGATATCATCCATGACGCGGCTGGCATCAGAGCTCATATAACCCAGCTCGACCACATAGCTACCAACAGCACGCCCCTGCCCCAAAGTCCCCGTCACTTCCGGGATGGCGTTAACCAGCATATTGCCTACCTGGCGCACATCCGCATCAAAATCCTGCAGCAAGCCTGCATAGGACGCACCCATGCCCAGCAGCGAAATGGACTGCCCATAGGCCTGAGCAGACATATCAGCACGGCCACGGGTGGATTCCTGACCAATGCGCTGATACAGATCAACCAGCGCATCACGCTGCTCCAGCAGCTCACTGGCGCCATCAACACTCGCATCCACCGGCAAGGCATTCAGCTGCTCGATCAGGTTCTGCCGAATCTCTGATGTGCGCTCCTCCAGCTGCCGGGCCACCTCACCTTCGGTCAACTGAAAGTAGGTGGTATCCAGATCACGCAGCTGCTCGGCACGGCGGACAATCTCGACCTGCTCACGCACCAGCGCCAGACTGTCCAGCGCGTGCTCGGAAATCACGACACGCTGCCAGGATTGCTGAACCAGCATACTGCTGACAATGATCAGCGGCACAAGAAAGAGCACGCTGATCAGGCAGAATTTCATGCCATAACTCAGACGGTTCATCAAAGCAATTGCGGGCGCCATAAATGCGTTCACTCAAACTCTCCTCAAATGGCGGATTGACAGCGTTTTTATTATCCAACCGATACAGTCATATCCAGAAGCTATCCATGGATGGGTACCTGACCACTTGTGCCCATCAATGTCTCATGCTGAGTCTATCGGCCACACGGCAGCGTTCTTTAACGCAATTACCGACTAGGCCAGGCTGATCAGTGCCCAGACCACAACCCAGATCAACAACGCACGCAACAGCAGCCTGCGCGCCTGATCAAGCGCAACAGCGCCGCTGGTATCCGGTGGTCCCAGTGCCGCCAGCGCAATCCTGGTACTGACCAAGCTGGCCGCCTGATCCCAGTTTGCCAGATAGTCACGCAGGGCACCCAGCGCCTGCTCAAAACGTCCAACCAGGGCAAAACTCAGCCCCAGCATGCGTACCGGCAACCATTCCAGTGCATGGCAAAGACGGGCAGACCAGTCCGCTGCCGGCCAGGAAAAACCCTGCCCGCGCTGCAGCAAGCGATAGCCAAGCGCGCCCAATGGCCCCAGCAACAGATACCAGAACAGCGGGACAAAATAACCATGCGCCGTCTCCCACACCATGCGGCCTTGCAAGGCGGCACGCAACTCCTCCGGCCCCTCAGTCGTCAGCCCGAGATCGCGCTCGGCAAGCAGACTGGCGGCCTGGTGATCATTGCGCAACAACGCCTGGCGCAGCTGATCGAACAGACTGCCGAGCGGGTCGCTACGACCGACACACAGCAACAACAAAACCACATGCAGCAGCAGGGTCAAAAGGCCATAGGCCAGACCGGCCACCAGGTGGTCCAGCACCCAGAGCACCAGCAGCGGTGACAGCAAGGCTGCCAGAGCCAAGCCAGGATGCCATTGCTGGCAGCGCGGGCTCAGCGCCTTGCTCCAACCATTTACCAGATCAAGAGGAAAGCCCGAGCGCCAGGGCGTAAAACGCAGAATCAGTACAACCAGCAGCAGAACCAGAAAATTCATGTCAGCGTCCTTGTCGGGTCAGGTAGCAGGCTGCGCAGATAGCGCCCCCAGTCAAAGGCCGGCCCGGGGTCGGTTTTACGACCCGGGGCAATAAACTCGTGGCCGGTGATGCGCTGCCGGGTAATGGCCGGGTACAGCTGCTGTAGCTGCAGTGTCAGCTGGCGCAATGCCATATATTGTTGATCACTGTAGGGGGTTTCATCGGTCCCCTCAAGCTCGATACCGATAGAATAGTCGTTGCATTCAGCACGCCCAGCATAACTGGAGCGACCGGCATGCCAGGCACGTTGCCGGCAAGGTACAAACTGGGTTACCTCGCCCGCGCGGCTGATCAGAAAGTGGGCGGAAACCCGCAAATCAGCGATCTGGGCAAAATAAGGATGCTCAGCAGCATCCAGCTCACCACGAAAGAACGCCTGCACGTGCCCGCCGCCAAACTGGCCGGGCGGCAAGCTGATGTTATGAATCACCAGGAGGGAAATATCCAGCGGATCAGGGCGATCATTGCAATGGGGCGAAGGGCATTGAACCACCCCGGGCAACCATTCGGCAGTAACTGGCATGACACAGGCGTCCAGCAATTAACGAACGCCTATGCTACCAGCCGGCCAGCTGATCAGCGAGTGCTACTCAACGCCGATCCTGCAGCTGACGCAGGTTACCGATCACCGACTCCAGCGCACGATCAAACAACTGATTATCGTCCAGCAGGCGAATCAACCCCTGCTCGTAATGCTTGATCAGCTTAGTTTCAGTAAATTCAGCGACCTTCATGCCCGCACGATTGACGAAAATATACTTGCGGCTGAAGCTGATATGCGCGGCCAGCTTACAGCGCTGCTCTGGCTCACCCTCTGCTTTAGCCATGCCAAACCAGCTGCCGACATGCAGGCCGGCAACCCAGGCCAATGACCGGTTATCCGGCAGATCGGTTACCAGTTCGGGCGCTTCTTCAACGACCGGCGACTCCATTACCGGCTCGGTTACCTGTACTAGGTCAGGCTTGGTTACCGATTCAGCGGCTGGCTCAGAATCAGCCACCGGGGGTTCTGGCCGCTTACTCGAAGACGCTTCAGTTTCCGCGTCATCAGGTGCCGACTCGGACAGGCCAGCCGCCGGTTCAATGCTCTGCGGCGCTTCGGCAGTAACTCTGGCCGGGGCAACAGCAAACAGGCTGTCATGGGCCGCGGCCAAGGCATTCAGCTGCTGCAACGCCTGCGGATCATCCAGCCCGCTAACGACCAGCTCAGCCTGCATTTTTTCCCGCAGGCGGGCCGCCGCCGCCAGACGCTCCGGTTTCTCTGCCTCATCCACTGTAGCAAAACTGGCCACCAGCGCTTTTGCCATTGCCTCGGACTGGCGCCAGCGCGGGCTACCAATACCCTCACGCAAAGCAACCATTTGCAACTGCTGGCTCCACAGGTCACGCAATACATCCAGCGCAATCACCGGCAGGCTGCGCCCGACCAGTAAGTCATTCAACACCTTGGCAACGCCATGGCGTGCGGCATCCACTCGCGCGCGCCCTTCTTCTGCGTCACGGGTACGCTGCTCCAGACGCTCACTGCGGCGCTGCTCCTGGCGAACAAAGCCGCTCAGGGATTCGTGCAGCTCGGCAAACAATTCTGGCTGCGGGTCACTGACTTCCAGCAGACGGTCAACTGTCTGCTCGATCTGGCCATACAGCTTGTCCCGCGCCAGGTCATCATGATCACTCCAGCCTAGGGTTGCACGGGCCAGCTCGTTGATCAGCTTGCGGGCCGGGTGGCTGGAGCGGCTGAAAAAACTCTTGTCGGCAATGGCCAGGCGCAGGACCGGCAGCTGCAATCGCCCGATCAAGGCCTTGAGTGCTCCGGGCAACTGATCATCATCGAGAATAAAGTCAAACAGCATGGATACCAGGCTGATCACATCATCATCAACCCGCTCCAGCCCTCGTGACTCACCCGTACGACTGTGCAATCCAGCCAGCAGGTCACGAATCTGCATACGCAGCGCCGAGCCACTGAGTGCCTCGCTGTTGCCGTGCAACTGCCCAAGTAATTGCAGCAGTTCATGCTGCTGTACCGGGCGGGCGTTGTGCTGCCCCAGGGGAGCCAGTGCCGCATCCCCACTGGCATGCCGCCAGCTGCTGACCAGATCGGCAAACAGATTCAGCGGGGAGTCGGCTGCCACCGGCTGCCCATTGCCCGCTGAGTAGTCCTGCGCAGATGTCATTGCGCTGGTCGCAGCCGGCCCCGGGCGGTTGCTGCGCTGGGCATGCAAACGCAGGTCAGGCAGAACGCCAGCGCGTACCAGGCTGTCATTGAGCTGTTGATAGAGGGCATCCGATTCATTCAGCACATAGCGCTCGAACAGCTTGAGCACAATAAGGCGCACCTTGATGTCCAGCTCGAGAGGTGCCAGCGCATCAACAAAATATTGCGCCAGATTCGCCGGACTCAAGGGGTTGGTGCTCTCGTCAACCGGAGCCTTGACCAGGCTGTTCAGGCGCACGGCCAAAGGGGTCAGGGCATGGGTATTGCGACTGGCGACCCGGTTGACCATGTTATCCATGGCAACCGTTTGCTCCAGCTCATCCGGCTGCACCAGGGTCAGGGTGTCCAGGGCAAAGTTGCTCAGGCTGTCTTGCTGGCTGCTTGCCGCAGGCGGAGTGTTCAGCGCCTCCAGCTCACGCTCAAGTCGACCCACACAGGCCTTTTCGATCGCGTGCCGGCGCAAGCGGATCGCACGCATGGCCTCGAAATACAGTGACTGCTCTGCATTATTGCCAGCCTTATCGGCCATCTCGAACAAACTGTCATCGGCATTATCAAACAGAGCCGTCAGGCTGGCATGCAAAAAGGCCAGCGTCTGCTCTCGCACCGGTTTGAGCGGCGCTGGCAAAGCTGACGGGCGCTTGCTTGCATCCATGACAGCATCACTGCTGTCACGTGCAGTCAATGGAACTACTTTGGAATCATTCGTCATGTGCAATCTCCAGACAGACCCTGCTGTCACTGGGGAACGCCGCGGTGCTGACCCTGCTACCTGTTGCCTGGAACCATCCCTACAGTCGATATTCTGGCGTCAAAAAATATATAGCGAGTATAAGCCTTTTCGCTACCAACCCAAATGCCAATCCAGTGTTTCGCGAACCAGATCACACTTTTTCTGCACTCAATATCAGTTCGCTATTACGCATAATGCCACCAGGAGCAGGCACAATGGCCAATTCTGGATTATGCTCAATGCGTTGATGACCTCACTGTCTGCCACCATCGGCACGGGTAATATTGCCGGCGTAGCAACGGCACTGTTTTTTGGTGGTCCGGGCGCGCTGTTCTGGATGTGGTTGATTGCCATTGTCGGTATGGCCACCAAGTTCTGTGAGGCCGTACTGGCTGTGCACTACCGGGAAAAGGATGCATTGGGCAACCATGTTGGCGGCCCCATGTATTACATCAAGAACGGACTCGGGGCGAAATGGAAATGGCTCGGGGTCCTGTTTGCCGTCTTCGGCATGCTCGCCGGCTTCGGTATCGGCAACACCATCCAGTCCAACTCGGTATCCGATGCGCTGAACAGCACCTTCGGCATCCATCCAATGGTCACTGGCATCATCATTGCCGTTCTGGTGGCTCTGGTACTGATTGGCGGCATCAAGCGTATTGGTGAAGTCGCCGGTAAACTGGTGCCCATCATGGCACTGTTCTATGTGCTTGGCGGCGTGACCATCTTGATCATTCATGCCGACCGCCTGCCTGAAGCCTTCGGCATGATTTTCTACTACGCCTTCAACCCGATTGCCGCAGCAGGTGGTTTTGCCGGTGCCGCTGTTTGGGCCGCGATCCGTTTCGGTGTTGCCCGTGGCGTGTTCTCCAACGAGGCTGGTCTGGGCAGCGCACCTATTGCCCATGCGGCGGCAAAAACCAACAACCCGATCCGCCAGGGCACCATTGCCATGCTGGGTACCTTCATTGACACCATCATCATCTGCTCGATTACCGGCCTGGTGATCCTGGTAACCGGTGCCTGGCAGAGCGGTGAAAACGGTGCATCCCTGTCCGCGCATGCCTTCAACCTCGGCTTGCCGGGTGGCTGGGGGCAATACATTGTCAGTATCGGCCTGGCCATCTTCGCCTTCACCACTATCATCGGCTGGAGCTTCTATGGCGAAAAATGCACCCAGTTCCTGTTTGGCGAGCGCTCCAACGTGCCCTTCCGCCTGGTCTGGGTACTGGCCATCCCGATTGGCACCCTGCCCGGCATGAACCTTGGCAGCCTGTGGCTGGTTGCTGACACACTGAATGCGATGATGGCACTGCCCAACCTGATCGCCCTACTGCTGCTCAGCCCGGTCGTGTTCAAACTGACCAAGAGCTACTTCAATAACCCCGATCAGTACAACGGCGACAAGTAACTGAGCCACTCTGCCCCGCACGCCGCGGGGCAGATTTTTTCCGGTATACTCGCGGCTTTGCCAGTCTTGCCGGAGTCCGCCATGGCCAATATCCAACTTGATACCCTGCATGAAGTGATCACCGCTGATGTGCAGCGCGCCCTGGCTGAAGACGTCGGCAGCGGCGATATTACCGCCGCACTGATTCCGGCCGAACGCCAGGCCACTGCCACCATCATCACCCGCGAAGCTGCGATTTTCTGCGGTCGCGCCTGGGCTGATGAAGTCCTCCGCCAGGTCGATCCGGCCTTGCAGGTTGACTGGCTGGTGGCTGATGGCGACAGCCTGACGCCCGATCAGCTGCTATGTACCATCAAAGGCCCCGCGCGCAGCTTGCTGACCGCTGAGCGCTGCATTCTCAACTTCCTGCAAACGCTATCCGCCACCGCCACCCGCAGCCGTCACTACGCCGATATCGTCGCCGGCACCCCGGTACGCCTGCTGGATACCCGCAAGACCCTGCCCGGACTGCGTATGGCACAAAAATATGCGGTCACCTGCGGTGGTTGTCACAATCACCGGATCGGCCTCTTTGATGCCTTCCTGATCAAGGAAAACCACATTGCGGCCTGCGGCGGCATTACCGCAGCCGTTGCCCAGGCACGGCTGATGGTCTCCGGCAAACCGGTGGAAGTAGAAGTCGAGAGCCTCGAAGAAATGCAGGAAGCGCTGGAAGCCGGCGCCGATATCATCATGCTCGACGAGCTCAGCCATGCCGATATGCGCACCGCCGTAGAGCGCTGCCAGGGGCGTGCCAAACTGGAAGCATCCGGCGGCATCACCGAAGCCACCTTGCGTAGCGTGGCGGAAACCGGTGTCGATTACATCTCGATCGGCAGTATCACCAAACATATTCAGGCGGTCGACCTATCCTTGCGCCTGACCATGGCACAAGCCTGATTCAGCCCGTAAAGCGCTGCATCTCCCTGAGCATCAAGGGGTAGTATTGCTGCAGCAGAGAGCTGGCGGCAAAGTCTTGCTCAGCTGGCAATGTACGCCGTCCGTAATGCTGCAGACAATGCAGCTCGCTGAGTCGCTCGGCGGCGTAAAGCCGCTGACTGGCCAGCTTATCCGGCAGCCCGTTGTCCGTAGCCAACCCCTCCAGCATCATCTGCACTTCACCAGGTAATGCCCAGGCCCGAGCGACGCCGACAACCAATACCTTGGCCAACTGCTGCCAGCGTTGACGAAAGTCGCAGCTGGCCGGAATATGCTGACCATCAAAGGCGAGATCCAATACCCGACAACCAACCAGCAAGCCGAGATTGGCAACCAGGCCCGCCAGATAGGCCATAAACTCGTCTTCCCCTGACTGGCGCGCCATGGCGGCATGAATCACTGCCGTTTTCTCCGCCTGGCTCCACAGCACTGGCCCGGCAAGGTTACTGAAATGCCCCTTGTGGCCGGTAAACAGCGGCTTGATCAGCAGGTTTGCCGCCAATTGGCGCAACCCTCGCTCGCCCAGTACCACAACGGCCTGCTCCAGACTTTTGGCGGTGGCTGAACGTCGGTAATAAGGGCTGTTGGCCAGTCGCATGACCTCGGTTACCGAGATCAGATCACGCCCAATAAGCTCAGCCAGATCTTTACTGGTGGTATCCGGATCGCGAAAGCAACTCATCAAGCGCGGTAGCACACTGGGCAAGCGGGGTACCAGCTGGGCATCATCCAGCTTGCTGTCGACCAGGCTGCGCATGCGTTTCAGTGCCTGCTGTTCAAAAGGGTTAAGGGTAATATCCTGCGGTGAGTGCACACCCAGCACCAGGCCCAGAAAGGCCTCCTGAATGCGCTCATCTTCATCTGCTTGCAGACTATGGCGAGCAGCATGTACAGGCTCGCCAGAAGCTGGCAGAGGCGAATGTCGCGAGAAAAAAGCCAGTAAACGCTTTAGCATGGCAGGTCAGAATCCGACAGACGGGTCACAGCTGATAGCATAATGCCTTATGTCGGCAGCTGCCGGATTTTCTGCAGACCAGAAGATGCTTTTATTGCTGCAGGAAACGCAACAGGCTGAAGCAGTCAGGCATATGCCAGTCAGTCAGCGCCGGCCAGTTGTTGTCCGGATGAATCAGGCAGGTATGGCACCCGGCAGCACGCCCGGCTTCCAGATCGAAACGAAAATCACCCAGCATCACCGCATTGCGCGGCGACTGCTGCCAGCGCGCCAGCAAATCCAGAATGCCGCCCGGACCCGGTTTGGGCTCGGCCTCATCGCGACCGAGAATATCCTCGGCGGCAAAGCAATCGAGTACACCGATCACCGCCAGACTGTCCCGCGCCACCTGCTGCAGGTTGCGCGTCAAAATACCCAGCTGGTGGCCTTCAGCATGCAGGTAGCGGATCAGCTCGGCAGCACCCGGGGCCGGAGCAACCTGTTGGGCCAGCTCACGTTCGATCGCATCCAGCTCATCCTGCAGGCGCTGACGCTCAGCCGGTGCACAGGTCTTAAGGTAAGCCAGAATATCGGATTCGGCCGGAATGCCCAGCTGCCGCCGAATAGCCGGAAAATCGTGCTGCGCCAGGGTCAGGGTGCCGTCCAGATCAAAAATCCAGGCTCGCAGGTCACGCATTTCAGCTCGACCGCTTGCGCATCAGGGACTCCTGGGTCACCGAGGCCACCAGCTCACCGGCCCGATTGAAAATCTGCCCACGCGAGAGTCCACGCGAGCCGCACGCCGAAGGGCTATCCATGGCATAGAGCAACCAGTCATCCATGCGTAGCGGGCGGTGATACCAGACCGAATGATCCAGGCTGGCGACCTGCATATCCTTGCTCCAGGATGAGATTGCATGGGGCAGCATGGCGGTACCCAGCAAATGGAAGTCCGACGCATAGGCAAGCAGATATCGGTGCACCTGAGGGTCGTCAGGTAAATTGCCATCAGCCCTGAACCACATATGCCGCACTGGCTCGGCAGGAGACGGGTTAAAGGGATTAAAGCGTTCCACCGGACGAATCTCGATGGGCTTGTCCAGCAACACCTTCTCACGCACTGACTCATGGATCAGGTGCTGGTATTTGCGACTCAGTTCGGTTTCGTTCAGCAGGTCTTCCGGACCCTGCACCTCGGGCATGCTGGCCTGGTGAGAGTAGCCCTCTTCATCGCCCTGAAAGGAGCAAATCAAAGTAAAAATCGGCTTGCCCTTCTGGATCGCCTGCACCCGACGGGTAGTAAAGCTGCCGCCATCGCGCAAAGGGTCGACCTGATAGACGATCGGCAAGGTGGCATCACCGGCACGCAGGAAATAGCCGTGTACAGAATGCACATGGCGGTCTTCAACCACCGTCTGACTGGCCGCTGACAGTGCCTGGCCGAGCACCTGACCACCAAACAACTGCTTGAAGCCCAGGTCCTGACTACCGCCTCGGAACAGGTTCTCTTCAATCTTTTCCAGCGCCAGCAGGCTGACCAGATCATCCAGCAATTGCGTCATCAGGTGTAATCCTCAGGTAAAACAAGACAGGTCGGCAAACAATCGCCGTTAGCGGCGTATTGTCGCACATGGATACATTCTATCCAGCTTTGCCGACCATCGCACTCTTGTTAGCCGACCCAGTGCCCACCCATACTCGTCAGACCAGTCACCACGAGGGGCATAATGGATATTCCACTGGTTTATCATGCCGATTACAGCTTCGAGCTGCCTGCGCGACATCGATTCCCGATGGACAAATTCGTGCGCCTGCATGATCTACTGCGTGATAACGGCATTCTGCATGCGGGTAACCTGCATAGCCCGGACATCTGCAACCGCGAGCTTCTGACCCTGGCACACGCGCCAGACTACGTTGATCGCTTTCTGGACAATCAACTGAGCCCGAAAGAACAGCGGCGCATGGGGCTGCCCTGGAGCGAACCCCTGGCCCGGCGCACCATCCGCGCGGTGGGCGGCACCCTGCTCACCGCGGAACTGGCGCTGAAACAGGGCCTGGCCTGCCACCTCGCTGGCGGCACCCACCACGCCCACCATGATTTTGCCTCGGGTTTCTGCATCTTCAACGATCTTGCCATCACCAGCCGCTACCTGCTGGCTGCCGGCAAAGCCCAGCGCATCCTGATCTTTGACTGCGACGTGCACCAAGGCGATGGCACCGCACGTATTCTGGCCGATGACCGCGACATCATTACCGTATCCCTGCACTGTGCCGACAACTTTCCCGCGCGCAAGGCCGCCAGCGACTGGGATATTGACCTCCCTCGCCAGATGGATGATGCTGGCTACCTGCAGACTGTTGACGACCTGCTCGGTTACCTGCTGCCTCTCTACCAGCCTGACCTGGTGCTCTATGACGCCGGCGTCGATGTGCATCACGATGACGCCCTCGGCCTGCTGGCCATGACGGATGAGGGTATCGCCCAACGCGACCGCGCCGTACTTGAGCATTGCCTGGGACGTGATATTCCGGTCTGCGCTGTCATCGGCGGCGGCTATTCCGATGACCGCGCCGCCCTGGCGCGCCGACATGCCCTCTTGCACGAAGCCGCCAGTGCAGTATGGCAAGCCCGGGGAATGGGGTAGACTGCGCCGATTTCCGACGCAAGGTGCCTACCCATGCCCAGTCCAGCTCCTGTAGTGATTATCGGCGGCGGCCCCGCCGGCCTGATGGCAGCTGACACCCTGAGCGCCGCCGGCCTTGCCGTCACCATCTATGACGCCATGCCCAGCGTCGGGCGCAAATTCCTCCTGGCCGGCATCGGCGGCATGAACATCACCCACGCCGAAGCCCCCACACACTTTATCCAGCGCTACCGCGAGGCCAGCGACTGGGCCACAGAGTGGATGCAGGACTTCGCCGCCGACGAGCTGCGCAGCTGGATTCACGCGCTTGGCATCGATACCTTCGTCGGCAGCTCCGGCCGCGTCTTTCCCCGCGAAATGAAAGCCGCTCCCCTGTTGCGCGCCTGGCTGCGCCGCCTGCGTGAACGCGGTGTCACCCTGCATACCCGCCACCGCTGGCAAGGCTGGGACGGCGAGCAACTCCTGTTCGACAGCCCGCAAGGCCAAATCCCTGTTAGCGCTTCCACTACCATTCTCGCGCTGGGCGGCGGCAGCTGGGCCAGGCTAGGCTCAGATGGTAGCTGGCAGGCCTTGCTCGCAGACAAAGGTGTCACCATCAGTCCGCTGCGCCCGACCAACTGCGGCTTTATTGCAGGCTGGAGCGAGCACCTGTCCAGCCGTTTCGCTGGCCAGCCGCTGAAACCCCTGATCGCTCGCGTAAAGGATGGTGATACGTGGCTTGAACGGCGCGGCGAATGCGTGCTCACCCATGACGGGCTGGAAGGCAGCCTGATCTACGCCCTCTCTGCTCCGCTACGCCAGCAACTGGAAACCCTGGGCCACGCCGACCTGCAACTGGATCTGGCCCCCGACCGCAGCAAGGAGCAACTGCTGGCCGCCCTGAGCGGCGCACGCAAAGGCGACTCGCTGAGCAAGCGCCTGCGCAGCAAAGCCGGCCTCGACCCGGTAAAAATTGCCCTGCTGCACGAAGTCACCCCAGCCGAACAACTGCGCGACCCGGCCAGCCTGGTACAGGCGATCAAACACCTGCCCCTGCACTTCAGCGCCACCCGTCCGCTGGACGAAGCCATCAGCTCCGCCGGCGGCGTCTGCCGCAGCGCCCTCACCAAACACCTGGAACTCAAAGCCCTGCCCGGTGTGTACTGCGTCGGAGAAATGCTCGACTGGGAAGCCCCAACCGGCGGCTACCTGCTCACCGCGTGCTTTGCCAGTGGGCGGTATGCAGCACAGCACCGCTTGCGCAGGCAGGTTCGGAGCTAGAGCTGGAAGCTGGAAGCTGGAAGAAAAACAGGCTGAAGGCTGAAAGCTAAAAGCTGGAAGGTCATGAGGCGTGTAAGCTGATCATTGCCGGCTTTTAGCCAGGCTTAGGTCTCTCACTCTATCCAGCAAGTCACACCAACAATTGGCTTCCAGCCTTCGGCCTTCAGCCTTCAGCCTGTTTTCCTTCCAGCTTGTTGTTTGTTTTGATCCCCGACAGCCGCGGCACCATCCAGCGCTCGAACAAGCGTGGGAACAAGCGCGCCAGCAAGCGTGCCCGCCAATCAACATTGGACAACACCAGCAAACGCTTGCGCCTCAAGGCACCCTGGTAGATATCGTCGGCCACATCGGTCGGTGAGGCGACTTTGAAGGGGGCGCCGATCAGTTGCTGGCTGACCGAGCCATCGCCGACCAGGGCGTTCTTGCGCATATCGGTCGCGGTAAAACCGGGTGACACCAGCATCACATTCACGCCCTGCTCGCGCACTTCCATGCGCAAGGTATCGAACAAACCATGCAAGGCATGCTTGCTGGCATTGTAGGCACTGCGGTTTAGCAGGGGCGCGAAGCCTGACAGCGAGCTGAGCACAATCACCTGCCCCTTGCGCTTGATCAGACTGGGCAAGGCATAGCGGGTGCAATGCAGCGCCCCGTAATAATTCACATCCATAATGCGCTTGAATACCGCCAGCTCGGTGTCGGCAAAGGCACTGCGATGGGTAATACCGGCATTGTTGATCAGGATATCGATACCGCCAAACTGCTCCTCCACCTGACAGATCGCCTGCTCGCACTGCTGGTCGTCCGCCACATCACAGTGAATCGCCAAGGCCTCGGCATTCAACTTATCGGTCAACTGCTGCTTGAAAGCGACCAGCGCCTCATCGGTGACATCCAGAATCGCAATCCGCGCCCCACCCTGGGCAAAGCGCAACGCCAGCGCCCGACCAATGCCGGCACAACCGCCGGTAATCACCACCACCTTGTTATGAAACGCCTTGACCGCCATGGCCGACTCCGTCTGCTGCGTGGAAAGCTTGCTTATAATCGGGTGCTGACTTCTTGGACTCAGTCTCAAGAGCCAGTTTGTCGCTGACCGTTTCTGGACCGTTAGATGCCAAGGATGGCATCTACGAGCCCCCAGGGAAGGGTTCACGGCGTGTCCGGGAACGGTCAGCGACAAACTGGCTGGGCACTGGACTGGTTTTATCAGCACGTTTTAAAGAGTGCGCCAAAAGTACTGCAGCTGCAACCAGGCGGCTGCACCCCAGCGCAGCGCAAATGGTATGATCGGCGCTGATCTACCGGAGCCCGCATGCTGAACGACGAACTCAAAAGCCAGATTCAGACAGCCTATCGCACCTTCCTCGAGAACAAGCAACTCAAACCACGCTACGGCCAGCGGGTCATGATTGCCGAAGTCGCCAAGGTCTTTGGTGGTGTCAGCCTCGACGAAGATGGCCATCGTAATGGCGACCCGGCCATAGCCGTGGTTGAAGCCGGCACCGGCACCGGCAAGACCGTCGCCTACTGCCTGGCCGGCATACCCATTGCCAAACACCTGGGCAAACCCCTGGTGATCGCCACCGCCACCGTCGCCCTGCAAGAACAGATCGTGCTCAAGGACCTGCCGGATATCCAGCGCAATGCCGGGCTGGACTTTCGCTTCGCCCTGGCCAAAGGCCGTGGGCGCTACGTCTGCCTGGCCAAACTCGACCACCTCTTGCAAGACAACCAGGCCATGGCCAGCCGGCAACAGGGCTTTGCCGAAGAAGGCTTCAACCTGGCCGTCGACGAAGCCGGCCTGAAACTCTACACCCGCATGGTCGAAGCTCTGGCCAGCAATAAATGGGATGGCGAACGTGACTCCTGGCCGGAAGCGCTGGAAGACCAGGACTGGTCCCGCCTGACCACCGACCATATCCAGTGCAGCAATCGCCGCTGCAGCCATTTCAACCAGTGCGTGTTCTACAAGGCCCGTGAAGGCGTGCAGAAAGTCGACGTCATCGTCACCAACCACGATCTGGTACTGGCTGACCTGGCCCTGGGCGGTGGTGCCATTCTGCCCGACCCGCGCGACTGCCTGTATATCTTCGACGAAGGTCACCACCTGCCGGACAAAGCCATCGCCCACTTCGCCCACAATACCCGCCTGGCCGCCACCGCCGACTGGCTGGATCAGCTGGACAAGAACCTGAGCAAACTGCTGGCCCAAAACCCGTTACCCGGTGACTTTGGCCGTATGCTGGAACAGGTGCCGGTGCAGGCCAAGGACCTGCGGCCGCACCAGCAATTCATGCAGCAGGCCCTGGGCGAAGTCGCTGACTTTGCCAGCAGTGAAGACTTCACCGGGCATATTCGCCCGCAACACCGTTTCGAGAATGGCCTGATCCCCGACCATCTGCGCGACATGGGCACCGAGCTCAAAGCCGGCTTTGGCCGGCTCAGTGACCTGTTGCAACGCCTGGTCGACCTGCTGAAAGAAGCCATCGACGGTGAGGCGGTCGGCGTCCCCGAACACCAGGCCGAAGAATGGTACCCCCTGTTTGGCGCCCTGCAAGCCCGCGCCGCGACCAACTGGACCCTGTGGACCCAGTTCTGCCTGCAGGATGCCGACGACAAACCACCCACCGCACGCTGGCTGACCCTCACCGAGAGCAACGACATCGACGTCCACGTCAGCCCGATCAGCGCCGCCGACACCCTGCGCCACTACCTCTGGCACAGCGCCTTCGCCGCCCTGGTGACCTCGGCGACCCTGACCGCACTGGGCAAATTCGACCGCTTCAGCCATCGCGCCGGCCTACCCAAAAGCGCCATCTGCACCTTGGCCCCCAGCCCCTTCCGCCATGCGGAAAAAGGCCTGCTGCGCATCCCCGATATCGGCGTCGATCCGACCGACAATGCCGGCCACAGCGCCGCCATCATCGATCAGTTACCCGAGATTCTGGCCGGCTGCCGCGGCGCCCTGGTGCTGTTCTCCTCGCGCCGGCAAATGCTCGAAGTCTTCGGTGGGCTCGAGCCAGCGGTGCGCGAGAAACTGCTGGTACAAGGCGACCTGTCCAAGCAGGAGCTGATCCGCCAGCACCGCAAAGCCGTCGACGACGGAAAGCAGAGTATTATTTTTGGCCTCGCCAGCTTTGCTGAGGGTGTCGACCTGCCGGGGCAGTATTGCGAACACGTGGTGATCGCCAAGATCCCCTTCGCCGTCCCCGATGACCCGGTAGAAGCCACCCTGGCGGAATGGATTGAACGCAACGGCGGCAACCCCTTTATGGAAATCGCCGTACCCGACGCCTGCCTGCGCCTGGTCCAGGCCTGTGGCCGCCTGCTGCGCACCGAACAGGACAGCGGCACCATCACCCTGCTCGACCGCCGGCTGGTGACCAAACGCTATGGCAAGGCAATATTGAATGCGCTGCCGCCGTTTCGGCGGGAGATTGATTAAAGAAATATCTGTTTTAAAGCTTCTGTGCCAAGTGGCATTGCCAACCAGCTGTGCCAGACACGCTACAAGCCATCCCTGGGGCTCGTCGATGCACGTCCCTGTGCATCGACGGTCTGGCACAGCTGGTTGGCAACACCACGTCCAAGAGGCGTGCATTCTTCATAGCATCATTTAGTAAGCTCTGATTACTTGCACAAATCTTTCCTAGCTCTGTTGTCGTTGACCCGTTCTGGACCGTTAGATGCCATGGATGGCATCTACGAGCCCCCAGGGAAGGGTTTACGGCGTGTCCAGAACCGGTCAACGACAACAGAGCTAAGGCACGCAGGCAGACTTAATAGATGTTTATCTCGGAAAGTTAATTCTGCACACTAACTCGAAGGAGAGAATACCTCCGAGCACAAAACCAAAAAACAAGACAACCGGAGTAACCATGGCTGAAGTACAAGGGTATTTTGATCCGCGCTTTGAACGCGTGCGCAACCTGTTTGCCGACCAACAAACTGACGAGCAGGCCCGTGGCGCCGCGCTCTGCGTAACCGTTGGCGGCGAAACCGTGCTGGACCTCTGGCAAGGCGTGATGGACAAGGACAACCAGCAGGTCTGGGAACAGGACACCCTGGTCAACGTCTTCTCCTGCACCAAACCCCTCGGCGCCGTCGCCGTACTGCAGCAAGTGCAGGCCGGCAACCTCGAACTGGACGCCCCCGTAGCCAGCATCTGGCCCGAATTCGCTGCTGCCGGCAAAGAACAGATCACCCTGCGCCAGATACTCAGTCACCGCTCCGGCCTGTCCGCCGTCCGCCAGACCCTGCCACCGGAAGCCCTGTTCGACTGGGATGCCATGGTCAAAGCCGTAGAGCAACAAGATCCCTGGTGGGAGCCCGACAGCGATCATGGTTACGCCCCGGTCACCTACGCCTGGCTGCTCGGTGAGCCCCTCGCGCGCGCCAGTGGCCAGCGCCCCGGCGCCTACATCAACCAGCATATCTGCCAGGCCGCCGGCATGAACTTCTTTGTCGGTGTGCCGGACAACGACCTCGGGCGTATCGCCAGTGTGTCCCGCCTGCGGAACCAGTTCGGTGACGAGAACGCACGCAAGGTGTTTGCCGCCATGGGGCAGCCAGACAGCCTGACCGGCAAAGCCTTCACCAACCCCAGCAGCATGATGACCAGCACCAACCTTACCGAATGGCGGCAGGCTGAAGTCTTCTCCGCCAACGGCAGCGGCAATGCCCGCTCACTGGCACGCTTCTGGCAGATCATGGCCCATGGCGGCAGTCTGGACGGCGTCAGCTTGCTGGACAGCCAGCTGGTCAAGGAAATGCAGCGCGAGCACAGCGCCGGCATGGACCGGACCCTGCTCGCCCCGACCCGTTTCGGTCTTGGCTGCATGCTCGAACAAGACTACGAAGGCGGCGGCTATGGCATGGGCCCGAACGCCTGGGGCCATCCAGGTGCAGGTGGCGCACTCGGCTTCTGCGACCCCGACCTTCAGGTCGGCTTCGGTTATGTCACCAATACCATGGGACCTTACGTCCTCATGGACCCACGCGCCCTGGCACTGAGCCGTGAAATGGCCCGTTGCCTGCAACAACTCGACTGAATTTGCCCGGCGTGAACTTGCTGCGGATCAATGCACCGACCGCAGCGAGTGCTAGCATAACTGCATAGACCAAGGAGAACCGGCATGACCCCATCCATTGCAGAGCTGCGCCGCGACTACACCCGTGACGGACTCACCGAAAGCCAGGCCCCGGATGAACCCTTCGCCCTGTTTGCCGAATGGTTCAAGCAGGCCGTTGAAGTGGAATCCACCGAAGCCAATGCCATGATGCTGGCCACTGTCGACGCCCAAGGCCAACCGCACCTGCGCACCCTGCTGCTCAAAGGCTTTGACCAGCGCGGCTTTGTCTTCTTCACCAATTATCAGAGCGCCAAGGGCCAGCAACTGCAACAGCAACCCAAGGCCGCCATGACTTTCTGGTGGCATGATCTGGAGCGTCAGGCGCGAATTGAAGGCAGCGTTGAGCAGGTCAGTGCCGAAGAGTCCGATGCCTACTACCACAGCCGCCCCATCGGCAGCCGCCTGGGCGCCTGGGCATCGCCGCAGAGCCAGGTAATAGCCGATCGTAGCGTACTGGAAGATCGCATCGGTGCCCTGTCGCAGGAACACAGCGACAATCCGCCGGATCGTCCGCCGCATTGGGGCGGCTACCGCCTGGTGCCCAATCTGATCGAATTCTGGCAGGGCCGCCCCAGCCGCCTGCATGACCGGCTGAATTACCGCCTGGTCAACGGCATCTGGGTGCGCGAACGCCTGGCGCCCTGAAGCCCTGGCGGCTTGAAACCACAATACCGGAGTCAGATCCCGTGTCGAACTCACCGACCCACGCACTGCTCGCCCTGCTGGATCACTACCAGCCGCAGCGCTTGCTGTGCGTGAGTCTCGAGCCGATACCGGCAGTGCAGGCCTATGCTGAAGCGCACCCTGATATCGAGGTAATTCATTGCCGTGAAGTGCCGCTACCCGAGGCCCTGCAACAGCAACGTTACGACCTGGCACTGGTCGCAGAGCAACTGGAAGCACACGACAAACAACTGGCCACCGAATTGCTGGCCGGCTTGCGCAACCTGCTGGTCAACCGCCTGGCCGTACTGGTTGATCTGAACCTGGCCAGTAACTGGCAGGAGAAGGACTTTTTCGCCCTGGCAATGCAGCGACAGGGGCACTTCCAGCAAGAGAACCGTAGCCTGCACCTGTTCAGTTATGACCTGCAGGATTATAAACAGGTACCGGACTGGCTGAACGCCAAGTACTGGGCCAATCCGGAGCTGTTCGGCAAATACTGGTGGTAGCGGCAAGCGGCAGCCTGTTCAACCTCACGCCGCCAGGCGGCTCGCGATGACGAAGAAGGTGTTGCAGGCCACCAGCTTCCCGCCTCAACCAGCATGACGTCCAGCTTCCCGCCTTTCTCTCCGTCATGGCGAAGGCCGCAGGCCTGTGGCCATCCAGCTTGACCTTGGTTGAGTCCGCAAAGATGGATCGCCACGCCGCTATGCGGCTCGCGATGACGAAGAAGGCGTTGCAGGCCACCAACTTCCCGCCTCAACCAGCATGACGTCCAGCTTCCCGCCTTTCTCTCCGTCATGGCGAAGGCCGCAGGCCTGTGGCCATCCAGCTTGACCTTGGTTGAGTCCGCAAAGATGGATCGCCACGCCGCTATGCGGCTCGCGATGACGAAGAAGGCGTTGCAGGCCACCAACTTCCCGCCTCAACCAGCATGACGTCCAGCTTCCCGCCTTTCTCTCCGTCATGGCGAAGGCCGCAGGCCTGTGGCCATCCAGCTTGACCTTGGTTGAGTCCGCAAAGATGGATCGCCACGCCGCTATGCGGCTCGCGATGACGAAGAAGGCGTTGCAGGCCACCAACTTCCCGCTTCTAGCTTCTAGCTTCTAGCTTCTAGCTTCTAGCTGACAGCTTGCCACTTACTTATCTTCCAGCTTCAAGTGACTGGTATCCGGCACCTCGGCACTGTGATCCGGCTTGAGTTCACCCATATCACTACCCACCGGCGCCAGACTCAGTGCGTCCAGATCAATATCCAGGGGCGTGTAATCGCGGTATTGCTCCTGCAGGTCACTGCCGACCGGGGCAATATCAAAATCGGGGGCGTCGACCTCAGAGAAGGCAGCCATAAAGCTGTCGCGAGGCTCCAGTTTCTTGCCTTTCGGTGCACTCGTTGCCCCTGAGGGCGCAGCCGACTGGGCGCTGGCCGGGGCCGGATCAGCCGGCGCAGGGGTCGTGGCAGCCGCCATAGGCTCGACAGCACAGAGCGCTCCAGCACGCTCGATGGCCTGACGATACTTGTCTGCCGTCGGCGCATCCAGACCCTGCTTGATCACAATGCGCTTGCCGGAAAACAACCGCTGCAGGTTTGCATCTGACAGCTGGAACAACTGGCCGATAGCCGCCTGCGCCAGCTCGGCATCCACGCCCGGCTGAATCTCGCCCTGAAAAACCACCTGGAACTCTGCCATTTCCCCTCTCCCTCGCGGAAACCCCGTTCAGGGGTCTTTCCTTTAAGTCATTAATGGTTAGTATGGACAGAGACGGGCTGCCCGACAACTCCACCGATAATAGCAGCCGCCAGACCAGGGAGCAGGAGCCATGCCGCAACGCCTGATGGTCATCAGCCTGACCATTCTCAGCCTGATGTTGATATCCGGCTGTGCCAGCCTGAGGCCCAGCTACAACAAACCAGACATCAGTCTGGCCAATGTTGAAATGCTCAGGGCCAATCTATGGGAGCAGAGTTTTCGCCTGCAATTGCGGATCGACAACCCCAACGATCGCAACCTGCCCATTCGCGGCATGCACTACCAGGTGTATCTGAACGACATCCGCCTGGCTACCGGCGTCAGCGACAATCACTTTGATGTACCCGCCTACGGCTCGGAATATTTTGAATTGAACGTGCGCTCCAACTTGTGGCGTCACCTTGCCGATCTGGGCAAACTGGTCGACAATCGCCAGCCGGTTGCTTACCGCATTGAAGGCCACATACGTACCGGGCTTCTCATCGCCCCGACCATCACCCTGCGGGAGAGCGGCAGCCTGGATCCAGCCAAACTGAATCTTTGAGTTGAAATCATGCCGATTACCCTGCTGTTAACCCTGCTCGCCTTGCTTATTGTTGCCGGCCTTGGCTGGTATGCACTGACCCTGTGGCGCCAGGTCTGGCAACGCCAAGAGCAGATCCGTGACAATGAGCAGCAACGCAACCAGCGCCTGGCCGAGGATATCCGCTTTCTGGCCAGCAGCCTGGTGACCGAACAGGTGTCCGTTATCGAAGGCAGCATCCGCATCAAGGTACTGCTGGACAATTATTCCGGCGCCCTGGATAGCGCGCACGACCGTGAAATATTCACCCTGATCTATGACGCCACCGCGCACATCCCCACTCACCAGGCATGGAAAGACCTGTCAGCGAGTGAACGCAAGCTGCATGAGAAACATATGCAGAAACTGGAAGAAGAGCATGGCGAGCGCGTTACCAGCGCCGCTCGCCAGCTTAGTCAGGGGCTGACCAGCCCCTGAGCGTGGGCTCTGCGTTAAACGACAGAGTTACCGCCGTCTACCGCCAACGCCTGGCCAGTAATATGGCGTGACGCTTCCGAGGCAAAAAAGACCGCAGCACCCTTGATGTCATCCTCACCACCAATACGACCCAGCGGTGTACCTGCCTTGATCACTTCAGTGACTTTCTCCAGCCCCTTGGCCATCTTGGTCGGGAAGTAGCCCGGGCAAATCGCATTCACATTGATATTATACGGGCCCCACTCGCCGGCCAGGGCGCGGGTCAGGTTGATCGCTGCGGCCTTGCTGGTGTTGTAGGCCACGGTATGGATACCGGTATTCGGGCGATTGCCCTTGAAGCCGGCAATCGAGGCAATGTTGATGATCTTGCCGGATTTACGCGGCAGCATGAAACGCTTGCCGACTTCCTGCGCCATCAAGAAACATACGTCGACGTTCAGCGTCATCACCTTCTGCCACCCGGAGTAGCTATGCTCCACCGCAGGCTGACCCCAGCTGGTGCCGGCGTTGTTGACCAGAATATCCACGGTACCAAAGGTCTTTTCGACCGCATCGCACAGCGCCTGTACCGGCTCGGAAGCCAGATCGCCCAGGTCACAGGCCAGGCCACCGGCCTCGATACCCTTGGCTTTCAGCGACTCAACCACAGCGGCCACTTCGTCAGCATTACGCGCACTGATAAATACCTTGGCGCCCTGCTCGCCAAAGGCTTCGGCCATCTGCAAACCAAGGCCCTTGGTGCCACCGGTAATCAAGGCAACCTTGCCGGTGAGATCAAACAGTTCTTGTATTTTCATCTTATGCTCCTGGGTAGTCGTAGGTGATGCCCGGATGCTAACCAGTTAGCGACTGGCTGCCGACCATCAAAGGTTGCAGTGATATAGGGGACGCCGCCTGCCTTATGAGTGGTTAGTGGTTAGCTGGAAGCTGGAAGCTGGAAGCTGGAAGCTGGAAGCTGGAAAGTGTAGCTTGCAGCTTTCGACTCAGAATAAAGCGAGTTGTTCGTGCAGAGGGTCATGCGTCGAGTCCAGACGTACACCCACGCCCAGTAGCCGGACTGGGCGCAGGCCGCGGGCAAAGGCCTGGGTGCAGAGCTCGGCATAACCCTCAGGGGTTACCGGGGTGCCTTGCAGCTCCATGGTGGTCTGGGTGAAATCATGGAATTTGACTTTGACGAAGGGCTTGCTGATCCGGTATTGCCCCTGCAGAGGCCCCAGCCGTCGGGATAGCCGCTCCAGCAACACAGGCAGTTCGGCCAGGCAGGCCGCCAGGTCCGGTAAATCCTGGTCATAGGTATGTTCCACGCTGACCGACTGGCGCTGCCGCTCGACCACCACTGGCCGGTCGTCCTGCCCGTGGGCCAGTTGCCAGAGGCGCTGACCAAAGACGCCAAAACGGCGCATCAGATCATCCTGACGCCAATCGCGCACATCGCCACAGGTATCCATACCCAGGCGCTTGAGACGCTCAGCGGTGACCTTACCCACACCGGGCAAACGCTCCACCGGCAAAGCGCGGACAAAGTCATCCACCTGCGCCGGCAAGATCACAAAGAGCCCGTCCGGCTTGTTCCAGTCACTGGCAATCTTGGCCAGAAACTTGTTGGGCGCCACCCCCGCAGATACGGTAATGCCCTGCGTCTCATGCACGCGCCGGCGAATCTCCTCGGCAATCAGGGTCGCACTACCCCGGCAATGCGGGCTGTCGGTCACATCCAGGAAGGCCTCATCCAGCGACAACGGCTGAATCAGCTCGGTGTAATCAGCAAAGATAGCCAGTATGTTCTGCGAGACGGCACGGTATTCCGCCATGCGCCCCGGCACAATCAACAGCTCAGGGCAGAGTTTTTTTGCATAGGCCGAGGCCATCGCCGAGCGCACGCCATAGGCGCGGGCCTCATAGTTACAGGTCGCCACCACACCACGCTTGCCCGGATCACCGCCCACCGCCAAAGGCCGACCACGCAAACGCGGGTCGTCTCGCATTTCGATCGCAGCGAAAAAACAATCGCAATCAATGTGAATGATCTTGCGCACCAGCAGCAGGCCCCTCAAAGTGCAATGAGAGGATTGTATCAGCCCGGCATCACACAGTTGCGACCCGCCTCCTTGCCTTAAGTCTCACTTCATCAAGCAGCGACCACGACCCGGTTACGTCCGGCTTTCTTGCCCTGGTAAAGGCTCTTGTCCGCACGGCGGATAATGTCTTCAATGCTGTCGTCATCCACCCTGACCTGGGTGATGGCAAAGGTGGCAGTCACTGGAATCTTCAAGCTGCCAGCAACCAGCGGCGTATTGGCCAGCTGTTCACGTAGGCGCTCCACCACCGCCTGAGCTTGCGTTATCTGAGTATCTGGTAGCAGCAGAATAAACTCTTCACCACCAAAGCGGCCGACCACATCGGACTGGCGCAGAGAGTCGAGAAAGATCTGGGCGACATGCTTGAGCGCCTGGTCACCGAGGTCATGCCCGTGGGTATCATTGATCTGCTTGAAGTGATCAAGGTCGGCGATACCCACCACCATGGCGCCACCTTGTCGAGCGCAACGCTCGCGTTCGCGCTTGAACAACATCTCGTACTGCCGGCGATTGCTCAAGCCGGTCAACGGGTCTGTAGTGGCCTGGCGTTGCAGCTCGCCTTCCAGCTCCTTGCGGCGTTCAATTTCCTGTTTCAAATCCTGATTGGCCAAGGTCACCCGCTGCAACAAGGCAAACTCCTGACGTTGCACAACCTGCAACCGCCTGGCAGCGACAAACCCCGTAACAACCGGGAGTAACATCACGATCGCCAGGGCAATCAACGTGGCCGCATCACTCCCCCGCAGAGTCAGTGTCGTCAGGGTACCTATCAGCCCATAAGCCGCGACCAAGGTGTTCAGCATCAACCGGTTGGGCAGAAAGACATAGATTGAAATCAGCATGATGGAGATCACGCCAACGTTCCAGGCGGCGGTATCGGGGCGCACAAAAAAGATCACGAACATCAAGGGAAAGCCAAGAATGGCCACCAGGGTCACCGGCCAGCCTGCCGTTGCCAGATTCGGCCGACCACTGACCAGCACATAGAGCACCGCCAGCATGGCAGCTGCGCCCACGCGCATAGTCATCAACAGATAGAACCCTGGCGACATACCCAGGTCCTGATAATCGAGCAAACCGAATAGCAGCGTTAGCAACGCCCAGACAATAATGGTGGTTTTCAGGTGCCGCGCGGTTCGAGCTTCCACATAGCTGCGGAATGCCTGTTCGGTCTGCGCATCACGAAACTCTGCTTTTAAAGGCGCAATCGCGTAGGGGTTATCTTCACCAGCCACTCTACTCACCTGTGTCTTGTTATTATTTGAGCCCTTGGCCTGAGACAGACTAGCAATTACGTCTCACTTCGTCATCATGTATCAGGATATGCCTAACCCTAAACAATTAATAGCACTATGTCCTCACAGCTGGTTACGGGTTGCAGACTACTCAAACAGCCGGCAAAAAATGCTTTTCCATCAAATGCTTGACAGCCGATCACAAATGCGTAGAATGCGCCCCACACAGACGCGGGGTGGAGCAGTCTGGTAGCTCGTCGGGCTCATAACCCGAAGGTCGTAGGTTCAAATCCTGCCCCCGCAACCAAATTAAAGAAAGGCAAATCAGTCACTTACTGGTTTGCCTTTTTTGCGTTCTGTCGCTGAAAATCTTTCTGTGACGTATATGTGCCAACCTCTGCGGCGCTCATCCGAATGACAAAATGAGAGTGACCGTAAGGCTTTTTAATGTCACCCCTGCCGAGGCAGTCTCTTGCCACTGCCCTTCCTGCTCAGGTGCGGCATATCCACCAGCAAACCAGCGCCAATCTCTTCTGCATGCCCTGCTCTTCTTGCTGAAACTCCAGCAGACCGCCAGTCTCGCACTCTAATAATCTGCACAGCTTGTCGAGTGCATCCAACTCGATCTCTTGCGCAGCCCGGTAGTGACTAGTGGCCATAGTCACCATAGAGTGCTACCTTTATGACTATGCATCATGACCAGGGTAGAGAAATGAATACCGAAGAAGTTTCAAAAACGCAATTCAAGGCCAAAGCCTTGGAGCTTTTTCGACAAGTTGAAGCCTCTGGCAAGCACGTTATTGTTACCGATAACGGGCGACCCGCCATCGAAGTCAGGCGCTATAGAGCTGATGAGAGAACTCCACTTGAGCTACTGCGTGGCAGCGTTATCGAACTGGTTGACCCCTTTGATCCTGTTGGTGAGGATGATTGGGAGGCGTTGAGTTGATCGTATTAGATACACACGCCGTTTTATGGTGGGTTAACGGCGACCCCCAGCTATCGCCAAATGCTCTCGCCGCAATCGAACAAGAGATGCGCAGAGATAGCGGGGTAATTCTGATTTCCGCAATTACCGCCTGGGAAATAGCACTTTTGCTGGAGAAGGGACGCATTACCCTTTCTATGGGCATTGATGACTGGCTGGACACGCTCGAAGAGATTGAAGGTGTGCGCATTGTCCCTGTTGATAAGGCAACACTTGTCGAGTCAACGCGACTGCCTGGTGACTTTCACAAAGACCCGGCAGACCGAATGATTGTGGCTTTGGCGCGGCACTTTAATGCGACTCTGATTACCGCCGACGAAAAAATTAACGATTACCGTCACGTCAAGACTCTCTGGTAGCAACCCAGCCAGATTCAGGCAAGGCCTGAATAACTGCTATAGCCGAGCGCGACAACCAAGAGCACAAGTGGTGCAAATCGGTCTAACCGGGCACACAAGATGCAGCTAGGCTGATTGAACAACACCTGAGAATTCAGGTCACAGCAATAACGGCTACATCAGCCAGACACAAGCAGACGTTGCGCTGAACGCCACAAGCGTTCGCAAACAACGCCAGTGACATAACGACAAAAAGGTCGCAACCATGAAACAGCTGCAATTGATCCGGGGCAAGTTGCCCACCATCGCGATTATCGTTCTGGCAACCGGCTTGCTGCTGATCGTTCCGAACATTACCTGACTAGCGCTCAACAGGTAGACTAGGGCCTTTTACCCGACCAGGGTGTGCCCGTGACAATAACCAGTTCAACCGCCGATCTCGAGTGGACCGATGACGGCCAGCCGTTATCACGCCAATTCGATGATGTCTATTTTTCCCGCGAATCCGGCCTGGAAGAAACCCGCTATGTGTTTCTTCAGCATAATCGTCTAGCTGAACGTTGGGCAGCACTGCCCGAGGATGGCCATTTTACGATTGGCGAAACCGGTTTTGGCACCGGCCTGAACTTTCTCTGCGCCTGGCAACTCTGGGAGCAACTAGCACCCGCTCAGGCCCATCTGCACTTTATCAGCTGCGAAAAGTACCCACTGAGCGCTGACGATCTGGCTCGCGCACTGGCGCTGTGGCCCGAACTCGCCGTATTCAGTCAGCAGCTGATCCCCCATTACCGCCTGCTCAGTCCCGGCTGGCAACAGATCAGCCTGGCCAATGGACGCATAACCCTGACGCTGCTGATCGGCGACGTACTGGACACCCTGCCCCTGCTGGATGCTGGCCAGGGCGTTGACGCCTGGTTTCTCGATGGCTTTGCCCCGGCAAAAAACCCCGACATGTGGCAACCCGAGCTCTACCGGCAACTGGCGCTAAAAGCCGCTCCCGGCTGCACCCTGGCAACCTTCACCAGTGCTGGTGACGTCCGGCGCGGGTTACAGGCCGCCGGCTTTGCCATGCGCAAGACCCCTGGTTTTGGCCGCAAGCGCGATATGCTCTGCGGCGAACTTGCTGAACCCGTTCATCCCGACTGGCAAGCACCCTGGTATAGGCGGCCTGAACAATCCAGCCCAGTAGCAGACAAAAGCGTCATTGTGATTGGCGCCGGCCTGGCTGGCTGCTGCACCGCCTTTGCCCTGGCCCAGCGGGGCTGGCAGGTGACCCTGATCGACCGCCACGGCAGCCTGGCCGCAGAGGCCTCAGGTAACCCGCAAGGCATCCTGTACTGCAAACTCTCGCCGCATGCCACCAACCTGTCACGCTTTATCCTCAGCGCCTACAGCTTCAGTGTGCGCCAACTGCAGCAACAGCTGCCGCAAGGGGAAGCCCACTGGCAAGCCTGTGGTGTGCTGCAGCTGCCCGGCAACCAGAAAGAACAACAACGCCACACGCAACTGGCACAACTGGGTTTACCTGAGGATGTATTGCGCCAGGTGGATGCGGATACCGCCAGCAAGCTGGCAGGGCTGAGCATTGACCGCGCCGGCCTGTGGTTTCCGGCCGCCGGCTGGGTCAACCCGCCGGCACTCTGCCAGGCACTGGCGACGCAGCCCGGGATCACTCCCCTGCTGCATACCGCCGCCATCAGTCTGCAACAGACGAGCCAGGGCTGGCAGGTACTGGATCAGCATAACCACTGCCTGGCTGCAGCACCCCAGGTGGTCCTGTGCACCGCAGCAGATACCCGCCAGTTCAGCCAGACCCGGCACTTGCCGCTGAAAGCCATTCGCGGCCAGATCACCCACCTGCCAGCCAGCCAGCAGAGCGAGAAGTTACGCACCGTGCTCTGTACTGATGGCTATATCTCACCGGCACGCTTCGGTGAGCACCACCTGGGCGCCAGCTTTCGCTTTGACCGCCTGGACTGCACCCCCAGCCCAGAGGAAAATCTCAGCAATCTGGACCTGCTCGACACCCTGAGCCCTGTCCTCAGCGCCCTCTGGCCACAGGCACGCGCGGAGGCCAGCGGTCTTAAGGCACGCGCCGCACTGCGTTGTACCTCGCCGGATTATCTGCCACTGATCGGACCTGTAGCCGAAGCCGAAAGCGTGCTCAGTTGCTACGCCGAGCTGGGCAAGGATGCCTCGAAACAACCCGACAGGGCCGCACCCTGGCTACAGGGCCTCTGGGTCAACTGCGCACATGGCTCGCGCGGGCTGATCAGCGCCCCCTTGAGCGGTGAACTCATTGCCAGCTACCTCGATGGCGAGCCTGCCCCCCTGCCGCAAGACTTGCTGGCCGCAGTGCACCCGAACCGCTTTCTGATCCGCGACCTGATGCGTGGCAAGGTTCAGGCGCCGGCCAACCCCACCCAGCCGTCATAGAGTAGCTTCCAGCCGGTAACGAAGAGAAACAGGTAACACAACTGGTAGATCAGCTTTTCGTTACTGCGCTGCAACAACCAGAAGCCCATGCGCACCCCGATCGGCGCCAGGGGCAGCAACACCAGCGACGTCCATAAGTTGGACGCCGAAAACAGCCCGAGATACACATAGGCTGGCACCTTGGCCAGGTTCACCACGGTAAAGAACACCGCAATGGTGCCCATCAGAATGGTCTTGTCCAGGCGCTGCGGCAGCAGGTAGATATTGATCGGCGGGCCGCCGGCATGGATGCCAAAGCTGGTGAAACCGGCCATGGTGCCCCAGAAACCACCGCGCCAGACATCCGGCCCACGCTCGGGCGGCTCCTTGCGCCGCAGCCAGATGTTCAAGGTAAAAACGATCGCGATAGTACCGATCAGCAACTGGATGTGCGCATCATTGAGTAGCCGGAAGGTCAGCCCACCAATCACCACCCCCAACAACGCCGAAGGAATAATGATGCGCAGATTTTCCCGGTGCCAGCGGCCACGGAAGGTACGCAGGGCAACCAGATCCATCACACAGAGAATAGGCAACAGGATGGCGGCAGCCACTACCGGGGAAGCAACCAGCGCCATCAGCGGGACCGACAGAATGGCGATATTGCCACCGAAACCACCCTTGGCGATGCCATACAGCAACACGGCAGGAATCGCACAGAGATAAAACAGCGGATCGGTTATCATGCCCAGGCTCAGGTTGCGTCAAAGCGCGCAGTGTATCACCCCACCCATTGTCATCCGAGATGTAGACAAGATGCTGATCCCTTACCAGATGCTTGAAGCCGACACCCTGCAACGCCTGCTGGAAGACTTTGCCAGCCGCGACGGCACCGACAACGGCCACGCCGACAATCTCGATAGTCGAGTGACGCAATTGCGGCGGCAGCTGGAACGCAAGCAGGTCGTTATCGTCTTTCACCCTGACACTGGCGAGACCAGTCTGGCCGCTCGCCATGCCGTGCCGGCTGACTGGCTGCAACTGCTGGACGAAAACAACGTCAACTGAAAAACCTTGTACAACAAGTGGTTGCAAGCGCCATTCCGATTAAATCCGGCCAGCCACCCCGGCTGCCATTTAATAGCCACAAAAAAATCCGTACAATGGCTGTATAACCGCATTATCCCGCCTGTGCCCAGCAAGACCCACACTTCGACACGCGGCAACAGCGATATCATCACGAAGGAGATGTCGTGGATTTAGCTACACTTATCGGCCTTATTGGCGCACTTGCCATCATAACCGTGGCAATTATTCTTGGCGCATCCTCCGATGTCTTTCTTAGCCTGCCTTCATTATTGATTGTTGGCGGCGGTAGTCTTTTTGTCGTACTTGCCAAGTTCAGTGTTGCACAATTTATTGGCGCCATAAAAGTTGCAGGCCGCGCCTTCTCCTTTCGCCTGCCAGATACCGAAGAAAGCATCAGTGAACTGGTTGAACTGGCCGGCATTGCCCGCAAACAAGGCTTACTGGCACTGGAAGATCAGGAGATCAAATCCAAGTTCCTGCAAAACGGCATGCAGTTATTGATCGACGGCCACCCGCAGGAAACCGTCAAAGCCATTCTGGAGAAAGAACGCCTGCTGACGCTGGACCGTAACCGCTGGGGCGCCAAGGTGTTCTCCGCCATGGGTGACGTAGCCCCGGCCATGGGCATGATCGGCACCCTGATCGGCCTGGTTCAGATGCTCTCCAACATGGACGACCCGAAAGCCATTGGCCCGGCCATGGCGGTCGCCCTGCTGACCACCTTGTACGGCGCCATGATGGCCACCATGGTTTTTATCCCGATTGCCGACAAGCTCAACCTGCGCATGACCGAAGAAGCCCGCATGCAGACCCTGTGGATTGACGCCATTCTGGCGATCCAGGAAGGCACCAACCCCCGTGTCATCGAGCAATTACTCAGCAGTTATCTGCCACCGGCCAAGCGTAACAAGGATGCCGATGGTGCGGAGCCCGGCTGATGGAGCTTGAAGAGGAAGAGAAGAAAGGCCCAGCAGCCTGGGTCGTCACCTTTGCTGACTTGATGTCACTACTGATGTGCTTCTTCGTGCTGCTGCTGTCCTTCTCCGAAATCGATGCGATGCGCTTCAAGCAAATCGCCGGCTCACTGCAGGCCGCCTTCGGGGTGCAACGCGACGTGCCTGCGGTTGACATTCCCATGGGCACCAGTCCGATTTTTGACGATTTTTCTCCTGCCATCCCCGAGCCTACGCCACTGGATGAAGTGCGCCAGACCACCAGCGAACAACAACCGCAACATGACACCCTGCGTGAAATGCTGGAAGCGGCGATCGAGCAAAATATTGATCTTGCCACCCGGGAACAGGTCAGCACCACATCAGATGCCTTATCTGAATTACTGCAAAACGACATCCTCGATGGCAAGGTCAGCGTCCTCAGTGATCGCAAGCGGGTCATTATCCGGGTCGAAGAGCGCGGTTCCTTCCCCTCTGGCTCAGCCGACATGACCCTCGAATTCGAAGACATGCTGCTGAAAATATCCGATGTGCTCGCCCGCATCCCCGGTGAAATCACCGTCGAAGGCCATACCGATGATATCCCGATCAGCACCGCCCGCTTCCGCTCCAACTGGGATCTCTCCGCCGCCCGCGCCTCGTCAGTAGCCAACACCCTGCTGCACACCGGCGCTGTCGAGCCCAACCGCCTGCGGGTGCAAGGCTATGCCGAAACCCGGCCCCGGGCCAGCAACGACTTCCCGGATACTCGCGCACTGAATCGACGGGTGGAAATCATCATCGACGCCTCCAGCCCGCTGGAAGACTACGAAGCCCACCTGCGCGCCCTGATGGAAGACGATGTCGACCAGCTGGTCAAGGAACTGGAGCTGCTCGACCTGCCGTAAAATCTGCTCATGATATAACGCCAACAGCGCCGTCTATGAGGCTGGCGCTGGTATCAGGGCAGCCAGTAGACTGCCTTTTTAACGACGAGATCAGCCCATGTCATATGCCGAGGAACTCAAGGCGCAGCTGGATATTCCGGTTATCGCCTCCCCACTCTTTATCATTTCCAACCCGGCCCTGGTCTCCGCCCAATGCAAGAACGGCATTGTTGGCTCATTCCCCGCATTGAATGCCCGCCCGGCAGAAGTGCTGGACGAATGGCTGGCGCAACTGACCACAGAACTGGCTGACTACCGCGCCGCCAATCCCGGCAAGAAAGTTGCCCCCTTTGCCGTCAACCAGATCGTGCACCAATCAAACGACCGCCTGCAGCATGACCTGGATATGTGTGCCAAATATGAAGTACCGCTGATGATCACCAGCCTGCGCGCACCCCATGCAGCAGTCGAAGTAGCGCACAGCTACGGCGGCAAGGTCTTCCACGACGTCATCAGCGTGCGCCACGCAGAAAAGGCCATTGAAGCCGGTGTCGACGGCCTGATCCTGGTCTGTTCCGGCGCCGGCGGCCATGCCGGCACCCTGAGCAACTTTGCCCTGGTCTCGGAAGTGCGCAAGTTCTACGACGGCCCCATCGCCCTGTCCGGCTCCATCAGCCAAGGCAAACAGATCCTCGCTGCCGAAGCCATGGGCGCCGACTTTGCCTACATAGGCACTCGCTTTATTGCCACCCATGAAGCCAACGCCGATGCTGCCTACAAGCAGATGCTGGTCGACAGCAGCGCCAGTGACATCGTCTACTCCAACCTCTTTACCGGCGTGCACGGCAACTACCTGCGCGGCAGTATCGAAAACTCCGGCCTCGACCCGAACAACCTGCCGGAAGGCGACAAGAGCAGCATGAAGTTCGGCTCCGGCGGCAGCAGCAAGTCCAAAGCCTGGCGCGATATCTGGGGTGCCGGTCAGGGCGTGGGGAATATCGATCAAGTGCAATCCACTGCCGAAGTGGTTGCCGAACTCAAGGCGGATTACCTGGCTGCGCGAGCGCGTATCTGCGGCTGAAGCAACCGGTGTGAAAGGTTTTCTGGACCACTGCACAATAATGATCAGCGGTGTTGCCAGCCAGCTGGGCCAGACCGTCGATGCACAGGGATGTGCATCGTCGAGCCCCAGGGATGGCTCGTAGCGTGTCTGGACCAGCTGGCTGGCAATGCCGCAGACACCACGCCACAAGCATCGCGCCCCGAGGAAGCATTGACTAAATCCGGCCTGAGCATCAGCGCTTACCTAGTGCTGCAAATCCTCAGGAATCTTCGGCTCCGGCGGCTTCGGTGGCTTCTTGCCCTTACCCGCCTGGTATTGCTGCAACTGGAAAACGTAAGCCAGCACCTGAGCAACCGCCAGATACAAACCCGCCGGAATCTCCCGGTCTACCTCAGTGGTATAGAACACCGCCCGCGCCAGCGGTGGTGACTCCAGCACCAGCACCTCGTGCTCCTGAGCAATCTCACGGATCTTCTGCGCCATATAATCACCGCCCTTGGCCACCAGCATGGGCGCACCCGAGCGCTCAGGGTCGTATTTCAGCGCCACGGCAAAATGCGTCGGGTTAGTGATCACCACGTCTGCATTCGGCACTTCAGCCAGCATCTTGCGATCCGCCACCTCACGCTGCAACTGCCGCACCTTGGCCTTTACCTCGGGCTTACCCTCAGTGTCCTTGTACTCGTCCTTGACCTCCTGCTTGGTCATTTTCAGCTTTTTCTTGTTGTCATAGATCTGGAATGGAATATCCACCATCGCAATTAAAATGAGCGAGCAAGCAAGAAACAACAAAGCTGTGCCTAGAATCCAGGCACTGTGATAAATGGCATACGGGAGCGTCTCTTTACCCAAAATTAACAGCTCATCTCGCATTATCCCAAGCACAACAAAAGTAACTGATAAAACCACAAAAAACTTTGCCAGCGCCTTAAACAGCTCCATCAGCGCATTCATGGAAAACATACGCTTGAGGCCAGACAGCGGATTCATCCGACTGAACTTGGGAGCCATGGATTTGGCACTGAACAACCAGCCACCGAGCAGGACCGGGCCAACCAATGAAGCAATCAGCAAGATAAAGAACAATGGCGCCAGGATATACAGCCCCTGCTCCACCGACGCCATCAGATGCCAACCCATACTATCGGTGTTATACAGCGCTTCACGCTCGATACTGAAGTTATGCTGCATGATATTCAGCATGCGGCCAGCCATCGCAGCGCCAAAACTCAGCAAGCCCAAAGCCGCCACCATGACCACCGCCAGGGTATTGAGCTCCTTGGATCGTGCCACCTGCCCCTTGTCTTTCGCGTCCTTGAGTTTTTTCGGAGTAGGTTCTTCGGTTTTTTCCTGACTGCTGTCCTGTTGTTCGGCCATCAGCTTGCCCCCACCATTTCACGCAACCAGATCAGCGCCTCACCAAGCAGCAACTGATAGGATTGCACCATATTCGCCATCAATACCCAGATAATGAACAAACCAAGGCAAAGCGTCAGCGGAAAACCGATGGAAAATACGTTGAGCTGAGGTGCAGCACGCATCATCACACCAAAAGACAGGTTAACGATCAACAGCGCAGTTACCGCCGGCAAGCCAATCAGCAAGGCAGCCGCCATCACCCAGGAAAACCGCAGTACCAGGGTATAAAAATCCACCGCAGCCAGGGTCTGCCCGATGGGCAAGGTAACAAAGCTCTCTGCCAGCACCTCGATAGCCACCAGATGGCCGTTCATGGCCAGAAACAGCAAAGTCACCAGCATGGTGAAGATCTGACTGACCACCGCCACGGAAATCCCCATTGCCGGATCATTCATCGAGGCAAAGCCCAGACCCATCTGCATGGCAATGATCTGCCCGGCCACCACATGGATCTGGAACAACAACTGCAACATGAAACCCATCGCAGCGCCGATCAGGATCTGCTCGGCAATGACAATCCAACTGGCCAGGGACAAGGCATCCAGTTGTGGCACCGGCGGAATATAAGGGGCGACCATAAAGGTCAGCAGAATGGCCAGATAGAGACGAATGCGCATCGGCAGCAACTGCGTGCCCAGTACCGGCATAGCCATAACCATGGCACCGATACGGAACAACACCCAGAGGTAGGTAGATACCAACCCCATGAGCTCAGTGGCAGAGAGTGCCAACATCAGCCGATCAGCCCGGGAATTTCCATATAGAGTCGCCGGCTGAAGTCCACCAGCTCAGTGACCAGCCAGGGCGCCACCCAGATCAGGGTCATAAAAGTGAATAACAAGCGTGGCAGAAAACTCAGCGTCTGCTCATTGATCTGGGTTGCGGCCTGAAACATGGCGACAATCAGGCCCACCACCAGACTCGGCAGCACGATGACCGAGACCATCACGGACGTCAGCCATACCGCCTGGCGAAACAGATCGACAGCAACTTCCGGGGTCATGGCACGCCTCCTATGTCACCGCAAAGCTGGCAGCCAGGGTGCCGATCACCAGCGCCCAGCCATCCACCAGCACAAAGAGCATGATCTTGAACGGCAGCGAAATAATCAGCGGTGACAGCATCATCATACCCATGGCCATCAGGACACTGGCCACTACAAGATCAATGATCAGGAAGGGAATAAAGATAATGAAGCCGATCTGGAAGGCAGTCTTCAGCTCAGAGGTAACAAAGGCCGGCACCAGAATATGAAAGGGCACCTCATCCGGGCTGGTCAGGTCTGTGCGCCGGGCCAGGCGGACAAAGAGCTCCAGGTCGGTTTCCCGGGTTTGCGCGAGCATAAAGTCGCGCATCGGAATACTGGCCGCTTCCAGCGCCTGTTCACCGGTCAATTCTTCATTGATATAGGGCTGCAGCGCACTTTCATTGATGCGCTCGAACACCGGCGCCATGATAAAAAGGGTAAGAAACAGCGCCAGCCCGACCAGAATCTGGCTCGAAGGCGTCTGTTGCAAGCCCAAAGCCTGTCGCAGAATGGCAAATACGATAATGATCCGGGTAAAGCTGGTCATCATCATGACAAAAGCCGGGATGAAGGTCAGCGCCGTCATCAGCAGCAGAATCTGCAAGCTCACCGAATAGGTTTGCTGGCCGTCTTCTTCCGTGCTCAGGGTCACCGCCGGCAAGGACAGCGCCTCGGCAGCAGACTGGGCCAGCACAGTGGGCGCCAGCAGCAACAAGGCCAGAAGCCAGAGTCCGCGGCTCATTCGTTCGACTCCCGTTTCAGCAGGGATTGCAGTTTGCGGGCGAAATCACTGTGCTGCCGCGCCTCTTCCAGGTTAGCCACCGGCTCATCGAATACATGCAAGGTATTGATGCGACCAGCCGAAGCCCCCAGCAGCATTTGCGTACCCGCCACATCGACCAGCAGCAAACGATCACGAGTGCCCAGCGGCAAGCTGCTGATGACCTTGATCTGCTGGCTGCCGATTCCAGCCATGGGGCCAACCCGGCGCAGCAGATAGCCCAGCAGAAAGATCAACCCGACCACCAGCAGCAAGCCCATGCCCAGCTGCAGGATCTGTGCTGACAGCGAGGCCTGGGTAGCAGACCCCAGCGAACGAGGCGGCGCCTCCGCCTCAGCCCACAACAGCGGACTGGCCAGCAGGAGTAACAGCGGCAGCAGCGCACGCATTATTTGAGCTTCTTGATGCGTTCGGAGGGACTGATCACATCGGTCAGACGAATCCCGAACTTCTCGTTGACCACCACCACCTCGCCGTGGGCGATCAGAGTGCCATTGACCATCACATCCAGGGGTTCACCGGCCAGGCGGTCCAGCTCTACCACCGAGCCCTGGTTCAGCTGCAGCAGATTGCGGATGGTGATATCGGTGTTGCCCACTTCCATGGAAATGGTCACCGGAATATCCAGAATCACGTCCAGATTGGGGCTATCGCCGTTGCTCGCCGACTGGTGGCCACCACCTGACTGGTTGAACTCCTCCATCGGCATGCGCTGGGTATCATCCTGCCCGCTGTCAGCCAGCATGGCATCAATGTCATCCTGACTGGCACCGGCACCCGCTTCATCCAGAGCCGCTGCCCATTCATCGGCCAATGCCTGTTCTTCCGGGCTCATTTCTTCTTCGGGCTTGTTCTCGTCAGCCATTACGGCCTTCCTCCCAGGTCAATAATATCCGTCGCGCGCCTTACTTGGGGCGGACAACCGGTTCCAGAATCTGCAAGGCCAGGTTGCCTTTCACCGATCCTATCTTGGCTTTGAAGGTGGGTACGCCGTTGGCGCACATCACCATATGATCGGGCATTTCCACCGGAATCACGTCACCGGCCTGCATACTGAGCAAGTCACGCAGCTTGAGCTGATGCTTGACCACAGTAGCGCTCAGCGGGACCCTGGCGGCAGTAATCTCTTCACGCAGCGCCTTGACCCAGCGTTCGTCATGCTCGTCCACATCTGACTGCACCCCGGAATCCAGCACCTCGCGCAACGGCTCGATCATCGAATAGGGGAAGGTCACATGCATGTCGCCACCACCGCCATCCAGCTCGATATGGAAGGTCGATACCACCACGACCTCACTGGGGCTGACAATATTGGCCAACGCCGGGTTCACCTCGGAATTGACATACTCAAAGGTCACATCCTGTACCGCTTGCCAGGCCTCTTTCAGGTCAGTAAAGGCCTGATCCAGCACCATACGCACCACACGCAACTCGGTCGGGGTAAACTCACGGCCCTCGATCTTGGCATGACGGCCATCGCCACCAAAAAAGTTATCGACCAGTTTGAATACCAGGCGGGCATCAAGAATAAACAGCGCCGTGCCGCGCAAGGGCTTCATCTTGACCAGGTTGAGACTGGTCGGCACATAGAGCGAATGGATGTATTCGCCGAACTTCATCACCTGCACGCCACCCACCGCCACATCAGCAGAGCGACGTAACAGGTTGAACATGCTGATGCGGGTATAGCGGGCAAAACGCTCGTTGATCATTTCCAGCGTCGGCATGCGCCCACGCACGATGCGGTCCTGACTGGTCAGGTCATAGCTACGAATACCGGAGGGATCAAGGTCTTCATCGGAATCGAGCGCACCATCATCCACCCCGTGTAAAAGGGCGTCGATTTCATCCTGTGACAGCAGATCCTGAACAGCCATGCCTTGTGTCCTATTGCATTACCATGTTGGTGAACAATACCGCCTCAACCACGGGGTCACTCATTTCCCGCTCAAGCATCGACTGCACTGCCAGGGTTGCACGCTCGCGCAGTTTCTCCTTGCCTTCGGCAGTCAGCAGCTCTTCAAAATCCTCACTGGAGAACAGCATGACCAGCTGGTTACGAATCAACGGAAAATGCCGGGTAACTTCCTCCATTTTCTTCGGATCTCGTCCCATCAGCACCACACTGACCTGCATATAACGCTGACGGCCAGCGTGGGTATAGTTCACCACAAAGGCCGGATCCAGCGGCTGATAGATCGCCGGCAACTGAACAGGGACTGCCGGTTCGGCCGCGTCGGCGCTGTCATCACCGGAAAGAACGAAATACACCACGCCACCCACTGACAACAACAATGCCAAAAGGCCGACACCAATCAGCAGGAACAGCTTGCCCTTGCTTTTCTTCGCGCCATCAGGCCCTGTTTCAGGCGTTTGTTCAGGTGCTTGTTGTTTTGCCATGTCAAAAATCCATCATCCGTTCGGTAAACACCGACTGTGCCAACTATCAAAGCATGCTTCATGCCAAGTGTAGCGAACATCATATAGGCATGCTGGCGAAAAGTCGCGGCGCGATAACGCAGAAACCCGGCTGAATAGCCGGGTTTCTGGGGTAAAGCAAAAACGGATCAGGCGTAATAGTCCACCAGTCGATCACTGCCACTGGCCAATGGCAGGACACTGGCTTGCTGGCTCTCGCGCTGCGCCGCCGTACCCGGCTCGCCGGTTACCTGTGCCATGCGACTTGCCTGACGCTCGGCCTGCTCCTGCTGCTGCCGGGCACCGTTATCACCAACAGACACATCCACCAGATCCAGCCCCTGCTGGCCAACCATTTCTCGCAGACGAACCACCTGGGATTCCAGCGCCTCACGCACACTCGGGTTCTGGCTGACGAACTGCACCTGCAGCTCCTGCCCGCGATTTTGCAGATTGATTTCCAGCGGTCCCAGCTCAGCCGGGGTCAGGCGGATTTCCACACTGTTAAGGTTGCGGCTGGACATCCACATCACCTTGTCGACCACTGCTTCACTCCAGCCAGATTGACCAAAGGGCACACCCACCGCCTGACTCGCTGCCGCAACCGGGCGTGCTGTCAAGGCTGCAGCCGCCGCGGCCGAACCAGGCTGAGCCGTGCGCAGCGCCTCTACCGCCTCATCGCCACCGCGGCGTGCTGCCGGTTCAGCGCGCAAGGCAGCCTCAGCCGCGCGCGGATTGGCTGCTGCATTGGCGTTAAGCTCCAGCGAGGCCTTACGGCGCAACCCGGCAAAGTCATCATTGCTCAGGCTGCGCTTGTCCGTATCACTATCCAGCCGGGACTGCTGCTCGCGCGAAGTTGCCGACTCATCCGCCTGGGTTCGTTGCCCACCCAGCATCTGCGCCAGCGAGAAACGTGCCCGATTCAATGACTCTGCCTCGGCATCCGCCTCACCAGCCGCCATCGGATTGACGGCCGCCTGAGCTGCGTTCAAAGCAGCAAAGGCAACCACCTCTTCACTCTCAGCGGCCGTTTCAGCAGCGCTGTCAGCCGCCCTGGCAACCGAATCTGCCACTTCATCGACTGCCGCCTGCAAGCGTTCACCGTCGACATCATCAGCCGCATCGCTGAGCCACTGCCGCCATTCCGGCACCAGGGTCGCCAGCACGTCGAGCGCGGCATCTCCGCCCTGTTGCAAACGCATGGCGGCCTCATCCGTCAGTGCCGGCATCTCCGGCAACTCTTGCAGCAACTGATCAACAGCCGGCGGCAATTGCTTGCCGTCTGCAGCCATTGACAGTTGCGCCATTGCCGCCAGCAAAGCCTCACGTTCGGCACTTGGCAAGTCATCCAGCAAAGCCTTGAGGTCATCACCGACTTCCCCCTTGAGCAGCTCGGCAAAACTGCCAGCACCCTCTTCCAGCGGGGTTCCAGAGGCACCAAGCAACACGCCGGAGGACGCTCCAGCGCGCGTATCCGGATTCAACAGGGCCAGCAGATTCAGACCGACTGACATGACAAGTCTCCATCATATTGAGATATTGCCAGAATAAAATGCAAGACACGGGCCAAAAACCCGCAAGGAAGCGATAACGACTTACAAGCGATCAATCACCCGTTGCAGCATGGCCGGCAGCTGTTCGATCAAGGCAGCCGCCTGCTCGGCATCCGCCTGCTCCGCTGCATGTTCCAGTTGCAGGCAAGCCTGCTGCAGTGCCAGTGCGCCCATATTGCCGCAGCTGCCTTTGAAACTGTGGGCGCTGTGGCGCAAGCCTTGCCATTCAGCCGCATACAAGTGGCGCTGCAACTGTTCCAGCCGGTGCGCGGCGTCAGCGGTAAAGGTGTCGACCAGCAAGGGAAAATCATCCTGCATCAAGTCGTGCAGCGCGGCCAGTACATCCGTATCCACGTCAGGCAAGCGGTTCGTCATGAGCATCCTTCAGCAGTATCATCAGTGGCGCGCCAGGTGAATACGACCTGCACCCCATGGCCTTCAGGCAAGAGCCTGAAGGTATCGGTCAGTGCAGCCACCAGCGCCAGTCCGCGACCAGCATAACCAAAAGCCGGCGTTTTTTCTGCTGCCGAGCCACTGAACTCGAAGCCGTCACCACTATCCTGCACCTCGATCAACAGGCGCCCACCCTGCGCCTGCTGCTGATGGTCCAGTACAACGCTTATCCAACCCTGCTCCAGCGCCTGCAAGCGCTGGCCGCGTTGCAGATAATACTGATTAAAGCCCTCAGCAGAAGTCTTGAGCGATGAATCCAGCGCCAGCAAGCCATGCTCCAGCGCATTGCTATACAGCTCGGAGAGCACGGTCGCCAGTGTCGCGGCATGATCGCGCAAGCCGGGCACGCGCAGCAATTCATCCAGCAACCACGGCAAGGGATTCTGACTGCGGACAGACTGGGCACGGAAGACATGTTCCAGGCGCCAGTCATGCATCTCGCGATGACTGCGCAGCGGCATCACCGCCACTGCCGGCAGCGTGCTGGCAGGCATGCTTACCTGCAGCAGACTCAGGTCATCATCCTTGCGCCCGTGAAAGTCCTTGATCGCAGCCAGCAAACGGTCAAACTGCTGATCCGGTTCCCCCGCCTCAGCCAGTACCGCCGCCACACCGGCATCACCAAACTGCTCACCTGCTGCGTTCCGCGTTTCAATAATGCCATCGGTCCAGCACAGCAAACGCTGACCGGGCAGCATTGGCAGATTCAGGGTGCTGGCATCAAAACGATCATTGGCGACTACACCCAAGGGTAAATGGGTCGATGGCAGCCAGTGCTGCACCTGTCCTTCGGCATCCAGCAACACCGCATCCGGCAAGCCACCATTCCAGACTTCCAGCTTGTGCTTGATCGGATTGATTTCGGCCAGCAGGGCACAGCAAAAAACGCCGACCGGCAGGATACGCTCCAGCTTGTCATTCAGTTCAATGAGAATATCCTGCAGCGCGTAACCCCGGGCACTCATGGCGTAAAACACCTCAGCCAGTGGCATGGCGCCAATGGCCGCGGACAGGCCGTGACCGGTAAAGTCGGCCAGCAGCACATGCATACCACCGGCAGGACGCCGCGAGGCCAGCACCACATCCCCGTTGAACATGGCGTAGGCGGATTGCAGGTAGCGCACCGTGGGCGAGTCCAACGCCCCGGCATGGGCAACGCGGTCAAAGATACGCTTGGCCTGCTCCTGATCATGCACCATACGTTCATGTTGCCGCCTGATCAGGTCACGCTGCTGCTGCAGGGTGTGATGCATGGCATGCATGCGTTGAAAGGCCTGGATCTTGGCCTGCAAGATCACCGGATTATAGGGCTTGGTCAGAAAGTCATCACCGCCAGCTTCCAGGCAGCGCACCAGCGCATCGGTTTCCGTCAGGCTGGTCAGGAAAATGATCGGCACCAGATCTTCGCCAGCCGCTTCACGAATCAACCGCGCAGCGGCAAAACCATCCATCACCGGCATCAGCGCATCCAGCAGGATCAATTGCGGGCGCTGCCGACGAAACTGTTCAACCGCATCAGCGCCATGCTCGGCAACCAGCACCTCATGCCCCTGTCGCGCCACCAGGCGTGACAGAATCAAGCGATCCGCCGGATTGTCGTCAGCTACCAGAATGCGCAGGCCGGTTGCCGGAGCAGCTCGACGTGGCGGGGTGGCAGCCATCAGCCGACTACTCGATGTGGAACAGTTGTTCGAAATTGGAAATGCTCAATACCTTGCGCACCTCCGCACTGGCATGACGGATAGTGATCTCCGCCAGGTCACCCCCGGCATGGTCGCGCAGCAGCAGCAACATGCCCAGTGCCGAGCTGTCGATATAGTCAGTATCCTGCAGGTCAATACAGTAGCGCCGGGGCGACAGACCGGCGCGTTCATAGGCCTGGCGAAAGGCCTGGTGAGATGAAAAATCAAAGCGTCCGCTTACCTTGATGGTAAGCAACTGGCCATTATCCGTTAGGTCAGCCTGAATCGGCATGCGCTGCTCCTCAACACCTTGCCTGAATAGCCTCCAGCATAGCAGTAATTCTTTGCCTTGCCGCTCAAAGCTCGCGCCGGCTGATACTGTGGGCACGCTGGGACAGCTCATCGAGCATTTTCTGCTCCTGCTTGTCAGCCCGCACCCGCGCCTCTTCACGGTAGCGCTCAATCAGCTTGCGCAGCGCCTCCACCCGCTGATAACGCTGCTGCCAGTTGAGCCGCGCCTTCTCGACACTTTGCTCATGCCATTGCAGGGTCTGTTCCTGCTGCACCACGGCACTTTGCATCTGGCCAAGAAACTGCTGGTAATTCAGCAGCCACTGCCGATTTACCCCCTGCGCACCACGCTCGACCCAGCCACGCTGGTATTCTTCGGCGTAATAATTCAGATCGCCCAGCCGCGCTCTGGCATCATCCAATTGCTGCTGGCACTTGCCGAGCATACCGGCCGCCTTGCGTTCTTCCTCCAGCGCCATATCCAGTACCGGCTGCAAGCGGCGAACCCGGCTCTCACTCATGGCTGATGATCTGCTGTAACTGCTGCTGGCTGTCTTCCAGCGATACGCTCTCGGTCAGCCCCTGACGCAGAAAGCCCTGCATCGCCGGCATCTTGGCAATCGCCTTGTCGGTCAAGGGATCAGAGCCGGCGGCATAGGCACCTACACTGATCAGATCACGACTCTGCTGGTAGCGCGCATAGGTCTGCTTGAACAACTGCGCCTGCTGCAGCTGCTCACCACTGACAATTTGCGGCATGGCCCGGCTGATCGAGGCCTCGATATCAATCGCCGGGTAGTGCCCCTCTTCCGCCAACCGGCGCGACAGCACCACATGGCCGTCAAGAATCGCGCGCGAGGCATCGGCAATCGGGTCCTGCTGATCATCGCCTTCAGACAGCACCGTATAGAAAGCCGTGATGGAACCGCCGCCCTCTTCGGCATTACCCGCGCGCTCGACCAGTTGCGGCAACTTGGCAAACACCGACGGCGGATAACCCTTGGTGGCCGGCGGCTCGCCAATCGCCAGCGCAATCTCGCGCTGGGCCTGAGCAAAACGGGTCAGGGAATCCATCAGCAAGAGCACATTCTTGCCCTGGTCACGAAAATACTCGGCAATGCGGGTGCAATACATGGCCGCGCGCAAGCGCATCAGCGGCGCATCATCGGCCGGTGAGGCAACCACCACCGAACGCGCCATACCCTCCTTGCCCAGAATCTGCTCGATGAACTCCTTCACCTCGCGCCCACGCTCACCGACCAGCCCAACAATGGTGATATCGGCATCGGTAAACCGGGTCATCATGCCCAGCAACATACTTTTGCCCACACCGCTACCGGCAAAAAGACCCAGCCGCTGGCCACGGCCAACCGTCAGCAGACTGTTGATCGAACGGATGCCGACATCCAGCGGCTGCTCGATCGGGTGCCGCTTGAGCGGATTGATCACCGGGCCATTAAGGTCGACCAGGTCCGCGGCCATGATCGGCCCGCCACCATCCAGTGGGCGACCAATGCCATCCACCACCCGCCCCAACATGCTCACGCCCATCGGCAAGCGGCTGCTGCCGGAGCTGGGCACAACCCGCGCCCCGGGCTGCAATCCCTGCACACTTTCCACCGGCATCAGATAGGTCTTGTTACCGGCAAAACCCATGACTTCGGCTTCGATTTCACTGATGCCCTGCAAGGATTCGCTGATCACCCGGCAGCGGCTACCCACCGGCGCCTTACAGCCTTCGGCTTCCAGGGTCAGCCCGACCATACGGATCAGCCGCCCTTCCACCACCGGCGCCGCAGCCAGCTGCACGGCATCACGGTAGCCGCTCAGGCGGCGGGCAAAACTGGTCCGTTCAAACTTACTCATGACTGTCGCCGGGGTTTGGCGGCAAGGGGGACAGGGCATCCAGATCCGGCGCTACCGGATGCGCGTGCAGCTCCTGTTGCTGGTCCTGCAACTGGGCCAGCGCCTGCTCCAGACGGGTGTCCAGACTGGCGTCAATCTGGCTGTGTTCGGTTTCTACCCGGCAGCCACCGGGCAGCAATTGGTCGTCCTCGAGCAAACGCCAGTGTTCTTCATGGCGTTCGCGCAGCGCCTTGACCGCTTCAAAGTCGGCGGGGTTAAGGTAGATTCGGATATTCTCGGCGCCCATTGGCAGGCTTTTCAGCGCACCGCGCAGTACGTGGGTAATCTGGCTGGAATCCATCGCCAGCTCACGCTGAATCACACTGCGCACCGTGTGCTGCACCAACAGCAGCAGCATCTCTTCAATCTGCGCATCCTGGTTCTGGATCGGCTGCATCAGGTTGCTCATCAGGCTTTCCAGTTCCTGCAGGCGTGCATCCAGTTTCTCACGGGCCTCCTGCTGCCCCTTCAGCTGCCCCGAATGAAAACCGTCCTTCTCACCCGTCGCAAAACCTTCGTTATAGGCTTCCTCGCGAATCTGCTCCAGCGCTTCCACGGTAAAGGGCGTGGGCGTGTCTACCTCTTCCAGCGATTCCTCTACGGGCTCGCCTTCAGGCTGCTCGGCATCGTCCTGCTCGCGCTCCAGCGCCACATAGTGTGGCGCCTCATCAAAACTGGGCAAGCTCCAGCGATTGAAGGCCGAAGAGTGCTGGCCACGGATCAGATCGCTATCATCCTTGCCGGCCATTTACAGCATCTCCTCGCCGCCCTTGCCACCCAGCACGATTTCACCGGCATCGGCCATGCGGCGGGCAATGGTGAGAATTTCCTTCTGCGCCTGTTCAACCTCACTGATACGCACCGGCCCCTTGGCTTCCAGATCGTCCTGCAACAATTCGGAGGCGCGCTTGGACATATTGCGGAAGATCTTGTCTTTCAAGGTATCGTCGGCGCCCTTCAGCGCCACAATCAACACCTCTGAAGACACTTCACGCAGCAGCGCCTGGATACCGCGATCATCAATATCCGCCAGGTTATCAAAGACAAACATAAGGTCTTCGATCTTGCTCGACAGATCCTCGTCAATCTCGCGGATCTGCTCGATCAACTGCGCTTCAGTGCTGCTTTCCAGGAAGTTCATGATGTCTGCCGTGCGCTTGATGCCACCCATGGCTGCGCGCGTGGTATTGGAGTTACCGGCAAACTGCTTCTCCAGAATCTCGTTCAGCTCTTTCAGTGCCGAGGGCTGCACGGTGTTCAACGCCGAGACACGCAGAAGCACGTCCAGGCGTACCTTGGGATCAAAATAGCTGACCACTTCAGCGGCCATATCCGGGTCCAGATAGGCAACCACAATGGCCTGAATCTGCGGATGCTCATAGCGGATCACATCGGCCACCGCACGCGGCTCCATCCATTTCAGGCTGTCCAGGCCCGAGGTATTGCCACCAAGCAGAATGCGGTCCACCAGGCCATTGGCCTTGTCTTCGCCCAGAGCCTGGGTCAGCATGGTGCGGATGTAGGAATCAGCGCCGGCACCAAGGCCGGTCTGCTCGCCCACCTGCTCGACGAACTCGCTCATCACCCCCTGCACCTGCTCACGCTGCACGGTGCGCATCCCGGCCATGGCACTACCGACCCGCTGCACCTCCTTCGGGCCCATATGCTTGAGGATGGCAGCGGCGTCCGACTCACCGAGGCTGAGCAGAAAAATCGCAGCCTTGTCCAGCTTGGACATCTTCTGGGTGACTTTTTTCGCTTCTTCACTCATCGGCATTGACCCACTCTTTGACCACCTGCGCGACCCGGGCCGGGTCTTCCGCGACCAGCCCCTTGATGGCATTCAGATGCTGTTCATAACCGGCAGTCGGGGGCGGCAACATGACCGGACCGGATGCCGGGCCGGAGAGACTGACCTGGTCTTCACTCAGATCACCAAAACCCTCATTGCCCATGCTGCCGCCACCAGGCAGGCCCAGCGCATAGTCACTGCCTTCGCTGCGCGAATGACTGGTCAGGTTCTTCAACACCGGACGCAGCACCCCGAACACCAGCACCAATACAAAGAGTATACCGAGAATCTGCTTGGCAATGTCCCAGAACCAGGGCTGTGACCAGAAAGGGATTTCCGGGATGGGTTCCAGCTCGCCTTCCGGAATAAAGGGTGCGTTGATCACGCTGACACTGTCCCCCCGACTGGCATCAAAGCCGACCGCATCCTGTACCAGACGGGTAAAACGCGCAATCTCGGCCTCACTCAGGGGTATGCTGGTCATCTCGCCGGTTTCCGGGTCGATCTGTACCGGATCGTCCACCACCACGGCAACCGACAACCGGCGCAAACGGCCCTGGGACTGGCGGGTATAGCTGATCTGCCGATCCAGCTCGAAGTTGCGCGTGGCCTGCTCGCGGCTGTCGCGTGGCGGCGGCGGCAATATCGGCTCACCGGTTTCCGGATCAATCACCTGCTCCGGCACCTGGGCCGCACCCGGCGGCTGGTTGGCCAGCGCGCCAGGAATACCCTGCGCCGCTGCACCGCCGCCAGTGCGCTCTTCGGTCAGCACCTGTTCGCTGCGCAGCGAGGACTCCGGGCTGAACATTTCCGAGGTCGACTCGACCGAACTGAAATCCACATCCGCAGAGACTTCCGCCTTGTAGCGGCCCTGGCCCAATACCGGCTGCAGGATATTGTGCACCCGGCGGATATAGGTATCTTCCAGCCGGCGGGTGTAATCAAACTGGCGACCGGCCATGGTCAGCTCAGTCAGTTCAGCCTGATCTGACAGCAGATTACCGGCCTGATCAACCACCGTCACCTGGTCACGGCTGAGCTCAGGCACGCTGGTCGCCACTAGATTGACGATGGCCATCACCTGGCTGGGTTCCGGGCGGCGGTTACCGAAAGTTTCCAGCAACACCGAAGCGCTGGGGCGGCGGTCGTCGCGCACGAATACCGTGGAACGCGGCATGGCAATGTGCACCCGGGCGCCGCGGATATTGCTCATACTGGAAATGGTCCGTGCCAGCTCACCTTCCAGGCCACGCCGGTAGCGGGTGGTTTCCATGAACTGGCTGCTGCCAAAACCCTGATCACGGTCCATGATTTCAAAACCAAGGTTACGGTCAGTGGGCGTGACCCCGGCCTGAGCCATGGTCAGGCGTGCATTGGACAGGTCTTCACTGCGTACCAGCAGCGCGCCACTGTTGGGCTCAACCCGATAGCGGATGCGGCTCTGCTGCAGCAGCTCAACCACCTGACCAGCATCAAAGCTTTCCATGTTGCTGTACAGCGGCCGCCATTCCGGCTCCTGCGACCAGAGCACCACAGCAAAACCAATCGCCACACTGGCCGCCAGCCCGATCAACAAGCCGAATTGCTTGAGCATCGGCAGGTTTGCCAGGTTGTCCAGAAAGGTCAACCCCAGCAGGGGCTTGCGCTCGACAGAAGCATCGGCCTCCGGGCGGGTCGCTGGGGTATTGGCAGTGGCGGGGCTTTCCATGGGTCAATCCTCAAACTCGGCTGGCGAGGGAGTCTACAAGGGTCAATGGGCGAATCAAATCTGCATGCGCATGATTTCTTCATAGGCGCTGACCATGCGGTTGCGCACCTGCACGGTCGCCTGCATGGCTACCGAGGATTTCTGCGAAGCAATCATCACATCGGTCAGATCAACACCCGCCACACCCATTTCATAACTGGTCTGCAGGTTGCTGGTGGTCTGCTGCAACTCACTCACCCGATCCAGCGCACCGCGCATCACATTGGCGAACTCAGCCCCCTTCGGGCCCTGCTCCACCGGTGCCGGCGCCTGCGGCTTGCCGGTCGCCTCCATTTGCATGGCGCGCATCTGCATCATCAAACGATTGAATTCAACACCCTGGCTAATCTGGGTCATGCTGGCCTCCCAGTCGCAAAAAATTGACGGCGACTATTGCTTTGAGAGTACTGCAGCAAGAAGAGTGCCAAGTTGGAATGAATGGGAGCGGGGGTAAAAATAGAGAGGGGTGAAAGCGCTGGAACGCCTATACCGCCAGATCAAACCCCGCCTCACGCATCTGCGCCAGCTTGTAACGCAGGGTGCGCGGGCTGATGCCGAGGCGTTCGGCGGCGTCTTTGCGGCTGCCGCCTTCAGCGCGCAGCACATCGACAATAATCTGGTATTCGGTTTTCTTCACCCCGCGCTCCAGATCACCCGGACCGGGCACTGGCTCGGGTGTTTCAGTAGCGGCTGCCGGATAATTGGCACTGGCAACCGGCGCAGCAGACATGGCCTGGCCGGGCTGCAGATCCAGGCACAGATCCTGGGCATGAATCACCCCGCCCTGCTGCAGAATCATCGCCCGCTGCACGGCGTTATCCAGCTCACGCACGTTACCCGGCCAGCTATGGCTGCGCAGGGCTGCCACTGCATCAGCAGCAAAGCGCACCCGCCGTTGCTGCAGCTTGCGCGCATGCTTGGCCAGCAAACGTTCGGCAATGGGCACAATATCCCCCGGCCGGGCGCGCAGCGGTTGCCACTGCAACGGGAACACGCTCAACCGGTAATACAGATCCTCACGAAACTCACCGGCCTGCACCGCAGCCAGCAGATCACGGTTGGTGGTAGCCAGAATACGGATATCCAGGCTGATCAGCTTGCGCCCGCCCACCCGTTCAACCTCACGCTCCTGCAGCACACGCAGCAGCTTGGCCTGCAGCGCCAGCGGCATTTCCGAGATTTCATCCAGCAGCAGGGTGCCGCCATTGGCTTGTTCGAACTTGCCCGGTTGTGCGGCTATGGCGCCGGTAAAAGCCCCCTTCTCGTGACCGAACAGAGTCGCCTCCAGCATGCTCTCCGGAATGGCCGCGCAATTGATGGCAATAAAGGGCTGCTCGGCACGCGGTGATTGCTGATGAATATAGCGCGCCAGCACTTCCTTGCCGGTACCGGACTCACCGGAAATCAACACCGTGGAATCGCTCGCCGCCACCCGCGCAGCCAATTGCAGCAACTGCTGGCTGGATGGTTCTTCGGCTACCGGGCCGTCACTGTCCGCTTGCAGTTGGCCACAGCCATGCTGGGCCACCAGACTGAGCAACGCATCCGGCTCAAAGGGTTTCACGAGGTAATCCACCGCACCGGCGCGCATGGCATCGACGGCGCGCTGCACAGTGCCGTAAGCCGTCATCAACAGCACCGGCAGTTGTGGATACTCGTTACGCAGCACCTGCAGCAGGGCATGGCCGTCCATACCCGGCATATTCACATCACTGACCACCATCGCTACCGGGTGCTGCTTAAGCAACCGCAGCGCCGCCTCGCCATGCTCCACAGCCAATACCGCATAACCCGCCAGGCTCAGGGTATCGCTCAGTGCTTCACGCAGGCTGGCATCATCTTCCACCAGCAACACCGGCGGGTGGTTCTGGGGTTCGGGTTCTTGCACTCTGGCAGCTCGCATTTAACTCGCCTCCCGCTCTGATACTGAACGCTGCAAGGGCAGCAACAACTCGACACAGGTGCCGCGCCCTGGCTTGCTACGCAGAAAGAAACTGCCGCCATGGGCGCGGGTAACCGACTTGACCACCGCCAGGCCCAACCCGGTACCGGTTGCACGGGTAGTCTGGAAAGGCTCGCCCAAACGCTGCATCTGAACCGCCGTCATACCCGGGCCGGTGTCCACCACGCTCAGACTCAACTGCCCTTCCATCTGCCGCAAAGCCACCTTCAAACGCGCGCCTTGCCCCACCGCCTGCACGGCGTTATCCAGCAGGTTCTGGATCGCGCCGAGCAAGGTCGCCTGATTGCAGCGCAGCACAGTACCGGGCGGGCATAGATCGACCCAGCGGCAACGGGCAGCAGACTGTTCCAGCACCGGCTCAGCCTGCTGCTGCAGCGCCGCAAGCAAATGCGCGGGAGTGACCAGATCGGGTAGCGGCAGATCACCACGGGCAAACAAGAGCATATCGCGCACCTGATGCTCGATACTTTGCAGGCGCCCTTTCAGCCGCTCGGCGAAACGTTGCCGATGGCTGCCCGCCAACGCCGGATCGGTCAGATGGCTGGCATACAGCAGTGCGGTCGATAACGGGGTACGAATCTGATGGGCCAGTGAAGCGACCATACGGCCCAGCGCAGACAAACGCTCATGGCGCGCCAGCTCGGCCTGCAATTCACGGGTTTCGGTCAGGTCTGTGAGCAGGATCAGCTGACCCGGCTCGCCACGCAGGGAGCGGGTCGCCAGCGACACCCGCCGACCGCTGCGCAACGAGACCTCGTGGTAGTCATCATCACGCGGGGCAAAACGCTCACGGATAATATCGCGCCATAACTGCCCCTCCAGCGGCTCACCCAGCAGTTCAGCCGCGGCCGGATTGGCCTCGCGGATACGGCCATGGCCGTCCAGTACCACCACACCGCCAGGCAGCAGATCCAGCAGGTTCTTCAAGCGCGCGGCCAGGCGACCGTTTTCGGCCGCTTCCTCGGCACGCTGGGCATGGGCTTCAGCCAGCTGCTCGCGCAGGGTAGTCAACTGACGTTCCAGCAAGGCCTCAGAAGCACCCAGCCGCTCGGTAACCCGGCCCAACAAAGCCTGGGCACGCTCCAGTTCCAGACGCTCAGCTGCCGCAGTGGGCAGATCGTCAATGGACGTATCGATGTCGGGGGCTAAAGGGCGCTGCTTGGCGGCCATGTCAAACCTCTGATCAAAAAGAATGGCTTTGCTGAGTTAAAGCAAAGCCTGTGCCATAAAGGCAATTCTCTTTTTAATCAGTGACTTGGCGCTTAAAAAAACACAGCGCGTCAGAATACAGGCAGATCAGTCGCGATTGATGCCGTACTTGCGCATCTTTTCCACCAGGGTGGTGCGGCGAATGCGCAAACGCTCGGCCGCGCGGGCCACCACGCTACCGCATTCATCCAGCGCCTGCTGGATCAGCGTCTGCTCCAGCCCACCCAGGTAGTCCTTCAGGTCCAGCCCTTCCGGCGGCAGGAAGGCCGGGCTATCCAGCCCCACCAACCCACTGAAGGCCTCACCGCGCTCATCGTCCTCCTCGGATAGCTGGCGCAGATCCTGATGGTCATCTTCCACATAGCGGAACTTGCGCGGCAGCTCATTGACCCCGATCACGCCATGGGGATGCATGATCGCCATACGCTCGACCAGGTTAGCCAGCTCACGCACGTTGCCCGGCCAGTCATGCTGACACAGCGACATGATCGCCGAGGTACTGAAACGGATGGAGCCACGCTTTTCCGTTTCCATCCGCGTGATCAATTCGCTCAGCAGCAGCGGCAGGTCTTCCACCCGCTCGCGCATCGCCGGCATCTCGATCGGGAACACGTTCAAACGATAGAACAGATCCTCACGGAAACTGCCAGCTTCAATCATGCTCTCCAGGTTCTTGTGCGTGGCTGCGATAATGCGCACATCCGCGGTTTGTACCTTGTTACTGCCCACGCGCTCAAAAGTCCGCTCCTGCAGCACGCGCAGCAGCTTGACCTGCATCGGCAGCGGCATATCGCCAATTTCATCGAGGAACAGGGTGCCGCCCTCGGCCAGCTCAAAGCGCCCGGCGCGGGAAGTAATGGCGCCGGTAAAGGCGCCCTTCTCATGCCCGAACAGCTCGCTTTCCAGCAATTCCGCCGGAATCGCGCCGCAGTTGACCGGCACAAAGGGTTTGTCCTTGCGGCTGGAATGGTAGTGCAGGTTACGCGCCACCACTTCCTTGCCGGTACCGGATTCGCCCAGAATCAACACCGTGGCCTCGGTATCCGCGACCTGTTGCATCATCTGGCGCACGCCCTGAATCGGCCGGCTGGTACCGACCAGGCTGCGGAACAGGTTGGGTTCCCGCTGACGCTGCGGGCTCTTGCGCTCGTCAAAAATCTCACGGTAGACCTGCGCCCGGTGCAGACTGTCGAGCAACTGGTTATAGCTCAGCGGCGGTTCCAGCACTGACAACAGACGCTGGCGCAAATGGTCCGGCCAGTTACCGGCTTGCGACGGATCGACCAGAATCACCGGCAGATTGGCATCCCAACGGTCCAGCTGGGTCAGCAAGCCCTGCAAACCGGCGCCCTGGGCACAATCGCCCAGAATCACACACTTGAAGGATTCAGCCTGCAGGTCGTCCGCACTGACCGCCTCCTGCCAGGCCGCAGAGGTCGTGATCACCGACTCTTCACCCAGAAAGCCCAGAACAACCCCAAGGTCATGACGGTTCTGGGCATCGTCTTCAATCAACAGAATATGATTATTCGGCAACATAGGGGAACAGTCGGTCCTTGATCACGTGGTTGGCACTGCCGGCAGGCCATATACTAGCGCAGCGCCATGATGTCTGGTTACAGGCTCAACAATAGGCAGATTTGCCCTGCGAGTCAAATACTTGGCGCAATAAAATGGCTAATAATGCGCATTATATGAGCGTCATTGCGAGGAGCGCAGCGACGTGGCAATCCAAACGTCCGTGCAGCTACCCACCATGGATCGCCACGGGCTTCGCCCTCGCGATGACGACGAGGTAAGGCATAACGCACAGCACCGGCTCCGTCATTGCGAGGAGCGCAGCGACGTGGCAATCCATTGAACGTCATCGCACCGGCGCAGCGACCACATCGAGTAGGGTGAGGCGTCGCCGCCTCATCCCTCTCACAGAACCGTACGTACGGGCCTCGTATACGGCTCATGCACACATTTATCCCTAAGTTACAGGGACACAGAGTCC
>JAMCWB010000044.1:0-32463 GCA_023475025.1 Gammaproteobacteria bacterium
GCTGGCGACCCATGCCGCTGCTAAGCGCCGGCTCTATTTTGGCGAAGCGAATTTCCCTGGCCAACAAGTCACGCAGGGGTTGATTGTTGAGCAGAGACGTCGGCGTCTTGCTTGGCCAGCCCAGCAGGTTGGCCTTACCCCAGCGCCAGGCCTGGCCGAGCAAGGAGCCCCAGCCGGTACGATAGACCTGCTGGCAACGAAAGTTACCCCAGACCCGCTGCAGTTCATCGATAGCTGCCGCATAGTCATCGGCATGGGTCGCCAGCGCCAGTGCATTGATAGCGCCGGCCGAGGTGCCGCAGACAATCGGAAAGGGCAAGGCCGACCCCGCCGGCAACAACTCATTGATCGCCTGCAGTACACCCACCTGATAGGCCGCACGGGCGCCACCGCCGGACAACACCAGACCGGCGCACTCTTGCTGTTGAAACTGTTTCAGCAGTTCACTCAAGCGGCACTCCGGCGCTTCTTGCGCTTGCGTTGTCTGGCATAGGGTCGCTCCTCACCCTCCGGTCGGGTCTTGAAGCGGCGGTGCACCCACATATATTGCTCGGGCTGGGTCAGGATGGAGGCTTCCACCCACTGATTGATGCGGGTGGCATCAGCCACCTCATCACCACTCGGAAAGTCCTCCAGCGGCGGGTAAATCGTCAGATCATAGCCGCTGCCATCGGCGCGCCGGTGCTGCAGAAAAGGCACCACCTGCGCCTTGCCCAGGCGGGCAAAGGTACTGGTGGCGGTTACCGTTGCCGCCTGCTGGCCAAAAAGTGGCGCAAACACGCTGACCTTGCGGCCGTAATCCTGGTCCGGCGCATACCAGATAGCGCGCCCCTGGCGCAGCGATTTCAGCATAACCCGCACATTGTCCCGCTCTACCGCCCAGGCATCGGCATTATGCCGCTCACGGCCGCGGCGCTGGACAAAGTCAAAGGCCTTGTTCTTGTGCTCGCGGTACATGCCATCAATGGTGATCTGCTGCCCCAGCAGCGCCGCACCTATTTCCAGCGTAGTGAAGTGCAGCGACATCAGCACCACACCCTGCCCACTGGCTTTTGCCTGCTGCAGGTGCTCAAGACCCTGCACATTAGCCAGGCGGTGCAGCCGCTCGGGCGACCAGAACCAGGCCATGGCCATTTCGAACAGGGCAATGCCGTTACTGGCAAAGTTGTCACGCAGCAATTGCTCGCGCTCAGCCACAGAACGCTCGGGGAAACACAGCGCCAGATTGATCCGCGCGATCTCGCGCCGGGCCGGCATGGCAACCAGCATCCCCCGCCCTACCCAGCGCCCCAGCACCAGCAGCCAGCGATAGGGCAAGCGCACCACCAGCCAGAGCAAACCAAGGCCCAGCCATAACAGCCAGTAGCGCGGGTGCAACAATGCCTTGGTAAAACCGGGACGCTCCATCAGAACCTGCCTTGCGGGAAAAATTACTATTCTACCCAAGCCGCCGCCCCCTTGCGATCCATGCACGCAACCGATATAAGGTGTCGCAGTTACACACCCGAACTGACTGGAAGATCCAATGACCGGCAACAGCACACCCGATCTACTCGATAACGACCCCGTATTCCACCTCAAAGGCGGTATGCTGGCGATGACCATGATCGAGCTGATCCGCCAGACACCGGACGCCTTTGCCCGCCAACTGGCCGACAAGGTAGAACAGGCACCGAACTTTTTCCAGGACACTCCGGTCGTCTTCAGCCTGGAAAAGCTCAGTGGCGAGCTGGAGCCGGCCATGCTACAGGAATTGCTGCGCATCAGCCGCGAACACGGCCTGCAAGCGGTTGCCTTGCGAGGCGAAGAACGCTTCCGAGCACTGGCACAAGCCAGCGAACTGGTACTCTTGCCGCCCGGACGTACCCGCGAGAAGCCACTGGATACCACTGCCGAAGAAGCCCCGGCAGCACCCCAGCCCGAAGACAATGCCAGTCCGGCAGCCGCCACCCCCGCCGAACCGGCCATCAGCTGCGGCCGAGTGATTACCGACCCGATCCGCTCCGGTCAGCAGGTCTATGCCCGTGGCGGCGACCTGGTCGTACTGGCCCCGGTCAGCGCCGGCGCCGAACTGCTCGCCGACGGCCATATCCACGTCTATGGCCCCTTGCGCGGCCGCGCCCTGGCCGGCGTGCGTGGCAATACCGAAGCACGCATCATCTGTCAGAGCCTGGAAGCCGAACTGGTGTCCATTGCCGGCCACTACAAGACCGCCGAAGACCTGCGCAAAGCGCACTGGAAACAAGCCCTTCAAGTCAGCCTGGACGGTGACAGCTTGAAGATAACCGAGCTATGACTGATACTGTGCAACCATTCTGATCAGCCGGAATTACTGGCCTTGCGCCAATACGGAAACTGCGCGGCAAAGGCCCGGCAGTGCCGGTTTCCGCCCCGGCCACCATTCACTCGCTAACCAACAGACAGGAAGGTCACCTTGGCAAAGATCCTCGTCGTAACTTCAGGCAAAGGTGGAGTAGGTAAAACCACCACCAGCGCCGCAATTGGCACCGGCCTCGCCCTTCGCGGCTACAAAACTGTCATCGTTGATTTCGATGTTGGCCTGCGCAATCTCGACCTGATCATGGGCTGCGAGCGACGGGTGGTCTATGACTTCGTCAACCTGATCAACGGCGATTCCAACCTGAATCAGACCCTGATCAAGGACAAGCGCTCGGACAACCTGTTCATCCTGCCGGCCTCACAGACCCGCGACAAGGATGCCCTGACCCCGGAAGGCGTAGAAAAGGTCCTCAACGAACTCAAGGAAACCTTCGACTTCATCGTCTGCGACTCCCCCGCCGGCATTGAAAAAGGCGCTCACCTGGCCATGTACTTTGCCGACGAAGCCATCGTCGTGACCAACCCCGAAGTCTCCTCGGTACGCGACTCCGACCGCATGCTCGGCCTGCTGGCGAGCAAATCCCGCCGCGCCGAACAGGGCGAAAAGATCAAGGAAAACCTGCTGCTCACACGCTACAACCCGGAGCGCGTAGACACCGGCGAAATGCTCTCGGTCAGCGATGTCGAAGACATCCTTTCCATCCCCCTGCTCGGCGTCATCCCCGAATCCCAGGCCGTGCTCAAAGCCTCCAACCAGGGCGTCCCGGTCATCATGGACGAGAAGAGCGACGCCGGCCAGGCCTACAGCGATGCCGTCGACCGCCTGCTGGGCAAGGACGTACCCCATCGCTTCCTTGAAGCACAGAAAAAGGGCTTGCTGAGCCGTCTCTTCGGAGGGCGCTAAGTGATGAGCATCTTTGATTACTTCCGAGACCGCAAAAAATCCACCACCACCGCCTCGGTGGCCAAGGAACGCCTGCAGATCATCGTTGCCCACGAACGCGGCCAACGCAACCAGCCGGACTACCTGCCGCAACTACAGCAGGAAATCATCGACGTGATCAGCAAATATGTCGCCATTGACCGTGACCAGGTCAGTGTCGCCCTGGAAAACCAGGGTGACTGCTCGATCCTCGAACTCAACGTCACCCTGCCCGACCGCTAAACCCGACAGCGCGCCGCCACCCGGCGGCGCCAGGTACCTCCATGCCGCTGAGCAACATCCAGATCCTGCACCAGGATCCGTGCTTTTTGATCGTCAACAAACCCAGCCTGCTGCTGACCGTTCCCGGCCGCGCCGACGACAACAAGGACTGCCTGATCACCCGCCTGCAAGACCACGGCTACCCCGAAGCGCGCATCGTCCACCGCCTCGACTGGGAAACCTCCGGCATCCTGGTCATCGCCCGCGACCCCGACAGCCACCGCGAACTGTCACGCCAGTTCCAGGACCGCGAAACCGAAAAAACCTATATTGCCCTGTGCTGGGGCCAACCGGACCAGGACAGCGGCCACATCGACCTGCCACTGCGCTACGACCCGGAGAACAAACCCCGGCATATTGTCGACCACGACCTCGGCAAATCGGCCCAGACCTTCTGGCGCGTCCTCGAACGCCATCCCGATCACTGCCGCATCGAACTGACCCCGATCACCGGCCGCTCACACCAGCTGCGCGTGCACATGCTCGCCATCGGCCACCCCCTGCTCGGCGACCGCCTCTATGCCGAAGGCCCGGCCCTCGCCGCCTGCGACCGCCTGGCCCTGCACGCCCAACGTCTGGTCATCAGCCACCCGACCAACAGAGAACGCCTGGCCTTCGACTGCCCCACGCCTTTTTGAGTGGAAAACGATAGACTGAGTACATAGCAACGAGTGCGTGCTGCTTGCACGTAGCACGCAGATTGCGTTGCTGCCCACCGGTCCCAGACCGTCGATAGCCATGGATGGCTATCGTCGAGCGCCCACGGACGGGACAGCGTGTCTGGGACCGGTGGGCAGCAATGCGATCTCACACAGATCGACCGTTCACGGCAAACAGACTTTACGTAGCAGGAACATTAAATGCCCCATAGCGCCATCAACACCGACCTGGCCAACTTCATCCAGGCCTCACCGACCCCCTTTCACGCCACCCGCAGCCTCGCCGCCCGCCTGCTCGACGCCGGCTACATCCCCCTCGACGAACGCGACGACTGGGAACTGGTCAGCGGCGGACGCTACTACGTCACCCGCAACGACTCCTCCCTGATTGCCTTCAGCCTCGGCCAGGACGGCGCCCTGCAACGAGGTCTGCGCCTGGTCGGCGCACACACCGACAGCCCCTGCCTGCGCGTCAAACCGCAACCCGAACTGGAAAAAGCCAAACTCTGGCAACTGGGTGTCGAAGTCTATGGCGGCGCCCTCTTCGCCCCCTGGTTCGACCGCGACCTCTCACTCGCCGGCCGGGTCACCCTGCGCACTAGCGACGGCGACCTGACCAGCCGACTGATCGACTTCCAGCGCCCTATTGCCATCATTCCCAGTCTCGCCATCCACCTCAACCGCGGCGTCAACGAAGGCCTCGCCATCAACCCGCAGACCCAGCTGCCGCCAATCCTCGCCCAGGTCATCGAACCCGGCCGCGACCTGCGCCAGCTGCTGCGCGAAGAGACCCAGCGCCAGCACCCGGATCTCGACATCGCCCAGGTGCTCGATTATGAACTCAGCTTCTACGACACCCAGCCACCGGCCACTATCGGCCTGGATGACGACTTCTTTGCCGCCGCCCGACTGGACAACCTGCTGTCCTGCCACGCAGGCCTGCGCGCCCTGCTCGACAGTGATGGCCAACAGGCCTGTCTGCTGGTCTGCACCGACCATGAAGAAATCGGCTCAGCCTCCGCCTGTGGCGCCGACGGCCCCTTCCTCGAAGACGTGCTCAGCCGCCTGCTGCCTGATAACAACGAACGCATACAGGTAATGCAGCGCTCCATCCTGGTCTCCGCGGATAACGCCCACGCCCTGCACCCCAACTTCAGCGACAAGCATGACGGCAACCACGGCCCGCAGCTCAATGGCGGCCCAGTGATCAAGATCAACACCAACCAGCGTTACGCCACCAACAGCGAAACCGCCGGCCTGTTCCGCCACCTGTGCGAACAGGCCGGCGTACCGGTGCAAAGCTTTGTCGTGCGCACCGACATGGGCTGTGGCAGCACCATAGGCCCGATCACCGCCAGCCGCACCGGCATCCGCACCGTGGATATCGGCGCACCCACCTTCGCCATGCACTCGATTCGTGAACTGGCCGGCAGCCGTGATCCCGGCTACCTGATTCGCGTACTACGGAGTTTCTTTGATGCTGATCGCCTGATTTAGCAGTCCTGAAGGCTGATGCATGGAACTCTATGCGGTGTTGCCAGCCAGCTGTGGCAGACCGTCGATGCACAAGGATGTGCATCGAGGAGCCCCAGGGATGGCTCGTAGCGTGTCTGCCACAGCTGGCTGGCAACATCGCAAACACCAATGACAGAAGCTCATTCACCAATCTGTTACAGCGCGCCAGATTCCAGCTCCTCCATCCTGATCATTTCCTGACCACCAGTCCGTAATCCAGCCAATCCGCTGGCGGTTTCTGCGCGCCTGTACTAAGCATAATTCTTGTACAGACGAAGGCCTCTCGTGCCGATTTCACACCAACTTGTATCGGCTTGCAGCCCCCGCCAGCTCTGGCCTTAACAGGGTTTTATGACAGATCTATTTAACAGCTAAAAATATTACATAAGCAATCAATATGCCCTGTAAGGCGCATTAATGGCGGGTTGAGATAATTTTCAGGATATGTTTATTATAAATAAATGCATTTACGCATAAACATTGAGGAATCATTTTGACAGACGCTACTGCCTATACACTGCGCACCCCGCAAGCCACCGACGGCTATGCCCTGAGCCAGCTGGTCGAGCGCTGCAAACCCCTGGATACCAACTCGGTCTATTGCAACCTGCTGCAATGCAGCGACTTTGCCGATACCGCTATTGCTGCGGTAGCCGAGGATGGCGACCTGGTGGGTTTCATCTCCGGCTATCGCCCGCCAGCACGTCCAGAAACCCTGTTTGTCTGGCAGGTAGCTGTCGACAGCCGCATGCGCGGCCAGGGCCTGGCACTGAAAATGTTGCTGGCTCTGGTAGAACGCTTGCGCGCTGACGGTGTAACCCACATGGAAACCACCATCACACCAGACAACGAAGCCTCGCAGGCACTGTTCAAAAAGGCCTTCCGCCTACTGGGGGCTGACTACAGCACCGAGGTCAAATTTGCCCGCGACACTCATTTCAATGGCCTGCACGATGACGAAGTCGTCTACCGCGCAGGTCCCTTCAGCCAAACTGCCACCGCTTGAAATCAGGAGCACCCATGAGTACTTTCGAACAGTTCGAACAACATGAATCCGGTATTCGCAGCTACTGCCGCTCCTTCCCGGTGATCTTCAAGCAGGCGCGCGGTGCCGAGCTGATCACTACCGAAGGCAAATCCTACATCGACTTTCTTGCTGGTGCCGGCACGCTGAATTATGGCCACAACAACCCGGTCCTGAAGCAGGCACTGATTGACTATCTGGCTAACGATGGCCTGACCCATGGCCTGGACATGTATTCAGAAGCCAAGGAAAACTTCCTTGAAGTTTTCCACCGCGTGATTCTGGAGCCCCGCGGTTTCGGCGACTACGTCACCCAGTTCAGCGGCCCTACCGGCACCAACTCGGTCGAAGCTGCACTGAAACTGGCGCGCAAGGTCACCGGCCGCAACAACATCATCAGCTTTACCAACGGCTTCCACGGCTGCTCCATCGGCGCCCTGGCCGTGACTGGCAACCAGCATCATCGCGGCGCTGCCGGCGTTGCCCTGACCGATGTCAGCCGCATGCCCTATGCCAATTACTTCGGCAAGGACGTCAACACCATCGCCATGATGGACAAACTACTGAGCGATCCCAGCAGCGGTATCGACAAGCCGGCTGCCGTGATTGTTGAAGTCGTCCAGGGCGAAGGTGGCCTGAATACCGCCTCTGCTGAATGGATGCGCAAACTGCAGAAACTGTGCCGCAAGCACGACATGCTGCTGATTGCCGATGACATCCAGGCCGGCTGTGGCCGCACCGGCACCTTCTTCAGCTTTGAAGAGATGGGTATCCAGCCGGACATTATCACCCTGTCCAAGTCGCTCAGCGGTTATGGGCTGCCCTTTGCGGTAGTCGTCATGCGCCGTGAACTGGATCAGTGGTCACCGGGCGAGCATAACGGTACCTTCCGGGGCAACAACCTGGCATTCATCACTGCCGCCGCCGCCATGGAGCACTTCTGGACCACTGATGAATTTGCCAAGAGCGTGCAAGCCAAAGGCAAGCTGATCAAGGACCGCATGCAGAAGATTGTCAGCAAGCACGGCCCGGATTCACTCTATGTCAAAGGCCGCGGCATGATGGTCGGCATCAACTGCCCGAATGGCGAGATTGCTTCTGCTGTCTGCGCCGAAGCCTTCCAGCACGGCCTGATTATCGAGACCAGCGGCAACCATAGCCAGGTCGTCAAATGCCTGTGCCCGCTGATCATCAGCGAAGAGCAAATCGACAAGGCAATGACTATTCTGGATGCAGCCTTTGCCAAGATCATGAAACAAGAGGTGGGCAGCCAGGCCTCCTGAGCCGGCCCCGCGCTGCAGCAAAACTGCAGCGCCACCCACTCCACTCACTGATACAAGGAATTCTTTATGATCGTTCGTACTCTGGATGAATGCACCAACTCCGATCGCCGGGTCACCGCTGAAAACGGCAACTGGGAAAGTGTCCGCATGCTGTTGAAAGATGACAACATGGGCTTTTCGTTTCACATCACCACCATCTTTGCCGGTACCGAGACCCACATCCACTACAAGAACCACCTGGAGTCGGTCTACTGCATGAGCGGCAACGGCGAGATCAAGACCCTGTCCGACGGCAAGGTCTACCAGATCCAGCCCGGCACGCTGTACATCCTCGACAAGCATGACGAGCACATGCTGTACGGTGGCAGCGAAGACATGAAAATGGCTTGCGTATTCAACCCACCGTTGTCCGGTAAGGAAGTACATGACGCCGATGGCGTCTATCCTGTTGACTGAGTCGGTCTGCCACTGCCTGGCCAATCCACAGGGTTGGCCGTTGGCAACCGCGTTCACGGGATCAGCAACCGGGGTCCCACACCTGCACCCAAGACAGACACCAAGACTATGCATACAGTAGAGAAAATCGGCGGCACCTCAATGAGCCGCTTCGACGAAGTACTGAACAACATTTTCATTGGCCAACGTCAGGGTAGTGAGCTGTACCAGCGTGTTTTCGTTGTGTCCGCCTACTCTGGCATGACCAACGCCCTGCTCGAGCACAAGAAGACCGGTGAGCCCGGTGTGTACGAGCGCTTTGCCGATGCCACCAACGAAGATGCCTGGGGCGAAGCGCTGGACAAGGTGCTCGAGGCCATGCTGGAGAAGAACGCCGAGCTGTTCTCTGGCAACTATGAACGCCAGGCCGCTGACCGCTTTATCGAAGGCCGTATCAGCGACGTACGTGACTGCATGACCAGCCTGCAGCAGCTCTGCTCCTACGGTCACTTCCAGTTGGAAGAGCATCTGATGAAAGTGCGTGAAATGCTCGCCTCACTGGGCGAAGCACACAGCGCCTTCAACACGGTGCTGGCGCTGAAAACCGCGGGTATCAATGCCCGTCTGGTTGACCTGACTGGCTGGAACCTGAGCCATGCCAAGGGTTTTCAGGACATGATCAAGGACAGCTTCGACGGTATCGACCTGAGCAAGGAACTGGTAGTAGCCACCGGTTACACCCATTGCAGCGAAGGCCTGATGAACACCTTTGATCGGGGCTACAGTGAAATCACCTTCGCCCAGATTGCTGCCACCACCGGTGCGCACGAGGCAGTGATTCACAAGGAATACCACCTCTCCAGTGCCGATCCGAACAAGGTTGGCGTCGACAAGGTAGTGACCATCGGCCGCACCAACTATGACGTGGCTGACCAGCTGTCAAACCTGGGGATGGAAGCCATTCACCCCAAGGCTGCACGTACCCTGCGCCGCGCCGGCATCCAGCTGCGCATCAAGAATGCCTTCGAGCCAGAACACACAGGCACCCTGATCAGCCAGGACTATGTCAGCGAGAAGCCCTGCGTCGAGATCATTGCCGGCCGCAAGGATGTCTATGCGCTGGAAGTCTTTGACCAGGAAATGCTCGGTGATGTCGGCTACGACATTGAAATCACCAAGCAGCTCAAGCTGCTCAAGCTGTACCTGGTGAACAAGGATTCCGATGCCAACAGCATCACTTACTATGTTGCCGGCTCGCGCAAGATGATCAATCGCGCGGCACGCCTGATCGAGGAAAAGTATCCGATGTCGGAGGTCAATGTACACAACATTGCCATCGTCTCGGCGATCGGCTCGGACCTCAAGGTCAAAGGTATCCTGGCCAAGACGGTTGCTGCACTGGCCGAGGCGGGTATCAGCATCCAGGCCGTGCACCAGTCCATGCGTCAGGTCGAGATGCAATGCATCGTCAAGGAAGAAGATTATGACGCTGCAGTAGTCGCCCTGCATAAGGCGTTGATCGAGCCGGAAAATCATGGCGATGTGATTGTTGCCGCCTGACCAGATTGGCAACAGCGCTGTCAAAGCCCCGCCCGGCGAGCCGGGTGGGGCTTTCTTATGCGTTCTGGTCCGGCTCAGGCTGGGCATGCCGGCGAAAGGCCTCAGTTACCGTTTCACGCAGCTCGACATCATCCCAGGGGTTGGTCATGTACTGGTAAATCGCCCCACGATTGATTGCATCGGTAACCGACTTCAAGTCCGTATAGCCGGACAGCACCATGCGTATGGTATCCGGGTAAATTTCCTTGACCCGGCTGAGAAACTCCGTCCCGGTCATTTCCGGCATACGCTGGTCCGAGATGATCACCTGTACCTGATGCTGCGCCAGCAGATCAAAGGCCTCATTGGCGGAACTGGCCGTGAGGATACGGTAACCATCGCGGCGCAGAAGGCGGCTCAATGCACGCAGGATATTCTCCTCATCATCCAGCAACAGCAAGGTAGGCTGCTGCTCATTGGTCTCTGCAGCAGAGTAAGCAATCTGCGGGTAATCGTGCAGCCAGGTAACAAAGTCAGCATATGGCATTGGCCGCGCAAACAGGTAACCCTGGAATTCATCACAATTATATTTGCGCAGAAAGGCATGCTGGGCTTCGGTTTCCACCCCTTCAGCAATCACCTTGAGCTGAAGGTTATGGGCCAGGCTGATAATCGACTGGGCAATAGCCGCATCGCGCGTGTCGCTGATCACTTCCGATATAAAACTCTTGTCGATCTTGACCTTGTCGACCGGCAAACGCTTGAGATAATTCAGGCTGGAAAACCCGGTACCAAAGTCATCAATCGCAATACTGATACCCGCACGCTTAACCGCATCCAGCGTCTCGATCCCCTGCTCGATATTGTTCAGCAGCAGCCCCTCGGTAACCTCCAGTTCCAGCAGCTCAGCAGGCAAGCCGGTTTCATCCAGCATACGCTGCACAAAAGCCACAAAAACTGCTGCGCTGGAAGTGCAGTGGCGAGACATTGATTGCCACTGGATAAGTACCCAGACCAGCTTCGCGCAGGCGAACACAGTCGCTGCAGGCCTGACGCACCACCCACTCACTGAGCGGGATGACCTGCCCGGTGTTTTCTGCCATAGGGATAAAGACATCCGGAGGAATCATCCCGCGCTCAGGGTGGTGCCAGCGCAGTAGCGCTTCAAAGCCACACATGCGCCCCGTGCGCACTGACATCTGAGGCTGGTAATACAGCTCGAACTGGTTCAGCTCGATAGCCCGTTGCAGGTCGGAGCGCAGCGACAGGCGATCATGCACCCGCTGGTCCAGGTCGTCGGTAAACCAGGCAAAGTCGTTACGGCCCTGATGCTTGGCCTTGTACATCGCCAGATCCGCCTGCTGGATCAGCTGCAGAGGGTCCTTGAGACTGCCGTCAGACAAAGTGATGCCGATACTGACGGTCAGGCGCAGCAGAGCACCATCAATATCAAAAGGCCGGGCAACCTGGTCCATGATGCGCTGCACCACGATCAGCACATCCTCTTCACGGGCCAGGTCCGGCAGCAGCACAATAAACTCATCACCGCCCATACGAGCCACTGTATCGCCCGGCCGGACCACCGCCAGCAAACGCATGGCCACCTGCACCAGCACCTTGTCACCGACCACATGCCCGAGTGAGTCATTGATCAGCTTGAAGCCATCCAGGTCAACAAAAAGTACTGCCATGCTGCGATCATAACGCTGACAGATTTCACCGGTCTGGCGCAGACGGTCCTCGAGAATATGCCGGTTGACCAGGCCGGTCAGCTGGTCATGGCTGGCGTTATGCGCCAGCTCCTGTTCGTAATTCTTGCGTTCGGTCACATCGTTCTGGATGCCGATAAAATGGCTGATGACGCCGTGCTCATCCGGGACTGGCGCAATATAGATCTCGTTCCAGAACATGCTGCCATCCTTGCGGTAATTACGCAGCTCTACCCTGACCTCATGCTGGTTGCGCAAGGCCTGGCGCAACTCGATCAAGCCAGGCTGGTCAAGATCATCGCCTTGCAGGAAACGGCAATTACGTCCAAGAATCTCGGCCTGAGTGTACCCGGTAATCTGCTCAAAAGCCTTATTGGCATAGATGATCGGCTTCTCGGGATCATGGGCATCAGCAATCACTACACCATTGAGGGTCACCTCGAGACTGCGCTGCAACAAGCGTAACTGCTCATCAAGTCGCTTGCGCTTGCTGATATCCCGCAGGGACAACAGCTCCATCGGTCGACCATCCCACTCGATAACCGAACGCTGCACAATCAGGTCCAGGGTTGCACCGTCAGCGCGAGAATAACGTGTTTCAAAGGTCGGCTCCTGGCCGACCAGGCTCACCGGACAGGTGGATGGCCGAGCACTAAACAGTCGTTCAGCGGCCGGATTGGCGAAATGCACTCGTGCCTCGGCATCCACCACCAGCAGGGCATCGCGGCTATCATTGAGTAGAACCCGCCAGTTACTATCCAGCAGGATCAGACCCATATGCAGCTGCTGCATCAATGCTGGCAGCAGCGGGGAAGGCAGTCGATCCAAGGCTATACTCCACGCAAGGGGTGATACCGTTCGCATCGGGCCGGTCGACTCAAAGACAAGGGCAACAGGCCACCTCAGTGCATCACTGGGTCGATATTTTTTTTGACGCTATTATTATGACACAGCATAGCTAGTTGCCACTATCTGTTTCAAGCCATGTGCTCAGCAAGCATAGACCATGAAAGCCAGCTTAGAAGGAGAGGCTACACGGGGGCTGTCAGCAAGTGTTTACCGAGAGTGAATGCTGGCGGGGTGACTGCCAGACCAGGCAGGAGGCGCGACCAGCAGAGCCACACACTGTGCGGCACTGAATCGCCAACCATGCCCGATGAGCAAGCGGGTGAAGGAAGCGAGCGGAATAGCTATTTCAGCGCGTTACTGGAAGACTGCAGCGACTGAAACAGAAAGGTGCTGACCCGCTGCGCCGCGGCAACCGAATCTTCCTGCATGAAGCAGTGCCCACCAGCAATGGATTCAGCAGTGACCTGGCCATTGAGCCTGGCCCAGCGGGTGACCGCCTGACGCACAAAGGGGTAGCTCTGCTCGCCATAGATCACCCGGGTCGGGGTGTGCACCCGGCGCAGTGATGCCCAAAGACGTTGCGGCATGGAGTCGAAGACCTCGGCCTCCCGGCTGGGACGGCATTTGAGTTCCACCCCCAGCTCGGCATGATCACGCAGGGCATGATCAATATGCGCACGGAAGGCAGCCTCTTCCCAGCCGCGGAACATACCCCGGTTATGCAGGGCGCCGTAGGCCGCATCCCGGTCAGGCCAGTGGTGACGCCGGGCACGCGCCTTGTCCGCCATCGGGTTACGGCGAATACCCAGCATGCTCATGCTCTGGCGCATGAAGATCAATGACTGGGGAAACAATACCGGGTCCAGCAGCACTGCTGCTGCAAAGGCCCGCGGGCGCTGGGCCATGATCAGACTGGTCAGCACACCGCCAAAGCTGTGCCCGCAAGCCAGATGCGGCACATCACCGAATTGCGCACTACCGGCCTGAAAAGCCTCCCAGGCCAATTCGGCATTGCGGTTCCAACCAACAAAATGCCCACCATGCTCACTCTCGCCATGCCCCTGCAAGTCGCACAGCCAGAGATCAAAATTCTCAGCAAGCAATGCCAGCATCGGCTCATAGGTGCGGGTGCAAAACCCGTTGCCATGCAGAAAGTGCAGCAACGGTTTGCCGCTGGGTACGGTATGCCAGCCACGCAGGGCGAAGCCAGCGGAGGTATCGTGGGACCAGGGTAGCAACTGCATGGGCAAGACCTTGCGAGGGAAAGCCACAGTGTACACAGTCAAGCCACAGGGCCAAAAGGCAGAAAACGCAACGCTGCAATGCCGGCCTGCAACAATCCTCTGGAGCCTGATCCTAGCCCAGGCAGTCGAGTGACAACATTAGCCGGAACTCCGTGCCGGCCTCATGCGGCCTCCTCGGTCCAGGGGCCAAAGGGATCAGGCCATTGCGCCCAGGCATCCGGTCCTTGGGCGAATTCCTCATCGCTCAGCAGGCAGGCTTGCAGCTCGGCCTTGAGCCGATCGAAGTCGACATGCTGACCAATGAATACCAGCTCCTGCCGGCAGTCACCGAAGTGACCGTGCCATTTCTGCTTGATCGCCTCGCGGCTGGCCTCGTCGTCCGGCCAGTGCTGTTCCGGCACATAGCGCCACCAGCGTCCGGCGTAGCCGTAGCGCATCTGGGTACCGGCCTGAGACCAGCTACCGGCCTCCTCAGGCCGACTGGCCAGCCAGAAGAAACCCTTGCTGCGCAACAGCCGGCCATTGCTCAGCCCAGTGTGCAGAAAATCATGGAAGCGCTGCGGGTGAAAGGGGCGCCAGGCACGGAAGCTGGTCGAGGCAATGCCGTATTCTTCGGTTTCCGGGACCTGTTCGCCACGCATTTCCTTCAGCCAACCGGGTGCCTGAGATGCCCGTTCGAAACTGAAGCGCCCGGTATCCAGTACCTTGTCCAATGGCACTTGCCCCATGACGGCAGGAATAATCTCGGCCTCAGCGTTGAGGCTGCGGAGAATGGCCTGCAGCTCTTCGCGATCGGCGCTGGAAATCAGATCCATCTTGCTGATCAGGATCACATCGGCAAATTCCACCTGCTCGATCAGCAGATCGGTGACTGAGCGCACGTCTTCTTCGCCGAGGGTTTCACCGCGACTGGCCAGGCTGTCGGCAGCCTGATAATCGCGCAGGAAATTGAGCCCGTCGACCACGGTTACCATGGTATCCAGATGAGCCATATCAGACAGGCTGCGACCCTGCTCATCGCGGAAGGTAAAGGTTTCGGCTACCGGCAGGGGTTCGGAAATACCGGTGGACTCGATCAGCAGATAATCAAAGCGCCCCTCGCTGGCGAGACGCGCCACTTCCTCCAGCAGATCTTCACGCAAGGTGCAGCAGATGCAACCGTTGCTCATTTCCACCAGTTTTTCTTCCGCACGATTGAGGCTGACATCACGCTGCACTTCAGCGCCGTCGATGTTGATCTCGCTCATATCGTTGACGATAACCGCCACCCGGCGGTTGTCACGGTTTTTCAGGATCTGGTTCAGCAGTGTACTTTTTCCAGCACCAAGAAAACCCGATAGCACAGTCACCGGTAACCGCTTTTGTTCAGTCATCATCAGGCATGCTCCTTTCAATTTGTTATAACATATCAAATTGAAAGGAGCATGCCTAGCTGGCAGGCAGCGTCTGAGCGCTGCCTGCCAGATTTCAATCAAGGATTGAGCGAATCAAAGGCAGCGCCTTCGGCATCGGCTGCCGCCGCGCGCATCTTGATCAGATCCTTGATCTTGCTGTGCGGGAACACGTAGAACTGATCATTTTCCACCGCCTTCAGGGTCATTTCGGCAATGTCTGCGGCCTGGATCTTGCCCTTGGTAACTGCCTGCTTGATCATCTCGGTGCGCTTTTGCATGATCTCGCTCGGCTCAACCGTATCCGCCATGTCTTGCGGACGGTTACGCGCCGATTCGTGAATGGCCGTGGGGAAGAAAGCCGGACACAGACAGGTTACGCCCACCTTGGCGCCGACATCGCGCAGGTCCAACGCCAGGGTTTCTGACAAAGCAACGACCGAATGTTTGGTCACGTTATAGACCGCCATGCTCGGGCCATTCAACCAGCCAGCCGCGGAAGCGGTATTGATGATATGCCCTTCACCCTGCGCGATCAGCATCGGGGTAAACACCTTGACACCCCAGACCACACCATACAGGTTGACACCCATCACCCACTCCCAGTCTGCGACGGTGTTTTCCCATGCCGGACCACCGACACTGACACCCGCATTATTGAAAATCAGATGGGCCGCACCAAAACGCGACTTGCACAGCTCAGCCAGGGCTTCGACCTGATCGAGCTTCGACACATCCAGTTTCATGGTGACCGACTCGGTTGCCGGATGCGCTTCGGCAACCAGACGCACCGTTTCCTGCATACCCTTTTCGTCCACATCACCCAGTACCAGATGCATGCCACGCGCTGCGCAACTCAGCGCCAATTCGCGGCCAAGACCGCTGCCGCCGCCAGTGATTACTGCCACTTTGCCTTGAAAATCCTGCATTGATTGTCTCCTGTCTGTAGGGATGCCTTGCGGGTTAACGAGCCATTAAACGCGCTGCCAAGGGTTGCTACCAGCCCCATCGGTCACGGTGATTGTGCAGGTTAAACCCGGGTGATGCGCAAAGGTTGAATTCTTGGCTATGCTGGTACAACAGTGACTCAACAGTCAGCATTTTCCGCTCGCAAGGGAGCTGCTTATGCGCGCATGGATTCTCGCCTGCCTACTGCTCTGCAGCCTGCCCCTGGCCGCAGCGGATGCTGTGCGACTGACTACCGACATCATGCCGCCCTACCAGATACGTGAAGGTGACCAGCTGAGCGGCAGTTCCGTGGATGCGCTCAGCTGCATCTTCAAGGCGCTGCAGCGCGACTATGAGATCCGGGTTTTCCCCTGGGAGCGCGCCATGTATGAAGTCGCGGCCCAGCGCAGCGACGCTTTTTTCTCGGCAACCCGCATGGCCAGGGCCAATCGCTTCGCTGAACTGAGCGCACCGCTGGCACTGGAGAAATGGTATTGGTACAGCAATAAGCCCGTTGCACCGCGTCATTTGCTGCGCGGCCAACACCCTGCCCGTATTGGTGGTTTGCGTGGCAGCAATCAGGTGTCCTGGCTGCAGGAACATGGCGTGCCTGTGGCCCTGCAAGTCAATACCACCCAGCAGCTCCTGCAGTTGCTGGCGGCCGACCGGATCGATGCCTTTGTTGCCGATCAGCGCACCTTGCATGTGGAGCTGACGCACCTGTCGGCAGATGTGCGTCCGACCTATGCCCACTTTCTGCAATACAGCACACTGGGCGTCTACTTTGGCCATCACTTCCTGCAACAGGAGCCTGATTTTCTGCCCACCTTCAATGCGCAGATCTATCATTGCGTCGGCGAAATCGACAGTCTGACTCCTGAGGAGCAGCAACAAATCATCCGGGTTCATCAGCAACGTTATGCACATTGGGCCGGGTTACCCGAGGTCATTGCCGCGGTGAAGGCCCAGAACAGCCAGCACCAGGGCATCAGTCAGCAGCAGATCACGCAGCGGGATAAGCAATGGATCGCCGAGACCGCCTTGCGTGATCAACCTTTGATTACTTCGGTACTGGAGCGCCCGCTCTCACAGTGGCTACAAAGCCAACAAGGCCACAGCGCCCGCCTGATCACCGAAATCATGATCACCGACCGGCACGGCCTGAATGTTGCCGTCAGCGAAGTCACTACTGACTACTGGCAAGGTAACGAAGCCAAATTCCAGCAGAGCTTTTTCCGCCAGGACGATGAGCCCTTTCTGGGCCCACTGGAATACGATCAATCCAGCCAGCGCTATCACGTCCATGTCAGTAGCCAGATTCGCGATCCTGACTCGGATGAGGTCATTGGTGTACTGGTCATCGGTCTGGATATCGGCAAAGTACTGCAACAGCTCAATAGCGCTGGCACCCTTTCACTAGCCGCCCAACCACCAGCGCCAGAGGAAGAACACCAGCATACCGACACTGATGGTCAGTAGCAGATGCCGGCGCCACAGGGCCACTGCAATGGCCGCCATTCCGCCAAGCAAATAAGCGTTGTGCCAGCTCAGCTCAAGCCCCTCGCCGGCTGGCATCAGCATCGCAGGAGCTATAATGGCGCTGAGCACCGCCACCGGCACATAGGCCAGCGCCCGCGCCGCCAAAGGGCTGAAGCGCACTCGCGGGCCGATGGCAAACAAGGTGTAACGGATGGCAAAGGTGATGACGGCCATACCCAGAATCAGCCAAAGCTCAAGGCTGGTCATCATGGACCTCCACAGCCGTGTTGTGCCGCTGCAGTCGCTGCTCGGCAAGCAGCCCGACACCTATGCCACCCAGCGCAGCCAGAATCAGCCCCAGCTGCCAGGGCAGGTCATACGCCAGCACGGCAATCAGCGCAGATGACAGCGCGGCCAATATCATCGGCCAGTTACGCAATGCTGGCACCACTATGCCGAGGAAGGTCACCACCATGGCAAAGTCCAGCCCCCAGTTCGCCATCTGCGGCACGGCATGGCCGAGCAAGGCGCCCAGCAGGCTGGTGATCATCCAGGTGCTGTACATGGCCATGCAGGAGCCGAGAAAGTACCAGTGCTTGCTGGCCAGCGGCAGCTGGTCGTCCAGATAGCGGCGGTAGACCACAGCAAAACTCTCATCGGTCAGCCAGAAGCCCAGCGGCAGGCGCCAGCGCCGGGGCAGATGCCGCACATAGGGCAACAGACTGGCGCTATACAGCATATGCCGCAGGTTCACCACCAGCGTGGTCAGCAAGATGACCCAGATGCCGCTACCCGCCGCCAGCAAGCCGACGGCAATCAGTTGCGAGGCTCCGGCAAACACCAGCAGCGACATCAGCACGGTAGCTTCCAGCGACAAGCCAGCGTTGACCGCCAGGGTGCCATAGATGATACCGAAAGGCGTTACCCCGACCAGCAAGGGGATTGTGTCGCGAGCGCCCAACAGGGCCTCGCGCAGACCAGAGGCGTACATGAAAGGATTCCGGAAAACCGGCAAGGATAACAGTAGCCATTCCTGCTGCTCAAGCTGTACACAGCAGCAATGGCGCAACACTGCGTTGCCGGGCGCGCCTTACACCAGCTCGACGTAGCGACTGATCAAGGCTCGCAAGGCCGCAGGTTTGACCGGCTTGGGCAGAAAATCCAGCCCGGCCAGGCGGATCTCGGTGATCAGGTCACTGCGCCCATCGGCGCTGATTACCACCCCCGGCGTTTCGCCAATACGCGCGCGCAGCCACTGCATGACGGCCAGGCCGGTATCCCCCTCATCAAGGTGGTAATCCACCAGCACCAGCTGCGGGGTAAAGCCCGCATCCAGCACCGCGGTAATTTCTTCACGGTTACGCGCTGTGGCCACCTGACACTGCCAGCGGCTGAGCAGGCTGTGCATACCCACCAGGATATTCGGCTCGTTGTCGATACACAGCACCTGTGCACCGCTGACGACCGCACTCACCAGCTCCTTGACTGGCACATGCCGCAAAGGTGCAGGCCGGGCTATGGGCACAGTGACGCTGAACACACTGCCCTGCCCCGGCCAGGAACGCACCTGCAATTCATGCCCCAATACCCGGCACAGACCATCGGTAATCGCCAGGCCGAGGCCCAGGCCCTTTTCAGCCTGGGTACGGTGACTGTCCAGGCGCTGGAACTCCTCGAAGATCACCTGCAACTTGTCCCGCGGGATGCCAGGACCCTGATCCCACACTTCAATGCGCACCCACGCACCGACACGACGCACCCCGAGCAATACCCTGGAACGGCCAGCATAGCGAAATGCATTGGTGAGAAAATTCTGCAGAATACGCCGTAACAGGCGAGCATCCGAACGCACGCGGATACTGCTACTGCGCACATGCAGGTCAATACCGTGACCACTGGCCAGGGCGCCAAACTCGACACGCAGCGGTTCGAACAGGTCATCCAGCAGAAAATCCGACCATTCCGGATTGATCCGCCCAGCTTCCAGCCGCGAAATATCCAGCAAATCGGAAATCAGGTCTTCAGCCGAGCGCAGGCTGGTATCCAGATGCTGCACCAGCTCCTGCGCCTCCGGCGGCAACTGCTGCTGATGTGACAAGGAAGCGGAAAACAGGCGGGCCGCATTCAGTGGCTGCATCAAATCATGACTGACGGCGGTCAGAAAGCGGCTTTTCGACTGGCTGGCACGCTCGGTCTGGGCCTGGGCCAGCAACAACGCCTGGTTCAGTTCGGATAATTCACGGGTGCGCTCGGCGACGCGCTGCTCAAGACTCTCATTGGCGTCCTTGAGTGCCTGCTCTGCCTCGCGGAAGGCCGTAATGTCGGTAAAGCTCATGACAAAACCACCACCCGGCATCGGGTTGCCAATAATCTCGATCACCTGACCACTGGGAAACTGGCGTTCAGAGCGATGGGGGGTGCCCTGACGCATCCAGTCGATACGCTTGTCAACATGATGCTGCGGGTCGCCCGGGCCGCACAGGCCACGCTTGGCATTGCACAGAATCAGGTCGGCAATCGGCCGGCCTATGGTGATCAAGCCTTCGGGATAATCAAACATATCCAGGTAACGGTGATTCCAGGCCACCAGGCGCAGTTCCTTGTCGACCACACTGATACCCTGGGTAATGTTCTCGATGGCCCCTTGCAGCAGGCCGCGATTGAACTGCAGGACTTCCGAAGCTTCATCAACGATGCGCACCACATCGTCAAACTGCATATCACGCCCTTCGATGGCCGCCCTGACCATCACCCGGGCTGACGAAGCACCCAGGACACCGGCCATCAGTCGCTCACTGTGGGTAATCCATCCACTGTTGGCAATCTGTTGTGGCAACCACTCCTGCCCCTGCAAATCGGCATAGCGCTGAAAGCTCAGCAGTGCACGCTCTTCACCAACAAAGCGCCCGGCCAGGGTCAGCAAATCGTCTACAGTGACACGCAGCAGAGCCCTACTCGGGCCATCGTCGCGGCTGCGGGCATCCTGGCTGACAAAACGACTGGCCTGCCAGTGCTCCAGCACCCGGGTACGGCTGAAAATCGAGACCAGGACAAAGACCAGCAGATTGCCCAGCAAAGACAACAGACTGCCGAGGGTCAGGCTGTCCAGCGGCAGGCCAAAGGCGTTCTCATGCAGCGCGCTGAGCAGGGGCAAGCCCATGACCTGCCAGCTGAAAGCGGCGGCCAGCAGGGGCAGTACCAGTAGATAAGCCCACAGGGTGACACCGACAGCGAGACCGGCAAAAACACCGCTGCGATTGGCCTGTTTCCAGAACAGCGCGCCCAGCATGGCCGGTGCCAGCTGGGTGATGGCACCAAACGCCACCTGCCCGATACTGGCCAGGCTACCCGCCGAGCCGATCAAGCGGTAGACCACATAGGCCAGCAACAGGATCACCAGAATACTGGTGCGACGAATATTCAGTAACCAGCCACGAAAGGCCTCAAAGGACTGCTCTCGGCCCTGCTGTTTACGCAACATCAAAGGCAGTATCACGTCGTTGGACACCATGGTGCTCAGCGCAATGGCGGCGACAATCACCATGCCAGTGGCGGCCGAGGCCCCGCCCAGAAAGGCCAGCATGGCCAACCAGGGACGTTGTTCCAATAGCGGCACACTGATCACATAGGCATCGGCCGAGAGGCCGCCGCCGGCTCCCATTTGCCCAGCCAGGCTGATCGGCACCACAAAGAGCGCAGCCAGCAGCAAGTAGAGCGGGAATACCCAGCGCGCGGTGCGCAGATCACCGGGATTGATGTTCTCAACGACGGCGGTCTGGAACTGCCTGGGCAGGCAGAGAAATGCTAGCATCGCGATAAAGGTCTGAAACAGCAGACTGGTGACCATGGTATCGCGCTGCCAGTAATCGGTCAGTGCCGGGCTTGCCAGCGCCCGCTGATAAAGATCGCCAAAGCCACCGAAGAGCCCCCAGGTAACAAAGGCACCCACCGCCATAAAAGCCAGCAACTTGACGATGGATTCAAAGGCAATTGCCAGCATCATACCCTTGTGGTGCTCGGTGGCATCCAGGCTGCGGGTTCCGAACAAGATGGTAAACACCGCCAGCACCAGAGTGACGACCAGGGCAGTATCCTCCGCACCCAGTGAGTCAATCTCTGCGCTGGTCAGGGCGGCCGGATTGCTCAACAGGTTGTACCCCAACACTATGCCCTTGAGCTGCAGGGCAATATAGGGCAGCACGCTGACCAGACACAGCAGGGTCACCGCAACTGCCAGAGCCTGGGACTTGCCGTAGCGCGAGGCGATAAAGTCAGCGATGGAGGTGATATTTTCGTGTTTGCTGATGGCGATCATGCGCGCATACAGCTTCCAGCCAAACAGAAACAACAATATCGGCCCGAGATAGATGGGCAGAAAACCCCAGAGCTGCTCGCTGGCCATGCCCACAGCACCGAAAAAGGTCCAGCTGGTGCACCACACGGCCAGCGACAAGCTGTAGACCCAGACCCGCAGACGCGGGCCGAAGACGCCTGGCTGCCGGTCACCCCAGAAAGCAATGGCGAACAACAGGGCGATATAGAGCAGAAAAACAGTAGCGACCAGAGTACCGGGCAGCATGGCAACGTCATCAAAGCGTGAGGATAGGTCCAAGTCTGGCAGCCCTCCGGTGGTTTGCCCAGCCGACCTTGGTCGCAGTCAACGGCTCAGGCTTTCTGGGTCAGCTCCATCTGCTGCAGCAGCAGGGCCGCCTGGGTCCGGGTACGCACCCCGAGCTTGCGGAAAATAGCGGTAACGTGTGCCTTGATGGTGGCCTCGGACACATTCAGCTCCCAGGCAATCTGCTTGTTCAGCAAGCCATCACAGACCATGGTCAGCACGCGAAATTGTTGCGGTGTCAGGCTGGCTAACTGCTCACTGACGGTTTGCTCCTGCTCGCTGATCGGCCCCGCCGAATCAGCACTGGCAGGCCAGCTGACGCCGCCATCCAGCACCTCCTGGACCGCCTGCTGGATAGCCTCCAGACTGGAAGATTTGGGAATAAAACCGCCGGCACCAAAATCCTTGGCGCGGCGCACTACCGGTTCTTCTTCCTGGGCGGAAATCACCACCACGGGTATCTGTGGATACTGCCCACGCAACAGGACCAGCCCGGAAAAACCGTAGGCACCCGGCATGTTCAGATCCAGCAGTACCAGATCCCAATCGGTGCGTTGATCCAGGTTGTTCTGCAGCTCGGCAATGCTGCCAGCCTCGGTGAGCGTAATGCTGGCATTCAAGCCCTGACTGAGGGCCTGGCGCAAGGCGCTGCGAAAAAGCGGGTGATCATCAGCGATCAGGATGTCATAGCTGGGCGCCATGGAAGGGTCTCGTGGTTTTATTGGGATTATTTTTCAGTGCAAAGCCTGCCACCATGCTTGCAACACGTCAATTGCGCGGCCAACACCATCGGTGTCCAGCCCGCGCATGCTCCTCTCAGCCAGACCCAGCGTTGCGCGCCCGCAAGCGTTGTTGTGCCGGAGTATCGGCCAGTGGCCGGTTCAGCCTGGCCATATGGTAGGCGCTGTTGAAGGTATCAAAATAATCATCCAGGCCGCTGGCCGCATCCTGCTCGCCAGCCAGTTCAAGACAGGCGACCGCCACCTCTGCCGTACACAGATGCTCGGCCTGGCAGGATCGCCGCAACCGATAGCGCGAGACCTGCTGAGGCTGCACATGCAACAAGGGCAAGGCGCGCAGCCAGGGGCTCATGCGCACCATCTTGCGCGCCTGATTCCAGGTCGCATCGATAATGATCAGTAACGGACGCTTGCCCTCAGCCGCCTCGATCTGGTGGCACACCGCCTGTCCGTCCGCCGCATACTCACCCGGAAACACCAGCAGCGGCTGCCATTGCGGGTCCTGCAGCAGGTCCAGCAAACCCTGATCCGGCTCGGTGCGCGACCAGACATAGGCCCGGGTATCAGCCAGACACTCGGCGATCAAGCGCCCCGTATTGGTCGGTTTCAAAGGCTCCAGCCGATGCATCAACAAGCAAAAGCTGACGCCGGCCACCAGCTGTGGCCGCAAGGCACAGATACAACGCTCAGGCGGCAGCATGCATGCAGCGCAACGTCGCATCTTGATACCACGCGCCCTGAAGGGCCGCGTCGCCTCGGCCAGCGCCTGTTCTCGCAGGCGGGCGACAGCATGTCCTGTGGCTGAAGGAAGGTCATCGGTGGGCACGAGGGTATCCTGTTGCGGCAATAGCTGCGCAGTGTAACCGAGGCAGGGATAAAATATCCCGCTGCGGGATCGAACGACTGGCTGTGCCGCAGGTCACAGCAAAGGTACACTGAGTTCTTCTGCCTGGAGATTTACCTATCATGCTGCGTTGGTCACTTGTATTGCTTGCCCTGCTGATTGCCTTGCCCAGCCATGCCATTTCCCTGCGCGACATGCGCCTGCAAGAAACCCTGAACAGCGTTGCCCAGGCCAGCAGTGAAGGCACGCCGCGAGCACTTAATGAAGACATTACCGACCTGGGCTTTCGTGCCGAAGGTCGTGAACTGATCAACCGCCTGGCCGTCGATGCCGATTATGCCGAGCGTATGCAGGAAGACCCGGTGCTGATTCGCAGCCAGCTGCAGTCCAGCGTGTGCTCCAACCAGCGCTTCCGACAGCTGATGGATATGGGCGCCACGCTCAGTTATCACTTTGTGCTCAAGGACTCCGAACAGCCGGTATTGACGCAAAGCTTTATTGCCAGTCACTGCCACTCACTCTGATTGAACTGACCTGCGTCATGGCGTAACTGCCTTATCTGCGCCATGCTGATACTCACGGTCATTTTCTTTGAGGATTATCCATGGCGTTATTGAATTTTTTCGGCGCGACCCGTCAGGTGACGGGTTCCTGCTATCTGCTGGAAGCCAACGGTGAACAGGTATTGCTCGAATGCGGCATGACCCAGGGCTTTCGCAAGGATGAAGAGCGAAACCGGCACCAGTTTCCCTTTGACCCGAAAAAACTCAATGCGGTAGTTATTTCCCATGCTCACCTCGACCATTCCGGCCTGCTACCCAAACTGGTTGCCGAGGGCTACAGCGGCCCAATCTATGTCACCCCCGACAGTGCTGACCTGCTTGACCTGATGCTCAAGGACTCCGCCGGCCTGCAGGAACGGGATGCCGAATGGGAAAACCGCTGGCGCAAGCGATCCGGCAAAAAGGAAGTCCGTCCGCTGTATACCACCCGCGACGCTGAAGCCGCGCTGGAACTGCTGAACCCACTGGATTATGCCCAGCCGACCATGATCGCCAAAGGCTTCGAGCTGTGCTTCCATGAGGCCGGCCATATTCTGGGCTCCGCCATTGTCGATATTGCCATTGAAGAAACCGGCCACCTCAAGCGGCGCCTGGTCTTCTCCGGCGACCTGGGCAACACCTGCTCACCCCTGCTGCGACCACCGAAAACCCTGGAACAAGCCGACCTGGTATTGATGGAGTCAACCTACGGCGACCGCGACCACCGAGACAAGCAGGAAACCCTTGACGAGCTGGCGGCCATTCTCGATCAGGCACACAAGGATGGTGGCAACGTTCTCATCCCCTCCTTTGCCGTTGGTCGCACCCAGGACCTGCTCTACTACCTGGGCAAGTTCTATCAGGAAGGCAAGCTCAAGCAACAGGCCGTCTTTCTCGACAGCCCGATGGCGATTGCCGCCACACGCATCTACGACCGCTACCATCATCGCTTCAACGCCGACGATCAGGAGCGCATTGAAAATAACGGCAAGGGCAAACTCTTCAATTGGCTGCCCATCCTCAAATGCACCTCGACACCCGATGAGTCGATGGCAATCAACCGTATCGAAAGCGGCGCCATCATTATCGCTGGCAGCGGCATGTGCACCGGTGGCCGCATCGTGCATCACTTCAAGCACAACCTCTGGCGCAAGGAATGCCATGTCATCTTCCCCGGCTTCCAGGCCAAGGGCACCCTGGGGCGGCGCCTGGTCGATGGCGCTACCAACGTCCGGGTGATTCACCAGAGTCTGGCGGTCAAGGCTCAGCTACATACCCTGGGCGGCTTTTCCGCACATGCCGGGCAAAGTCAGCTGATCGACTGGCTGGGTCACTTCCAACAAGTGCCAGAAGTCTATCTGGTGCATGGCGAACTGGAAAAAAGCGAACAGCTGGCAGTGGCGATCAAGGAAAAACTCGGCTGGCCTGCGCAGATCCCCGAACAGGATGAGCAGATAGCCTTCTAGCAAGCCCTCTTCGGGCTTTTACCCGCTGCGGCCTGCAAGATTTGCACACAGGCCGTAGCCGCATAAGTTTGAATCTTGTCCTATGCTTGTAGTCAACAGACGGGAAGGCGGTCTTTTGCCCCGTCTCTGACACTTAGCAAAGGAGAAGCACTTATGACCGATGCTACCCCCATCACTGGCGAGCAGTTCGACCACAAGGTGGCTGGTATTTTCACCTCCAGCAGCCAGGCCAATACGGCGGCAGAATCCGTGCGTGACACCCTGAAACTGGAGCAACGGCAGGTCATTGTGGTCAATCCCGATGATGCCCACCCCGGTCGCGAGCTGGAACCCGACACCAGCGGCATCCTGCGCACAATGATTCGCTCTCACCTCTGGCTCGGCGGCCTTGGCGCACTGGCCGGGTTACTGCTTTTTATTGTTACCTATTCGGCGGGCGTCGGCTTCGTTACTGCCAATGCAGTGCCCGCTGCCGCGCTCTTTATTGTCTTCAGTGCCGTGATCGGCTTGTTACTGGGTGGTCTGGTATCCATGCGGCCGGATCATATGCCCTACCTGGTCAAGGCTCAGGCGGCACTCAAGGAAGGTAAGTCAGTCGTCACTATTCATGCCGCCAGTCTGAAACAGATGCAGGCAGCCAGTGATGAACTGGAGAAACATTCAGGGCAGGTCGTCAGCTCGCTCTGACTGACCTGACGGTTGCGCTCAATGAGCGCCAACTGATCTGCTGACGTGGCTAGTCTTCGCTGAACAGGTCTTGCCAGGCAAAGCCGCGGTACTGCATAAACCGCTGCTGCCTGGCTCGCTCCTTCAGATCACTGGCCAGACCCTCAGGAAAGCGCTTGGCGAAGGCCTGCGCTGCTCGTCCGGGCCAGTCCCAGTCAGTCTCTTCAAGGGTCTGTTCGATCAGAGTGCTGGCTACCCCTTTCTGCCGCAATTCCTCGCGCAAACGCAGCGGGCCTATGCCACGTTGGCTACGGGCATAGACATAGGCTTCACAGAACCGGGCATCACTGAGCAAGCCTTCATCCTGTAACCGATCCAGCTCGATTTCTGCAGCGTCGGTCTGTGCACCGCGCAGGACCAGTTTGCGTAACAGCTCACTGTAGTTGTGCTCACGTCGCGCCAACAGGTCCATTGCCGAGCGGCGAATGGCCTGTGGCGTTTCCAGCTGGCTGCGACGAAACACTCAGATCACACGCCGCGTCAGGCGTCTGTCTTGGCTTCAGACTTGGCATCTGCCTTGGCTTTGGCGCGCTCTTCCGGATTGCCGATCGCTTCTGGCTTGGGCATGAAGTGCTCACGCACCGCCACTTCGATTTCCTCAGCCACCGCGGGATTCTCTTCCAGGAACTTGGCCGCATTGGCCTTGCCCTGACCGATCTTGTTGCCCTTGTAGCTGTACCAGGCACCGGACTTTTCAACCTGACCAACCTGCACACCCAGGTCGATAATCTCGGCGTTATGGTAGATACCCTTGCCGTAGAGAATCTGGAACTCGGCCTGACGGAAGGGCGGCGCCACCTTGTTCTTGACGACCTTGACGCGGGTTTCACTACCCACCACCTCATCACCCTCTTTCACCGCGCCGGTACGGCGAATATCCAGGCGTACCGAAGAGTAGAACTTGAGCGCGTTACCGCCGGTCGTGGTTTCCGGGTTGCCGAACATGACGCCGATCTTCATACGGATCTGGTTGATGAAGATCACCAGACAGTTGGCATTCTTGATGTTACCGGTAATCTTGCGCAGCGCCTGCGACATCAGTCGCGCCTGCACACCCACGTGATGGTCGCCCATCTCGCCTTCAATTTCGGCTTTGGGCACCAGCGCCGCCACCGAGTCAACGATAATCACGTCAACCGCATTTGAGCGCACCAGCATGTCAGTAATTTCCAGCGCCTGCTCACCGGTATCCGGCTGCGAGACCAGCAGATCATCCACCTCGACGCCCAGCTTGCCGGCATATTCAGGATCCAGTGCATGCTCGGCATCAACGAAGGCGCAGGTAGCCCCCATTTTCTGTGCCTGGGCAATAACGGACAGGGTCAGGGTGGTTTTACCCGAGGATTCCGGCCCGTAGATCTCGACGATACGGCCTTTCGGCAGGCCGCCAATCCCCAGCGCGATATCCAGACCAAGAGAACCGGTCGAAATAGCAGGAATGGCCTGGCGTTCCTGATCGCCCATGCGCATGACCGCGCCTTTACCAAACTGCCGTTCGATCTGACCCAGCGCCGCAGCCAGGGCCTTTTTCTTGTTCTCGTCCATGTGTGCATCCTCTTGGGGTTGACGTGTTTCGACAAGACTACTGTATATATGGTCAGCATTATTCCACAGAAAATCGGCTGCGCCTACCCCTGAATAAAAGGATCCCATGCACAGGAATCAGCAGGCGCTGTTGGCGGCCCCCTGCTGCAGACCGTCGATAGCCACGACTGCCATGGATGGCAGAAGTGCAGAAAATGCAGGAGCAATTTTCTGCTGGCTATCGACGAGCCCACAGGGACGTGCTCGTAGCGTGTCTGCAGCAGGGGGCCGCCAACAGCGCAGAACGCCAAATTATGACCTTGATTGATTCAAGTACTCCACTCCCGCGTATACGCCAACAATCCCTCCAGCGCACGCAATACCGTCTGTGCCCGCACCGCCCGTCGGTCACCCTGCAAGCGTCGACACTCGCTGACCAACTGCCCGTCCGGCCCTGCCCAGGCAAACCAGACAGTACCCACTGGCTTATCCGCACTGCCACCATCAGGCCCGGCAATACCACTGACCGCCACCGCAATCTGCGCCCCGGCCGCCTCGCGTGCACCACTGGCCATGGCCCGCACCACCGGCTCACTGACCGCACCATGCTGCTGCAAGCTCTCTTCACTGACACCCAGCCAGCGCGCTTTGCTGCTGTTGGCATAGGTAATAAAACCGCTTTCAAACCAGGCCGAGCTACCACTGATACGGGTAATCGCCTCGCCGATGCCGCCCCCGGTGCAGGATTCTGCCGTGCTGGCAGTCCAGCCGGCCCGCTGCAAGGCATTGCCCAGGCGGGCGGCAGAGGCATCAATCAAAGGGTCATAGTGCGACATGCGCTTTCCTCTCTTAAAAGCTGGCTCGGCATTGCGTAGACTATGCCAGCCTCCGGCAACAGATTCACCTCCATCGATCAGGAAGCCCCATGAGCAGCGCCGCCAACGCCAGTAGTCACACGCCTATGATGCAGCAGTTCTTCAGCATCAAGCAGCACCACCCGGACCAACTGCTGTTCTATCGCATGGGTGACTTTTATGAGCTCTTCTACGACGATGCGAAAAAAGCCGCGCGCCTGCTGGATATCACCCTGACCGCACGCGGCCAATCCGGCGGCCAGCCGATTCCCATGGCGGGCATTCCCTATCACGCCGCCGAAGGCTATCTGGCCCGCCTGGTCAAGCTGGGCGAGTCCGTGGTGATCTGCGAACAGGTCGGCGACCCGGCGACCAGCAAAGGCCCGGTCGAGCGCAAGGTGGTGCGCATCATCACCCCCGGTACGGTCAGTGATGAGGCCTTGCTGGATGAGCGTCGTGACAACCTGCTGGCCGCTATCGTCGGTAACAACAAGGGGTTTGGTCTGGCCTGCCTGGACATCAACAGTGGCCGCTTCAGCGTCATGGAGCTGGCCGGCTGGGAAAACCTGCTGAACGAGCTTGAACGCCTGGCGCCCGCCGAGCTGCTGATTCCCGATGACTGGGAAAGCAACACTCCGATCGAGCGCCGCCGCGCCGTACGCCGCCGCGCCCCCTGGGATTTTGATCAGGACAGCGCCTTCAAGTCACTGACCCAGCAATTCGGCACCCAGGATCTGGTTGGCTTTGGCTGTGCTGAACTGACGCTGGGCTTGGGCGCCGCCGGCGCCTTGCTCGCCTATGCCAAGGAAACCCAGCGTACTGCACTGCCCCACTTGCGCAGCATCAGTCAGGAGCGCGCAGAAGACAGCGTGATCATCGATGCCGCCAGCCGGCGCAACCTGGAAATCGACTGCAACCTGTCCGGTGGACGCGAGAATACGCTGGCCGACGTGTTGGATCATAGCGCCACGGCGATGGGCAGCCGTCTGCTGATCCGCTGGCTGAATCGCCCATTGCGCGACATGCGCGTGCTGGAAGCGCGACAAGGCAGCATCGCCTGCCTGCTGGAACAGCACCAGCACGAGGAGCTGCGCCCCCTGCTCAAAGGCATAGGCGATATCGAGCGCATCCTCGCCCGGGTTGCCCTGCGCTCTGCACGCCCGCGCGACCTGGCACGCCTGCGCGATGCCCTGGCCTTGCTGCCCGAGCTGCAGAGCCAGCTGACCACGCTGGACTATGCCCACCTGCAGACACTGGCCGGGCGCATCAGTCAGCACCCAGCGCTGGCCGAGCTGCTGGACAAGGCAATCATTGACAACCCGCCCGTGGTCATCCGCGATGGTGGCGTGATTAAACCCGGCTACGACGATCAGCTGGACGAGTTACAGAACATCAGCGAAAACGCCGGACAGTACCTGCTGGATCTGGAAACCCGCGAGCGCGAGCGTACCGGGCTCTCCACCCTCAAGGTCGGCTATAACCGCGTGCATGGCTATTTTATCGAGCTCTCGCGAGGTCAGTCGGATAAGGCGCCCGTTGATTACATTCGCCGCCAGACCCTGAAAGGCGCTGAACGCTTTATTACCCCGGAGCTCAAGGAGTTTGAAGACAAGGCCCTGTCGGCCCGCAGCCGTGCCCTGGCGCGGGAGAAGCTGCTGTATGAGCAATTACTCGACCGACTGAACGATGACCTTGCGGTGCTGCAGGACTGCGCCAGTGGCCTGGCCGAACTGGACGTGCTCGCCACCCTGGCCGAACGTGCCAGCAGCCTGGATTATTGCCGCCCACAGTTTATCCATGACAGTCAGTTACATATCGAACAGGGCCGCCACCCAGTGGTCGAGCAGGTGCTGGACACACCCTTTGTCGCCAACGATGTAAGCCTGGACCAGGACACCCGCATGCTGGTGATCACCGGGCCGAACATGGGTGGTAAGTCGACCTATATGCGCCAGACCGCCCTTATCGTCCTGCTGGCCCATATCGGCAGTTATGTTCCGGCACGTCGAGTTGAGCTATCCAGTGTCGATCGCATTTTTACTCGTATCGGCTCCAGTGATGACCTGGCCGGCGGCCGCTCGACCTTCATGGTGGAAATGAGCGAAACCGCCAATATCCTCAACAACGCCACCGATGCCAGCCTAGTACTGATGGACGAAGTGGGCCGCGGCACCAGTACCTTTGACGGCCTGTCACTGGCCTGGTCGGCTGCGGAGTATCTCGGTCGCCTGCGGGCCTTCAGCCTGTTTGCCACCCACTATTTTGAACTGACCAGTCTCGCAGACACTGATCCCGGTGTGGTCAATGTCCACCTGACCGCTACCGAACACAACGAACGCATTGTATTTCTGCATTCCGTGCAACCAGGCCCCGCCAGCCAGAGCTATGGCTTGCAGGTCGCACAACTGGCCGGCGTACCACGCGCGGTGATCGAGCGTGCCCGCGAGCACCTGAGTCACCTGGAGCAACAAAGCCTGGGACAGCAGAGCAGCCGCCCCAGCCAGCAAGCTGCAGCGGTACCGATGCAAAATGATCTGTTCGCCAGTGCACCCCACCCGCTGCTGGACAAGCTACAGCACCTGCAGCCCGATGACCTGAGCCCGCGCCAGGCACTGGAACTGCTTTACAACTGGAAACAGCAACTGTGAACCACAGCCAGGCCCGGAAACCGCCTGAGGCCTGTGCAGACGGGCAAAAACTGCTAGACTACGCGCAAATTATAATCGCCTGATTACCCTGGAGACCCACTCATGACCTTTGTTGTTACTGACAACTGTATCAAGTGCAAATATACCGATTGCGTCGAGGTCTGCCCTGTCGATTGTTTCTACGAGGGCCCTAACTTCCTCGTTATCCATCCGGACGAGTGCATCGATTGTGCCCTCTGTGAGCCCGAGTGCCCGGCGAATGCGATTTTCTCCGAGGACGAGGTGCCGGAAGACCAGCAGGAGTTCACTGAGCTGAACGCTGAACTGGCTGAAATCTGGCCAGTCATCACCGAGAAGAAAGATGCGCTGCCAGATGCCGAAGAGTGGGATGGCGTACCGGACAAGCTGCAGTATCTGGAGCGCTAAGCACCAGCAGAACGCAAAAAGGCCGACAAGCATGTCGGCCTTTTTTATGTTCGGGCGTGCTGCACTGACTTTATTGCGGGCATAAAAAGGGGCGGGTAAACCCGCCCACTCTTCATTCCCTATGTGGCATCCTTGTCTGGTCGTCCTGACCCGGGATCGTCCTGATAGTCCCTGACTCAAGCTTCCTGCCGAGTGGCGCTTCCCTGACACTTGGTGCCATCATATCTTGAAACACTCAGCTTACAAGCCCACCCAAACAGGTGATCAGGACACCCGGCAAGAAAAAATAGCCTTTAATAACATAAAGTTACCTTTTCGCTTAAGCCGCAACCACCCGTTTCCCGACAACACGTCACAGCAAAGGCTTACAGTTCCTGTAGGCAATCTCTTACAGAATAAGCCAAGGCCAGTTCCTTATTCACAGGCGGAACGCTGACGTGGTGCCAGAACAAAAAA
>JAMCWB010000044.1:32473-56981 GCA_023475025.1 Gammaproteobacteria bacterium
CTTGCCATTCAGATTGTCTTCCCCTCGGTCGGGGTGACTCCACCTTCTTTCAGGTGGACGGGTTTGCCGGCTTCGCCGGGCAAACAAAAAAACCCGGTGCTGCAAGCAGCACCGGGTTCTTGTCGGGCTCGGGCGAGCTTACATCATGCCGCCCATACCACCCATACCGCCCATGCCACCCATATCGGGCATGCCGCCACCAGACTTCTCGTCATCTGGCAGATCAGCGATCATGGCTTCGGTGGTAATCATCAAGCTGGCTACCGAGGCAGCGGCCTGCAGGGCACTGCGAGTGACCTTGGCCGGATCCAGAATACCCATCTCGATCATGTCACCGTATTCGCCGGTAGCCGCGTTGTAACCGTAGTTACCTTCGCCAGCCTTGACGTTCTGCAGTACCACAGCAGCTTCGTCACCGGAGTTGGTCACGATCTGACGCAGCGGCGCTTCAACGGCACGTTGCAGCAGACGGATACCAACGTTCTGCTCTTCGTTATCACCCTTGAGATCTTTCAGCGCTGCCAGAGTGCGCACCAGAGCAACACCACCACCAGGTACCACGCCTTCTTCAACGGCCGCACGGGTTGCGTGCAGGGCGTCTTCAACGCGATGCTTCTTCTCTTTCATCTCGACTTCAGTAGCCGCACCGACCTTGATCAAGGCAACACCGCCGGCCAGCTTGGCCAGACGCTCTTGCAGTTTTTCCTTGTCATAGTCAGAAGTAGTGTCTTCCACCTGCTTGCGGATCTGGGCAACGCGCGCCTCGATATCCGCCTTGGCACCGGCACCGTCAACAATAGTGGAGTTGTCCTTGTTGATCTGCACAGTCTTGGCTTGACCCAGGTGCTCCAGAGTAGCGCTTTCCAGGCTCAGGCCAACTTCTTCGCTGATCACGGTACCACCGGTCAGGATGGCGATATCCTGCAGCATGGCCTTGCGACGATCACCAAAGCCCGGGGCCTTGACCGCAGACACCTTGACGATACCGCGCATGTTGTTGACTACCAGAGTCGCCAGGGCTTCGCCTTCAACATCTTCCGCAATGATCAACAGCGGGCGGCCAGCTTTGGCAACCGCTTCCAGCACCGGCAGCAGCTCGCGGATGTTGGAGATTTTCTTGTCAACCAGCAGCAGATACGGGTTGTCCAGGTCAGCTGACATGGTTTCCGGCTTGTTGACGAAATAGGGTGACAGGTAGCCACGGTCAAACTGCATGCCTTCAACCACAGACAGCTCGTTGTCCAGGCCGGAACCTTCCTCAACAGTGATCACGCCTTCTTTACCAACGCGATCCATGGCTTCAGCAATGATCTTGCCGACAGTGGCGTCAGAGTTAGCAGAGATGGTGCCTACCTGAGCAATGGCCTTGGAGTCAGCACAGGGCTTGGCCAGGTTTTTCAGCTCGGCAACGATGGCGGCAGTCGCCTTGTCGATACCGCGCTTCAGGTCCATCGGGTTCATACCGGCAGCAACGGCTTTCAGACCTTCGGTAACAATGGCCTGGGCCAGTACGGTAGCAGTGGTAGTACCGTCACCGGCGTCATCGTTGGCACGTGAGGCAACATCTTTAACCAGCTGGGCGCCCATGTTCTCGAACTTGTCTTTCAGCTCGATTTCTTTCGCAACGGAGACACCGTCTTTTCAGCTCGATTTCTTTCGCAACGGAGACACCGTCTTTGGTGATCAGCGGCGCGCCGAAGCTGCGCTCGATCAGTACGTTGCGGCCCTTCGGCCCCAGAGTAGCCTTGACCGCGTCAGCCAGGGTGTTGACGCCATTGAGCATCTTGTTGCGCGCAGGTACGCCGAATTTAACTTCTTTTGCAGCCATGATTGCTTTCCTTCAATGAATTCGTTCAGGGAATAGGGAAATCAGCCGTTTCAGCTTTCCAGTACACCGTAGATTTCAGACTCGCTCATGATCAGCAGCTCTTCGCCGTCGATCTTGATGGTGCTGCTACCGGAGTAAGGACCGAAAACTACCTTGTCACCTTCCTTGATCGCCAGCGGACGGACATCGCCATTGTCCAGCAGACGGCCGGTGCCCACGGCAATCACTTCACCGGTGTTGGGCTTTTCTGCAGCAGAACCGGGCAGAACGATACCACCAGCGGTTTTGGTCTCTTCTTCGCTGCGCCGAACGACTACGCGATCGTGTAACGGACGAATTTTCATCGTTGTGAATCTCCCAATTTGAATGTCATTGGCCGGCACGCCGGCTCTGGTTAAGAAAACAGACCTTGCGGCCTGAGAAGTGGCAGCCGCCTGGCTACCTCCTCTGTTCGTTGGATGCTCCGTTAATGGGGCCCGGCTGGGTCATTTCAAGGGGCAGCAGAAAATTTTTTTACTCGCGGTCAATGCGTTTTCTGGGTACCGCGTCAGGGTCGGGTTCTTCTTCCCATTCACCTTCAATAATGGTCTGCCCATTACGCTTGTAGACGGTGGGGCCGCCCGGTTCGCCCGGGGCTGGCTGATCAGCCCGACCACGATTGACCAGCGCCAGAATCAGACAGGGCACAGCTGCAGCATCGGTAATTAGCCCCGGAATCATCAGCAACACACCCGCAAGCACGCCCCACATGCCGGCTCGCAAGGTGGCAAAGGGGGACTGATTGCGCTGCATCTGCTGTTGCAGGCGCTGGACGGCATGGCCGCCGTGACTCTGCATGATCAGCAAGCCCAGAAAACCGCTACCAATAACCCATAACAGCGTCCACCCCACCCCGACGTGCTGCCCCAGCACAATCAGACTGGCCAACTCCATAAACGGCAGCGCCAGCAACGCCAGACGAAAAAACGGCATACCCACCTCGGTGTCCGGACAAAAAAAGTATCTGGGTGCGCATCGCGCCCTTTTCAAGGGGCCCCGCCTAAGTGACAAGCAAAACCAGCCCCCAACTCAAATCCTGATACTTCAAGCCTTCAGCCTTCAGCCTTCAGCAACCCGCCGGTTACTGTTGCAGCCTGATAATCTTTACGAGTACCTTATCGCTCCTTAATTCACGGCTTCGAGGAGTGCCAGACATGCAATTGAAAGACAGTGTCATCATTATCACTGGCGGTGGTCAGGGCCTGGGGCGGTCGATGGCCGAGTTTCTGGCGGCCAAAGGCGCCCGTCTGGCACTGGTAGACCTGGATCAAGCCCGCCTGGATGAGGCAGCCGCAGCCTGCAAGTCAGCTGGTGGCGATGCGCGCGGCTATGTCTGCAACGTGGCCAATGAGGAACAGGTCGGGCAGATGGTCGAACAGGTCGCGGCAGACTTTGGCGCCATCCATGGGCTGATCAACAATGCCGGTATTCTGCGCGATGGCCTGCTGCTGAAGAACAAGGACGGGCAGGTGCAGAAGCTGAGCCTGAGCCAGTGGCAGTCAGTTATCGACGTCAATCTGACCGGCGTTTTTCTCTGCACCCGTGATGTCGGTGCAAAAATGATCGAACTCGGCAACCAGGGCCTGATCATCAATATTTCATCGATCTCCCGTGCCGGCAACATGGGCCAGTCCAACTACTCTGCCGCCAAGGCCGGGGTAGCTGCCCTGACGGTGGTCTGGGCCAAGGAACTGGCGCGCTATGGCATTCGCGTGGCGGGTATTGCCCCGGGCTTTATCGAAACGGAAATGACCGCAGGCATGAAGCCGGAAGCGCTGGAGCGCATGACGGCGGGCATTCCGCTCAAACGCATGGGCAAGCCGGATGAAATCGCCCACTCGGCAGCCTATCTGTTCGAGAATGACTTCTATACCGGTCGCATCCTCGAGCTCGATGGCGGCCTGCGCCTCTGAGCCTTGACGCAAAACGGGCGCCATTGGCGCCCGTTTCCTATCCCCTCTGATTCCTACCAGTTAACACCCAGCGCCAAGCGATACCGCCGATCATTGATGTCGTTGCCCTGCGAGCCGCGCAGATAGTCCCAGTCGGTCAACAGGCTCAGGGTCATCCAGCTGTTCAACAGATAGCGCACACCCAGGTCGGCATCCACGCTGTAACGAATCAGCGCATCATCCGCGATTATGGTTTCAGCATTATGGAACAGCTCAAAACGCTTGCCCCACAGGAAGCGGCGATAGCTCCACTCAAAGGCCGCAGCAGAAGCGTCCAGCCGCTGGCCATCACGTTCCTCAATTTCAATGTAGTCCAGCCGCGCAGCGGTTTCAAAGCGGCCAAGGGCATTGTTCCACCACTCGTAACCCGGCCCCATACCGGCCTGACGACGGGAGGCAATCTCCCCCAGATAATCACGGCGGTAGCCAAGGCTGGTTTGCCAGAACCATTTCTCGGCAAAGAACCAGCTCAGGTCGTAATCGGTTTCCCAGGTGTGGCGGATCTTGTTGCCATCACTGACATCGCGCTCGTATTCCGCGCCAATACCATGCCGCCAGTCGCCCATGCGCACCTGGGTATCCAGCGCCAGGTCCAGATCGCGGCGTTTGGTATCCGAGTCGCGTAGATCCACCGCCGCCCGGGCGTTGCCTTCCCAGCGCGCCTCGGCGATCAATGGCTGTGGAGCCAGCACCTGGCGCAGGGCAGACAAGGCAACTACCTCTGACTCGCCGTTCTGCAGCACCACCTTGCCCGGTTCATCCGAGGCCTTGACCCCCTGCACCCGGTCAGTCTGGTCAGCACGCCGCACCAGCAAGGGCCCGTCCGCTTCCAGGGTAACCACACGATTAAGATTGACCGTCAGCGCCCCGGCAAACTCGGTGCGAATAAGTACCTTGCCGCCTTCAATCCAGTCAATTGTTCCGGTAATCCGGTCACCATTATCCAGCCACAGGGTATCGGCCTGTGACAGCGACCCCCACCCCAACAACAGACCCAAGCACAGAGCACGCAACATCAGATACACTCAACAAAGCGAAATTTCGGGCGCCATTATCCATGACCAGCGCACAATCAACAAACCGCGATAGCACCCTGGCACCGGCCTACCAAAGCTTTCTGCAGCAACTCGCGGCGATCCCACCCGGGCGCGTCTGCACCTATGGTGTTCTGGCGCAACTCGCCGGACAGGCCCGAGGTGCCCGCCTGATTGCGCGCTGGCTCAGCCACTTGCCCGCCGATACCCGGCTGCCCTGGCACCGGGTCATCAATGCCCGCGGACAGCTATCGCTGGATAAAAACAGCGACAGTGGCCGGGAACAATACCAGCGCCTGCTTGCCGAAGGCATAATTGCCCGCAACGGGCGTATTGATCTGGCACAGGTCGGCTGGCCCAGAGCCTATTTCACCTCTCTCTGAACAGGATTCAGTATGGCGTCCACGGATGACCAAAACGTGACACCTCAAGCCGGCGAAGGCCTGCGCGTCTATCTGCAGCCGCGCGTTCTTGGCATGTTGTTTCTGGGCTTTTCCGCCGGCCTGCCCTTGCTGCTGGTCGGTGGCACCTTTACCGCCTGGTTGCGTGACATCGGTGTTGAGCTGGCCGCCATCGGCTTTCTCAGCTGGGTCGGCATGGCCCATTCGATCAAGGTGCTCTGGGCGCCATTGATTGACCGCGCCCCGGTTCCCTTGCTGACCCGCTGGATTGGGCGCAGGCGGGCCTGGATGCTGCTGGCCCAGCTGGTGATTGCCGGCGCCTTGCTCGGCATGGCGCTGACCGATCCGCGCGAACACCTGACCCTGATTGCCGTCTTTGCCGTGCTGGCCGCCTTCGGCTCGGCTACCCAGGACATTGCCATTGACGCCTACCGCGTCGAGGCCGAAGCCCGCCACCGGCAGGCGGCCATGGCGGCCACCTATGTCACCGGTTACCGCGTGGCCGTGCTGGCCGCCGGGGCCGGCGCGCTACATATGGCCGCACTGGACAGCTGGACCCTGGCCTATATGGTCATGGCGGCCCTGATGGGGGTCGGCATGCTGACCACCCTGATCATTGCCGAACCCGCGGTGCAGGTCACCCAGGCAACCCGTGAACTGGAGGCCAGAATCACCGATTATCTGGCCGACACACCGCGCCAGGGCTGGAGCCGCAGCGTCAGCGCCTGGTTTATCGGCGCCGTGGTCAGCCCCTTTGCCGATTTTTTCCAGCGTTATGGCAAGGCCGCGTTGCTGATCCTGCTGTTTATCGGCTGTTTCCGCATCAGTGACATCTTTATGGGCGTGATGGCCAACCCCTTCTATCTCGACATCGGCTTCACTAAAACCGAGATTGCCAATATTGCCGCCGCCTTTGGTCTGGCCATGACGCTCGGAGGGGCCGCGCTCGGTGGGGTACTGGTAGCGCGCTTTGGTATTGCGCCGATTCTGCTGTTTACCGCCTTCATGGCGCCAGCGACCAACCTGACCTTTGCCTGGCTGGCCTATATCGGGCCACAGCAATACGGCTTGATCATGGCGATCATTGCCGACAACGTGACCGGCGGCATGGCCATTGCCGTGTTTATCGCCTACCTGTCGAGCCTGACCAATACCGCCTATACCGCCACCCAATACGCCCTGTTCAGCTCCATCATGACCCTGCCCGGCCAGTTTGCCGCGGGCTTTACCGGGGTGTTGGCAGCCAATGTTGGCTGGATCAGCTTCTTTTTCGTCACTGCCCTGACCGGTTTACCGGCGATCATTCTTGCTGCCCTGCTGCTGAAAATCGCCCACCCGGACAAGGTCAAGCGCCCGGGCATGGATCAGGCCGGCTGAATCTCAGGCCCGTGCCAACGGAAAAGCCAGCACATCCTCGATCTGGCTTGCGCCCAGCGCCAGCATCAGCAAACGGTCAAAGCCCAGCGCCACACCGGCGCTTGCGGGCAGCCCCGCAGCCAGTGCCGCAACCAGGTATTGATCTACCGGCAGCGCTGCCTTGCCCATGTTTTCACGCGCTTGCTGGTCAGCGGCAAAACGGCGCGCCTGCTCGGCCGCATCGGTCAATTCCAGATAGCCGTTGGCCAGCTCCATACCCTGAATGAAATATTCAAAACGCGCCGCCACCGGCACCCGGTCATCGCCCTCAACCACTTGTGCCAGGGCGGCTTGCGAGGCCGGCCAGGCATAGACGAAGGTCGGCGCCAGCAAGCTCGGCTCGATCACATGGCTGAACAACAAGTCCAGCCAGGCATCGCTAGCTAACTCGCCGCTAAATCCCGTATGCTGGCGACCCAGTGCAGCCAGCTCTTCAGTCTCGCACTGATGCACGTCCAGGCCGGCAAAGTGCTCACTGAACAGCTCGGCATAGCGCACCCGACGCGCCCTGGCGTGGCCCAGCACCTCCACGGTCAACGCTTCCACCTCATCCATCAATTGATGGTGGTCCATGCCCGGCTGGTACCACTCCAGCATGCTGAATTCCGGATTGTGCTTACGCCCCTGCTCACCATTGCGAAACACCCGGCACAGTTGCCAGATAGGGCCGCTGCCGGCTGCCAGCAAGCGTTTCATCGGATATTCCGGCGAGGTATGCAGATACAGGGTTCGACCGTCCCCGCCGCCATCGGGCAGATAGCAGGTGGCAAAAGGCTGCAACTGCGGATCGCTGACCGCCGCCATGGACAGCATCGGCGTCTCCACCTCCAGTAGCTGTCGCCGGGCAAAAAACGCGCGCACCTGCGCCAGCAATTCGGCACGACGACGCAGAGCTGTGAATGTTGCAGTAGGTTGCCAGGACATGGTCAGGCTCCTTGCGGGTTGGTCAGCGACAAAAAAGCCGGAGCAAGCCCCGGCTTCGTCATAAACCAGCAAACTCAGGCGCGACCGACGTAGTCACCGCTGCGGGTATCGACCTTGAGCACATCACCGATGTTCACAAACAGCGGTACCTTGACCACAGCACCCGTGGTCAGGGTTGCCGGCTTGGTGCCGCCACCCGAGGTATCCCCGCGGACACCCGGATCTGTTTCCACCACTTCCAGCTCGACAAAGTTCGGTGGAGTGACTGCGATCGGCCCACCGTTGAACAGAACAACGCTGTAGATGACCTGCTCTTTCATCCAGTTCTTGCAGTCACCGATAGCCCGAGCATCAGCCCCAACCTGCTCGAAGGAGCCATCGGTGGCCATGAAGTGCCAGAATTCCCCATCGGTGTAGAGATATTCCATCTCGCGCTCCATCACGTCAGCGCCTTCCAGGCTGTCACCTGACTTGAAGGTGCGCTCGTTGACACGCCCGGTCATCAGGTTGCGCACCTTGACGCGGTTAAAGGCCTGCCCTTTACCCGGCTTGACGTATTCGTTCTCGAGGATGGAACAGGGATCACCGTCGAGCATCACCTTGAGCCCAGGTTTGAATTCGTTGGTAGAATAGTTGGCCATAATGCTTCCCAGTCACTCTGTGTGTGGATAGATGAGGTAGTGCGCCGAATCGGCCGACCCCTGGTCCAGCCACCCCTGCGCGGAAAAACGCCCATGATACATGGATATTCAGCCGCTGTTGAGCCTGCCCGCTGGCAAAGCCTGCTCGCTGACAGCATTACCGACCCGCGCGACCTGCTGACCCGGCTCAAGCTCGGGCTTGACCTGCTGCCGGCGGCCATCGCCGCTGATCAGGGCTTTCGCCTGCGCGTGCCGCAACCCTTTGTCGACCTGATGCAACCCGGCAACCCGGATGACCCACTACTGCGGCAAATCCTGCCACTGGGTGAAGAACTGGCAGAGCAGCCCGGTTTTGTCAGCGACCCGCTTGGCGAGCAATACAGCAATCCACAACCTGGCATCGTGCACAAATACCATGGCCGCTTGCTGTTGATCGTCAGCGGTGGCTGCGCGGTCAATTGCCGCTACTGTTTTCGTCGGCACTTTCCCTATGCCGAGAACAACCTGAGCACGGCCGAATGGCAGCAAGCGCTGGATTACATCCGCGCCGATTCCAGCATTCATGAAGTTATCTTCAGTGGCGGCGACCCCCTGGTCGCCAGCGACAAACGCCTGGCCTGGCTGACCGACCAGATTGCCGACATTCCCCATGTCCGCCGTCTGCGGGTGCATACCCGCCTGCCCCTAGTACTGCCGCAGCGGATTACCGACAACCTCATCAACGCCCTGAATGGCACCCGACTACCGCTCACCATGGTGCTGCACTGCAACCACGCCAACGAGCTCGGGCCCGAGCAGCGTAGCGCCATCCAGCGCTTACGCCAGGCCGGCGTGATGCTGCTGAACCAGGCAGTACTACTCCGGGGAGTTAACGATAATTTGACGGATTTGACCGCCCTCAGCGAAAACCTAGGCGATACTGGCGTTTTACCCTATTATCTGCATATGCTTGACCATGTGCGCGGGGCGCAGCACTTTCTCATCGATGATGCTGCAGCAACCCGGTTGATGGGGCAGATGCTGACGCGCCTGCCGGGCTACCTGGTTCCCCGGTTGGTCCGGGAAGTTGCCGGTCAACCGGCAAAAGTGCCCATTCCGGTAGAACTGGTCTATGCTTGACGCAGTACTGTTGTGTTCTTGACCAGCAGCCCCACACAGGGCCTTTCGAGGCTAACAGCACATTGGATAGTCAGTTGTCACAGTGATCAAGAAACTCTGGAAGTCTGCATCGTTAAACAAAGATCGCAATCAGGCCAAGGCCACCAGCTTGGATATGGATGTTATGGATAGCACACAGCAGAAAATCAATCTGCGCATTCCGCAGCAAACGCTCAACACACTGAGCTTTGCCGAGGGCAGCGAAAAGGGCATTACCCGCTGGCTGGAAAACCTGCCAAAAGCCAATATCGGGGAAACCGCACGCCAACTCTATCAAGGCCTGATTGAGCTCAATCAGCTGCAAGTAGCCCCGGATACCCGACTACTGATGCTCGAGAAGATCCGCCAGGAAGTGCATTACGTGTGCAACGCACTGTCCAAATATTACCTCGGCCAGTCAATCGTGCTATCAGACAAGCCGCGCAAGGTTGCCAACCTGTCGCAGGCACTGCAAAACCACCTGGCCAACGGCTACAAGATCGTCGTCGCCCAGGAAAAAGCACTGAAATCCCGTGACTACAACGAACAGATGGCGCTGGCCATACAACGGGCCATGCGTGGCCTCTGTGGCCCCTTGCTGCGCGCCTACCAACTCTACTGCCCGGTAGCTGATGGCGTCTGGCTTGAACTGCATCAGCTGTATCAGCTGGCACGCCGGCGCAAGCTACATCAGCACAAAGTTGCCGACAAGGAAGCCATCGACGGCAAGACCATGACCATAGAGCAGGCCTACCTGACCGCTCTGCTCATGGGCTCTGCACGGCCCAACCAAATGCGTCAAAGCGCCATGGCCCGGCTGTTCAGCATCCTTGAAGACTGGAGCCGGCATGCGCAGCTACTGCCTGCCAGCGATGGCAGAGGCCTGTTTATCATCAACCCGGAGATGGACTGCCCGCCACGTTACCGCTCCCTGATCAGTGAAGAAGATCTCAGCGAAAGCCTGGCCATGGATACCAGCGCCCTGGTCGACGGCCTCAAGGACTATATGCTCAATGGCGGGGAAAACCGTGGTCCGCTCAAGGTACCCAACAACCTGGGCATAGAGCTGCTGCAGCACCTGAGTCAATCCTGGGGTGACCTGGCCGAACGCACCTTCAACCGTGTGCCCGGGCGCGGCAAACTGCGCGTCTGCATCGGCATGAGCGCTACCCACTTCCGCATCGCCCAGACCAGCTTTGCCAACTTCATTGATGCCGATGACCACGAGATCAACCCTTTCTCTGATGCCGCGCGGCGCAACAAGCAGGAAGGCTGGGACGGCCCCAACACTCTGGATGGCGACCAGACTGTTGACTGGGTTCCCGCCAGCGCCAAGGTTGAAGAAATCAATTACAGCGACTCGCCCGACGGCATTGATGAAGAAGACGACAACGACTACCCGGTGCACAGCCTGCCGATCATCAATCACAGCCCCGGCGGCTTCTGCCTGACCTGGCCCAAGGATGTGCCCAAACAGTTGCAGGCAGGTGAGTTGCTCTGCACCCAGGAAGACAACGACAACTCCTGGAGCCTGGCCGTGGTGCGCTGGATTCGCCAGGTACGCGGCGGCGGCACCCAGATGGGTATCGAACTGGTTGCCCCGCACTGCACTCCCTGTGCGATCAAACTGCTGCCCAAATCCGGCGAGCCCAGCCAATACCTGCGTGGCCTGATGCTGCCTGAGGTGACTGCCATCGACCGCCCCGCTACCCTGATCACCCCGCGCATGCCATTCCAGATCAATAGCAAGATCATGTTGCTGGCAGGCGGCAAGGAAAGCCGGGCACATCTGGTTGATCGCATCACCGCAACCGGCAGCTTCAGCCAGTTTGAATACCGCGTGCTGGAAGACGAAGCCGGTAAACCTGGTGCCAAGACCGAAACCAGCAAACCCGGCACAGGCTCGGGACTGTCCCTGGTCAGTGAGGATGACTTTGACTCCCTGTGGAAGTCTCTGTAAATTCAATAACCTGACACTTAACAAGGCGTTTTTACGCCAGCAACTGGACACGCATGGGCACAGAACAACAGGCAATCCGGCTACTGATTCTGGATGACTCGCAAAACAATGCCGAGCATCTGGTCAGCGTCTTGCGTAATGCCGGTCACGCCACTCGCGCCCACCGGGTGACCTCGGTGGAAGATTTGCAGGAAAGCCTGCAGCAATCGTGGGATCTGTGCCTGACCCTGCCGGAAACATCCTTTATTCAGGCCAGTGACGCCTGCAACCTGATCCGCAAGACCCGTGATATTCCGGTTATCCTGCTCCTCGATCAGGCCGATACCGACACCTCGGTGCAAGCCATGCGCCAGGGCATGCAGGATGCCGTGCCACTGAGCGCGGAAAAGCTGCTCACCCTGGTCGTCCAGCGCGAACTGGCCAGTCTGCAGGCCCGCCGCCAGGCGCGGATTGCCGAACAGACGCTGAAAGAAGTCGAAAAGCGCTGCCAGTTACTGCTCGACAGCTCGGTCGATGCCATTGCCTACGTGCATGATGGCATGCACATCTATGCCAACCGCGCCTATGTCCGCCTGTTCGGTTATGAGGATCCTGACGACCTGGCCGCCGAGCCCATGGTTGGCCTGATTGCCGCCAAGGACCAGAGCTCCTTCAAGGACTTCCTGCGCCATTACCATGAGCGCGCAGAACAAAACGAACTCCGTTGCAGCGCCAGGGATGTCGACCGCAAGGAGTTTCCGGTCATGCTGGCCCTGTCGCCGGCGAATTACGATGGTGAACCTTGTACCCAGGTGGTCATCCGGGTCGAAACCGCCAGCGCCGACTTTGAGGAAAAGCTCAAGGCCATGGCCAGCCAGGACCTGGTCACCGGTCTGTTCAACCGCAACTATTTCCAGGAAGAAATGGAGCGCATCAGTGAGCAGGTGGTGCGCGAAGGCAGCCCAAGCACCCTGGTCTATCTGACCATTGATGGCTTTAACGGCCTGCAAACCGACATAGGCATTGGTGGCACCGACCTGGTGCTGGCCGACCTGGCGCAGATACTGCGCAGCAGCTTTGCCGAGAATACCCTGATGGCGCGCTTTGGTGATGACGCCCTCAGCGTATTACTGCAGAAGCAGGAACCCGAGGCCCTGCTGGACACGCTGCAGGCCCTGCGCCGCAAGGTAGAAGGCAACCTGTTCGAAGCCTCCGGACGCACGGTACAGATCACCCTGAGCATGGGTGTGGCATCCCTCAACGAGAACGAGCACGACCCCTCGCTGATCATCAATCGCGCCCTGCGTCTGGCCGAACAGGTGAGCCGCGATGGCGGTAACGACATCAAGGTCTTCAACCCGCTGGAAGCGCTCGCCCATGAAGCCAACCGCGGCAACCTGATTGCACTGGTCCAGCATGCGCTGGAAACCGATGGCTTTCAGCTGCAGTTCCAGCCTGTTGTCAGCTTGCGTGGCGAACAGAGTGAGCTCTATGAAGCCTATCTGCGGCTGATCAACAGCCAGGGTGAAGAAGTACCCGCGGCAGATTTTCTGCCCACCGCAGAAGAGGCCGGCCTGGCCGTTGCCATTGACCGCTGGGTTATCAATCAGGCTATCAGCCAGCTATGCCAGAAGCGCAACAGCAACGGGCAAGCCCGCTTGCTGGTGAACCTGAGCGCTGCCAGCCTGCAGGACATGGACCTGCCGCAATGGCTGGCAGAGCAACTGAAGAGCCATCGCCTGCCGTCAGACGCCCTCATGTTCCAGTTCAATGACGCCGATGCCAATACCCACATGAAGCAGGCCAAGGCATTGACCGAAGCCTTGAAGAGCCTGCACTGTCAGGTATCGCTGAGCCACTTTGGCTGCGCCCTGAACCCCTATGGCGCGCTCAAGTACCTGCATGTTGACCTGATCAAGATCGACAACTCCTTCAGCCAGGACCTGTCCAGCCCGGAAGCGGTCGACAAGCTCAAGGACATCATCACGACCCTGCACAACCAGGGCAAGCTGACCATAGTGCCCTGCGTCGACAGCGCCACCATGATTCCGTCGCTCTGGCAGGCCGGCGTCAATTACATCCAGGGGAACTACCTGCAGGCTCCCAGCGACAGCATGAACTACGACTTCAACGCCGAGTAAGCGCTGTCATCAAACGCCATCACGATCGCGAAAGCCCAACAGATACAGAATGCCATCCAGGCCCAAGGTTGAAATGGCCTGTTTGGCAGACTGCTTGACCAAGGGTTTGGCGCGAAATGCGACACCCAGACCGGCAATCGATAGCATCGGCAAATCATTGGCGCCATCGCCCACAGCAATCGTCTGCTCCAGGCTGATGCCTTCGCGCTGGGCCAGCTCACGCAACAAATCGGCCTTGCGCTGCCCGTCAACAATCGGCAATTCGACCTCACCGGTTACCTTGCCATCTGCAATCGGCAAGGCATTGGCATACACATAATCAATACCCAGCCGTTGCTGCAAACGCTCGGCAAAGAAGTTAAAGCCACCGGACAGGATAGCGGTCTTGTAACCCAGACGGCGCAATTGCGCGATCAGGGTCTCCGCACCTTCGGTCAAGCGCAGGCGCTCGGCAATCTCCTCCAGAACAGTCTCCGGCAAGCCGCGCAACAGCGCCATGCGCTCACGGAAGCTGGCCTGAAAATCCAGTTCACCACGCATGGCACGCTCGGTAATCTCCGCCACCTGCTCGCCGACCCCGGCGGCCTTGGCCAGCTCGTCAATCACCTCGGCATCAATCAGCGTGGAGTCCATGTCAAACACCACCAGGCGGCGGTTACGGCGGAACAGGCTGTCCTGCTGGAAGGCGATATCCACATTCAGCGCCTGGGCGATGGCGAGAAACTCTGCCCGCAAAGCAGCGGGATCATCCGGCTCGCCACGCACAGAAAATTCGATACAGCCCTTGCCCTGGTCAGCCGGCAAGCCTTCCGGAATACGCCCGGACAAACGGTCAATATGGTCAATATTCAGGCCAAAACGGGCCGTAATTTCACTGACGCGGGCAATATGCTCAGCCGTAATCCGCCGCGCCAACAAGGTCACGATATGCCGCGACTTGCCCTGCCCGGTTACCCAGCGCTGATACTCCTCGGCACTGACCGGGGTAAAGCGCACCTGTTGATCCATTTCATAACCACGAAAGAGCACATCCTTGAGCACATCCGACATACCGGCCGAGTCGCGCATCTCAACCAGAATGCCGAACGACAGGGTGTCGTGGATGACGGCCTGACCAATATCGAGGATGTTGACCTGCGCCCGCGCCAGCAAACCGGTAATAGCGGCGGTCAGGCCCGGGCGATCAGGCCCGGTGATATTGATCAGGACAATGTTGTTCAAGGCAGTTGCTCCCATGGGTGTATCGGCACAGGGCAACATTCTACCCGTAATTGCCAACTCGCTCACAGTTCTGCGCTGTTGTCGCCTGCACGCAATAGCTATACTGTGCCCAACCTGTCACCGACAGCCAGTCCCATGTGCCAACCAGGTCCGTTTTCTTGAATCGCTCATCACCTGACAATCTGTTTCTCCGTGCCTGGGTCAATCTGCGGGCTGGCCGGCTGTCCTTGCGCAGCCGATTCCTGCTGCTCAGTCTGCTGCCAGCTCTGGTCATCTGGCTCAGCGCCCTGGGCCTGCAAGCCAGCTGGCATAGCGAAACAGCAAAACAAGCCAACGAAATCGGCCACGAACTCAGCCGACAGATAGCCAACAGCCTGCTCGACCCCTTGCTCGCCGACGACCAGCTCAGCCTCAACCTGCAACTGGCACAGTGGCGACAGAACCCATTGATTGCCTATGCGCGCCTGTATGGCCCGGACAACCGGGTGATTGCCGAAGCCGGCCGACCACGCAGTGCCAGCAACCTGGCGCCCGGCGAAGGCAGTTTTGTGGCCAGCCTGCAGCAACAGGACAACCTGGTCGGCCGCCTGCACCTGAGCCTGGCGGGCGATCCTTTTCGCCTGCCCTTGGGCGGCCTGTTGACCAGCCTGAGTCTGGTCAGCCTGATCGTACTCCTGCTTGCTGGCCTGCTGGCCTGGCAGCAAGGCAACAGCGTGCGCCGCGTCTTGCGCCAGCTGGGCAACTGGTCGGCCGAACAGGAGCAACCCCCGGCCGGTATCAAACGCAAGGATGAACTGGGCGAACTGGCGCAGCAGCTGGCCCAAAGGCGCATCATCGATCAACCCCTGCCGCTGCTTGAAGACACCGCTGACGCCAGTGACGACACAGACGATGATCCGGTAAACCCGGATACAGCAGGGACTGCCGCAACGACCACCGATAGCGAACCACCCGTCTCAGCCATCGATCTGACCGCCGGTATTCCTGAAGAGGAACCGGATGCAGACAGCAGCGAGCCTGAGGAAGAGCCCGCTCCCTCGACCTCCCTGCTGCCCCGACCGGACCCTGACGCTACCAGTGAGAGCGCCCCGGCGGAGACTCCAGCCAAGGACAGCCTGCTGGTCCTGGCCATCGGGCTAGGGAACCTTGAAGCCCTGCAGCGCCTGCCACGTCCCCGCCTGGTCAATTTACTGGAGCGCTATCGCTCCCATGTACAGCAGGCCGCCAAACTCTATGCCGGCAAGCTGCAGTCGCTGGAAGATGGCAGCAGCCTGATCGTGTTCCACGGTGCGCAACAGCCCCAGGAAACCCTGACCCACGCCCTGTGTTGCGGGGAATTACTGCGCGTGCTCGGGCATGACCTGCAGATCGAGATTGCCGACACCGGCCTGGCCTTGCATATGCAACTGGCGCTGGGTGAAGTGCATAGCAACCAGCCCAGCCATGAGCTGGCACAGGACCCCGCCTGCAACCCGGTGCTGGAACAGGTCAGACACAGTCGCAACCTGCTCCTGCTGGATGCCGAGATGGCAGAGCGTAATGCGGTGAAAACCCTGGCAGTAACGCGGCGCCTGGCCAGCCAGCCCGATATCTACTGTGTCGAGCGGCTGAACGAGCCTTACCAATCGCTGCTGGAGCAGCAACTGAATCACCTCTACCAGCAACGGCGCTGAAGCAGTCATGAGCAAGCCCCCGGTCAAGACCAGGCGACCCGCTCAGCGCCGGCCCCAGCGCAAGCCTCGCACACCGCCAGCCGAGCCGCGCCTGATAGCCCTGAACAAACCCTTTGATGTGCTCACCCAATTTACTGACGGCCAGGGCCGCGCCACCCTCAAGGACTTTCTGCCCATTAGCGGAGTCTACCCCGCCGGGCGGCTGGACCGTGACAGTGAAGGTCTGCTGCTGTTGACCAACGACGGCCGCCTGCAGGCACGCATTACCGACCCACGACACAAGCTGGCAAAAACCTATTGGGTACAGGTGGAAGGCGAACCCAGTACCGAGCAACTGGAGCAGTTGCGGGCCGGCCCCGAGCTCAATGACGGCCCGACCCGCCCGGCGGACGTCACGGCCATTGCCGAGCCTGAGTTATGGCCACGCAACCCGCCGGTGCGCTTTCGTAAAAACAAACCGACCAGCTGGCTGCAGATCACCATACGAGAGGGACGCAACCGCCAGGTACGCCGGATGACCGCAGCGGTTGGGCTACCCACCCTGCGCCTGGTGCGCGTCGCCATTGGTGACTGGCAGCTCGGTGACCTGCAGCCCGGTGAGTGGCGCGAGATCAGTCTCCAAGCTTGATCAAAACTCTTCGCCTGGTTGCCGCTGACCAGTTCTGGACCGTTAGATGCCAGGGATGGCATCTACGAGCCCCCAGGGAAGGGTTTACGGCGTGTCCGGAACTGGTCAGCGGCAACCAGGCTGGCACGTAAATCTACCCAGCCAACACTAAACTAAGAAAAGTCCTGCTTTTTCATCCACGGAATAATCCGCTCGAAAGCTTCCTCGATCTTGTCCAGCGAGGTGGAATAACTCAAGCGGATGGCATTACTGCAGCTACTGCCAAAGGTCTCCCCCGGAATGGTACAGACACCGGTTTCCTTCAACAGCCGCAACGCAACGTTGGTGCCATTGACCCCTTCCGGCAGCGAGGGAAACAGATAGAAAGCCCCCTCCGGCTTGTAGCCGGTCAGATAGGGCGTCTGCTCCACCAGCTCGACCAGCCGATCACGGCGCCGGGTATATTCGGCCAACATATCGTTGACGAAAGTATTGTGCCCATGCAGCGCCTCTACCCCGGCCCACTGGCAGGGGGTATTGGCCACCGTGGTGGTGAACATATGGTAGCGGCGCAGCTTCTTGATCGCGGCCTGGCTGGCAATCAACCAGCCGATACGCATGCCCGCCATACTGTAGGTCTTGGAAAAGCTGCTGATCACCATCACATTATCCAGATCACTGCAGCTGCCGAGTACCGAGGGATAGGCCTTGCCGTCATAGATCAGATGGTCGTAGACCTCATCACTGATGACGTGAATGTCGCGGTAGGCACACTCCTCAAGAATCGCATCCAGGGTTTCTTTCGGGTACACAGTACCGGTCGGGTTGCTCGGCGAATTGAGTACGATGGCGTAGGTGTGCGGCTCGATGGCATCAATCACTTCCTGCGGATCAAGCTGGTGATTGTTTTCCGCCCGGGTCGGAATCTCGGTCACCTCGCCGCCGTTCATGCGGATCAGCGGCGAATAAAGCATAAAGGCCGGGTCCGGCACAATAAAATGCCGCCCCGGCGCCGCCACTGAGGTCAGCGCCAGATACACCGCCTCGGTCGCTCCGGTGGTCACCAGGATATTTTCCGAGGTCAGCGGGCGTTGGTAGCGATCGCTATAATACAGTGCCAGCGATTCCAGCAGCTCCGGCAGGCCGGCATCCATGGTGTAGCCGGTCTGCCCCGCCTTGAGCGCATCAATCGCGGCATTCACCACGTTGTCCGGTGCCGGCAGGTCGGGCTGGCCGATCGACAGGTGAATCACATCGCTTTGCAGCGCGGCCATGTTGACCATCTTGCGGATGCCAGGGATCGGCATGGTGCGCAGCGCCGGATTCCACACCGGATCTTCCGACTCGTAAAACTCGAAATCCATATTACTCAGCGGCATACAACCTCCAGCAATCAGCAGGCGAACAGCGCGGGGCGACTATCCGTCAAAGGCGCCGCTTGCTGATAGGCATGGCCGGCACGCAGCACCAGCGCATCGTTATAGCGGGCACCGACCAGCTGTAAACCAATCGGCAAGCCCTGCTGGTCAAACCCACAGGGAACCGACAGCCCGGGCTGCCCGGTCATGTTGAACGGGTAGGTAAAGGGCGTCCAGCTGGGCCAGCGCGTGCTGGGCCAGTCTTCCGGTACCTCGCGGCCAGTCTTGAAGGCGGTCAGCGGCAGGGTTGGCGTCAGCAGCAGGTCATACTTCTGATGAAAATTAGCCATGCGCTCACGCAGTGTCATGGCCGCATTGGCCGCACCCATGTACTCGAGCATGCTGAGCTTGCCAGCCTTTTCCGCCACCTTGACCAGCTCCGGGTCCATCAGCTCTCGCTTCTTGCCGGTCAGGTCGCGCATGGCGTTGGCCGCGCCGCCATAGAACAGGTGACCAAAGGCGGCAATCGGATCACTGAAGCCCGGATCAACCCTTACCACCTCAGCGCCCAGGTCCTCGAACACCTTGACCGCTTCAGCCACGCAGGCCTCAACCTCCGGGTCCACATCGATATAGCCCAGGTTGGGGCTGTAGGCGATCTTCAGCCCCTTGACCCCACCGCGCAGCTCGGCCAGGTAGTCAATGCCGCGACGCGGAATGGCATTCACATCGCGGTGATCCCCCTCGGTAATCACATTCATCATCAGTGCGCAGTCTTCCACCGTCCAGGTCATCGGCCCGGCATGGGCCAAAGTACCAAAGGGGCTTGCCGGCCAGTGCGGCACTTCACCAAAGGAGGGTTTCAGACCGACAATGCCGCAGAACGAGGCCGGAATACGGATCGAGCCACCTGCATCGGTGCCCAGCGCCAGGGGCGCCATACCCAGAGCAACAGCGACCCCACTGCCGCCACTGGAGCCACCGGCGGTCTTCTCCGGATTCCAGGGATTGTTGGTGACCCCGTCAATCGGGTTATCGGTGACGCCCTTCCAGCCCAGCTCTGGCGTAGTGGTCTTGCCAATCGGCACATAGCCGTGGCGAGCCAGTGCTGCCGTGGTAGGCGCAGATTTATTCAGGGTTGATTCCGGATCAACGGTTTTCGAGCCGCGCAAGGTCGGCCACATCGGGGTCAGAAAGACATCCTTGACCGCCACCGGCACCCCGTCCACCAGACCCTGCGCATTACCGGACTGGTAGCGCTGCTCTGATTCGCGGGCCAGCGCCAGGCTGGTATCGCGGTCATGCAGACAAAAGCCGTTGGTATGGCTGTCCACGGCTTCTATCTGATCGAGCATGGCACCCGCCACCTCGACCGGCGACAGCGATTTGTCGCGGTAGTGCTGCAACAACTGCATCGCTGTCATCTGCAGGATATCTTGGGACATGGCCTTCTCCTCTTGACAATGAAACCGAGCGGGGACCGGCTGAGCCGGGCAATCGCTCAGCGTTTTTTAACCTGATTGAACAAGGCCTCGCCGGCCTGCCAGCGCTGGAAGTTGGCCACGAACTGCTCACCCAGGGCGCGGCGCCAGCCGATAAAATCGCCGGCCATATGCGCTGACATCATCACCTGCGGCTGCGCCCACAGCGGATGTTCCGGCGGCAAGGGCTCTACCTCGAACACATCCAGCGCCGCGCCTGCAATCTCGCCCGCATCCAGTGCCGCCAGCAAGGCATCGGTCTGCACAATGGGGCCACGGCCAACGTTGATCAGCCGCGCGCCAGGCTTCATGGCAGCAAAAGCGGCTTGGTCAAACATGCCCTCGGTGGCCTCATTCAAGGGCGCGGTAATCACCACAAAGTCAGCCTTGCCCAGCGCTGTATGCAGGTCTTCCTGGCCCAGCACCTCGACAAAGTCCTCGTGTTCACGTGCCTTGCTGGCGATACCGGTCACCTGCATGCCCACTGCGCTAAGCAAGCGGGCAACCTGGGCACCAATGGACCCGGCGCCCACCACCAGGACCTGACGCTGATCGATCAATTCGGTATCGCGGTGCTGCCACTGGCGCTGCGCCTGCAGGCGCAGGTTGCCATGAGTATCCTTGGCGAACATCAGCACGGCCCCCAGCACATACTCGGCAATGCCACGATCAAAGACCCCGCGGGCATTGGTCAACATGATCGGGCTGTCGACCAGCGCCGGGAACAAAAGCGCATCGACACCCGCGCTGGTGGCGTGTACCCAGCAGAGTTTCGGCTCATCCGGCCAGCAACGCTCGAGCAGCCCGGTACGAAAGTCTGTGACCACCAGAATGTCAGCCTCGGGCAAGGCTTTGCGCAGCGCCGCCTCTTCGCTCACAGTCTCTACCTGTACCGAGTCCGGCAGGCCATCGAGACCCGGCAGCTGCTCATCGGCATCCGCCACCAGCACCAGAATACGGGTCATAGGCACACCTCACGGGTAAGCATGCGGGCAGGCGTAGCGTGGGAACACAGCAGATACATAACAACTCCTGACACAGAAGCAGGGCCTGCGCCCTGCAGAAAACGCCAATCACAGCGCGGCGATAATGCCTTGCGTGATCGTTTGAAGGTTGCGGTTCTGGTGCCCGTTGGTCACCAGATCCTCAGCAACAGCTGAGCGCAATTGCTCGCTAGCAGTGGTAAAGCCCAGCCATTCCAGCATCATGGCTGTGGTCAGCAGCATGGCAGCCGGGTTGGCCAGCCCCTGGCCGGCAATATCCGGCGCGCTGCCATGGGTCGGTTCAAACAGCGCCGGCATGGCGCGACTGTCCGGATTGATATTGCACGAAGGCGCCAATCCCAGGCCGCCCGACAGCACCGCTGCCAGATCCGTCAGAATGTCCCCATGCAAGTTACTCGCCACCACTACATCGAACTCCCAGGGGCACTGCACAAACTTCATGCAGGCGGCATCAATCAGCTCATGCCGGGTGCCGATCTCAGGAAAGTCCCTGGCGATCTCGGCAAACACCTCGGAATACAGTTCGCCCCAGGCTGGCTGGGCATTACGCTTGGTTACCAGGCACACCTGGGCGTGGGCCTGACCTTTTTCGGCGCAGTAAAACGCTTTGCTTTCACCGCGCAGCACCAGGCGCCGGCGGGCACGCAGAAAGGCATGCCGGATCAAGCGCTCGGTTGCCCTGCGGGTGAACACTTCCAGTTGGGTTGCCACTTCATTGGGCGTGCCACGATGCATGCGCCCACCCTGGTTGACGTATTCGCCTTCGCTGTTTTCGCGGATTACCAGCATGTCGATGTCCGCCGCACGCGGATCGGCAAGAAATTGCGGCGCACCGGGTAACAGGCGCGCCGGTCGCTCGCAGGCCCACAAATCCAGCTCCTTGCGAAAGGACAGCAAGGGTGCCAGGGAAATACCATCGGGCAACAGATACCGCTCCGGATCAGAGGTGGGACCGGGATCACCCAGCGCACCCAGCAGCAGCGCATCGTAGCCCTTGACCCGTTGCATGGCATCATCCGGCATCATCTGGCCGTGCTGCTGGTGCCAAGCGGTGCTGGGCCATTCCAGCGTATCCCAGCTGATATCGACCTGATGGTGATCGCGTAACTGGGTCAGCACCTGCTCGGCAGCGGCGACGACTTCCCGCCCGATACCGTCCCCAGGCATCAGGGCGACATGCCGTGGTTGTAGCTTGGCAGCAGTCATTATTCAGCTCCCATGCAGAGGTATTTCAGTTCGGTGTACTCATCCAGACCATGACGCGAGCCTTCACGCCCCAGCCCCGAAGCCTTGACGCCACCAAAGGGCGCAGTGGGGTTGGAAATAGCCCCCTCATTGATCCCGACAATACCGGCTTCCAGCGCATCCGCTACGCGCCAGATGCGGTGGATATCACGGCTGTAAAAATAAGCCGCCAGGCCGAACGGCGTATCGTTGGCAATGGCAATGGCCTCGGCTTCGGTATCAAAAGGAATCACCGCCGCCAGCGGGCCAAAGGTTTCTTCCTGGCACAATTGCATATCCCGGCTGACATCGGTAATCAGCACCGGTTCCACAAAATTGCCGCGTGCGCCTTCCGGAGCCGTACCCGACACATGTCGCGCGCCTTTATCCAGCGCATCTCGGTAATGGGTGCAGACCTTCTCGACCGCGGCGCGGTTGATCAAGGCAGACTGGGTTACGCCTTCGGCAAAACCATCGCCCAGTTTCAGTTCGCCCATGGCCTTGGCCAGGCGCTCAACAAAGGCATCATGCACCCCGCGCTGGACCAGAAAGCGATTGGCGCAGACGCAGGTCTGACCGGTGTTACGGAACTTGCACACCATGGCGCCTTCGACCGCACGCTCGATATCGGCATCATCGAAAACGATAAAGGGTGCGTTGCCGCCCAATTCCAGCGAAATTTTCTGGATATGCTCGGCGCATTGGCGCATCAACTTGCGCCCGACACCGGTCGAGCCGGTAAAACTCATCTTGCGCACCACCGGGCTGCCGGTCAGGGTTTCACCGATAGTCGCTGCATCACCGGTCACCACACTGAACACGCCGGGCGGAATGCCTGCCTCCTCAGCCAGCACCGCCAGTGCCAGTGCCGTATAGGGCGTGGCCTCGGCCGGCTTGACGATCATCGAGCAACCCGCCGCAAGGGCCGCACCGGCTTTGCGTGTGATCATGGCCGCCGGGAAATTCCACGGCGTGATGGCTGCCGTAACGCCAACCGGTTGCCGGGTCACCACAATGTGCTGGCCAGGCTTGGCACCGGGAATGGTTTCGCCATAGACGCGACGTGCCTCTTCGGCAAACCAGCGCAGGAAAGAGGCCGCGTAATCCACCTCGCCCTTGGCTTCGGCCAGCGGCTTGCCCTGCTCCAGGGTCATCAGGGTGGCAATGTCATCCTTGTGCTTGAGCATCAGCTCATACCAGGCAAACAGATAATCCGCGCGCTGCTGCGCGGTATAGCCACGCCAGAGTTTGAACCCCTCCTCTGCGGCGACAATGGCCTGTTCGATATCTTCCCGGCCCAGATCGGGAACCTGCCCGATGATCTCACCGGTGGCGGGATTATCGACATCGATATGACCGCCATTACGGGCATCTACCCAGGCTCCCCCCAGGTAGCATTGCTGGCGAAACAGCTGCGGCGATTGCAAACAGGACGTTGACATAGGCCTCCTCGGACGTGGCGTCAGTGGACAGTGTTACCTTGAGTCCAGCCTAGGCCTTTAATCCGGGCTATGCAAACCGTGGCCAGATTTGCTCTGACCGGGACTACTAAAGGGCAAGAATCCGCTGGCCTGACCAGCACCAAGTGGTTAGCATGCGGATTTGAGCAGAGATACCGGGTCACATATGCAAGGGCAGGTCATCAACTTCGATAGCCGCATGGCGAGCGGCACATTACGTTGTAATGAGGGGAAACAATACAATTTCAGTGAACGTGAATGGCAGGGTGCCTCGGCGTCGCAGCCGGGTGACCGGGTGACCTTTATGCCCATCGGCCTGCATGCCACCGGGGTAGCGCCAATGCATCAGGCAGCTGCCGCTGCGTCAGCGCCTGCCAAGCCCGCGACACCCACTGCGCAGGCCCCAACCGCCGCGGCGACTGCGCCCAGACTCTCATCCCTGGCCGTGATCAGTCTGGTTGCCGGTGTTGCCGGACTGTTTTTCTTTGGTTCACTGATCGCCGTGATCTGCGGCCATATCGCCCGCAGCCAGATTCGCCGCAGCCAGGGCCAGCTTACCGGTGATGGCCTGGCCATCGCCGGACTGATCCTGGGCTACTTTGCCCTTGTGGTAACCCTGCTGATTACCATCGGGCTGGTTGGCGCACTCCTGGCAACCACCTGAGCCAGCGTCAGCGGTTATTCACCGCCTTGCTGATCTTCTGATCGGTCTTGTACTGGCTGAGCGCATACACAGACCAGATAGCCGCCGGCACCCAACCGATCAGGGTCAACTGCAAGATCAGGCAAATGATGCCGGCAAAAGGCCGGCCAATAGTAAAAAACTGCAGCCAGGGCAACAGCAGTGCCAGTAATAAACGCATAAGACTCCCCTTCCTTGTTCCGTGAACAACGCTATATGTAAGCCCGATTCTAGCTCGATTGGCCAGTGGCCGATAGCAGACCCAGACTCATGCTGTACACCTCAGTCACATAAAATAACATCTGTACAATTTACACAACCGGGGTCAGGTCTTGCCTTTTGCCTT
>JAMCWB010000022.1 GCA_023475025.1 Gammaproteobacteria bacterium
TGAAGGGACCGGCGGCGCAAAGGGCGGCAAGGCCATCATCATCATGAATCCGGCCGAACCGCCGCTGATCATGCGCGATACCGTCTATGTCCTCAGCGAACTGGCTGACCAGGCCGCAGTGGAAGCCTCGGTCGAAGAGATGGTGCAGGCGGTGAACAGCTACGTACCCGGCTACCGCCTGAAGCAGAAAGTGCAGTTCGACGTCATCCCCGAAGACCAGCCGCTGAATGTCCCCGGCCTTGGTCACCTGAGCGGGCTGAAAACCTCGATCTTCCTCGAAGTCGAAGGTGCTGCCCATTACCTGCCGGCCTACGCTGGCAACCTCGACATCATGACCTCCGCTGCGCTGGCTACCGCCGAGCGTATGGCGCAGTCGATGACCCAGGCCTGAGGAGACCATCATGACCTTCAATCCCGGCAAGAAACTCTATATCTCTGACGTCACCCTGCGTGACGGCAGCCATGCCATCCGCCACCAGTACTCGATCAAGAACGTACAGGACATCGCCCGTGCCCTGGACCAGGCCAAGGTCGACTCGATCGAAGTCGCCCACGGTGACGGCCTGCAAGGCTCCAGCTTCAACTACGGCTTTGGCGCGCACACCGACCTGGAATGGATCGAAGCAGTGGCCGAAGTGGTTACCCATTCACAGATCGCCACCCTGCTGCTGCCCGGCATCGGCACCATCCACGACCTGGATAACGCCTACAACGCCGGTGCGCGCATCGTTCGCGTCGCCACCCACTGCACCGAAGCCGATGTGTCCAAACAGCACATCGAGCACGCACGCAAGCTGGGCATGGACACCGTCGGCTTCCTGATGATGAGCCACATGCAGACCCCGCAGGGCCTGGCTCAGCAGGCGAAGATGATGGAAGACTACGGCGCCACCTGCCTCTATGTGGTCGACTCCGGCGGCGCCATGGGCATGCAGGATATCCGTGACCGTTTCCGCGCGCTGAAAGATGTACTCAAACCGGAAACCCAGACCGGCATGCACGCCCACCACAACCTCAGCCTCGGCGTGGCCAACTCCATCGCCGCGGTGGAAGAAGGTTGTGACCGCATCGATGCCAGCCTCGCCGGCATGGGCGCCGGCGCTGGCAACGCACCGCTGGAAGTCTTTATTGCCGCCGCCGAACGCCTCGGCTGGGAGCATGGTACCGATCTCTACACCCTGATGGATGCCGCTGACGATATCGTGCGTCCGCTGCAGGACCGTCCGGTACGGGTCGACCGTGAAACCCTGGCGCTGGGCTATGCCGGCGTCTACTCCAGCTTCCTGCGCCATGCGGAAGTGGCCGCACAGAAATATGGCCTGAAGACCGTCGATATTCTGGTCGAGCTGGGCAAGCGCCGCATGGTCGGCGGTCAGGAAGACATGATCGTGGATGTGGCGCTGGATATTTTGAAGCAACAGGAGCAATCGGCATGAAAGCACAAACCCGTACGTTGACCCGCGAGCAAGTGCTCGCGCTGGCCGAGCATGTCGAAAATGCCGAACTGCAGGCCCACGACATCCACAAGATCACCAATGATTACCCGGACATGACCTTTGCCGACGCCTACGACATCCAGTGGGAAATCCGTCGCCGCAAGGAAGCCCGTGGCAACAAGGTGGTCGGTCTGAAAATGGGCCTGACGTCCTGGGCCAAGATGGCGCAAATGGGCGTAGAAACGCCGATCTACGGCTTTCTGGCGGACTACTTCAGCGTACCGGATGGCGGCGTGGTCGACACCAAGGAGCTGATTCACCCGAAAATCGAAGCGGAAATCTCCTTCGTCACCAAGGCCCCGCTGAAAGGTCCGGGTTGCCATATCGGTGATGTGCTGGCCGCCACCGACTATGTGGTGCCCACAGTCGAGATCATTGATTCACGCTACGAGAACTTCAAGTTCGACCTGATCAGCGTGGTGGCCGATAACGCCTCCTCCACCCGCTTTGTCACCGGCGGCCAGATGGCTAACGTGGAAGACGTCGACCTGAAAAACTTCGGCGTGGTGGTGGAAAAGAACGGGGAAGTGGTCGACGTGGGCGCGGGTGCTGCGGTACTCGGCCATCCGGCCTCCAGCGTGGCCATGCTGGCCAACCTGCTGGCCGAGCGCGGCGAGCACATTCCGGCCGGCAGCTTCATCATGACCGGCGGCATCACTGCGGCCATCACAGTGAACGCCGGCGACAGCATCAATGTCCGCTATCAGGGTCTGGGCAGCGTGACCTGCCGCTTCGTCTGAGGAGATCAGTATGCCAGTTGCACAGATCAATATCCTGGAAGGGCGCACGGATGAGCAGAAGGAAATGCTCATCCGCGAAGTCAGCGATGCGATTGCCCGCTCGCTGGGCGCACCGCTGGACAGTGTGCAGGTAATTCTCAATGAGATGCCCAAGCAGCACTTTGGTATTGGTGGCCAGTCAGCCAGGGCGCTCGGTCGCTAACCAGGGGATGTCAGATGTCAGCAGACAGTCACACCGCCGCCAGTCAGCGCCCACTTCCGGCGCTTTACCTGTCCTGCGCTGAGCAGTTGCCCAGCAACACTGCGGGCACCCCACTGCTTGACCGTCTGCTCGACGCCCGTCTGCCGCCGCAGGGTATTGTTTTCATTACCCTGCAACCCGATCTGGCCAGCCCCCAGCTGGCCTGTTCGGTGGCCAGTGAACTGGTCAACCAGATGCAACAACTGCTCACCCAGCAGGGCCAGAGCAGTTCACTGAGCAATCAGCTCAGCCCACGCATTCAGCAGTTGCAGCAACAGCTGTTCAGGCAGCCGCCCGAAACCTGCATCGAGCTGCAACTCAACACCGGACTCTCGGCCCAGGCCTACCGCAAACTGGGGCAGAGCCTGCAACAACTACGCAATCAGGGCGTTCTGCTAATCTGTCTTGATCGTACCCCGGAGCCGCACAGCCGCGACGACTACCACCCACCCCACGATGCCTACTGGCGCGAGCTGATCCAGCAGTGGGTGATGGAACAGCAGTGGCAGCAGGCAATCAAGCAGACCGATGCCGCCACTGCACAGCCTGGCGGCACCGACACGCTGATCAGTAATGCCAGCCTGGGTCTGATGCATGCCGCCTTTGCCCTCGGCGGCCTGTGCCAGCCACAGCGCTTCTTCGGTTATGGCCTGGATGATCAAGCCAATGCGCTGGCCGGTTTCGGCTGGATGCGCTGAACCGACTCAAGGAGAACCCTATGAGTGTTACCGTTATGCAAGCCAACCTGCACTGGCAAGCTGCCCACAAGGCAGCTCTTGCAGCAACCGCCCATGCCGAGCAACTGGGTATCCGCATTCACGTCAGCGTGGTAGATCGCGCCGGACTGGAGCTTGCCTACCTGGGCATGACCGATGCCTTCCTGCACTCTGCCAGTATCGCCCGCGACAAGGCCTATACCGCTGCCGGTTTCGGCTTTGCCACCAGCGCCTGGTTAGGGATTCTTGACGCCAACCCGGCCATGCGCCTTGGCTTTCCGCCGCGTGAACGCCTGGTGGTATTCGGTGGCGGTCTGCCGATCAAGGCTGACGGTCAGTGCATTGGCGGCATCGGCGTCTCCGGTGGCTCCGAGGCCGAAGACGAAGCCTGTGCCCGTGCGGGCCTGGTTGCGATAGGCCTGGCAGACAGCTGACACCGACTGCCAGCTGAACAATAACAAGACCCATGCGGGAGGTAAGATGATTATGCCCGGTACACCGCAACTCCCTTTTGCCAGCCAACCACTGCTGATCACGCAGGACTATGACAAGGCTATCTCCCAACTCAATGGCGCCCTGACCGAGGAGCGCACGGTATCGCCGCGCGGCCGAGGGCAGGGCGCCGATGTCCAACTGACCCTGCACGCCCTGCCAGCCGTCAAGCTGTTCGGTGGCCATTGGGGCGATGCCGTCAATATTCATTCGGCACCATTGGCTTCCTGGCACGGCATCCTGCCGCTGACCGGCGGTATCAGCTGTCGCCAGGGTGGCACAGAAGCGACAGCCGGCGAGTTGCTGCTGTTTGCTCCAGGACATGAAATCGATGTGACCTGGGAGGCCCATACCCGCGCAGTGGTCATCGCAGTCGATAACGTCACCTTGCGCCGCTATCTGCAGGATCAGCATCACGCTGACTTACCTCCGGTCAGCCAACGCACCCTGCATGTGCGCCGTGAGCACCCGGCACTGAGCAGCCTGGGGCACCTGCTGCAACTGACCGACGCCGAGCTGCGCGCGGGTAGCCATCTACTGGATTCAGCAGCCGGCCAACAGCACTTGCAGTCACTGTTCTGTGAAAGCCTGCTGCAACTGGTGCCCGGCTTTGCCGACCAGCAACAGCGGCCGATTTTGCCCGGGCTGCTAAAACGCACCCTGGACTATATTCAGGCCAATCTCGGCCAACCCCTGAGCATGGAAGAACTGGTCACCGTCAGTGGGGCCAGCCGGCGCAGTCTGGAACAGGCCTTTCGTCACAACCTGCAGACCAGCCCGATGCGCTATGTGCTGCAGTGTCGCTTGCAGGCCGCCCGTGAAGCCCTGCGTAACAGCCATCCGGGCGAACTGCAGTTGACGGATCTGGCCTTTCGCCTCGGATTCAGTCAGGCCAGCCACTTTACCCACGCCTACAAAAGGGCCTTCGGCGAACTGCCCTCGCAAACCCTGGCCCACTGACCGGCTGATACAGAAAAACCGCCGGACAACAGGCCCGGCGGTTTTTTCTTCACGCAGCCAACCTATTTGAAGCAAAACTCGAACAGGCAGGTTTCAAAGCCGTAATGGATATTGAAGTCACCTGAGAGCACATTGTTGTTCTCGACATAGGCCTCCCAGTCCTTGAGCAGTTCGGCCAGCTTTTCCGGCTTGGCGTGCGCCAGGTCGTTGGCTTCAGTCGGATCATCCGCCAGGTTGAACAGCTGCCAGGCACCCTTGCCGTAGGATGGCGTCATCCAGCTGATTTTCCAGTCACCCTTGCGCAAGGCCTTGCGACCAAACAGCTCCCAGCCAATGGCCCGCTCCGGCAGCGCTTCACCCTGCAAAGCCGGCACCAGGGAGACACCCTGCATGGGCTCGACCGGGCGACCACGGAATTCCGGTGCCGGGTGCTCGATACCAGCCATATCGAGGAAGGTTGGCATCAGGTCCATGACATGCATGATCTCGCGATTGACGGTGCCTGGAGCACTGACATGGGTGTCGCGAATGATCGCCGGCACCTGAATACCGCCCTGGGTGGTCAAACCCTTGAAGTAAGGCAGCGGCGTGGAACCGACCTGGGCCCACTGGGCGCCGTAGTCAATGTAGGAGCCCTTGCGGCCCATGTTTTCCAGGCTGTTGTCGAAGGCTGCGTTCATCCACACATCATTGCCGGGCAGGGCCAGCGGGCTGTTGCCATCGGCGCCGTTGTCAGAGAGGAAAATGATGAAGGTGTTGTCGTACTGTCCGGTTTCCTTGAGGTAGTCGAACAGACGACCGATATGGTGATCCATGTTCTCGACCATGGCCGCATAGATCTCCATGCTGCGCGCTTCGCGGGCCCGCTGCTCATCACTCAACTGCTCCCACTCGGGCAGGGCGCCGCGCATGGGCAAGTGCGGTTCGATATCCTCACCAATCAGCCCCAGCTGCTGCATCCGCTCCAGGCGTTCCTGACGAATGGCTTCATAACCGGCGTCATAGCGCCCGGCATAGCGATCAATCCAGTCATCCGGCGCATGCAGTGGCCAGTGCGGCGCCGTATAGGAGAGCAGGCCAAAGAAGGGCTTGCCGGTTTCCCGGTCAGCCTCGATGTACTCGATCATCTTGTCGGTGTAGAAGGTGCTGGAGAAAAAGCCTTCAGGCACCTCGACCTGCTTGCCGTCTTTACGATAGATGGCAACCGGGTCAACGCTGATGATCGCCGTCATATCATCAAAATGACTGGCGCCACCCTGGACCAGAATAAAGGAGCGGTCAAAGCCACGCTGCTTGGGGCTCAGCTCCTCGGTGCGGCCGAGGTGCCATTTACCGGTGGTGTAGGTGCTGTAACCGCCGTCCTGCAATACTTCGGACAGGCTGGCCACGCGCTGGTTAAGAAAGCCTTCATAACCCGGCTGACCCTGCTGGAATGGCTGCATCAACTCGGCCATGTTACCCAGGCCGGCGATATGGCTGTCAGTACCAGACATCATCATGGCACGGGTCGGCGAGCAGGTAGGTGCGGTATGGAAATTGGTCAGCTGCAGCCCTTCGCTGGCCAGCGCATCCAGGTTCGGTGTGTTGATTTCACTGCCATAGCTACCCAGATCACTGTAGCCCAGGTCATCGGCCATGATGATCAGGAAGTTGGGGCGCTCGGGAGCCGGGGCGGCCTCATCGGCCTGACTGTTGGCACTGATCAGACCCGCGGTCAGCGCGGCCAGTGCCAGATACTTGAGAGTCATTGGAAAGTCCTCGTTTATTGTTGTTGCTCAGAAGCGGAAGTTACTGCGTACCGCCACAAACTGTGTGCTCTGGCCACCGGCCTTGCGCACCACACTGCCGGCCTGGAAGTACTGGTAATCCAGGTCCAGGGTCAGGTTGGCGGTGGGCGTCCAGCGCGCATTCATGCGGTAGTTGGTGCCAATCTCACGCCCGCCGACCGTCGTACTGCCGGGCAGCGGCTGCAGTCCGGGCAGGTAGATGGCGTCATTGCTGTTCTGCCGCCAGTGCTTGAATACGGCCGGTTCAATGCGCAACTGGGAGGTGGGTGAGAAGGCCAGCATGGGACCGAACAGCAGCAGGTTGGCCGGGTGGGTCAGGCCGGTTTCACCGTAGACGCCACCACGCGGGAAATGGGGGTCAAAGGTTTCTGCGCGCCCATCGCTGGCGTCGCCATCGCCGGTCGACAGATCCAGCTTGGCGGCCAGCCGTGGACGCCAGGCGTGAGCAAAGGTGTAGCCGCTCTCGCTCCACAAGCCCCAGGCGCGAATGGACTGCCCGGCGAAGTGACCCTGCTGGTGCATCAGGTCCCAGGTCCAGTCATAGCCATTCGACTGGCCATGCAGACGGGTACCCAGGGTATAGCGCTTTTCGCCACCCAAGGTGCCAAGTAACGGCCGCGCCTTGCGCTCGATACCGGTGGCATAGAGATCAATCCCCTGCCCGGAGCTCAGTGGCAGCGCGGCATAGAGGCCGTAGAAACGCGTGTTGTTGTCCGCCTTGTCATCAAAGTTGCCTTCGCGGTAACGCAGGGTGCGCACCGCAAAGGCATCCAGGGTGCTGCCCCCTGGCTGGCTCAGGGTCAGGCGCAGCCCCTCGTAGGTCTGGCGGATGTTCGGGGTTTCCGCGTAGGTCATCAGCGCGTGCACGCCATAGGCCATTTCCTGGCGGCCGGCGCGCAGGCGTAAACGCTGCGCACCCAGCTCCAGGTTGCTCTCGATAAAAGCCTGGTGGATATCATTGCGGCTTTCATCACGCGGGGTCTGCAGCTCCTTGCCCCAGCTGCGGGTGTTTTGCAGTTGCACAAAGGTGCGCAAGCGGTCATCCAGCAGGTGCAGGTCGGCATGGAACTGCGCCCGTTGTTGCAGGTAGTTGTCCTTGTGTACCGGGGTCAGGCCGAACAGTGGCTGGCGCACGCTGTCGACGCGGTAACGCAGTTCACCGCCCAGCTGCAGCCAGGCGGTGTCGCTCAGGCGGTGGTAACGGTAGTTATCAAACCAGTCGGTCCGTTTGGCTGGATCATCCAGAAAGCGGTAATCTTCCAGCCAGCGCGGCGCGCCTGGCCGCAAGGGGCGGTTGTGTTCCAACGGGTTGGCGCCGGCGGCCTGCAACGGGGCAGGTGCCGTCATGGCGCCGGCCAGTAATGCGGCCGATGACAAGGCCGTAAGAAAAATGCGCATCATCAAGGTCCCATGATTGTTGTTATAGGAACCTCAAGTATCAGCCGCTGACTGATCAGTCGTTATCCGCTCAGCGCAGCGGCTGTCATCAAAGCGCAACAACCCGGTAGCTATCAGCAATGGCCCGCCCTATGCCCCACCATATCCCGCATGGATATGGCTTCTCGCCGCGTCACCCACGCGCTACTTTCAGGCCATGCATAACAACAACATCATTGCTTACCCCGGAGAGTCACTATGTCCGCCATGCGCTGGTTAGACGCCTACCCCGACACCATCCACTGGGATGCGCCGCTGCCACTCAAGCCGATCAATCAACTGCTCAGCCAGGCCGTTGCCCGCTTTGCCGAACGGCCGGCGATCAACTTCCTCGGCCACCCCATCAGCTACCGCGAGTTTGATCAACTGGTCAGCCGGGCTGCGGCCGGGCTGCAACAGTTGGGCGTGAAACCGGGTGTGCATGTGGGCCTGTACCTGCCCAACTGCCCGCATTACTTCATCGGCTTTTTTGCCGTGTTGCGCGCAGGCGGTACCGTGGTCAACTACTCGCCGCTGGATGCCGAGCGCACGCTGGCGCACAAGATCGAAGACAGCCAGACCGACATCATGCTGACCCTGGATCTGGCCGCCTTCTACCCGAAGATGGCCGCCCTGCTGGAAAGCAGCCGCCTGCAAACGCTGGTACTGGGGTCATTGACCGAGTTCTGCAATGGGCCGGTCAGTGAGGCCGACGCCGGACAACTGGGGCCGGTTGCCGAGGTAGCCTGGGGCGCACAGTGCCACGCCTTTGCGGCCTTGCTGGACAACGACGGCCAGGTCACCGATTACCCGGTAACCGACCCGGCCAACCACCTGGCCGTGCTGCAATACACCGGCGGTACCACGGGCGCACCCAAGGGCGCCATGCTCACCCATGGCAATATCAGCGCCTCCTGCGCGCAACTGGAAGCCATTCTTGACGGCACCCTGCTGCCCGGTCAGGAACGGGTGTTGGCGGTACTGCCGCCGTTCCATATCTATGCGTTGATGATCAATATGGTGTTCAGTCTGCACCTGGGCGCCGAAGTTCACCTGATGCCGCGCTTTGATGCCGAGACCGTGCTGCGCACCATCAATGATCAGCGCATTACCAGCTTCCCTGGCGTACCGACCATGTTTATCGGCCTGGCCGCCCATCCGCTGACCGCCGAGCTGGACCTGACCTCACTGAAAATGTGCAACTCCGGCGGCGCGCCCCTGCCGCTGGATGTGCAGCAGCGCTATCAGCAACTGGCCGGCTGCGCCCTGCGCGAAGGCTGGGGCATGACCGAAACCACCACTACGGGCACCTTCACGCCGATGGCCGCCGAGCCGCACCCTGGCTCCTGCGGCCTGCCGGTACCGGGCTGCCGGATCAAGATTCTGGCGCTGGATGACAGCGAACGGGAACTGCCCGCCGGTGAGCGGGGCGAGCTGTGCATCAGCGGCCCGAACATCACCCGTGGCTACTGGCAGCGTGACGATGCCACCGCCGAAGCCATGACCAGCGACGGCTTTCTGCGTACCGGCGATGTTGCCTGGATGGACGAGCATGGCTGGGTCTATATCGTCGACCGCACCAAGGACATGATTCTGTGCAGTGGCTACAACGTCTATCCACGGGTGATCGAAGAGGCCATCTACGAGCATCCGGCGGTGGAAGAGGTGTCGGTGATAGGTATCGATGACCCCTACCGCGGCCAGGCGCCCAAAGCCTTTATCAAGCTCAAGAGCGGCACCAAGGCCTTCGATTTCAGCGAGCTGCAGGCCTTCCTTGAGTCGCGTCTGGGCAAGCACGAACGACTGGCGGCGATGGAAATCCGCGCCGAGCTGCCGAAAACCCCGGTCGGCAAACTGTCGAAGAAAGAGCTGGTAGACGCCGAGCGCCAGCGCGCGGCAGGCTGAAGCTCAGCGGCCGTCTTGTGCCTGCGCGCACGCCTTATGGCGGCGCGCAGCTTTTACGCGTAGACGCTGGACGCCGAGGCCAACTGCGGTCAGCATGCCAGAACAACAACAGCAACAAGGCACTGACCCATGGCCCGGCGGCGACTCCTGACTTGGCTGGCCCCTGCACTGGCACTGCTCTGCCTGGCGCTGGCGGTTGTCTGGTACAGCCTCAGCCAACCGAGTGCGCCTGCGCCGGTAGCAACCACTGCCCCCGAAACCCCGACAGCGCGCACAGCCGAGTTTGTCGGCAGCCGCGCCTGCGCCGACTGCCACAGCAGCCAGTACCATGACTGGCAAGAATCCCAGCACGCCCACGCCATGGCCCACGCCGATAGCCAAACGGTGCTGGGTGACTTCAATGACCGCAGCTTTGACTATCAGGGCATCACCTCGACCTTTTTTAAGGATAACGGCCAGTTCACGGTGCGTACCGACGGCCCGGATGGTGAGCTGACCGACTACCCGGTGGCCTTCACCTTTGGCCTCGACCCCTTGCAGCAATACCTGATCGAGCTGGGTGACGGTGAGCTGCAGGCACTGTCGATAGCCTGGGATACCCGACCAGCAGAGCAGGGCGGTCAACGCTGGTTTCATATCTACCCGGATGAAGCGGTGACCCATCAGGACCCACTGCACTGGACGCGGCCGAGCCAGAACTGGAATTTCATGTGCGCCGACTGCCACGTGACCAACTACCAGAAGGGTTTCACTGCCGCGCAGGGCAGCTTCAAGCCGCAATGGGCAGAGCTGGGTATCGGCTGCGAAGCTTGCCACGGCCCCGGCAGTGAACACCTGCGCTGGGCCGCCGGCGCCGACGACCTTGCCGCCTATGGCCTGACCCTGCAACTGGATCAGCGCCAGGGACTCAGCTGGTATTACCAAGTGGAAGCGGTGACCGCCAGCCCCAGCCGGCCAACCAGCAAGCACAAGGAACAGGCCCTGTGCGCCCAATGCCATTCGCTGCGCAGCCAGGTCAGCGAAGGCTTTCAGGCCGGCAACAGCCTGTTCGATCACTACCGCCCGGAGCTGCTCACCGATCCGCTGTATTACCCGGACGGCCAACAGCGCGAGGAGGTGTTTATCAGCGCCTCTTTTGCCCAGAGCAAGATGCACGCCGCCGGCGTTACCTGCAGTGACTGCCACGAACCACACAGCCAGCGCCTGCGCGCCGACGGCAATACCCTGTGCGCCAGTTGCCATAACGCCGGCCATTTCGACCAGCCCAGCCACCACTTTCACCCCAGCGGCAGCAGCGGCGCCCAATGCGTCAACTGCCATATGCCACAGACCACCTATATGGTGGTCGACCCACGTCGCGATCATCAATTCGGCATCCCCGGCCCGCATCGCTCACTGCGCCTGGATACCCCCAATGCCTGCATTGGCTGCCATCAGGATCAGGACAATGCCTGGGCCGCTGCCGCCGTTGCCGACTGGTATCCCGAGGGCCGCTGGCAGCACGCGCATTTTGCCGATGTGTTTGCCGCCGCCGATGCCGGGCAGCGGCATGGCACACTGAATGTTCAGCAGGCACTGACCGACCTGCTGGCCAGCGATGAGCAAGCACCCATCATTCGTGGCAGCGCCGCCACCCGGCTGACCCCGGATGCGCAAAACCTGAACGCCCTGCGCGATGGCCTGCGCCATACCGACCCACTGATCCGCCAGGGCAGTCTGCAGGCCTTTGAGCGGGTCGCGCCCGATCAGCGTCAGCCGCTGCTACCGCTGCTGCGCGACCGCGAACGCAGCCTGCGCAGCGCCGCCGCCCGCCTGCTCGCCGGTAGCCACATTCCAGAAACCTATGCCGATGACTTTGCCGCTGCGCTGGCCGACTTTGAAGCCGAACTGGCACTGAACGCCGACCGCGCCGACGCACTCAACCAGCTCGCCCTGCTGCGGCTCAATCAGGGCAATGCCGGCGAAGCAGAAAGCCTCTGGGACCAGGCACTGGCCCGGGATGCCCAGCACAGCGCCAGCCGCCTCAACCTGGCCGACCTGTTGCGTGCCCAGGGCCGTGAAGCGGCCAGCCAGCGCCTGCTGCGCGAAGGCCTGATCGAGCACCCGACTGACGGCCTGCTGCATTACGCCCTTGGCCTCAGTCTGGTGCGCCAGCAACAAGGCGCCGCCGCATTGGAGCATCTGCAACAAGCTTATGAATTGCGCCCGGAGGACCCGCGCATGGCTTATGTATTGGCGGTAGCAACCGAACCAAGTAACCCATCACAGGCGCTGACCTTGCTCGACCGTGCCCTGCAGCAACACCCCTATCATGCCGACCTGCTCTGGGCCGCAGCCAGCTTCAATGCCCGCCACGGCAACCCCAATGCAGCCCGCGACTATGCCGAGCAACTGCGCCAGCAATATCCGCAGCACAGTGAGGCTGGGCAGTTATTGCAGCGGCTCGGTACTGATTAGCTCGGAGCATTGGCGCATTGCCCGGCGGCTTTCCCAGACACGCTACGAGCCATCCCTGGGGCTCGACGATGACTGACAGAAAATTGCTCCTGCATTTTCTGTACTTCCGCCGTCCATGGCGGTCGCATGTGCATCGACGGTCTGGGAAAGCCGCCGGGCAACACGCCATCCGTGTGACGCAAATATTTCATGCCGCCAAGCCCCCACCCCCTATGAGCCGCATCGGCTTTCCCCGATAATGGCAGCACCTTTAACCCTGTAACGAGAAAGCCCCCATGCTGCTTGCCGTTTTGGCCCTGATTCTTGGTCTGATTGTGCTGGTCTGGAGCGCTGACCGCTTTATTGACGGCGCCTCTGCGACCGCGCAGCATCTTGGCGTGCCTAGCCTGCTGATCGGCATGCTGATCATCGGCTTTGGCACCTCCGCGCCTGAATTGATGGTGTCCGCATTATCGGCGCTACAGGGCAATCCCAGCCTGGCCCTGGGTAACGCCTATGGCTCCAACATCGCCAATATCGGCATGGTGGTTGGCCTGGTGGCGGTGCTCAGCCCGATAACCGTGCACTCCCAGATCGTACGCAAGGAGCTGCCCATCCTGCTCGGCATTACCCTGCTCTCCGGTGCCCTGTTGCTCAATGGCCAGCTCAGCCGCGTGGATGCCGGCATTCTCTTGCTGGTCTTTGCCGGGCTCTTTACTTGGTCCATCGTGCAGGGCATCCGCGGCAAGGACGATGTACTGATTGGCGAAGTCGACAGCCAGCTGCAGGCGCATGCCATGGCGCTGAACAAAGCCATCACCTGGCTGGTGGTCGGGCTGATCCTGTTGGTCGCCAGCTCTCGCTTGCTGGTCTGGGGCGCGGTAGAAATCGCCACCACACTCGGCGTCAGCGAACTCATCATCGGCCTGACCATTGTCGCCATCGGCACCTCGCTGCCCGAGCTGGCGGCAGCCATCGCCGCTGTGCGCAAGAACGAGCACGACCTGGTGCTGGGTAATATCATCGGCTCGGGGCTGTTCAACACCCTTGCCGTAGTCGGCCTGGCCGCTGCCATCAGCCCGCTGCAAGTGGAGCCTGCTGTGTTGCAACGGGACTGGGTGCTGATGTTTGCCCTGACCGCAGCACTGCTGATCTTTGCCCTCAGCCGGCGCGGGCGCGGCGGGCGCATCAACCGGGTGGAAGGTGGCTGCCTGCTGCTGGTCTATGTGGCCTATCTGGGCTGGTTGGGGTTGCACCTGGCGGGCTGAGCAGCAAGGCTGCCCTCAGCGGCCTTGCCCGTGTATCATCAGTGGCCAAACACTGATTTACTCCTGCGAGCCCCATGACCGATACCGTCCAATCCCGCCCCGAGCACAAGCCACGCCCGCTGATTGACCTTCTGGTCAGTATTGTTGCGCCCTCGGTCATCCTGATGAAGTTCAGCGGCGAGGAGCACCTGGGGCCAACCATGGCACTGGTGATCGCGCTGGCCTTTCCGCTCGGCTGGGGCCTGTTCGAGCTGGTGCGTTACCGCAAGTTCAACTGGATCGCCTTGCTCGGTCTGATCAGCGTGATGCTGACCGGCGGTATCGGCCTGCTCAAGCTCGACCCGCAGTGGCTGGCGATCAAGGAAGCGGCGGTGCCGGGTATTCTTGGTATTGCCGTGCTGGTATCGACCAAGACCCGCTTCCCGCTGATTCGCACCTTGCTGTACAACAAGAAGGTGCTGAACATCGATCTGGTCAATGATCGGCTGGAAGAGCGTGGGCTGGTCGAGGTGTTCGAGCAGCGCCTGCTGAAAGCCACCTACTTCCTGGCCGGCACCTTCTTCTTTTCTTCTGCGATGAACTACGTACTGGCCAAATGGATTGTCACCAGCCCCTCTGGCTCCCAGGCCTTCAATGAAGAGCTGGGCCGTCTTACGCTGGTCAGCTATCCGATGATCGCCTTGCCTTCGATGGTCATGATGATCCTGATTCTAGTCTACCTGTGGCGCACCATCCATGGCCTGACCGGGCTGGCGATGGAAGAGATCGTCGCCCAGCCACCAGAAAAGAAAAAGCAGGAAGAGTCCTGAGGCACTCGCCACCAGGCGATAGCTCGCTGGATATCACCCATGGACGCCAGCCGCACTCCTCGCGCCCAGGCATGGTGTCCCTGTCCCGACGGCGCTACACAGCTTGTTACAGCTATGCCCGCCCTGGTTGCGAACCCTTCCCATTTGACATCGTCAAATCCCCTGATTGCTGCTGAAAAGCAGACATCGTGTCCGTCACTGTCGGCCTGAGTGCCGATCAAGCCAACGGTACCCCGTCGCCATAGTGGCTCAAGATGCCAGCGGCACCCGGTACAACCCGTTGAAGGACCATGGTTTCATGACAATGACTGTTGGCGCCTTCGTGTGATCATTGGAGAACAGCGTATGTCCACAATAACAACTACCTTGATCGGCGCTGGCGGCATGGCTCTCAGCCTGTTGGCCACCAGCGTCATGGCGCAACCCGATTTCAGTCGCCTCGGTCAGGACCTGACCCCCATAGGTGCAGAGCGTGCCGGCAATGCCAGCGGTACCATTCCCGAATGGACTGGCGGCCTCGGCCCCGATGCCGGACGCCAACTGGCCGACGGCTTTGCAGAAAACCCCTTTGCCGGCGAACAACCCGAGTTTGTGATTACCGCACAAAACTACCAGGACTACCGCGATAACCTGACCCCTGGCCAGATCGCCATGTTCGAGCGTTACCCGGAGACTTTCCGCATGCCGATCTACCAGACCCATCGGAGTGTCGGCTACACCCAGGATATCTACGACAAGGTGCGTGAAATGGCCGGGCAGGCGCAGTTGGTGAATAACGGCGACGGTATCACCAACTTCCCGCACGGTACCTTTGCCTTCCCGATCCCGCAGACCGGTGCCGAAGTAGTCTGGAATCACCTGACCCGACACCGCCTGAATGTACACCGCTTCTACATGCAGGCCATGCCCCAGGTAAATGGCTCCTACACCCTGATCAAGCTGGAAGAGGAAGTGGGCTATCCGGCGCAAATGCCGGACGTGGACCATATGGCCATCCCCAACACCCTGCTGTATTTCAAGCAGCGGGTGAACGCGCCATCACGTCTTGCCGGTAACGTACTGCTGGTGCACGACTCATTGGATCAGCTGCAGGAACCGCGTATGGCCTGGGTGTACAACGCCGGTCAACGTCGGGTTCGTCGCGCACCCCAGGTCGCCTATGACGGCCCCGGTACTGCATCCGACGGTATGCGCACCTCGGACAACTTCACCATGTATAACGGCGCTCCAGACCGTTATGACTGGGAGTTGATCGGCAAACGCGAAATCTTCATTCCCTACAACGCCTACAAGCTGACCGAACGCGGCCTGCCTTACTCGGACGTGTTGCAGGCGGGTCACATCAACCCGGAACACACCCGTTTCGAATTGCACCGGGTCTGGGAAGTACAGGGCAACGTCAAACAGGGCCAGCGGCATATCTATGCCCAGCGCAACTTCTTCGTGGATGAAGATTCCTGGATGATCACCCTGGCCGACCACTACGACGGCCGCGGCACCCTGTGGCGTGTGGGTGAAGGGCATATCGCGCACAACTACCATGTCGGGCTGCCCGGCTACGCGATCGAAACCCTGTATGACCTGATCGCCGGTCGTTATATCGCCCTGGGGATGTACACAGAAGAACAGGCCGCGCCCAACTTCGACTTCACCCCCAACTACAACCAGTTCACCCCAGCCGCGCTACGCGCAGCCGGCGTGCGCTAACCACAAACCCAAACCGGGGTCAGGTCTTGCCTTTTGCCTGTCTAAGAATGAGACAGGCAAAAGGCAAGACCTGACCGAGGCGACTGA
>JAMCWB010000063.1 GCA_023475025.1 Gammaproteobacteria bacterium
TACCCAGAAAACAGGACTCTGTGTCCCTGTAACTTAGGGATAAATGTGTGCATGAGCCGTATACGAGGCCCGTACGTACGGTTCTGTGAGAGGGATGAGGCGGCGACGCCTCACCCTACTCGATGTTTGCCCGGCGAAGCCGGCAAACCCGATCACCTGAAAGAAGATGGCGTCACCCCGACTGAGGGGAAGACAATCCGACTGGCAAGGGCGTCACTGGCCAACGGTGGGGTCTGAAGGAAGCCATAGGAAGTTAACGGTACACAACGCAAGTGAACCTGCTTCGGCAGTCCAGGTGGGTTAGCGTGCAAAATAGCGCGACGCCCGATACTCAGTCAGACCTGTGCTGTGTTTGAGGGTGGCATCGTTAACAGGGAGCCGGTGCAGTAACCGGGGAAGCCTGACACCGTATCCGGCGTAGCCGGAGGTTGTGGCTCAAGGTGAAAACCGAGGCCGCAATGGGTGCGAGGTGGCAGATGAAGCCGTAGTAGTGAAGAAGTTCCGTCCTGTGAAGCCTGGTAACAGTGTGGAGGATAAAACCGGAACGACCGCTGGCGGAGGTTCAGTGGACCGCACAAGGTCAAAAGCCTTGTTCGGATGCGAAGGGCGGAAGTCATTAACGAGAATGACGGACGACGAGAGAAAGGTGGACGCTGTGTTCACAAGCTGCCCGACGGGGCAGAGAAGTGGGTTGAGGTGCTGCGGGAACGTAGTGGCTTTGGCCTTCTCTGAACGAGGGAGTAGAACGACACCGTGGCGGCAGATTGCCCAAGCGCTAGTACCCGGACGGTTCGTTTGAAACAGACCAGCAGCCAGACTGATCCTCGAAGCCGTCATCACAGAGATGAGCAGGCATGAGGACCTACTACAGCCTCTACGGACAGTTGCTATCAAAGCAGCGCTTGTATGAAGCCTTCAGACACGTCAAACGCAACAAGGGTGCGGCCGGAATAGATGGGCAGAGCCTGAGTACGTTCGAAGCGAATCTGGAGGTGGAGCTGTCGTGCCTGTTACTCGAGCTGAAGGAAAAGCGCTATCGAGCGCAGCCAGTCAGACGCGTTGCCATAGCCAAGGATGACGGCGGAGAGCGGCTACTGGGCATTCCAACGGTTCGGGACCGGGTTGTGCAACAAGCGTCGCGCAGCATCATTGAACCGATCTTCGATCCGGATTTCCACCCATCGAGTTATGGGTATCGTCCGGGACGCAGTGGCCACCATGCCACCGGCAAGGCGGAGTTATTTATCCGTCGCTACCGGCGTGAATGGGTGGTGGATATGGACCTGTCGAAATGCTTCGACACGTTAAACCATGACCTGATCATCCGGCAGTTCCGCCAACGGATCACGGACGGCAGTGTACTGTCACTGTTGCGCCAATTTCTGGAAGGCGGAGTGATGGTGGGTTACCACCTTGAGAAGACGGAGCTGGGCAGCCCACAGGGAGGCGTGATCAGTCCGCTGATCGCGAACGTCTATCTGGACGCCTTCGACCAGTTCATGAAAGCGCGGGGTCACCGCATCGTCCGCTATGCGGACGATATACTGATCCTGTGCAGCTCACGAGCCGGAGCGGAGAACGCGTTGAGGGTGGCTCGGCACTGCCTGGAAAATGAGCTGAAGCTAACAGTCAATGCCACCAAGACCCACATCGCCCACAGCGATGATGGCGTCAAGTTCCTGGGTGTAGTGATACACACCAAGTACACCCGCATCCAAGACAAGAAGGTGGTCAAGCTCAAGCAGAAACTCAAAGCGCTGACGAAGCGAAGCCGGGGTGGGGGTTTGGCAGCGATCATCCGTGAGCTGAATCCTGTGCTACGGGGCTTTGCCGGTTACTTCCGGGTAGCGAACTGCGCCACGGTGTTGAAACAGGTGATGAAGTGGGTTCGGCGGAGGTTGCGCTGCATCCAACTCAAGCAGTGGAAAAAGCCGGGCCGGCTGCATCGAAGACTGAAACAGCTGGGCTACCGCCCGCCGTTTAAGTTCATCAGGATGCAGAGCTGGCGTAATTCGGCGTCTCCGCTAGCGAGCCTGGCGATACCCAATGCCTACCTGCATGACGAGCTGAGGTTGATGGATATAACCGAGGTTAAAACCGGAATCACTGTCCCCGAGTTTAGGTAAGTTAATGGCATGAGCCGTATACGTGGCCCGTACGTACGGTTCTGTGAGAGGGATGAGGCGGTGACGCCTCACCCTACTCGATTTGTGAGCACGGCGCCGTACTTTACTGATTCCCATCTGGGCCATATTAATACCGTTTTGCCGTTTCAAACGACTCTGACCCCATTGGTTGCCATTGGTTGCCATTGGTTCTCGGGCGTTTTCGCCATTGTTGAACACGTGGGACTGATGCGCGGGTGGCCTGTCATGCAACTGGACAGCACCCTGGTTTGAAGATAACTTGTTTGCTTCCAGTAGATCTTCTTAAACATCTTCCCATACACATCATCAGAGGCATCAATGGCCCGATTCCCGCTCCGCGTCCTCGGACTGCTTCTGCTGACGGCTACCATCACCGTGGCGAGCTGCCAGGCGGTGTTCCATGGGGCCGAGCTGCCGTCGCTACCGGCGGCTCTGGAATTCACGGAAGACTGACCAAACCATGAAAGAATTGCTACGCCAGAGCCGGGCCTGGGTGCCGGTGTTGAAATCGGCGGCTCTGTTCCTGCTGCCGTTTCCGCTGTTGATTGCCTTCTTTGTGGCTCTCATCGGCGGCGAAGTCGGTCGGCTCGCCGCTATCAGCGGAGCCATCTTTGCATTCTTCGCCGCCGGTGTGCTCACCTGGCGAGGTCTGGTCGCTCAGGCGCGCTTCTTTCTGGGACAACAGCTCGATCCGCCGACAGTGCCGCTGAAGACCGTGAGCGCCATCCTCACCGCGCTCGGCACCGGTCTCGCGGCTGCCGCCGGGGGGCACGGTCTGGCCGGCGTCGGCGCTTTTGCTGCCCTGGCGGCGGTGGGCTACTTCTGCTTCTATGGCCGCGACCCCAAGCGCAAGCGCATCGATCTGCCGGAGGTGGCCGGGGTAAACCGTGACGCCGTCATCGTCCAACTCAAGCAGGCCTACGGGCGGCTGCAGGGCATCGAGGCTGCCGCTCGCTCCATTGCCGTGCCGGAGTTTGTCGAGCGTTTGAAACGGATCATCGGCATCGGCAAGCAAATCCTCGCGGAGATCGAGCGGGATCCGCGCGATGCCGCCCGGGCGCGGCGATTCCTGCACCTGTACCTCGACAGCGCCGAGAAGGTTACGGTGGAGTATGCGCGCACTCACCGCCAGATCCGCAGTCGCCCGCTTGAGCAAAACTTCCGGCAACTGCTGGTCGACATGGAACAGACTTTCGAGGCGCAGTACCAGAAGCTGCTGGAAAACGACGTGCTCACACTGGATGTCGAGATCGAGGTTTTAAACGCGCGGCTCAAGCGCGAAGGCATAAACTGAGGAGGTCATGACATGAACGAATCCACGCCCAGCGCAAGCGGCTCCGGTGTAAGCGTAGAGCTGCCGCTGCCCGATACCGCGATCACGACCTACCAAGCCGCCACGGGTACCGAGCTTGCCAATATCGAGCGTGCACTGGCCGAGATCGACCTCAACGACAGCAACTCCATCCTGTTCTTCGGCACGGCCGCCCAGGGCGAAGTCACCATGGTGGCCGACGAAATGCTGGAGGGCGTGCGCAACAAGGACACCGGGCCGGCCGGTCAAGCGCTGAACGAGATGGTGACGACCTTGCGCGGCTTTCCGTTGGAGGAGCTAGATCCGAAACGCAAGCGCGGCTTTCTGGCGCGCCTGCTTGGCCGGGCCCGGCCCATCGCCCGCATCTTGCAGCAGTACGAAGAGGTGCGCGGCCACATCGACGCCATCAGCAATCGCCTCGATGACCACACCAGCGCGCTGATGAAGGACATCGGCATGCTCGATCGGCTCTATGACAAAACGCTGGCGTACTTCCAGACGCTGGCGGTGTACATCGCCGCCGGAGAGGAATCGCTGCGCCGCCTTGACGAAGAGACCCTGCCGGCTCTGGCTCGTGACGCTGAGAGCAGCGGAGAAATGCTGCAGGCCCAGGCACTGCGTGATCTGCGCGCCAAGCGCGACGATCTGGAACGCCGCGTCCACGACCTGAAACTCACCCGCCAGGTGACCATGCAGAGCCTGCCGTCCATCCGCCTGGTGCAGGAGAACGACAAGGCCCTGGTGAGCAAGATCGGCTCGACCATGGCCAACACCATACCGCTGTGGCGCCAGCAGCTGGCCATGGCCGTGACTATCGCGCGCTCAATGGAAGCCGGCACCACCTTGAAGCAGGCCACCGACCTTACCAACGAGCTGCTGACGTCGAATGCCGACGCGCTGCGAAGCTCCAGTGAAGTCATTCGCACCCAGGTCGAGCGCGGCGTGGTCGACATCGAGTCTGTGAAGCAGGCCAACGACGCACTCATCGCCACCATCGACGACGCGCTGCGCATAGCCAACGAGGGCAGACTTCAGCGCGTCGAGGCTGAGAAGCAGCTGATCACGTGCGAGACCGAGTTGAAGCAGGCACTGCGGGCGGCGCAGGCAAGCAGCACACAGCAGCCGGGCTAAGACTTGATTTATTTTGTCGGAGTGTGATCGGGGTCAGGACTGTGATCGGGGTCAGGTCTTGCGTTTTGCCTTTAGCCTGATGATCTGGACTGGCTCTGACCTGTTTCAGTAGCCTGCTTCCTTCTGATGCCGAAATGCGAGGAGGATGACCGTGTCATTTGTGCTCTCGTATCGATAGAGCGCTACATAGCCGGAGTCGCCAAATTCGATGATTATTTCACGCAGCTCAGGTAGTTCCGGAAATGGACGCCCGATTTCCGGGCTTTCCTCCAGTCGGGTGAGCTGGCGTTCGATTGCCTGTGCGGCACGACGCACGGCCAGCGGGTCTTTGTTGAAAAGGAACTGACGGCAACGCTCCAGGCCTTGAGCGGCTCCTTCGGTGACTATCAGTCGTGGCACTTGGGTAGCTCTGTTTCGGAGTCTGTACCCCAGCTACCGAGCCAGGCACGGGTCTCTTGTCCGGTCAGGTGTTTGCCGGTTTCCTGATACGCTGCCCATGAATCCAGCGCTTCCTGCTTGAAGCTTTCACGGGCTTCCTCCCGCTCGACATACTGCCTGAGCGCTTCGCGCATGATCCAGTGTGGCGAGCGTTGGCGTTGCTCGGCTAGCTGCTGGATGCGGGTTTTCAATGTGTCATCAATTTTGATGGAAGTGGCCATGTGTGAGTCTACCGTATTAAAAGGTAATACCTTTTGATACCTTGCCAATGCATGGGAGTCAATTTATTTCTGATTTGGGTTTAAATCGGGGTCATAAATCGGGGTCAGGTCTTGCCTTTTGCCTTTTAGATGGATTGCCACGCCGCTTCGCGGCTCGCAATGACGTAATCTATGCTTTGCGGCTCGCAATGACGTAATCTATGCTTCGCGGCTCGCAAGGACGCTATCTATGCTTTGCAGCTGGCAGTGACTGAGTGAGTTTGATGGGTTTTGTTTTATGACGATGTGCCCGCGGGTCGTGAAGGGTGATAACGGTCCAGGACATGGTTGTTTTCGGGGGCGTCTGTATGAAAGGCTTTGGATACGCTCTCGACGATCTCGCTCCATACGCCGGGCTCACCTAGTACTGGCATTTGCTTGAGTAGTACGTTACTCAGCTCTGCGTTGTTTTGTTCGATCGATCTGAGGACGCGGTCTGCCTGGTGGTCAGGCATTTCGACAACTTCTTTGAGTGCGTTGCGAGCACGCACATGGTTACGCAGATACCGCGTTTGTTCGCGCATCTGTTCTGTCAGGGTACGCCTGATGATGTTGGACAGGTAGGCAACATGGGGCCCGAGGTTGGGGGAGCGCCAGGTTGGGCGCAGCTTATCGTTACCGGTGAATTCGAGGTTTGAAACGACGCCATCCGGATAAGTAGTCGGTTTGGCGGTGAAGGTTAGGTGTTCACGTGCTTGCTGCATTAGCGGCCTGGACACTTGGTCGAGTATGCGGTCATAGTTGCGCCGCTCACCTGCATCGTCGGAGATAACTGCTGATACCGGGAGGATGACCGGGTCGGGGGTTACGCCGTCGTAAGTCGGGGTCACGTCTTGTCTTTTGCCATCAAGCCTGAGAAAACTTTGGCAAATGTCCGAAAGTCGCCAAGATGCTTGGTGCAGATGGCATAGACAATCGACCAGTTCACGTCATCGTAGTTATGCACCATCACATTTCTGAATCCGACCGATTTGCGCATGCGTGCGGCAAGGTCGGCATCGATGACACCTGATTGTGCGAGCGCTTCAAAAGCCTGGCCCATGGTTTTTGCGCTACGAGTTGTTGATCCATGCGTTACGGCGTCCTGACAGTATGCGTTAAGAAGCCACATGTCAGAGGGGGGAGTATCAGACCCAGCAACGCCCTGCAGAGCCCGACGTGCACTTGTCTTGACGCTGGTACGGCAACGCCGTATATTTTTCTAATGCTATTCATTGAAACTTCAACGTTCACCAAGCTATTGCCGAACTACCTCACGGATGAGGAATACCGTGGGCTGCAAACCTGCCTTTTGCAGAAGCAGGATGCCGGGGATCTCATCAAAGGCTCAGGTGGCGTTCGTAAGGTTCGATGGGCGCCAGCGAGTTCGGGAAAGAGCGGTGGTATCAGAGTCATTTACTACTGGAAGAAGTCTGACCACGAGATATGGATGCTCACGCTGTACAGTAAATCAGAGCGCGCCAGTATTCCTGGCCATATGCTCAAGCAGATAGCGGAGGCAATCAAAAATGGGTGACAGAAACCTTGGGGCAGAAATTCTTGATGGCATCAATGAAATCAAGCAGTTCAAAAAGGGCAACTTGGCTCTACGAACCCACGAGCTATCAGAGCCCTCACAGCCTAAAGTGATCAGGCTGAAGTTGAACATGTCTCAATCTGCGTTTGCCGGTCTTATGGGTGTGAGTGTGCGAACCCTTCAGGATTGGGAGCAGGGTCGGCGCGAGCCTCAGGGGCCGGCGGTTGCGCTTCTGCGCATTGCTGAGCAACACCCGGAAGTTTTTAATGAGTTGCACTAACCATAACCGAGCATAACCGAGGGTCTAACCGAGGGTCAGGTCTTGCCTTTTGCCTTTCTTCAAAAAGGCAAAAGGCAAGACCTGACCCCGATTTTGAAGTGATCCCCGGTTTTGCGATTTTGGTTTATTTTCTATTGGGCTTGGTTCCTCTTGAAACTGACCTGGTGGCTATTTCAGGGGCATTCAACGCAGCAGTGCGTAACTTGCCTGTTGGCTGCGTGCTCATCAGTCCTATCCGCAGGCCAAATTTGCGCAGTATTGACTCGACGGTGCGCAAGGTGGGGTTGGCTTTGTCGGTTTCCAGCTGATAAAGCGCTCTGGTCGAGATGCCGCACATGTGCGCAAAGGTTTCCTGGTCGAACCCGGTTACCTCCAGGCGTAGCCGACGCACTGCCATTCCAAGGGTTATTTCGCCGTCAGTGTGTTGCTGAATGATCTCTTCGATCAGTTGCTTGCGTTGTTCGCCTGTCAGGGTATTCATATCAGACCCCATAACGCCAGGTGCTTGTCCAGATGGTTGACGGGGATTGCTTTTGATTGGCGAATGGCCAGGGGCATATCAACAAGCAAGTCCGGTAGGCTTCTGAATTGATTGGCGGCATCGCGGATGCGCTCATACAACGCATCCGGAGCGCACCATTGGGGATAGCAGGTACAGATCTCTCGCCAGTTGGGGCTGCCTCGCATTTCTGCCTGCCATTTAGTTGATCTGGTTACGCCTTCTGCATCCAGGACCATTGGGGCAAGGTCATAGATCGGGGCGAGTTCAAAGCGCCCCTGGTAACGGAATATGGCTGTATTGCGACCATGATTGTCACTGTTGCCCAGCACACGATTCAGCAGGTCTCGACGTATGTATTCAAAGATCAGTTCTGGTATCTCGGCGCTCTGTCCACTCAAGCACCACAATTCAATCAGCCTTGACAGTACGGCTTCATGGGTAAGCCGTGATCCCGGCTCTGTGTTGCCGAGTATGGAATAGATTGACTCAACAGGGATGCGTTCAACGCAGCCTTGGTTGATGATGCGATCAAAGCGAGGCATCCAGAGGCTGGGTTTGTCGGCCTCTTCAAGGCTCAATTCGTCGGTAGAAACAGTGTTCAAGCCCAGGCGTGAGACTGCGTGGTAGTAATGGTATTCAGCGCGAAGAATGTTCTTGTCATTTTCGGCAGCCCTGTTGCGGGCAAACTTGACCAGCCAGTGTGCTTTGGTCAGTTTGTCATCCAGCATGGCGTCGGCGTAATAGGCTCCGTCGTTCCCTTCTGTCAGTAGTAGCTTGGGCGCCTCACCCTGGGCACCTGTTGCTCCGCCCATGGCATCGTGCCACTGACCGTTCACATAGCTTTGAAGAGTTAGGGTTTCAAACATATCTATGAGCTCAATCGGCATTAATATACCGAATAGCATAGGGGGTGAGCGTTTAGTCAGCAATATAAATCTTATAGCTTGGTGGCTTTAAGTATTCTCCGGTATTTAAATGCGTAATCGGGGTCGCTTCATAATCGGGGTCAGGTCTTGCCTTTTGCCTTTCCTCAAAAAGGCAAAAGGCAAGACCTGACCCCCGATTTTACGGCAACAGCATTCATTAAGCTGCTTCGAAATCCAGGGGATGGATACCATCCAGGTTGACTGTGTTGCGTGCTACCCATAGGTCGTACATATCCTGCATCGCCAGCCAGCTTTCAGGTGAACGCCCAAGCACCTTGGATAGCCGAAGCGACATTTCCGGACTAATGCCACTGTCTCCTTTGAGCAGACGAGACAAGGTGGAGGGAGAGACCCCCAGGTTGGAAGCTAGTTGACGGGAGCTGATACCAAATGGCTCCAGGTACACCTCCCGGATGAACGCACCAGGATGCGGTGGATTATGCATAGTCATTAGTGATAATCCTCATAATACGCAGTTTTTTGGCGTGATCGGCCTGTATACCTGACGTATTGCCGGTTGAGTAGAACCGCTTCAGTCCTTTGTGGCGGAATGATTTAATCATCTAGTCAAATTAGCATGTTGCGCATCACGCATCAATAACGTAATGGGGGCATAAACCGGGGGTCAGATACCCTCTTGAAGTTCAAGCCCCGACAATGGCTTTTGGTGTTAAGCCCCGCTTTTCCAAGCGCTCACTCAGTTCAACCACGACTGGGTTGTAGCGCTTGGCAACCATGCCAGGCATGAACAGAGCTTTTCGAGCCACTGCGTGGCCAGCTCTGGAAAGGTGGCTACGGCCGTTAATCGATGAGCCTGATTGCTTCTGTCGGGGCGTCACACCAATGAAGGCAGCAAGTGCTTTTGCGTTGCTGAAGCGGCGTGCATCGCCAATGTACGCCAGGAACTGAGATGAAGCTCTTCTCCCTATTCCGGGGATGCTTTCAATCAGGTCGGTGTCTTGTTTGAGTTCAGGGTTACCATCGATATGGTCATCAATGTCAGCCTGCACTTTCTGGATCTGCTGATTTAGCCAATCAATGTGCTTATCCACCATACCTCGGACACTGGTTGGTGTGCCGTGCTCCAAAGCTTCTAGCCGGTTTCTTTCCTGCTGGCGCATATCGATCAGTGCTTGTAACCGGTCGACTAACGCTCTGAGTTGCCGCACGGCGGGGTTCGGCAGCTCCCACAAGGTGAAACGCCCCTAGTTTCGTTGGGCTATCATGCTGGGTTTTAATTAACATTCATCGTAACGGCCGGGGGCATGCCGTTGGACTGCTGGCCTTGTGTTCTCAGGTCATCGGAAAGGATCACAATTGATTCATCTGCAGTTTGTTTAACCCCGGATCCGGGCTTGATCATGAAAAAGCTGCTCTGTTGGGTTAATATGTCTATCTAGATCAATCACTTAGGATCTTAAGGCTACTATGGCTTTGTGTTCCCGTTTTTGGCTTCCTCTTGTGTGTAGTGCGCTTCTGTTATCAGGCTGTATGTCCAGCTACCCGCTGGGCATGAGTGAAGAGGAGTGGGTGCGTTTATCGCCCGAACAGCAATTGGATGTCCGCTCGCGGCAGGCGGAAATTGATCAGGCCGAGCGCGAGCGGCGTGCCGAAGCGGCCCGCTTGGCTGCCGAGCAGCAACGGCTGGAACAGCAGGCGCGTGAGGAGCGGATAAGGAATGCTGCTCCCGGCGATCTGGTGCAATGTGTGCTGGATGATGCGCAAGGCTATTATGCTGGTGACTGGCGTGCTGCAGACCCTATGGGTTTTACGTTGGTGTTGGGATTTCCAGAAACGATTGCGCTGTCTGAGCAGGACCGTAGCAGCAGGCAGGTGCAAGTACATGCCTGCTTTGACGGTGCTCAGGTTGAGTTGTGCCGCCCGCATCGAAATGACTGTACTCGACTCGCCGCGACGCAGAATCAGCTGCAGCGGGGTGTTACTCGCCAGGTGCATCTGGATCGCGTACTGCGGGGCCGCCTATACTGTGATATGCCGCGGAGTTCGGGGTATTGGCTGAGGTAATGCAAAGAAAAAATGTGACACAAGTCTCATTATGACAATTTTTATATTTGTCTCGTGATGGTTTTACAGTATTGTTCCGACATCACGGATGATGACCTTGACCAAGGATGGTCACTTGAGTTTTGTAAATGAAGGGCCGCTTCAGGCAGTACAGCTGAGCGGCCCTTTTTTGTGCCTGTATTGCCAAATCGGGGTCAGGTCTTGCCTTTTGCCTTTTTAGAAAGGGCAAAAGGCAAGACCTGACCCCGAACTTCACGAACTTCAAAAAATGTGTGACAGGTTTCTCAGTTTGACAATTATTAGCTTTGTCTCGCCATGGCTTTGCAGTATTGTTTCGTTATCAAGGATGTTGTCGCTGGCCAGGGACGGTCTTGATTCTTGATGAGGAGGGCTGCTTCGGGCGTTATGTCTGGGGCGGCCCTTTTTTATGTCGGCCACACAACGGGGGTCAGGTCTTGTTTTTTGCCCTATCCACTGTGGTGTGTGTTCGTAGGGAGCTGCGGCGGCGCAGCAGGTTTTGTGTTTGTTTGCGGCAAGGAGCCATGGAATGGCCAGACCTTTACGCCTGGAGTTTGCAGGTGCGCTTTACCATATTACGGCTCGTGGTGATCGGCGGGAGCTGATCTATGAGGACGATAATGATCGCTTGTCTTTTCTGGCGTTGCTTAGCGAGCTATGTCAGCAGTATCAATGGGTTTGCCATGCTTATTGCCTGATGGGCAACCATTATCATCTTTTGCTTGAAACCCTGGAGGCCAATTTGTCCTCTGGCATGCGCCAGTTGAATGGGGTCTATACCCAGAGGCATAACCGCCGACATGAGCGTGTTGGGCACGTATTCCAGGGGCGCTACAAGGCCATTCTTGTCGAGAAGGAAGGCTATTTACTTGAGTTGGCGCGATACATAGTGCTGAACCCGGTACGTGCGCAAATGGTCCACTCGGCGGAGGAGTGGCCCTGGAGCAGTTATCAGGCAACAGTGGGCAGTGTTGATCCTTTTGCAGGGCTGTATGTGGACTGGGTCTTATCTGCTTTTGGGCAAGACCGTGAGCACGCTGTTGCCGGCTATAAGCGGTTTGTGGCCAGCGGCAGGGGCCAGCCAACACCCTGGGAGGCCCTGAAGAATCAGATCTATCTGGGTGGTGACCAGTTTATTGCCAGCGTGCAGGGCACCATTGACCCGACACGATCTTTGGCTGAGATTCCGTCTTTACAACGCCGCCCGCCCCCGCGGCCTCTTGACGATTATTTTGCCAATAGTGCTGATCGCGACCAGGCCATCGCTGCGGCCTATGCCAGCGGGGGCTATAGCTTGCAGGCCATCGGCGAGCATGTTGGTCTGCATTATTCGCGGGTCAGCAGGATAGTGAAAAGGGCAAAAGGCAAGACCTGACCCCGGTTTTAACTCCCAGTGAGGCAATGGATTATGCCGTTAATTTTTAGATGTTGTGCTCGAGCGGTGTTGCTGGCAGCGCTGTTGTTTTCATCTGTTTTGCTGGCAAGTCCGCCGGCCATTCCGCTGGCTAATGTCTATCGTGAAGGCGTTGCGCTGGAGGACTATTGGGTCAGCGAGAAGCTGGATGGTGTGCGCGCCTATTGGGACGGTACGCAGTTCTGGTCGCGCGGTGGTCATGTCTATCCGGCGCCGGACTGGTTTACTGTCGGCTTTCCTGAGCACCCACTGGATGGTGAGCTGTGGAGTGGGCGTGAGCAGTTTGCTGAGATATCAGCAACGGTTCGCAAGCGTCAGCCGGTCGATAGCGAATGGCAGCAGTTGCGCTTTCATGTGTTCGATTTGCCTGTACCGGATACACCCTTCGAGCGTCGCTATCAGCAGTTGCAGGCCTTGGTAGCAGCTACGGACTCGCCATATCTGGCGCTGGTTCATCAGCACCCCATCAGCAGCCATGCAGTCTTGATGCAGCAACTCGATGAGATCGTGGCTGACGGTGCCGAGGGCCTGATGCTCAAGCGCAAGAGCGGACTGTATGTGGCGGGGCGTTCGGATGATTTGCTCAAGGTGAAGGTGCTTGATGACGCAGAAGCTGTGGTGGTCGGACATGTGCCTGGCAAGGGCAGGTTAGAGGGGATGATGGGCGCGCTGGAAGTAGAACTGCCAAGCGGCCGACGTTTCAGACTGGGAACCGGCTTCAGCGATGCCGATCGGATCGCACCACCCCCTGCAGGGACAACAGTAACCTTCCGTTATCAAGGCTACACATCCACCGGGCTGCCGCGCTTTGCCAGCTTCTTGAGAGTCCGCGAGGAATAAAATCGGGGTCAGGTCTTGCCTTTTGCCCTTTCTCGAAAGGCAAAAGGCAAGACCTGACCCTGGTTGAAGACCCCGGTTAAAGATCAGATAAGGTCTTTCTTGGTTTTGCGGGCCTTGCGGATATCCCGGACTACGGCTGTGCAAATCACAGCCAGTACGCCGAGTGTCAATGCGGGCCATACCAGGATATAGGCGGCGTAGAGAAGTTCATTGCTCATTGGGCATTCTCCATGGGCTGTGAGGCTTGTGTGGGTGCTGCGTCGTAGTCCCCGACCCGCTGCTTGATCAGGTCGAAATCAAAGCGTTCTTTACTGAGCAGGGTGATCAGGGTGCAGACCAGTGCGCTGGCACCGTAGGCGGTCAGTGAGGCGGTCAATACCAGGTGGTCGCGCAGGAAGCCCGGTGCGACGACAAGCATGGCGATCAACGCCAGCAGACCGGCGATCAGCCCGACGGAGCGCCCGAAGAAGCCGAATGCCATCAGGCCGATAACGACTGCACCGCCAAGCGAGGCCAACAGTTCATAGGTCAACACCGTGATACCGGTCATTTCCAGCAGCTCAAAACGGGCGATGCAGAACAGCGCCATGGCGACAACCACCGACCAGGTAAATGCGGCGTTGGTGACGCGGTTCCAGTAACAGCTGACAATGACCGGGAATACGATGGCCCCCCAGAGTGCGCCAACGAATACCAGCATGACCAGGATATCCAGCGAAAAGCTGGCAAAGATCAGCCCGGCTGCCGTGGCTACGATCATGGTAATGCGGCCGACCAGCATCATGGTGCGCGGGTTGGGATTGTTGGCTGACAGGTTCTTGCCGTAAACATCGGCCATCATGATGGTCGACAGGGCCGAGAGGTCAGAGTCGGCGGTGGACGACAGCGAGCCGATGACCAATACGAAGAAGAGCGCGACAAAGAGCGGTGACAGATAGGTCGAGACCATCTGTGGAATCAGGTTGTTCATGTTGCCGTCAATCGGCTCCATGCCCACTGATAGTGCCATCAGGCCGATCATGCCCAGGCCGATAACGATAGCCCCATAACCAATAGTGGCGGTGATAAAGGTCGATTTGATATGGCTCTCGCGAACGGCAAAGAGGCGTTGCGAGATGGTCTGGTTGCCGATCGCATAGGCCAATACAGCAACAAAGAATGGAGCGCCCTGATTCATGATGGCGTCCATCGAGAACAAGCTGGCCTGTTCGTCAGTCAGTCGGCTCAAGCCGTCAACCATGACGCTGGGGCCGCCGGCTGAAAAGAGCACGGCTGGAATGATCAGGATCGCAATCGCCATCAATGCGACCAGTTGGGCAAAGTCGGTAAATACCGAGGCGCGAAAGCCGGAGGTCAGGGTGTAAGCCAGAACGCCTACGCCGGCAACGATAACGCCGGTCTGGAACGACAGCGGTGACAGCACCGAGACCAGCGCGCCGGCTGCAGTAAAGTTAACCATCAGACTGATGACGCTGCCCAGAATATTGGAGCCAGCGAGGATCAGTTGGCTCGATGCGCCGTGGCGTGCGTGGATCAACTCGCCGAGCGTGTGCCCATGGGGTGCCAATTGACGAAAGCGGCGGCCAAAGGGATAGATGAACAGAATCATCAGCGCGCCCCACAGCCCGTAATGGAGCGGGCCTGACACACCGTAGGTATAGCCGGAGGTGGCCGCAGCATAGAAAGACGCGGCCCAGATCCAGGTGGCGGTCATGCTCGCCGCACCCATGCCAAAACCGACATGGTGGCCGGCAACCATGAAGCCGGTAGTGTCTTCTTTCTTTTTACGGATCATCAGGGTGAGCAGATAGGTGCCGCCGTAAAAACCCAGCAGCAAGAGCAACACGGTCAGTGTTGAAAATTGGGTAAAGCCATAATCGTTCAAGTGATGTCCTCTTCTTTCACAAAAAAGGGAGGGGCGGGGTCAGGTCTTGTCTTTTGCCTTTCCTGAAAAAGGCAAAAGACAAGACCTGACCCTGGTGTGATGGCCCCGGTTAGGTTTTCTGGCGCTAGAGGAGAGGTGCGCTAGGGAAAGCTGAGGTGAGGCAAAAGCCCAGAAAGATCTTTAGAAGTCATGATATTTACGTTCCTTAAAGCCAGAGAAAGGCTGCAAAAAAGCCTTGTCTTGCCGCTGGATGTGCAGGGCAATTTCACTGAAAAATAGGGGTAAAATCTGCTAATTAAGGAAGTTAATCCGCGATGTCGATTTACACCGGACGAAACAATACGTAAAAAATGCATGAGAGTCCAGTTCTTATATGTAGAATGTTTACAGCTCGATGAATATGCTTTTGGGGGGGCAGGTCTTGCCTTTTGCCTTTTTGAGGAAGGGCAAAAGGCAAGACCTGACCCCGGGGTTGATTAATCAAAAAACTACCCCCAGTATGAATCTGTTCTCCACACCTACAGGAAACTGAACATGTCTCTGCGTATCAATGATATTGCCCCGGATTTTTCAGCTGACTCCACGGTCGGTCAGTTGTCTCTGCATGACTGGATTGGCGATAGTTACGCCATCCTGTTTTCACACCCGAAAGATTTCACGCCGGTCTGCACGACCGAGTTTGGTGCGGTTGCCCAGTTGGCGCCCGAGTTTGCCAAGCGCAATACCAAGGTGATGGGTGTGTCTGTCGACAATGTTGCTGAGCACAAGAAGTGGCAGCGCGATATCGAGGCGTTCTGCGGTGCGCCGGCTGATTTTCCAATTATTGATGACACTTCGCTCAAGGTATCCAAGCTCTACAACATGCTACCCGCAGATGCCTACCTGCCAGACGGCCGCACACCAGCTGATAGCGCGACTGTGCGCAGCGTGTTCATTATTGGTCCGGACAAGAAAATCCGCTTGACCATGACCTATCCGATGTCAGTTGGCCGCAATTTCGCGGAAATCATGCGGGCTCTGGATGCTGTCCAGGCGACTGATGGTGTGCCGATTGCTACACCTGCCAACTGGGTGCCAGGGCAGGATGTGATTGTTGCCCTTAGCCTGAACAACGAGCAGGCCGAAGAAAAATTCGGCAAGCTGGA
>JAMCWB010000007.1:0-54881 GCA_023475025.1 Gammaproteobacteria bacterium
TTGCTGTGCGATGCTGGCTACGAGGTGTCTCTGGAGACCAGTGGTGCACTGGATGTCAGTGCGGTGGATCCGCGGGTCAGTCGGGTAGTGGACCTGAAAACGCCAGGTTCAGCTGAAGTTACTCGTAACCTGTACAGCAATATTGCCCTGCTTGGCCCGAAAGACCAGGTGAAGTTTGTACTCTGCAGCAGAGAGGATTACGACTGGGCGCGCTTCAAGCTGGATGAGTATGCATTGGCTGATCGGGTGGGTGAGGTATTGTTTTCGCCCAGTCATACTGAGCTGGATGCGCGTGAGCTGGCAGACTGGGTAGTGGCGGATAATCTGCCAGTGCGTTTCCAGCTGCAATTGCATAAATACCTGTGGAACGACCAGCCGGGGCATTGAAATGACAGAACACAAAAAGGCAGTGGTACTGCTCTCTGGTGGCCTGGATTCAGCCACGGTGTTGGCGATGGCGCAGGCAGAGGGTTATGCCTGTTACAGCATGAGTTTTGATTACGGGCAGCGTCACCGGGCCGAACTGGCGGCAGCCGTGCGGATTGCCCGGTATGCCAGGGTGGTCGAACACAAGGTCATTGGCCTGGACCTTGACGGTATGGGCGGCTCGGCGCTGACGGATGCCACGATTGCTGTGCCGGAAACGCCGCAAGAAGGTATTCCGGTGACCTATGTGCCAGCGCGCAATACAGTATTTCTGTCCCTGGCTCTGGGCTGGGCTGAGGTGCTGGACGCCCAGGATATCTTTATTGGCGTCAATGCCGTGGATTATTCCGGTTATCCGGATTGCCGGCCTGATTTTATTCAGGCCTTTGAGCGTATGGCCAACCTGGCCACGCGGGCGGGTGTGGAAGGCACACCGTTTCGTATCCAGACGCCACTGCAGATGCTGAGCAAGGCGGATATCATCACGGCGGGTATCGCCCACGGGGTGGATTACAGTCTGACGGTGTCCTGCTACCAGGCTGACGGTGATGGCCGCGCCTGTGGCCGCTGTGACAGCTGTCGCCTGCGCAGTCAGGGCTTTGCCCAGGCCGGGGTAGCGGACCCGACTCGCTATCAGGTGTAAAAAATGTACTAAAAAGCTTGAGTTGATCTGAAAAATCAGTACTATAGCGCGCGTTCCGGGTCGTTAGCTCAGTTGGTAGAGCAGTTGGCTTTTAACCAATTGGTCGTAGGTTCGAATCCTACACGACCCACCATCTTCTCCTCGTTGTCCACCCTCTTAGCCAACTGCCGACCAAGCATCTCGTAGAGACTGCATGGTATGATCGGCATATATATCCGACTGGGTGAAGTCATGTCACAGATTCCCGAGCGCGTGCTGGTGCAGGCGCATCTGGCAGCCCGCCAGCCGACTCCGCTAAGCGATGCAGAAACCGCTGACTACAAGCAACGTATTGCAGCGGCCCTCAAGGCACGTAACGCGGTACTGGTTGCCCACTATTACACTGATCCGGTACTTCAGGCGTTGGCCGAAGAAACCGGTGGTTGTGTCTCTGACTCGCTGGAAATGGCGCGTTTCGGGCGCGATCATCCGGCGACGACCCTGGTTGTCGCCGGCGTGCGTTTCATGGGCGAAACATCGAAAATCCTCAGTCCGGAAAAGCGCGTGCTGATGCCGACGCTGGAGGCCACCTGCTCGCTGGATATCGGTTGCCCGATTGACGAGTTCTCGGCGTTTTGTGACCAGCACCCTGATCGCACTGTTGTCGTCTATGCCAATACCTCGGCAGCGGTCAAAGCCCGGGCTGACTGGGTGGTGACCTCGAGTTGTGCGCTGCAGATTGTTGAGCACCTGATGGATCAGGGGGAGAAAATCCTCTGGGCGCCTGACCAGCACCTGGGGCATTACATCCAGACCCAGACGGGTGCGGATATGCTGATGTGGCAGGGCAGCTGTATTGTGCATGAGGAGTTCAAGGCGCAGTCACTGATTGATCTCAAGGCTGTCTATCCGGAAGCGGCCGTGCTGGTGCATCCCGAGTCACCGGCTGCGGTTGTTGAACTGGCCGATGTGGTAGGTTCCACCAGCCAGCTGATCAAAGCCACCCAGACGCTGCCGAATCCGACATTCATTGTTGCGACCGACCGCGGCATCTTCTACAAGATGCAGCAGGCGGCCCCCGATCGTCAGCTGATCGAAGCCCCGACGGCGGGTAATGGTGCGACCTGTCGCAGCTGCGCCCACTGCCCCTGGATGGCGATGAACACCCTGCCTCGGCTGTTGGCGAGCCTGGAGCAGGGCACGGATGAAATCGAGGTGGATGCTGCGCTGGTTCCCCGCGCGGTGCAGCCGCTGGAACGCATGCTCGATTTTACCCGGCAGGCCAGCCTGGCTGCAGTCGGCAACGCCTGATCAGAAGCTCCTCAGTACCTCACGTTGGCGCGCCAGTTGCTCCTGGCGCGCCTCTACCCGAGAGCGCATGACAAAATTGTCACTGACCCGGCGATGGGCCAGCTTAAGTTGTTCATCTGCCTGATCCAGATCTCCCGCCAGCATGAAGTATTCCGCCCGGGCGATATGTAACCCGGTGATATTTTCCGCCAGGCCGCGTATCTCGGCGGCCATATACCAGACGTCAGGATCATCGCTGCGCTGACTGGTCAGGCGGTCACTCAGGCGCTGGGCCTCGGCATAGTCTTGCTTGTGCAACAACAGGTCGATCTTGCTTTGCAGTAGCGGATAGTTGTCCGGCCGGTTTTCCAGTAACTGGTTCACAATGGCCAATGCTGCGCTGCTTCGTCCCTGCAGGCGCAGCAATTCAACTTCTGCCAGGCGAACAATAAGCATATCTCCATGTTGCTCCAGCAGCGGTTGCAGCGCCTGCGCGGCGGCATCGAACTGGCTGGCATTCATCTTGGCCAGCACCAGGCCGTAGCGGGCCGGGGCGTGCTCGCCGTCATGCTCATCCAGTTGCGCCTGAAAACGGCGAATCGCTACCCCGGGGTTATTTTCGTAACGCAATTGCACCCGTGCACGCAGCATCTGGTACTCCTGACTGTCCCGGCGACCATTATTACGTGCCAGTTGCTCGGCGCGGTTGCGGGAATCGGAGATGCGCGATTGAGTGACCGGGTGGGTCAGCAGAAACTCAGGGGGCGTGCGGTCAAAGCGGCTGTTACGTGCCAGGCGCTCGAACATATCCGGCATGGCGCGGGGATCATAGCCGGCCTGATAGAGATTCTGGATGCCGATGCGATCCGCTTCCTGTTCATTCTGGCGCGAAAAGCGGCGTTGCTCCTGGATTGCAGCTGCCTGGGTGGATGCCAGCGCAGCAAAGCCGGCATCGCCACCCCCTGCTGCGGCAATTACAATGCTCGCCAGCATGGCAGTCATCAGTGGTACGCGCATGCGCTGCTGCTGTTCGAGGTTGCGTGAGAAATGGCGTTGCGACAAGTGCGCCAGTTCGTGAGCCATCACCGATGCAAACTCACCTTCGGTATGGGCGTGCAGAAACAGGCCGCCGTTGATGCCGACAATGCCGCCGGGTGCGGCAAAGGCATTCAGCTGGGGGCTATCGACGATGACGAAGGCCAGCCGGCGGTCGACCAGCTGGCTGGTTTCCGCCAGTTGATAGACATGGCGTTCGACAAAATCCTTCAGTAGCGGATCATCCTTGGTGGCGACTGCTCCGCGCAGCATGCCCAGCCACGCCCGACCCAGCTGATACTCCTGTTCGCGGGACATGATGCCGGCACTGGTGTCCCCCAGTGAGGGCAAGTTGAATTCCGCCTGCACCGGGGCGCTTGGCATAACGCCAAGCAAACAGAGGGTAAGCAATGCTTTGCTGGCCAACAGGCGCGGAAGACAGGATGTAACTGACATGGTAACCTTTTGTAACCTGGGTTGTCCGGAGCGGGTTGTGCAGCGCTATACTGACGCCACTTGAACAAGGAGCCTGGATGACGCTAGAAGCCCCAACGAATGTACACGTTGACCTGGAACTGGATGCCCGTGGCCTCAGCTGCCCGCTGCCTCTGCTCAAGGCCAAGCAGGCCTTGCATGCTCTGGCCAGTGGGCAAGTGTTGCATATCGCAGCCACCGATGCTGGTTCCTGGCGCGATATCCAGCGATTTGCCGAACTGTCAGGTCACGCACTGGTGCATGCTGATACCTTGGACGATGAATTTCATTATTGGTTGCGAAAATCGTGAGATCAACCGGCATGCTGAAAGTTTTCCAGAATTGGGTACACAAATATTTCTCGGACGAGGAAGCGGTGGTGCTGGCGGTGGTGCTGGCCCTGGGGTTTGCCGTTATTCTGACCTTTGGTGGCAAGTTGGCACCCTTGCTGACTGGCCTGGTGCTGGCGTATCTGTTGCAAGGCATAGTGACCCTGTTCAAGCGCTGGGGAGTGCCGCACTGGCTATCGGTATGGCTGGTGTTTCTGCTTTTTCTCGGTGGGCTCGGGACTATCTTCGGTGTGGTCATACCACTGGTGTGGAAGCAGATGGCGGCGCTGTTCAATGAATTGCCGCGTATGTTGACCGAATGGCAGTCGCAACTGATGCACTTGCCCGAGCGTTATCCGGCGCTGGTGTCCGAGGAGCAGATCGAGCGGCTTATCCGGTCGGCGAACGCCGAGTTCGGGCAGTTTGGTCAATGGCTGCTGTCGCAGTCGCTGGCCAGTCTGCCAATGCTGCTGAACATCATTATTTATCTGGTACTGGTGCCGATTCTGGTGTTTTTCTTCCTGATGGACAGCAAAAAGCTGGGTGACTGGTTGGTTGGTCGCTTGCCCCAGGAGCGTCGCCTGATGGTTGAGGTCTGGACCGAGATGAATCAGCAGATCGCCAACTATATTCGTGGCAAGGTGGTTGAAATCATCATTGTTGGCGCAGTCTCCTACATCTGCTTCGTCGTGTTGGGTGTCAACTATGCGGCCTTGCTGGCGGTCATGGTGGGGCTGTCGGTACTGGTGCCCTACATCGGCGCAGCCGTGGCAACCATTCCGATCGCTCTGATTGGCCTGTTCCAGTGGGGCTTCAGCAGCGAGTTTATCGCCTTGATGGTGGTCTACGGCGTGATTCAGGCGCTGGATGGCAATGTGCTGGTGCCGATCCTGTTTTCCGAGGCGGTCAACCTGCATCCGGTTGCCATTATTGCTGCGGTGTTGATCTTTGGTGGCCTGTGGGGCTTCTGGGGGATTTTCTTCGCCATTCCATTGGCGACCCTGTTCAAGGCCGTACTCTATGCCTGGCCGCGCGGGGTGGAAGCGGTAGAAAGCGAACCGGAAGTGGAGCAGGCGTAATGCCTGCTCCTTGAGCACTCAAAGTGCCTGCACAGCCTCCAGCACTTCCTGGGCGTGCCCCTTGACCTTGACCTTGCGCCACTCCTGGCGCAACACACCCTTGGCATCAATCAGGAAAGTACTGCGTTCGATGCCCATGTATTCCTTGCCATAAAGTTTTTTCAGCTTGATCACGTCGAAGTGCTTGCACAGCGCTTCGTCCGGGTCGCTGATCAGCTCGAAGGGAAAGCCCTGCTTGGTCTTGAAGTTTTCATGCACCCGCAGGCTGTCCTTGGAAACGCCGAATATCAACGTATTGGCGGCGTTGAAAGCCTCTTCGCGATCGCGAAAATCCTGGCCTTCGGTGGTGCAACCTGGGGTGTTGTCCTTGGGGTAAAAATAGATCACCACATTTTTCCCGGCCAGATCGCTCAGGCGCACTTGTTGGTCGCTGGTGGCCTGGGCAGTAAAATCCGGGACCGGTTGATTCACGGCAATACTCATAGGGCGGCTCCTTGGGTCAATGCAGCGGGCGCCAGGGCTCAATCACGGCGTCCAGGTTGAGTTCATCACAAAAGTCGAGAAACTGCTCCCGCAGCCAGCTCAGCTGGGTTTCGGCCGGAATGGCGATGGTCAGGGTCAGGTTGAGCATGGGGGTGCCGGTATGTTGCGCCATATAGGTGAAGCTGTTCAGCTCTTCAATACTGATGCCGAGCAACTGGAAGAACTGGCTCAGTTCGGCAAGCAGCTCCGGGCGTTGGGCAGCGGTCACAAAAACGTTATACGGCAGGGCCTGTGGCCGGTCTTCTATCGGTTGGCCGCGCCCGATGGTAATAGAGAGCTTCTCACGCTTGGCCAGGCCGGGGAGCAGGTTTTCCAGCCGGGCCAGTGCGTCCCAAGGGCCACTGACCTGTAACAGCAGCACCGAGCAGCTACCATGGCGGCTCATGCGGCTACTGACAATCAGGCAGCGCTGTTCGACACAGAGGCGGGCCAGTTGCTGGGCCATGCTGGTGGGCTCACTGCCCATGGCGTTGATGACCAGGTACTGCTCCCGTTGGCTGGGCGGCGTCGACATGAAGGTCCTCGAAGGCTGGCGTGGTGAAGCGCGGCTGGGCGCGTCAGATTAGCGCCCATTGTCACCCTCGGCGACTAATGGTTCAAGTGCCGACTGCCTCGGTAAATGCAGCGTCCCTTGTGCTGGCAGCACGGCGAAAGTACCATTGGCGTTTACTGTTCATGCTGGAGTGTTGGAATGATTGCAGGCAGCCTGGTGGCAATGGCTACCCCCATGGATTCCCGTGGCAACCTGGATTGGCAGGCGCTTGCTCGGTTGATTGATTTTCACCTCGAGCAGGGCACCGATGGCATCGTTGCGGTGGGTACGACCGGTGAGTCTGCCACCCTGGATATGGATGAGCATAAAGAGGCTATCCGCCGGGTGGTTGATCAGGTTGCCGGGCGTATTCCGGTTATCGCTGGCACCGGCGCGAATTCAACCCGCGAGGCGGTTGAATTGACCGAAGCAGCGCGTAGCGTCGGTGCTGATGCCTGTCTGCTGGTAACCCCCTATTACAACAAGCCGACGCAGGAAGGCCTGTACCAGCATCACAAATTCATTGCTGAAGCGGTTGCCATTCCGCAGATTCTTTACAATGTTCCCGGTCGCACAGCTGTTGATATGCTGCCCGATACGGTTGAGCGTCTGGCTGATATCCCCAATATCATCGGCATCAAGGAAGCCACCGGCGACATGCAGCGTGCGGCTGAACTGATCGAGCGTGTAGGTGATCGGCTGGCCATCTACTCTGGCGATGACGCCACGGCTGTCGAGCTGATCCTGTTGGGTGGTCAGGGCAATATCTCTGTCACCGCCAATGTCGCGCCCAAGGCCATGCACGAGCTGTGCGCCGCTGCGCTGGCGGGCGATGCCGATACCGCCCGGCGTCTGAATGACGCGCTGATGCCGCTGCATCGCACGCTCTTTATCGAATCCAACCCGATCCCGGTCAAATGGGCATTACAGCAAATGGGCCTGATCGCCGACGGTATCCGTCTGCCTTTGACGCCCCTGAGCGAACGCTGCCATGCACCAGTCATGGACGCCATGCGCGACTGTGGTCTGCTTTGATCCGTTGGTCATCATGTTTATCAAGGAATACACCATGAAACCTGTGCTTGGTGCACTGTCTCTCGTTGTTGCCGGCAGTCTGACCGGTTGTGGTTACTTTATGGGTGACGACGGCTTCTTCCGTGACCGTGGCTCGGACTACCAGATTGCGCAGGTCGAACCGCGTATGAGTATCCCTGACGGGCTGGACAGCAAACCAATTGGTGACATGCTACCAGTACCGGGTAATGTGGCCGATGGTTCCGGTGAGCGTTTTGTCGTGCCGCGTCCGGAGCCCATGGCAGTGACGGTTGGCGCCTCCTATTATTCATTGCAGCAGGATGGCAGCCGCATCTGGCTACAGAGTCAGGAGTCGCAGGCTGATACCTGGCCACTGGTACGTCAGTTTCTGACGGATTATCGGGTTGGCCCGGCACAGGCCAATGCTGAACTGGCTGAAGCGGAAACCGAATGGCTTGATTTTGCTGCCCGGGCAGATAATAGCCTGGTGCGTCGCCTGGTACCTGCGGTTGGCGAAGGTCGCCGCGCACGGGGTCGCGATCATCGTTTTCTGGTGCGTGTTGAGCCCGGCGTTCAGCCCGGCTCCAGCGAAATTCATGCGTTGCACATGACCCGTTCATCCGGGGGTGATTTCAGTGAATGGCCGCAAAGCTCAGAGAATCCCAATCTCGAGCGCACCCTGCTGGCTGAGCTGGAAAGCTATCTGAACCAGTTGCAGGCAACGGGCGCAACCTCTCTGGCTGAGCAGGATCGTCAGCCGGTATCCATTCAGGCCAGCCTGGGTCAGGACGGTGCGGGTAACCCCGTTCTCAACCTGCAAACCGATTTCAATCGCGGCTGGTCGCTGGTCGGTAGTGCATTGGCACGGGCCGATCTGGCAGTCGCGGACATTAACCGCAGTGCGGGTGTCTACTATGTGGATGCGGACGCCGTTGCCCGCGCTGAGCAGGCTGAGCGTGGCTTTTTCTCACGTATGCTGCGCCGCAGTCCGCCCGCAACCGATGATGGCGACCGCCTGCAGGTGCGTCTGACCCAGGTCAGCCAGCAGGTGGTGGTCAGTGTCGATCGCAGCATCGACAGTGCCGCGGACCCGGCTCAGGCTCGTGACCTGCTGACCCGCATTCGTGACAACCTGAACTGAAGACAGAAGGGACAAGTGCGTTACTGTTCATTGGGTAGTGGCAGCAAGGGTAATGCGACCGTGATTGAACACGGCGCTACCCGGCTGCTGATCGATTGTGGTTTCAGTCTGCGCAGTACCGAGCAGCGGCTGGCTGCAGCTGGCCTGCATGCCAGTCAGTTGAACGCCATTCTGGTGACCCATGAGCACAGTGACCATGTGCAGGGCGTGGAGAAGCTGGCACGCCGCTATAACTTGCCGGTTTTTATGACCGCTGGTACCCGCCATGCTCTGGGCATGAGTGCGCAAGGAACCGAAACCCTGTCCCTCGATCGCAAGGTCGAGATAGGTGAGCTGCAGGTTGAATCGGTTGCGGTGCCTCACGATGCCCGTGAGCCCTGCCAGTTCATTTTTGACAATGGATCGGCCCGCTTTGGCCTATTGACGGATACCGGCATGGTCACGCCGTGGATTGTTGAGCGTTACCAGCAGCTGGATGCTTTGTTTCTGGAAGCCAACTATGATCCGGCGATGCTGGCAGACGGGCCTTATCCGCCGCGGCTGAAAGCCAGGGTGGGTGGACAGCACGGGCACTTGAGTAACCAGCAGGCAGCGGAGCTGCTTGGCCAGCTGGATCGCCAGCGACTGAGTCATCTGGCCGTGGCGCATATCAGTGAAAAGAACAACCACCCGGATCTCGCCCGTGACGCCTTGAGTGACGTATTGGCCGACTGGTCAGGGCAACTTCTGGTGGCTTGCCAGAACCAGGGCCTGCCCTGGCAGACTATTGCGCAGGCTGCCTGATCATTTTCAGCACCTTTGAGTAGATTGCGGACCTCAGGAGCCGCCAGCATGGAAAAACGTAACGAACTCTACCGTGGCAAAGCCAAATCGGTGTACACCACTGACGATGCTGATCGTCTGATTCTGCTGTTCCGTAACGACACTTCCGCGTTTGACGGCAAGAAGATCGAGCAGCTGGAACGCAAGGGCATGGTCAATAACCGTTTCAATGCTTTTATCATGCAGCAACTGGAAGCAGCCGGCATCCCGACCCAATTTGACCAGTTATTGTCTGATACTGAATGTCTGGTCAAGAAGCTCGACATGATCCCGGTCGAGTGTGTGGTACGTAACTATGCCGCTGGCAGCCTGGTCAAGCGATTGGGCGTCGAAGAAGGCATGGCTCTGGTTCCGCCGACCTTTGAGTTGTTTCTCAAGGATGACGCCAAGGGCGACCCCTTCATCAATGCCTCGCACGTTGTCACCTTCGGCTGGGCAACGGCTGAACAGCTGGCGCGCATGCAGGAGCTGACCCTGCAGGTCAATCAGGTACTGACCCGGTTGTTCGATGACGCTGGCCTGATGCTGGTGGATTTCAAGCTGGAATTCGGCCTGTTCCACGGTGAGATCGTACTGGGTGATGAGTTCAGCCCGGATGGTTGCCGCTTGTGGGACAAGGAAACCCGCAAGAAAATGGACAAGGACCGTTTCCGCCAAGGGCTTGGTGGCGTCATCGAAGCCTATGAAGAAGTGGCCCATCGCCTTGGCGTCCCGCTCGACTGATCACCTCTGCGCCTGGCGCACGGCTGCTGCGTGCGCCAATTGCTGCGCTCTTAGCGTACAGCCCCATTCCAGAAAAATGTCAGCGCCGCATAGCGACAGCCCTGAGTGACAGGTAAGACCCGGTGTAGCATTGAGCAGGAAAAAACAATGGCTCCGCCGGGTGCCGGGCGATAGCGGTCGGAACCATACTCCGGAAATACCAACTCCCCGCCGGTAAAGTCCGCGTTCAGGTTGATCGTCATGGCAAAGTGGCGATGCCGGGTGTCGGCACTGATGTTGTCACGGTGAGCGGCAAAATGACCCCGGTCACTGGCCTGATAGGCAACGATCTTGAACCCCTCAAAACGATCCGCCTGGTAATGGAAGCTGCGCCCGATCACCGGTAGCAGGTTTTGTACCAGAGACTGGTTAAGATCAGCATTCAGTTCCGGATCAATCAGCGCATGATCCTGGCGACTTTTGTAGGTCGGGTCAGGTTGCAGCACTCGACTGCCATCTTGTACACGGACCATACCACTGGCACGGTGATCTTTTTCAAAGGCTTTGATCAGGCGCTTGCATAGTCGCGGAGTTATGACATCGGGTACCAGCAATACCGGCGCCACACGTTCGAGGCAACGTGATTCCGGGGGTGGGCTAAGCAGGCGGCATTGTGCCTCAAGTTGCGCCGGGTCTGGGCTATCGATACGGCCGATCAGGCGCAGTTCATGATTGAGCAACAGCGCATAGATCTTGCCCCCGGCACAGCCGGTCAGGCGCTGGCACAGTGATGCATTCCCACTCTCGTTGGGCCAGGGCAGTGCCAGGTCTTGGGGGCTCTTCTGCCGAGTCAACGCCAGCACCCTGTGCTGCACAGTCAAACCTGTCAAGGGTTGCAGGTCGCTGGCGTTATCGGCAACCAGTAGTAGCAGAGGTTGCCCGCAATAGACTTCATAGAATAGCGGACTGATACCCTTGACCGGGCTGAGCAGGAAGTCCGGCACGGGTTGGCCAATGGTAAGCGGGTAGGGCATCGGTAAACCTGTCAGCAAAAAGGAGTCATCTTTACTCTGACAGGACTTTGTTGCGCTCAGGTGTCAGTGCCAGGTTAACTCTTGTTCAGTGTCAGGAAAGGCTCTGCAACGGGTGCTGGCGGACTGATTGCAGCGTCGGGGCTGTAGCAAAAAATGCGCAGAATGTTCATCGATCCATTTCTGATTTGTCATTTTTAATTTCCATCATAGCGGCGTTGAACAAAACAACCCTATGAGGAAATACGGATGTCTGTCGATACCAAACACGTAACCCTGGTTGATCACGGCGAAGGTGATGAGCCACAAGTCAATTTCTCCAAGAATCCTACGTTTGCCGCCGTGCTGGAAGCCCGTCTGGGCCGCCGTGACCTGGTCAAAGGTTCGATGGGTGCTGCTGCCATGGGTTTTCTGGGTGCCAGCCTGACCGGTTGTTTGAGCAGTGGCTCCAGCTCTAGCAGCAGTGGCTCTGCAACTCCCCCGGCGGCGGCTCCTGCGGCCCTGATTGGTTTCAGTGCAATACCCGCCAGTGAGTCGGATGAGATCATTGTGCCGGAAGGCTACAGCTATCACGTGCTGGGCGCATGGGGCGAACCGATTCTCGGTAGCATGCCGGCCTTCTCTGTGTTCAACAGTGGCGCTGACCAGGCTGAACAGATCGGCAGTCATCACGATGGCATGCATTTCTTCCCGATCGAAGGTGTCTCGCCAGATGAAGGCAGCTCGGATGATGGTCTGCTAGTGGTCAACCACGAGTACGTTGAACCGCGCTTTATGCACGAAGCCTCGCTTGGTGAGTCGCTGGGTTCGGGTACTGTACGAATCTATGATTCGGAGGATGGCCGCTTCCGTGATAGCGATGAAGTGCTGAAAGAAATGAACGCCCATGGCATCAGCGTTTATCGCATCCGCAAGCAGATCAATAACGAATGGCAGATTGTGCAGGATATGCGCAATCGCCGTATTACTGCCCTGACCCCAATAGAAATTCAGGGCCCGGTGCGGGGTTCCAGCTTCGTGCGTACGCTGTACAGCGCTGACGGTACCATGACTCGCGGCACGCTGAACAACTGTGCCCATGGTGTGACGCCCTGGAACACCTATATGTTCTCGGAAGAGAACTGGGCGGGCTATTTCTTCAATGGTGGCGATAACCCACGTGAACATGCTCGCTATGGCGTGCGCACCAGCGGTACCGGCCGCTATGCCTGGGAACTGGCGCAGAGCGGCGAAGACCATTACATCCGTTTTGACGCCAGCATCAAGGCTGAGTCTGCTACGGGCGATTATCGTAACGAACCCAACTGCTTCGGCTGGATGGTTGAAGTCGATCCCTTTGACCCGACCAGTGTACCCAAGAAGCGCACCGCCCTGGGCCGTTTTGCCCATGAGGGCGTGGTGTTTGCCCCAGCGATCGAGGGCAAGCCGGTCGTTTGCTACTCGGGTGATGACTCGCAGTTCCAGTACATCTACAAGTTCGTCAGCCGCGATAACTTCTTCAAGTCAACCGCCAATGGTAGCTTGCTGGACAATGGCACCCTGTATGTCGCCAAGTTCAATGACGATGGTACTGGTGAGTGGCTGCCCCTGGTATTTGGTCAGAACGGTCTGACGTCGGCAAACGGCTTCAGTAGCCAGGCAGATGTACTGGTCAACACCCGTTTGGCCGCTGACACTGTGGGTGCCACACCGATGGATCGCCCGGAGTGGGGTGCTGTGGACCCGAACAATGGAGACGTCTACTTTACCCTGACCAACAACAGCAACCGCGGACGTGATGGGCGTGAGCCGGTTGATGGCGTTAATCCGCGCCCATTGAATAGCCATGGTCAAATTGTCCGCTGGGCTGAGAACAATGGTGAGCATGCCGCTACCGGTTTCGAGTGGGAGCTGTTCTTGCTGGCCGGTGACGGTGGTGAGTTCGAGAATCCGGATTTTGTCGGTCGTGACCTGAACGGCGACGTGCTGACGGAAGATGCTTACCTGAGCTCGCCAGATGGTCTTTGGATCGACAAGGACAGCCGCGTATGGATTCAGACCGATATTGGTGAGGGGTCACAGAACCGTAATCAGTTCGCGATCATGGGTAACAACTGTCAGTTCGCTGCCAACCCGGAAACCGGCGAGATCCGCCGCTTCCTGACTGGCCCGGTTGGCCAGGAAATCACCGGCTGCATCACCACGCCGGACCAGCGCACCATGTTCATCAACGTCCAGCACCCGGGTGCAACCACTACTGCTACTGAATGGGCCAATGGTCAGGTACGCAGCACCTGGCCCTACGGTACGATACCGCCGCGTTCGGCAACTGTGGTGATCTGGAAGGACGATGGCGGCATCATCGGAACCTGATAGCTGTTGGAAATAAACCTGGCCACCACAGCCTGCTGTGGTGGTCTTTTTTTGAGGAGTGATACTATGGGCATCAGTGGCGTAAGTATTGGTTCGTTGTTGATTGTGCTGGTGATTGTGATGGTGTTGTTTGGTACCAAGCGGTTGCGGACTATAGGTGGCGATCTGGGTGGGGCGGTGAAGGGGTTTCGTTCTGCTCTCAAAGATGTCAATGAGATTCAGCAGGTGGAAAAGGCGGAACTGATATCAGGCAAGTGTGATGTTTTTCCAGACAAAGGCGCGAAACTCAACTGAATTCATATTCAAAGCCCCGGAGTCGTTATCTCGACTCCGGGCTTTTGCCATTTGATTTATTGTGGAGTGGGCCCGGAACAAACCAGCTCTTCTTGCTCAGCACGTTGTTCAAGTAGAGCACGCACTGGCCCTTCTGGGGCAGCTGCTGCCAGGTCCTGATAGTTACCGAAAGCTTCAGGATAAATAGGCCTTTCACCACCGCTCAGGTTTTGCAATACCTGGTAAAGGGCGCCTCCTTGCTCGGTAAGTCCGTTGGCATTTTTGTTTGAATTATAGTCAATCCATAGAGCTTCTCTGGCTGTTGCAATAAGTGCCGGGGCCTCTTCAGCGCTTACCTGGTAGGAGCCAGTGCCGGCTCCGCCGAGCTCCAGCATGGATACCCCGTAGCCGCCGAAATAGTCAAAAAGGGTAGAATCACCCATCACCCCACAGATTGGCATTGCACCTGCGTAGTCAACATCCAGGCCTACTTGGGCGAGCGCCTGAATATTTTCGATTTCAATGGCGGCGCCTGTGATATGTCCACCCATTGATGCGCCGCTGATGATATAGCGATCTGGTGCTGGAGCATCAGTAATGTCGCTGAATGCTAAAGCGAGTTTGTTCGTGTCAATTACCCCTGCACGGACATCGTAGTAGTTCGCGCTATAGGATGAAGCTGCCCAGGCATAGCCAAGAGCAATGAGATATTCGCGAAGAGGATGGTTATCAACTGTTAATTCTGAATTTTCACCGCGGAATCCGTGAGCCCACATAACCAGAGTACCATTCCAGTTCGGGGGGATTTCAATGCGATAGCCAGCACCATCAAGCTAACCGGCAAACCGCTCGGTCTCAATGCCTGCCAATGGCTCAAAGTCGTCGACGACGCTGTCATCAACAAAGAAAAATCCATCATTGATACGCTGCTGTTGCTCAGTCAAGGGTTCTGGCGTTGAAACGGGATTACTACTCCCACTACTACCACTACTCAAGCAACCGGACAGGGCAATGGCGCTTACGCTGAGGCCAATCAGCGCGGTTTTACGAAGTGAAAACATGGAATTCTCCTGGCATGTTTTTGTTGTTGTGACCTGGTTCGCAAAGAGCAAAGGCAGGTAGGCGATATCGTGACCGCTGATGCTAGTTAAGTCCTGATGCGGACGGCTGGCAAGTTGAATGTCACAATCTTTATGGCATTTCGTTACTGTCGATGTCGCTGCATTAGTACCAATGATGAGACACTCTGTTGCAATCACCCAAATGGGTGATTGCTGTCTGTTTACGGCATCCTCGCGATAGGCACTGCTGGGCAAGGCTCTGAATTAACCTTTTCAGGGGGTTGCTGGGGGGCGATAAATTCGTGACAATCCGATGAAGCTTTGTGGCCTGTTGCAGGCGTATAACAATAAATTTGCAAAGAATTATGGGCATACTGACAGCCCTTCGCTGGCGCCAGCTTGAATGGCTACAGTCTTTGCCCTGGAGAATACATGCCGTTGGCTGCCCGTTTTCCCCTGGATACCTTGCTTCGCTGTGCAACCCTGTTGCTGGCGCTGGTCTGTGCCTTGTTGCTTGCCAGGCTGACCTGGATGCTGCTCGAGCCTTCTACTTTGCTGCCTGCCTATGATCCCCCTGCGGCAGCTTCAGCAACCGTTAACGACACTAACGCCCGTGCAGCCGGCTTTACCGAGCTGGCACGCTTGTCTGTGTTCGGTCGCTCTGATCAGGCGCCAGCCATTGTGGTGGTGGATGCGCCGGATACGTCATTGAACTGGGTGCTGAAAGGGGTCTTTGCCGATCAGGACCCCGGGAAAGGTGCCGCCATTCTTACCACCCAGGGGCAGAGCGAACGTCTGTACCGGGTGGGTGCGGACTTGCCGGGTAATGTCCGGCTTGATCAGGTGCTCGCCGATCGCGTCATTCTGGCCCGCGATGGCACCCTGGAAACCCTGCGTCTGCAGAGGCGCGCTGAGCAACGCAGCAGCAACCGCTTGGCCAGCAACCGCGCTGCGCCGTCACGCATGGTAGATATTCCCAGCGAGGATATGGGTGGTACGCCGCGTATTGACCGTGATGCCTGGACCAGTGACCCGCAACGCTTCCTCGAGGTGGTCAGTGCCAACCCTGTGATGGTCGATGGTCAGGTCTACGGCCTGGAGGTCAACCCCGCACGCAATGCACGCGAATTCGCTGCAGCTGGGCTTGAGGCCGGTGATGTCATCATCTCGGTAGAGGGTACGCCTGTGGGTGAAATCAACGATTACCGCGATATTCTGCAAGAGCTGGGCAGTTCCAGCTCGGTTTCGCTCTATCTCGAGCGCAACGGACAGCCCTTAAGCCTAACGATCAGTCTGGATTGAGATACGATGCCAAAGATGCCCCTGTTTTCCCGCCGTGCCTTGCCTCTGGTATTGAGCCTCAGTCTGTTGGGCGCCGGTTATAGCCTGCAGGCCACTGCCGTGACGGTAGAGAACCCGGATGAAGAGCTGATGCTCAATCTGCGTGATGCCGAGATCAATGGCCTGATCGAGATTGTCAGCCAGGAGATAGGTATCAACTTTATTGTTGATCCGCGCGTGCGTGGCCAGGTCAATGTGGTTTCCGGGGCACCCATTCGCCGCGGTGAACTCTATGACCTGTTTCTCGGTGTGCTGAAATCCTATGGTTTTGCCGCAGTTGCTGGTACCGATGGTTCGGTGCGTATCGTGCCGGATGCGCAGGCCAAGGAAAACGAAACCCCTGAGTTATCTGACGAGTCGCGCGGTGATGAAATGATCACCCACGTGATCAGTGTGAAGCATATCAATGCGGGGCAATTGGTACGTATCCTGCGCCCCTTGTTGCCCCAGGGTGGCCATCTCGCGGCAGCGGCCGAGTCCAACAGTCTGGTGATTGCGGGTACGGCGGCTAATGTCCGACGCATTCAGGGGCTTATCGAGCGGATTGACCGTGAGTCCATGGAAGACTTTGAACTTATTACTCTGCGCCACGGTTCCGCCATCGACATGGTCCGCATCGTTCAGGGACTTGAAAGTGGGCAGTCGGGCGAAGAGTTCGGTAAGCGCAGCCGTATTATCGCTGATGAGCGCACCAACACCGTTATCGTCCGCGGCGATCCGGAAAGCCGGCGTGCACTGCGCGGCATGATTGAAAATCTGGATGTTCCGGGCGAGGACGGCGCTACCCAGGTGCACTACCTGCGTTACGCCAAGGCAGAGGAAGTGGCTGAGGTGCTGCGAGGTATTGCCGAAGGCCGGGATGAGCCGCAGTTCCAGCAAGGCGGTTCGTCATCAGCGGGCAGTACAACGGGATCCAGCGGTTTGCGTCAGCAGACGCGAATACGCATCCAGGCCCACGAAAGCACCAACTCGGTGGTTATTTTCGGCCCGGCGGAAATCAGCCGTGAGCTGTCCGGGATTATCCGCCAACTGGATATCCGTCGTGCCCAGGTGCTGGTTGAGGCGGTAATTGCCGAGGTGTCCTATGACCGTGCACGGGAGCTTGGTGTGCAGTGGGGCTTTGGCAATGAGCGCTCCGGTGTCGGGGTGATCAATTTCAACCGCAGCCAGGGCATTCTTGATCTGGGGGCCGGCATCAGTGGTTTTCTGGAAGGTAACATTTCTTCGCCGCCATCCATTGGCAGTGGCGCGACTCTGGGTGGTATTGGCAGTATCGGCAACTCACAGATTGCCTTGCTGGTCAGCGCCCTGCAGGGCGACAGTTCGAGCAATATCCTGTCGACACCCAGCTTACTGACCCTGGATAACGAAGAGGCCGAAATCGTTGTCGGTCAGAACGTGCCTTTCATTGTTGGCCGCTCGGTGGAGGATTCCGGTCAGGCCTTCGACACCATTCAGCGTGAAGATGTCGGCATCAAGCTACGCATTCGTCCGCAAATCAATGAAGGCAATGCGGTGCGCCTGGAAATTGCCCAGGAAGTCTCGCAAATTGCTCCCGGCGTCACCGGGGCGGCTGACATCGTTACCAACACCCGGAGTCTGAGGACCCATGTCATGGTCGATGATGACCAGTTGATTGTGCTGGGCGGGTTGATCGACGATCAGATGGTGGAAACCCGTGACCAGGTGCCGGGTCTGGGTAATATCCCGGGTCTGGGTCGTCTGTTCCGTTATGACACCGCACGGCAGGAAAAGCGTAATCTGATGGTGTTTTTGCGTCCGGTTATTGTGCGTGATTCCATGGTTGCCGAGAGCCTGACCCATGGCAAGTACAGTTATATCCGTGACCAGCAACTGAAGGAACAGCAGCGCCAGCGCGGTATTGTGTCGCGTGACCAGGTTCCGGTACTGCCGGACTGGAATTACCTGCTGACCTTGCCGGCACCGTTCGAGAACGCCATGCAAGGCAAGACGCCAACGCAAACCCGAATTCCCGCACCGCCGGGTTCCTGAGGTGCTGTCATGACTATTGAGCAGAGCAGCGTCAGTGACTTTGCTGCACGACCGGAGCAGCATGCCGAGACCGGCTATCGGTTTGCCCGCCGCTTTGGTGTGCTGGCTGGCGACCTGCAGGATGACTGTCTGCAAGTCTACGTGCGCGCCGATTGTGACCCACAGGCATTGCTTGAGTTGCGTCGACGCGCGGGTCACCGCCTGCAGCCGGTATTGCTGGATGATGACAGCTTTGCGGCTCGTCTGCGTGATCGCTATGAGCGCTCGGCAAACGATGCCATGCAGTTTGTCGAAGGGCTGAGCGATGATGCTGACCTGATGTCAGTTGCCCAGTCGCTGTCCGAGCCGGAAGATCTGCTGGAGTCGCAGGATGAGGCGCCGATCATCCGTCTGATCAACGCCCTGTTATCGGAAGCGGTCAAGGAAAACGCCTCGGACATCCATATCGAGCCCTTTGAAAACCGACTCTCGATTCGCATGCGTGTCGATGGTGTCTTGCGCGAGGTATTGGAACCGCCGCGAGCGCTGGCGCCGGTGATCGTCTCGCGGATCAAGGTCATGGCCAAGCTGGATATTGCCGAAAAACGCCTGCCACAGGATGGCCGTATCGGCTTGCGGCTGGTTGGCCGGGCCGTGGATGTGCGGGTATCGACCTTACCTTCCGGGCATGGCGAACGTGTAGTGCTGCGCTTGCTCGACAAGCAGGCCGGGCGGCTGGAATTACGCCAGCTGGGCATGTGCCAGGAACACTATGACGCCATGGAGCGGGTCATCGCCAGGCCGCACGGTATCGTTCTGGTAACCGGGCCGACTGGCTCCGGCAAGACCACAACATTGTATTCGGCGTTGATGCGGCTGAATGACCGTAGTCGCAACATCCTCACGGTGGAAGACCCGATCGAGTATTACCTGGATGGCATCGGTCAGACGCAGATCAATACCAAGGTGGATATGACCTTTGCCCGTGGTTTACGGGCGATTTTGCGTCAGGATCCGGACGTGGTCATGGTCGGGGAGATCCGCGATGTGGATACCGTACAGATTGCCATTCAGGCCAGTCTGACCGGCCACCTGGTTTTTTCTACCTTGCACACCAATACGGCGGTGGGTGCCATTACCCGTCTGCGTGATATGGGGATCGAGCCTTTTCTGTTGTCGTCCACGCTCAATGGCGTGCTGGCACAACGTCTGGTGCGTACCTTGTGCCCGGATTGTCGTGAAGCACACCAGGCCTCGGCCAGTGAGTGCCGTCTGATGGGGGTGGATGACAGCCAACCACCAACCTTGTACCGGGCGGTCGGTTGTGAGGCCTGCAACGGTTCGGGCTATCGTGGCCGAACAGGTATCTACGAGCTGATCGAAATTGATGACACCTTGCGTAACCTGATTCACGATGGAGCCAGCGAGCAGGCGATGGTCAAGCATGCCCGTCTGGGACAGATGGGTATTCGTCATGATGGTCTGCGCCGCGTTCTTGCGGGGCAGACCACCCTGGAAGAAGTATTGCGCGTAACGCGGGAAGACTGAGCATGCCAGCCTTTGAATATGTCGCTCTGGATGCCGCGGGCAAAACCCGCAAGGGGGTCGAAGACGGGGACTCTTCGCGCCAGGTCAGGTCGCGGCTGCGTGACCAGGGCCTGATGCCGGTCTCGGTCGAGCAGGTGGCAGAAAGGGTCTCGGTCCTGCGACTGCCGGTTTTTCAGCGCCCGGTGAAACCCCTCGAGCTTGCCCTGGCAACGCGGCAAATGGCAACGCTGGCGCGTGCCGGTATGCCAATTGAAGAAGTGCTGGGTACTGTCGCCCGGCAGAGTGAAACCCAGCGTGTACGCACTACCTTGTCAGCTGTGCGTACAAGAGTCATGGAAGGCTTGCCACTGGCGCATGCGCTGAGTGAGTTTCCCTCGGTGTTTCCGGCGATCTACCGTACTACTATTGCCTCGGGGGAACAGGCGGGGCGACTGGATCTGGTGCTGGAGCGCCTGGCGGACAATGTCGAAGCGCAGAATGCCATGCGGCAAAAAATCCAGCTGGCGATGTTTTATCCAGCCACCCTGACGTTGGTAGCGATTCTGGTGACCGTGGCCCTGCTGACCTATGTGGTGCCTGAAGTGGTGCAGGTGTTTGCCGGCATGAACCAGGAGCTGCCCTGGCTGACAACTGCACTGATTGCTGTGAGTGATGCTTTGCGCAACTGGGGGCTGATCCTGCTCGGGCTGCTGGTCGCTGCTGTGGTTGCCATCCGCCATTTGCTCAAGCGCCCAGGATTTCGCTTTGCATGGGACAGGGCCTTGCTTCGCCTGCCCTTGATCGGCCGTCTGACGCGTGGTCTGAATACCGCACGTTTTGCCCGCACGCTGAATATTCTGGCCGGGAGCGGGGTCCCTCTGCTGGAGGCGCTCAATATGAGCGCCAGTGTGATTACCAATGCGCCGATGCGTGAGGCGGTTACCGATGCGGCGCGGCGGGTGCGGGAAGGGGCGGGTGTCGGCCACTCGCTGGAGCGCAGTGGTTACTTTCCACCGATGACGCTGAGCCTGATCAAAAGTGGGGAAAGCAGCGGCACCCTGGACGATATGCTCGATCGGGCCGCGGAAACCCAGGAGCGTGAACTGGAGTCGCGCATTGCCATGGTGATGGGGGTCTTTGAGCCCCTGTTGATCCTGGCGATGGGTGGTATTGTTCTCATCATCGTATTGGCCATTTTGTTGCCAATTTTCGAACTCAACCAACTGGTCAACTGAATATGCTTACTTCTGTACAGACAACAACCGGGCGTCAGGGCGGTTTTACCCTGATTGAAGTGATGGTCGTGGTGGTTATTCTTGGCATTCTTGCGGCGGTGGTGGTGCCGCGGGTCATGGATCGTCCTGACCAGGCGCGTATCACCAAGGTACAGAATGATATCCGAGCTATCGAGAGTGCGTTGAATATGTACCGTCTGGATAACTTCAATTACCCGACGACCGAGCAAGGGCTGCGGGCACTGGTTGTGCAGCCTACCGGCGCTGATGCGCCGCGTAACTGGCGCCAGGGTGGTTATCTGGATCGTTTGCAGGCGGACCCCTGGGGTAACGATTACCAGTACATGCGTCCCGGGCGGGATGGGCGGGATTATGACGTCTTCAGTTATGGTGCTGACGGGCGCCCGGGTGGCGAGGGTGCCAATGCGGTGATCGGCAACTGGAATGCAGACCAGGCACGCTGATGGGCTGTGCCCGGCACTCAAAAGCAAGCAACCACGGCTTTACCATTCTGGAATTGCTGGTGGTGCTGTTATTGCTGGGCATTATCGTCAGCATGGCCACTCTGGCGGTTGGCGATGGCGCTGATCGGAAGTTGCGCAGTGAGACTGAACGCCTTGTTGGCATGCTGCGCCTGGTGCGTGATGAGCAGATGATCACCGGTGGGGGCGAACGGGCATTGGGTCTGCGCCCCGACGGCTACAGCTTGCTGGAACTGGTGATACTGGATGACGCCACCCGTGAGTGGCAGCCGGTACAGGATCAGCAGCTGCAGCCCCGGGTGTTTGAGCAGGGTTTGCTGGAAGTGGTGCTGGAGCAGGAAGGCCGCCGCCGGCCATTGTCGCAGACCGGCAGTTGGGAGCCGCTCATACGCCTGGGCAATACCGGTGAAATGACACCGTCACAGATTATTCTCCAGGTACCCGGCAGGGACTTGCGGCAGGTGATTGATATCAGTCTGGATGGCCAGGTCGAGGTGATCAATGCGGCGCAGCGCTGAGCGTGGTTTTACCTTGCTGGAAATACTGGTGGCCCTGACCGTGCTGGGTGTTGCACTGGCTGCTCTGGTCAAGAGTGGCTCGGATCATGCCCGTAACAGCGCTTATCTGCAGGAGCGCACCATGGCCCACTGGGCCGGCCAGAATGTGTTGGCAGAATATGAAACCGGTATGCGCCAGGCATCTCCTGGGCAGCGCAGCGGTCAGGCAGAAATGGGGCCGTACCGTTTCGGCTATCAGGTTGTGATCAGCAATTATTCACCACAGGCTGCGCTGCCTTTGCCGGAGGTGCGACGGATTGATGTGCGCCTGTGGCTGGCGGAGCAGGGTGAAGCGCATCAGCGTGCCATGGTCAGCGGGTTTGTATTGCCATGAATGCTGACAAGCCGGCTCAGAAAGGTTTCACCCTGCTGGAGATCCTGATTGCACTGGCGGTCTTTGCGGTCATGAGCATCATGGCGCATCAGGGACTGCGGGCGGTGATGGACGCCAATCACATTACTCGCGAACAGTCGCAGCGCCTCGCTGATCTGCAGGTGACGCTGAGTGTGTTGGAGCGTGACCTGGCGCAAGTGATCAGCGCACGAACGCGTGATGAGTTTGGTGACCGTTTGCCGCCACTGCGGCTGCGTTCGGGTGGGGATGCCCTGCGCCTGGAGCTGGTACGTGCCGGGGCTGGTGGCGCTCAGCGTTTGCGACGTACCGCCTGGGTGTTGCATGAGCGGGGCCTGGAGCGGGAACTATGGCCCGGGGTCGATATAGTCGATGTCGAAAGTATGCGCTTGCAACGCTTTGCCGATCTGGTCGATGAGGACGCGCAACTGGGCGTCAACAGTGGCTTCTATTTTCTGGTGCGCACCAGCAGTGGTATCGAGCGCCTTGAGTCGTGGCCACCGGTTGATGGCAGTGAAAGCGCACCCTTGCCGATGGCAATTGAGCTGGTGCTGGACCTGCCTCAGCTGGGCGAGGTGCGGCGCTTGATGGCGGTGGGGCTATGAAGCAGCAGCAAGGGGTTGCGCTGATCACTGCCCTGCTGGTCGTAGTGCTGGCGGCCAGTGCAGCAACCGCGATGGCGCTGCGTGGACAGGCTGATATGCGCCGCACCAGTGCTGTCTTTGAACGGGATATGTCACGGCATATCGCGCTGGGTGCGGAAAAAATGGTGTTGCAGCTGCTGGAGCAGGTAGATGGGCCGGATGAGTTGATCTGGGATACCTGTCGCTCACCAAGCCTGCCTTTTGATGTTGACTCGGTGCGCTTGCAGGCCACCCTGGACGATATGCAATGCCGTTACAACCTGAACGCGCTGGCCGGTGCAGATGACGTTGAACAGGGTTATTTTGCTCGGCTGGTGGACCGGGTAGGGCAGGAAACCGGCGTCGATATGCCCAGTGGCGCGGCCCTGGCAGTGGCGGTGACTGACTGGATGAATGCCGAGTCTGATGATCCGCGTTACCGCCTGGAGCAACCGCCCAGGGTATCCGGCAACCGCAGCTTTTTGCTGGGCGCCGAGCTGGCCAGCTTGCCTGGCATGAGTGAAGAGGCCTGGCTGGCGCTGGCGCCCTATATAACGGCCTATCCTGGGCGGGCCAGTCCGATTGATATGCAGCGCAGTAGTGAATTGATGCAGGAAGTCTTTGCCGGCCGCTCCGCCGGTGAGCAGGCACCCTGGTTCATGCGCCTGCAGGTTGTGGCGGAGTTTGCTGATCGGCGTTTTTACCAGTGTACCCTGCTGGATGCCCCGAACGGCATTGTGGTCATGCGCGAACAAACGGCTTGCGAGCCCTGAGAAACGGACAAGATTATGCTGATAGTGCTACTGCCGGATAACCTGCCAGTCCCGGTAACTGATACGGATGGCGAGACTGCGCCGACGGTGTGCTGGTGGCATATGGACCGCGATGGCAGCGTACTGGCGCAAGGTGTCGACAGCCTCGCTGATGTGCACGCACGCTTGCCGCAGGAGCGTGTGCGTGCCTTGGCGCCAGCAACCTCGGTCAGCCTGTACCGGGTCAACATGCCGGTACGCCGGGGGGCTGCCCTGCGTGCCGCCCTGCCCTATGCGCTGGAAGACCAGCTGAGTGAAGACATCGAAGACCTGCACTTTGTTGCCGGGCCACGCACGGCAGATGACAAGCTGGTTGCCGCTGTCGTCAGCCATGAACGGCTGGAAGAATGGCAGGCGCTTTTGCAGTTGCCGGGGTGGCGGCTCGAAGCAATTGTGCCGGCGCCACGGCTGTTTGCTGACCAGGCCCCGGAGCAGGGGCTGCGCTTGAGTCAATATGAATGGCCGGATGGTCAGCTACAGACCCTGGTTGCTGATGCCGACCAGGAGCCACAGTTGATGGAGCCGGAACTGGTTGAGTTCTGGCTGCAGCGTCGTCTGCATGCCGAGCCGGCGTTAGCTGTTGAACTGGCCGGTCTGTCGGCAGCGCAGCTCGGCCTCAGTGCTGGTGGTCAGGTCAGTGAGCGAGAAGGCCACACGCTGTCGTGGCCTGAATTGATGCGGCCGTTGCTGGGCACCAGTCCGGCATGCAACCTGTTGAGCGGGCCCTATGCCGCCAGTTTGGCAGCACCACCTTGGCGCAAGTTACGGCCGGTCATGGGGTTGGCTGCGGCTGTGGTGCTGCTGGCGTTGGCGCAGGTGACCCTTGAATGGCGGGCTCTGGACCGCGAGCGTGACCGCTTGCAGGTGCAGATGCTGCAAATTTTCGCCAATGCACTACCGACTACCCCGCCGGTAGACCCGGTTGAGCAGTTCCGCGCGGCACTCAGCGGCGGCACCGGCAGTTCGGCGGGGCCGAGCATGGGGCCTTTGATACATGACCTGCTGCACGTGGTGAGTGGTCATGACAATGCCCGGGTTGTCAGTCTGCGTGGCACCTTGACCGGGGTCGACCTTGAGCTGCAGGTAGCCTCCTTTGCCGAGCTGGAGAGTATTCGTGCTGCGCTGGCTGGCAAGGCAGGTGTCAGCGAAAGCCTGCAAGGAGCGGATTCAACCAGTGAAGGCGTCAGTGCCCGCTTGCGTGTACAGAGGAGTGAGTCATGAGCGCATGGTGGTCGGGGCTCGCACCCCGTGAACGCATGATTGTCAGCGCCGGCCTGGTAGTTTTGGCCTTGCTGGTGTTGTGGCTGTGGGTCTGGGAGCCTTTGAGCAGTCAGCGCAGCAGCTTGCAGGCAGAAGTCAGTCGTCTGTCAACGGATGTGGCCTGGATGCAGCAGCAAGCTGATCAGGTGCGCCGGCGAGCCAGCCTGCAGCGTAACAACCCGGCACGTGAGAGTAATGGCTCTGTGCTGACGCTGTTGGAAGTCTCGGCCAATGCTGCCGGGATTCGCCAGCCGCTTGAACGGGTGCAGCCTGAATCCGAGGGCGCCCGCCTGTGGTTTGATGGAGTGGGCTTTGATGCTTTGGTCGCCTGGCTGGGTGAGCTCGAGCGCCGGCACGGTCTGCAAGTAAGCCAGCTGGCGGTCGATATGAGCAACGAGCCAGGCAAGGTCTCGGCTCGGGTACTGGTGGAGCCACGGCAATGAAAGCGCCTGGTATCAAACTGACACTCTGGCTGTCGTTGGCGGTCTATCTGCTGGCGCTGCTCTGGCAGTTACCGGCCAGTGTGGTCTGGCAGCGAGTAGCCCCCAGCCTGCCGGCAGAGGTGGAGTTGACCGGCCTGAGTGGCACCCTGTGGCGTGGTCAGGTCGCACGTATGACGGTTGATCGGGTTGATCAGGGTGGCTTGCACTGGGACTGGCGGCCTGCCGGACTGTTGACTGGCAATATAGGGCTGGACTTGCTCTGGCTGCCGCGTAATGGTCAGGTGGCGGCCAAGCTGCTGTTAGGGCCAGGGCGTATCCGCTTGCAGGATGTTCGCGGTGAACTTGATGCGGCAACCATGGCCGAGCTGAATCGGGCACCTTTTATCCTTGCGGGCAGCTGGTTGCTCGATGTGCCGCACCTTGATTTGGTCGATATGGATCATGTCTCTGCTGCTGAAGGTCGCCTGGTGTGGCAGGGTGCTGCAGGTGGCCTGCCACAACCCTTGGCACTGGGCAATCTGACAGCCAGCCTGGGGCACAATGATGGTTGGATGACGCTTGACCTGCAGGACCAGGGTGGGCCTTTGGGATTACAGGGTAATGCCCGTTGGCGGCCGGGCCAGGCAATGTATCTGGATACGCGCCTGCAGGCACGTCCTGATGCCGAGCCAGGACTGGCTGGAGGCTTGCAGATGCTGGGGCAGCCAGATACGCAGGGCTGGATTCACTGGCGGGCACAATTGCAGTAAAGGTGATTGATGAAACAACTTTGGTGGATGGTAGTTGTTGGGATATTGGCTGGCTGTGCCAGCACAGGAAGCAGCCCGCGTATTGACCAGTCGCTGGCGGTCGAGGCGCGTGCCAAGCTGGGCATGGGGGTCTGTGACCGGCCCCTGGTCGAGCAGGTGAGGCGCTCTGGCGACCCCCAGCTCTATCAGGAGGCGGCTTTTGCTTGCCTGCAACAGGCCAATCTGCAGCTCACCGAACGCCTTATCGAGGGCTACCGGGAAGACTTTGTTGACCTTGAGCACGCTGATTACAGCGAGTACCTATGGGCGCTGGCAGGCGTATTGCGGTTTGAGCTTGAAGAGGGCGATGACCGTCAGCGGCTGGAGACCGGGCGGGCAGCCCATGAGCGCCTGGTTCGCTTTGTACGTAACTACCCCGGTTCCCGTTACCGGCAGGATGTCGCTCCCCGACTGGAAGAGATTCACGAGGGCATGGCGCGCTCGGAGTACCGGCTGGCACGTTTTGCCGCGGAAAACGGTAATCCGGTTGAAGCCCGAACGCGAATGGAGTACGTCATCAGTGCTTATCCTCGGAGTTCGGCAGCGGCTGATGCACGCGTCTGGCTTGAGCGCCTGAACGGGGCAAGCTGAGGCCTGTTATGGAGCCCCGGGGGGATTGTGTGCCCACAATCTGTGCACAGCCAGGTCAGCCGGCAGGCGCAGCAGGTTGACGCTGGTGTTGAGCAGTGATCTTGCGACGTTTTATTGCAAGTTGTTGATTTTAAAAGATTTTTAATTGATCAAAAAACATACAATCTGACTCGCAGCCCCATAACCTGTAGCTTTCATGGCGATCGGGCTTCGCTTTCCACAAGCTTATCCACAGATTTTGTGGATAGCTTGTGGTAGCGCCGGTTCAGATACCCTGCGGCTGGTCTTCACCGCCAAAAGCCGTTCCCAACATCGGCAGCAGGCTTTCCAGTGTGTTGGCCATAATGGCAAAGCTGGCATCCAGTTGAGAGGCCATATCATCACCCGCTGCTTCATCGGCGGCATCTCGAAGCACGTCCTCAAAACGCAGGCGCTTGACGGTCAGTTTGTCATCCAGGGTAAAGCTGAGCTTTTCTTCCCATTGCAGGGCCAGCTGGCTCACTTGCTTGCCGGCGGTGAGATGCTGCTGGATTTCGTCACTGGCAAGATCCTGGCGTTTGCAGCGAATCACGCCACCATCCTCGTGGGTATCCTTGAGCTCGCACTCATCGCCAATTACCAGCTGTTCCGGGGCGCTGCCCTGACGGACCCAGTCAGTCATGCAGGCAGCTGGTGCAATTTTAACGCCCAGAGGGCGCACCGGCAGGCTGCCGGTGCTTTCGCGCAGCAGGTTGAGCAGGTCTTCAGCGGTCTTGTGACTGGCGCTGTCTACCGCCAGCCAGCCATTGGCGGGGGAGATGCAGGCAAGGGTGGTCCGGTTGCGGGTAAAAGCGCGCGGTAACAGCGACTGCACGATCTCGTCCTTGAGCGTGTCACGTTCTTTGCGGTAAACCTTGCGCGCATCACGGGCTTCGATGTCTTCAATCTTTTCGTTCAGCGCATCCTTGATGACGCTGCTGGGGAGGATGCGCTCTTCCTTGCGCATGGCGATCAACCAGATGCCTTCAGCAACTTGCAGACGGTTTTCAGAGTGGCGACCAAAGGGTGTAGTCCAGCCCAGGGTCAGTTGTTCCTGGCTACCGCAGGGGCGCGCAGGGCGCTCGTCCAGCGCGCTGAGCAACTGCTCTTCAGTAAAGGGTACGGCCTGATTGAAACGATAGAACAGCACGTTGCGAAACCACATGAAGCATTCCTTGTTGCGTTTGTTGAGTACCAAAGGGCATGCCATTGAGCATGGCAGGGCAGCAAATAGTGCCTGACTCATCGCGGGCTCGCCAGTCCCCGGGCAGAATAGGCAGGTTGTCTGACGGCTGAGCTGCCAGATTTCAGCTGTTGGGGTAAGGTATTGAAATACACCTGAAAAAAATTTGAAAAAGGTATTGCCAGAGGCGCAAAAGGTGACCATAATGCGCCCCACTTCGAGAGCAAATGGGTGATTAGCTCAGCTGGGAGAGCATCTGCCTTACAAGCAGAGGGTCGGCGGTTCGATCCCGTCATCACCCACCACTCGCACTCAAAGTATCGCGCAGCGGTAGTTCAGTTGGTTAGAATACCGGCCTGTCACGCCGGGGGTCGCGGGTTCGAGTCCCGTCCGCTGCGCCATATTGCAAACCCCTGACCGGTTTCGGTCAGGGGTTTTTTAGTTTCAATGGCAGCAAATCTGCCTGCTGTCAGGCTGACGCCCCTGCTGCTCCCTCCTTGCATGCATTCCTGCACATCACTGCGGTTGTCTTTATGTCAACCCGGACGAACAACAGTCACCCCTGGTCCAGGCCTGCCCCGGATGGGTTAATTGCTAATACCCGGTGGTCGGTGAGTGTCAGCCCTGTTAAGCTGAGGCCTTTATTCCTGCCTGTTACAGGCCTGTTTATCGAGGTAAGCATGAAGCGAAATCTGCTGGCAGCCAGCATTGCCATGAGTATGATCACCCTGGTCGGCTGCGCCGACGACGCCACGGATGTGGCAACATCAGACCTTTCGTCTCCTATCCAGCAAGCGTCTTACGGCATTGGCCTGAACATGGGTGACAGCCTGCTACAGGAAGGCCTGGATGATATCGATGTGGGTGCCCTGGCTTTGGGCTTGCAGGACGCGCTGGAGCGTAATGAGCCACGCCTGGATGATGACGCCCTGGTGGAAGCCTTTAACCAGTTGCAGGCTCGAGCCGAAGAGCGCATGTCGGAGCTGGCCGGTGAGGTAAGTCAGGCCAATACCAATTATCTGGCCGAGAATGCCGAGCGTGACGCTGTGACAGTGACTGAGTCTGGCCTGCAGTATGAAGTGATCGAGTCGGCTGATGAAGATGCTGCCAGCCCGTCAGCCAGTGACGTTGTCACCGTGCACTACGAAGGTCGTCTGGTCGACGGTACCGTGTTTGACAGTTCTTTGCAGCGTGGCGAACCTGCCCAGTTTCCGGTCAGTGGTGTGATCCAGGGTTGGGTTGAAGCACTGCAGTTGATGCAGGTCGGTGACAAGTGGACAGTCACCATTCCCAGCGATCTGGCCTATGGTGCTCGCAGCCCCAGCCCGACCATTCCGCCGAACTCTGTTCTGGTGTTCGACATGGAGTTGCTCAGCATCGATTCGATGGAGTAAACCATGTGTTACCGGTCAGGCGCCTTGCCTGACCGGTGTTACCGCTCTTTCCAGAGCGGGTGCTGCCTCAGGTGTTACCCTTATGCACAAATGGCGGTAACACTTTATCCTCCCCTGGTGCAACCCTTGTTTCAAACTGATGTTTAATGCTATGTGCATGATTTTGATAGGCTTTTTTATCTGCTCAAAAACTGTTCAGTTTGTCTTTATGCCTTGAATTCTGGTCGTCACAGTTGTTTTCCCCATACTTTTTCACAGACTTATCCACAGTATCTGTGGGTAACTCTTTTTTCATGCATGCGCGTTTATCAGGCTTGCAAAAAAAGCCCATCCCGGGTCTCGGGGTGGGCTTTGTGGGGTGGCGGCAGATAAGTTGACGCGAGTTCTTGTCTAGCCGGCCTGAGCCAGGCGCTGGCGCAGTTCCAACAGGTCAATCAGGATGCGTCCGGTTTCGGCAAGGAAGGGGTCATCCTCATCGTCGTCATCCTGGTTCAGCGCATGTATGGATTCACGCAGGGGATCGCGTTCCTCCAGCTCGGTCAATGGCTGATCGCCGCGTGCTTTGCGCCGCTGGTTCTCCAGCGCCAGCATTTCTGCTTCAAAGCCTTTTTGCTGCTCCTGCCGCAGGGTCTTGTTCAGCGGCAGATATTCACGCTCTTGCATGCGCTTGTTCAGTTCTACCCGGGCCAGGGTGTAGTTGAACTCGGCGTCGGTTGCGACCCGTTCGGCATGGCGTTCGGAGAGCTGGCGAATGAAAGGGGCCAGTTGCAGGTCAGCTCGATAGTCTACCGGGGCGATTGTGTCCCAGGGCAGCGCGCGGGGCAGGCTGCTTTCGCCAATTTCACGACTGTCCAGCAGTGAAGGATACAGGATGTCCGGTACCACGCCGCGATGCTGGGTGCTCTGGCCGGAAATGCGGTAGAACTTGGCCAGCGTCAGTTTGAGTTCGCCATGGTTGAGTGGCTGGATCGATTGCACGGTGCCCTTGCCGAAGGTGGGCTCGCCAATGACCAGGGCGCGACCATAATCCTGCATGGCACCGGCAAAGATTTCCGATGCTGATGCTGACAGCCGGTTGACCATCACGGCCAGGGGGCCTTTGTAGCTGATCCCGGGGTTGTTGTCGTCAAGTACCTGCACCTTGCCCTGGCTATTGCGCACCAGTACGGTAGGGCCTTGATCGATGAACAGGCCGGTCAGCTCGGTGGCTTCCTGCAGGGAGCCACCTCCATTGTTGCGCAGGTCGAGAACGACGCCATCGACGCCCTGTTCCTGCAGCTCACCGAGCAGGCGACGGACATCCCGGGTCGTGCTGCGGTAGTCATCATCACCACGGCGGTAGGCTTTGAAATCAATATAGAAGCCTGGTACGTGAATGACACCGACCCGGTACTCCTGGTCGCCATCCTTCCAATCAAGAATGCTGGAGCGGGCGGCCTGATCTTCCAGCTTCACGGCTTCACGGGTCAGGCTGATTTCACGGCTGCTCAAGTCGTCAGGTGCGTTGGCAGCGGGAATGACCTCAAGGCGTACCTTGGAGCCTTTGGGGCCACGAATCATCTTGACCACTTCATCAAGGCGCCAGCCGACAATATCGACCATGTCGTCATCGCCCTGGGCGACACCGATGATGCGGTCTGCCGGCTCGAGCTGCTGGCTCTTCTGTGCAGGACCTGCCGGCACCAGACGCACAATGCGGGTGTACTCGTTATCGCTTTGCAGTACCGCACCGATGCCCTCGAGCGACAGGCTCATATTGATGTCGAAATTTTCCGCATTTTCCGGTGACATGTATTGGGTATGCGGATCGTAGGCCTGGGCGAGGGCGTTGATATAGTTCTGGAAAATATCCTCACCACGGGTCTGATAGAGGCGGGTGCGCTGGCTGCTGTAACGGGTAGACAGTTGCTCGCTGATGGCTTCCAGGTCGCGTCCGGCCAGAGTCAGGCGCAGCACTTCATCTTTCAATTGTTTGCGCCAGAGAGTTCGCAGCTCGTCCTCGTCGGCGGGCCAGTCAGCGTTTTCGCGATCAACCAGTATCTGCTGTTCAGAGTTCAGGTCCAGTTGGTCCAGGCCGTTTTCGATCAGTTCGAGGGCAAAGCTGATGCGCTGGTCGGCGCGTTGCAGCTGTTGAGCATGCATGGCAAAACCGATCTCGAGGTTGCCATCGAGCAGCAGATCATCCATGCGGTAACGGTAATACTCGAACTCATCGACATTCTGTTGAGTAAACAGACTGCGTTGGGGATCGAGTTGCTTCATATAAATGTCGAAAATGTCGCTCGAGAGCGCATCATTCAACTGGATACGGTTGTAGTGGTGACGCCGCAGCAGCTCGACAATATTCAGGCTGGCAACCATTTGCTCGCGCGTCGGTTGCATGGCTTCCAGATCCAGCCCCTTGGCTGGTTCCTCGTTGGCCTGCAGCAGGCTGGAAAACGCCAGCAAGCTGATCAGGAAGGCCGTACGCAGGATATTCAAAGCATTCATGGTAGGTATCGTATCCGCTACTGGTGGGGTATTGTCGGCTTATGCCAACTTTACCGATTGATAAAAACACTATGGAGGCAGCGTGAGAGGATTGCAAGCCAGGGGCGGACAGCTCGAATGGGTCGAGCAACCCGCGCAAGCCCTTGATTCCGGGCAAGTTCGTCTATCGATCAAGGCCGCCGGGTTGAACCGAGCAGATTTGTTACAAAAGGCTGGTATGTACCCGCCACCGCCAGGCGCTTCCGCAGTGCTGGGGTTGGAGTGTGCCGGTGAAGTCATCGAGACTGCCGGCGATACCCGCTGGGCCGTAGGCGACCGGGTGATTGCCCTGCTGGCCGGTGGCGGCATGGCCGAGGAAGTGGTGGTGGATGCACGCCACCTGTTGCCGGTGCCTGAGGGCTTCAACTGGGCCCAAGCTGGCGCCATCATGGAGGTGTTTGCCACGGCCTGGCTGAATATCTTCGAACTGGGTGCTGCCAGGCCTGGCGAGAAGGTGCTGATTCATGCCGGTGCCAGCGGTGTCGGTACCGCTGCGATCCAGCTCTGCCGGGCGATGGGTAATCCGTGCTGGGTCAGCCTGGGGGCGGCAGACAAGTTGCAGCAAGCCTGTGCGCTGGGTGCTAGCGGAGGCGTGTTGCGTCAGCAGGGGATTGCTCAGTTGCAGGATTTTGGTCCCTTCGACGTGGTACTTGACCCGGTCGGTGGCGGCTATGCCGAAGATCACCTTGACCTGCTGGCGCTGGATGGCCGCTGGGTGATGATCGGGTTGATGGGCGGGCGTGAAGCCAGGCTGGATCTGGCCAAAGTGCTGGTCAAGCGCTTGCAGTTGACTGGTTCGACCCTGCGCACCCGCAGCGCCGACTTCAAGGCTGAGTTGCTGGCGCGCATGGAACAAAGGCTTTGGCCCTTGTTTGCCGACGGCAGTCTGAAACCTTTGGTGGCGGGTACTTACCCGTTCAAGGCGGCAGAGGATGCCTTTGCCGAGCTCGCGGCAGACAAGGTAGTGGGTAAGCTGGTGCTGGTGGCAGAGTAAAGTTTAGTGTTGCCGTTAAGGGCCGGGCACGGCATGCCGTGCCCGAACCCGCTTCATGCAATGGTCTGTCTTGCTTACAGGGTGAACCCCCCGTCAATCGGAATAATATTGCCGGTCATATAGGCGCCCGCCGCACTGGCCAGCATGATCGCCAGCGCCGACATTTCTTCTTCCTTGCCCCAGCGGCGCATCGGAATGACTGCGCAATCCTCGGCCATTGCCTCGGGATTGCTGTGGATGTGCTGGGTCATTTTGCTCGGAAAGCGGCCGGGGGCAATCACGTTCACGTTGATGTGTTCACTGACCAGTTCACGGGCCAGCAGGCGTGACATCTGGTGCACTGCTGCCTTGCTCGGACCATAGGAATAGGCCTGCTCACCAAAGGTACTGATACCGGCGACCGAGCCGATATTGATAATGCGGGTCGGGTTGTCGGCATTGGCACCTTTGCGCAGCAGCGGCAGCAGTTGCTGGATGGTGCTGAATACGGCGGTCACGTTCAGTTGCATCACTTTGTGCCAGCCCTCGACTGGAAAGCTTTCCAGAGGCGCGCCCCAGGCGGTACCGGCATTATTGACCAGGATGTCGAGCTGTTCGGTATGCTGTTGTAGTTCGGCTGCCAGTGCCTTGGCGCCTTCTTCGGATGACAGGTCCGCCCGCAGGGCAATGCACTCACCGTACTGGCTCAACTCATTGGCGGTTTCCTCGCCTTCGGCCAGCTTCCGCGAGCAGATGATGACGCGGGCACCGGCCTGGACAAAGCCTTTGGCGATCATGCGCCCGATACCCCGGCTACCGCCTGTTACCAGTGCCGTGCGCCCGGCGAGACTGAAATATTCTTGCATGACTGACTCCCTATAATGGGTGGCTGTTAAAGACATTACCTTAGTCCGGCTGCGCCGACCCCGCCACGCTTATCCAAGGTACAAATACGCTGTCATGCACCGTCGGTAAGGGTGATGGATGGCAGTCAGGGCAGCGAGGGTCGGGTATTTACGTTATCCTTGCGCATCGAATTATCCCGTATAAGGAGTTGTGCCATGTCCAGTCCCCGTCGCTCGCGCAAGGAAGATGCTTCCGCCTGGACCGTTGCCGACAGCCGAAGCGTCTATGGCATTCGCCATTGGGGTGCGGGCTACTTCAACCTCAATGATCAGGGCCATGTGCAGGCCACACCGCAAGGGGAGCAGGGGGCGGAGATTGACCTGCACGAGCTGGTCAAGCAACTGCGCGATTCAGGATTGGATCTCCCTTTGCTGATTCGCTTCCCTGACATTCTGCAACACCGGGTGCGTCAGTTGACCGGCGCCTTTGACCAGAATATTGCCGAGCAGGACTACCAGGCCGGCTATACCGCGCTGTATCCGATCAAGGTCAACCAGCAGGAGGCGGTAGTAGAGAATATTATCGCCACGCAGAATGTCTCCATCGGCCTGGAAGCCGGCTCCAAGCCTGAGTTGATGGCGGTGCTGGCCCTCTCGCCGAAAGGCGGCACCATTGTCTGCAACGGCTACAAAGATCGCGAGTTTATTCACCTGGCTCTGCTGGGGCAGAAACTCGGGCACCGGGTCTTTATCGTCATCGAGAAAGAGTCCGAAGTTGACCTAGTGATCGAGGAGGCAGCGGCCCTGGGGGTGACGCCTAACATCGGCTTGCGGGTGCGCTTGTCGTCTCTGGCCTCAAGCAAGTGGGCGGACACCGGTGGCGAGAAATCCAAGTTCGGCCTCTCGGCAGCGCAGCTGTTGCGCGTTGTGCAGCGCTTTAACGACGCCGGCTTGCAGGACGGTATGCGGCTGCTGCACTTTCATATGGGGTCGCAGATCGCTAATCTGGCCGATTACCAGCATGGCTTCCGCGAGGCGATCCGTTATTTTGGTGAGCTGCGCGCACTGGGTTTGCCGGTTGATCATATTGATGTCGGTGGCGGCCTGGGGGTGGATTACGACGGTACCCACTCGCGCAATGCCAGCTCGATCAACTATGACGTCAATGAGTACGCGCAGACCATTGTCAGCATGCTCAAGGATTTCTGCGATCAGCAGGGTTTGCCGCATCCGCACATCTTTTCCGAAAGTGGCCGCGCCCTGACTGCGCACCATGCTGTGCTGGTAGTACAGGTGACCGATGTCGAGCGGTACAACGATACCGTCCCGCCGATTGACGATCTGGAAGCCCTGCCGGCGGTAGTGCGTAACCTGGTTGCCTTGCTGGATCGCGACGATATCGAATTGGTCACCGAAACCTACTGGCGCGCCACCCATTACATCGGCGATGTGGCCAGTCAGTACGCCGAGGGTAAGGTGACCCTGGCAGAAAAGGCCCTTGCCGAGCAGTGCTACTTTGCCCTGTGTAACCGCCTGCATGCCCAGCTCAAGGCGCGCCAGCGCTCACACCGACAGGTGCTGGATGAGCTGAACGACAAGATGGCTGACAAGTACATCTGTAACTTCTCCGTGTTCCAGAGCCTGCCGGATACCTGGGCGATTGACCAGGTATTGCCGATCATGCCGCTCAACCGGCTGGATGAGGAACCTTTGCGCCGAGCAGTACTGCAGGATCTGACCTGTGATTCGGATGGCAAGATTCGCCATTATGTGGATGAGCAGTCAATCGAGAACACACTGCCGGTGCATGATCTGCGCGACGGCGAGGATTACTTGCTGGGGGTTTTTCTGGTCGGCGCCTATCAGGAGATTCTCGGTGATATGCACAACCTGTTTGGTGATACCGATTCGGTCAATGTCTATCTGCGTGAAGGCGGGCGCATAGAGCATGGCGGGATCGAAACCCACGACACCATCGAGGATATGCTGCGTTATGTGCACTTTGCCCCGGGGGAACTGCTGACACTCTATCGCGACAAGGTGGCCGGCGCCCGTTTGAGCCCGAGTGAACGAGCGAAAATTCTCGACACCCTGCGTCTTGGCCTGACCCGCTCGTCTTACCTGAACGCGGACTGATAGCTAACCGGCAGTCACCACAAGGTGCCTGCCGGCGTTGCTGGTCTCAGAAACCCTGCTGCCAATGCAGCAGAACCGCCTGCATGGGCGCCGCATTGGCTTGATGGCCGGGCTGCCGGCTGCCAATCCAGGATACGCGCATATCTCCGTTACGTCCGATGTCGCGGCGCTAGAAAACTTCCAGGTCCAGCTGGCGACCGTCCGGCGTCAGGTCGAGGTTGACGGGTTGCAGGTTGAACTGGTTACCGACATAGCCTTGTGCGAGCATGACCTGGGTGCGCGCAGACTCCACGCGCAGCGGCTGCTGCAATGCCAACCCAAAACTCTGCCACTGGGCGGCCAGTTGCCAGCTGCTGCTGTCGACCCGACCCAGGCGCTGCAGCAGGCCCTGACCTTCGCCGTGACTTCGGCCCCAGTGAGCACTGTGCATCAGCCGTACATCGCCCTGCTGCCACTGGCCGGAAAGACTGAGAAAGCGAGCCTGGCTGTCTTCATCCAGCAGGCTGTCGCGCTCTGTGCTGCTGAGTTGGCCACCCAGGAGCACGGTTTCAGCTGGATTAGCGACAACCAGCGTGGGCAGCAAGGGCAAGCAGAGGGCGCTGGCAATGACCAGCGCTAGAGGTACAGGGGAGGTGGCATGCATCAGGGTGCTCCGTTATTGTTCTGGCACCCTGTAAGTTATAGCACTGTCATTATTAACGCTCTGTGAATTCTGCGGGTCAGTTCTGGCTGACTGTTTCAGCCTGTTGCAGCTCAGTCAAACAGCTCTGGCTGCGATCGCGGCCACGACGCTGGGCTTCACCCAGGGCCATTTCCGCGCGGGTGACCAGGCTGTTGAAGTCCTCTTGCGCTTGCAGGCTGGCAATGCCGACACTGATGCTGATGGGATCGTCGACCAGCAGGTTGCTGTCTGCAGTCAGGCGGCGCAGCTTCTCTGCCAGCTCACTGCCTTGCTTGAGATCTGTATGCGGCAACAGCATAAGGAACTTGCCGCCACTCCAGCGACACACCAGGTCAGACTGGCGAATGGTGGTGCTCAGGAGTTTGCTGAAGCTGCGCAGTACTTCATCACTGACCTGATGACCATGGTTCTGGTTGATGTGATTGAACTGGTCGAGCTCGATGGCGAGGATGCTCACAGGCACGTCGTGTCGTCGGCAGCGATTGAGCTCGGCATCAGCTTTGTCGCTCAGTCGCCAGCGATTCCACAAGCCGGTCAGAGGGTCGGTCTGGTTGCTTTGATGCGAGGCTTTGTCCTGCTCTTTCAGCTGTGCCTGCAGGTCATCGATCCGGTGGTCACGGGATTTCAGTCGGCCGACCAGAACGCGGTTATAGATCAGTGAGATAATCAGGAAGAAGACCAGAAAAACGGCGCCGGGCGCGGTAAGCGGCGAACCGGCTAACGCTGACATTTCCATAAAGGGCACCTGCTTCAGAGTGATACTGCCAGTCTGTACCGCCATATCGACTCAAGTCGCGAAACAGACATGTTCACTGGTCACAATGGCGCTGAAAGCGGGATTCGTCAAGTTGGCAAAAAATGCTGCCGGTAGGGTAAAGCTTTGTTTTGCCGGGCCGATAAAAGCTTATGAATGCAAAAAAGCATGTGCCATAACTCTAATATAAATGGCGGCTGCTGCCGCAATGTGTCAATTATCGGACTATTGTTGGTATTGGCTGTAGCGGTAACGCCAAGCTCCTGCCAGCGTTTCGTGGCAGGGCAGCACGGCTGTACTGGACCCTCGGGTAATCAATTGAGGTCGTTATGAATGAGAGCACCCCCCGGCTGGGCTTTGGCGTCCGGCTAACCCTGATGCTGGTTGGTTTGATACTGGTATCCATAGTGACTGTTTCCAGTCTTATTCTGATGTCCTACCGCGCTTCCTATACGGAAGCAAGCATTGACCAGTTGCAGACCATGGGTGAACTCAATGCGCAGTCATTCGAGGACTGGGCGCGGGCACGTCAGGATGAGATGCGCTACTTGGCAGACGTGAATGCCAGCGTACATGGCAATCTTGATGAGCTGGAGCATCTGCTTGAGCGTATCGCCGAGGCGCAGGGCTTTTATGACACCATCTTTTTCGTGGGTACGGATGGACGTGGTGTGGTGGGCGTCTCCTATGATGGCCGCGCCCAGGTCATGCGGCGCAGCGAAGCGCAAGCCTTCGACGTCGCTGACCGCGCCTGGTTCCAGCGTGCTATCAGCGGCACTGACACCTTTTCCCAGCCGGTCGTGTCGCGGGCTACCGGTAATCGCGTTTCCACAGTGGCGATTCCGGTGCGGCGTGGCGGTGAAATTGTCGGCGTCATGCGCGGTGCGGTGATGGTGGACACCATTATTGACCGGGTAGCCGAATTAAGCCGCTCGGCAGGTACCGAGATATTTCTCCTGGACAGCGAGGGTGAGCCGGTTACCACGGCAGACTCACTGCGTGGGGTCAGTGGTCAGGTTAACACCGAGGCGGGCCAGGCCATGGCGGCCGGGCGCAGCGGGGTGGGCTCTTACCAGAACGCCGCCGGAACTGCCGTGATTGGTAGTTACACCTTTATCCCCATGCTTGGCTGGGGGCTGGTGGTGGAAACCGACGAGTCGGTCGCGATGGCGGAGTTGAACCGCATGATGTGGCTGATTGTGGGTGTGTCGGCGCTGATCCTGCTCCTGGCCGTAGGTATCTGCCTGCTGATGGTGCGTTCAGTCTTGCGCACGCTGGGCGGTGACCCGCAGTATGCAGCGGATGTGGTGCATCGAGTGTCCGAAGGTGATCTGACGGCGGATATTGCCCTCAAGGCCGGTGATTCTGCCAGCTTGCTGGCCTCTATCCAGACCATGCAGTCGAGCTTGCGCACCATGCTGGGTGAGGTCAACCAGTACTCCGAGCAGGTGGCGGCAGCGGCTACCGAGTTATCGCATATCAGTGAAGAAACTGAAGCGGGCATGCAGCAGCAAACCACGCAGATCAACAGTGCTGCGGCGGCCATGAATGAAATGACGGCTACGGTCGAAGAAGTCGCCAGCAATACCTTGCGGGCTGCAGACAGTGCCAAGGAAGTCAGTGGCAATGCTAACAGTGGGCGCGTGGTGGTCGGCAATACCGTAACGGCAATCAACAGTCTGGCCGATGATATCGAGAATGCGACTACAGTGGTGACCGAGCTGAAGGAAGATAGCGACCGCATCGGTCATGTGTTGCAGGTTATCGAGAATATTGCCGAACAGACTAATCTGCTGGCCTTGAATGCGGCCATTGAGGCTGCACGAGCCGGTGAAAGTGGTCGTGGCTTTGCCGTCGTTGCCGATGAGGTGCGTTCCCTGGCCAGTCGGACCAAGGATTCAACCACCGAAATCCAGAGCACGATCGAAAAACTGCAGGCTGGTGCGCTCAAAGCTGAAAAGGTCATGCAGGTCAGCCGTGAAAGTGCCCAGGGTACGGTAGATCACGTCGGTGAAACCGGTGAAGCCCTGGAAAGCATCGCCAAGGGTGTGGTGCTCATCGATGAGATGATGCAGCAGATCGCCAGTGCGGCAGAAGAGCAAACCGCAACCGCCCGGGAAATCAACCAGAACATTCACGGCGTCAACGATGTGGCCCAGCAGACCAGTCACAGTGTCGAGCAATCGACCCAGGCCAGCGAGGCCCTGGCCAAACTGGCCGAGCAGCTACGCGCCCTGGTCCAGCAGTTCCGTGTCTGATGCATCCAGGATCAACCTACGGGGCCGAGCAGGCCCCGCTTTGGCTGGGCGGCCAGTCAGCCAGTCGCATAGTGACGTTGCAGGAAGTCCAGTAACAAGCGATTGACCGCTGCAGGCTGCTCAGCCTGGATCCAGTGTCCGCAGTCAGCCACTAGATGTTGCTCGATCCGCGGGATAACCGTCGGCATTTTCTTGATGGTATAGGCTTCAAGCTGGCCCACCGGATCGCGGTCGCCAATCACAAAGAGTGCCGGCTGCTCGATCTTGCACCCGGCCAGATCGGCAGTCACTTCCCAGTTGCGCTCAAAGTTGCGGTACCAGTTGATCGGGCCGTGGAAGCCTGAGCGCTCGAAGGTATCCACATAGACCTGAAAGGCTTCAGGTGGGCACCAGGCCGGTGCTTCGCCGCTATCGTCGCGATCATCCAGCCAGCGGGCGTCGGCAGGTTTGTCCTGGACCAGCGAATTGCCAGCGTCAGTGGAAGACATGCCGTGCATGATGATGCGCATGGTGCGTGGAATATTCTCCGCCAGCTCGGCTTCAGCGCGGTCCGGTTGCTGGAAGTACAGCATGTAGTGAAATTTGTCCTGATACAGCTCGCGCATGACCTCGATGGCCGGGCGTTTGGGTCGGCCGCCATAGGGCACTGACAAACCGCCCACCACGCTGACGCGTTCCGGTTCGAGCAGAGCCAGGTGCCAGGCAATGGGTGCGCCCCAATCATGGCCGATCATGGCAACACGTGAGTGCCCCAACTGATCCATCGCCTGCTGGATGTCGCCACAAATGGTGATGATGTCATAGGCATGTGCCGCCTTGGGCGCGCTGGTTTTGCCATAACCGCGCATCTCGGGAGCCATGACCCGGTAACCGGCAGCGCTCAGGGCGGTGATCTGGTGGCGCCATGAGTACCAGCACTCAGGAAAGCCATGCAGCAACCAGACCACCGGGCCATCGAGCGGGCCGGCGCTGTAGAGGCTCAGCTCAATAGTGTCGAGTTGCAGCATCTGGTGTTCATAGCTTGGCATGGTGATTCACTTCTCCGGCAATCAGATTTCAATATTGAATCAGCTTACTAGGCTCGCTGCCAGGCTGCAGCTGCCATGCAGTTGCTGAATGTTCTGCTGTTCAGTTCGGTATGGGTTGCTATCAAGGACACACTGATTAAAGGGCGTCAGCGTACCAGTCTGATTTGCGCAGACCGGTTCTGGACACGCCGTGAACCCGTCCATGGGGGCTCGTAGATGCCATCCATGGCATCTAACGGTCCAGAACCGGTCTACGCAAAACAGACTGACAAGGGATTGTGCAATTAATCAGTGCTCCCATGACGTGGTTTTCCTGCAGCAAAGATCAAAGTCATCTATCTTGATAATGCACTCGCCAGAAGGATGGGCAGGGAATGAGAAAATTACGTGCTGGCGGCTTGTCGCTGCAGTGGTTACTGGCAGGTGGCATTGTGCTCAGTTTGTTGGCGGTCATGCTGGTGACCGTAGTGCAGGGCTATCGAGGTACCAGTGCCGCCATGCTTGCCGCCGGTGAGGATTCAGCGCGGCAACTCGCGGTAATCATGGATGAGCGGGCAGGGCGTTTGATCAGTCCGGCAGAGACGACTTTGCGCGCCTTGGCACATGATCCGCTGGCCTCGGCAACTGATCTTGACCAGCGCCTGCAGCGTTTGCCCTTGCTGGTGGAGGTGCTGGAGGCCAATGCGACCCTGAGTGCGGTCTATATCGGTTATGCCAACGGGGAGTTCCTTCTGGTTCGCCCGCTATCGGCGCGGCCAGCCAATCTGGCGGTAACTCCGCCAGAACAGGCGGCCTATCTGGTGCAAAGCAAGCACTTTGCTGCCAACCAGCAGATTGAGGGCCATTGGCAGTTTTATGATGCCGAGCTGAATCTTCTACGTGGTCATGGTCTGCCGGAGTACCAGTTTGATCCACGCACCCGCCCCTGGTACCAGCAAGCACGCGAGACCGGTGAATTACGGCTGACAGCCCCCTACGTCTTTTTTACCACCGGTGAAGTCGGTTTGAGCATGTCCTTGCCCAGCAAGGCCGGCGATGCGGTGATCGGGCTGGATGCAGCCCTTGGGGATCTGGCAACGGAGCTGCGCGACATGCGCATGACGCCCGGCAGTCAGGTTGCTGTGGTTGATGCCGATGGACGCATTCTGGCCTATCCCGATCTCGAGCAGATCCTGTTGCAGGAGAATGGTACTTTTCGGCTTGCCCGCCTACCTGAACTGATTAACCCGGCCTTGTATGAACTCTCCGGGCAGGTTGCGCTGCGTGAAGAACAAACCGAACCGGTCAGTTTTCTGCTGGACAATGCGACCTGGTACGGCATCAGCCTGCCATTGGCCGCGTTTGATGATTCCGGTGTGCATATTCTGATTGCTATTCCCGGGTGGGAGTTGCTTGCCGGAGCAAGGGCCATTCTGCTGGATCAGTCGATCTGGGCGCTGGCGATCATGCTGGTGATCCTGCCCATGGGCTGGGTATTCGGGCGGCGCCTGGGTCAGCCTCTCACTCAATTGGCTGAACAGGTGCGGGCATTCAGTGATTTCGACTTTACCCAGCCGCCGCGGGTACGCTCGCGAGTGTCCGAGGTCAATAACCTGAGTATTTTGATGGGGCGTATGGGCTCGGCCATTGATCGCTTCCAGCAAATCACCCTGGCTCTGAGCCACGAGCCGCACCTTGAGCAGATGCTCGATGAGGTGATGGAGCACCTGGTCGCTACCGCCGAAGGGCGCAGTGGTGCTGTGTACCTGTGTGACGATACCGATAGTGCCCTTAACTGCAGTAGCAGGTATCGAGGAGCCCATTACCCGGACAGTTTTGTGCTGGACGCGGCGTTCAAGCAGGCGCCGGAAGAGCAGTTGCTGGCGCATCTGGATACCGAGCACAGCTATCTGGTAGTAGCGTTGCACGATCGTCACAAAGCATTGCTGGGTTTGCTGGTAGTTGAGCTTTCGGTGCAGCTGGAGGGTGATTTCCGACAGCGTTTGCAACGCTTTGTACAAGACCTCTCTGGCACTCTCTCGGTGGCGATTGAAACGCGCATCCTGTTTGCCGGTCAGCAACGGCTGTTGGATGCCATCATCCGCTTGCTGGCCGATGCCATTGACGCCAAATCTCCCTATACCGGTGGGCACTGCGAACGGGTACCGCAATTGGCTGAGCTCTTGCTGCGCCAGGCGGAGGCGGAGTCTGAAGGCCCCCTGGCTGGTTTCGAGATGGACGAAGATCAGCGCTACGCCTTCCATCTGGCCTCCTGGTTGCACGATTGTGGCAAGATCACCAGTCCCGAATATGTGGTCGACAAGGCAACCAAACTGGAGACCATCTATAACCGCATCCATGAAATACGTACCCGCTTCGAAGTGCTCTGGCGTGATGCCGAGATTGAGCGTCTGCGCGGGCAGTTGCAGGGGGGAGATGCCGAGCAGTTAGCGCGTGACTGCCAGGCCATACAGGAACGCTTGCAGGCAGAGTTTGCTCTGGTGGCCATTGCCAATATCGGCGGTGAAGCCATGTCTGATGAGCAAATTACCGAGCTTGAGCAGATTGCCCAGCGGCGCTGGATGCGCCACTTTGACAATCGTCTGGGGCTATCCTTGGCCGAACAGGCGCGTATGGCAGATATTGCGCACCAGGAGCTGCCCGTCAGTGAGGCGTTGCTGGCCGACCGCCCCGAGCATATCTTCCCTTGGGGAGACAAGAAGCCACCCGTTGAGCGGGATAATCCTGCCAATCGCTGGGGCTTCGATATGGCGCTGCCAGAGCATGCCATGCATCTGGGTGAGTTGTATAACCTGCGGATTCGGCGTGGCACACTGACGCCGGAGGAGCGTTTCAAGATCAATGACCACATAGTGCAGACCCTGATCATGCTCGAGGGTTTGCCCTTCCCGCGTAACTTGCAGCGGGTTCCTGAACTGGCTGCAACCCACCACGAAACGCTGGACGGGCGAGGCTACCCTTGTCGTTTGACGGCTGCAGAGCTGGGCGTTCCGGAGCGTATCATGGCGATTGCCGATATCTTCGAAGCCCTGACTGCGGCAGACCGGCCCTACAAGGAGGCCAAACCGCTGTCCGTCTCGCTGGATATCCTGGTCACCATGGCAGAACAGCAGCATGTGGATGCAGACCTGTTGCATCTGTTTATTGCTCGCGGCATCTATCGTCAGTATGCGCAGATGTTTTTGCAGCCGGTGCAATGTGATGCTGTGGATGAAGCCCGGTTGCTGGCCAGGCTCGATGCCTTGATTAAAACCAGCCCAGCTGCAAGCCCAGGGCGCCCAAGCTGACCAGCAAGGCAATACTGCTGAGGACGATGGCAACAATCGGAATGATGGCTGCACCCTCTGCGTCAGGCGCCTGGGTATCAAGCGTAGGTGAGTCCAGTTGGATACTCCGGCTGGGTGACGAGGGTTTAGCCTCTGGCGCTGGTTCAGTCGGGTCCGGGACGCCCTGCATCAACTGCATGACGCGTTCAACCAGATGGTGGTCGAACCGGTAGGGGTCAAAGAGATCAAAGCCGTGTTCACTCATCAAGCGGCTCATGCTCTGATCCAGCGGCACATATTTCATGTTCCAGTCAGGAAAGGACAAGCGTTTGATCGGTTCGCTGGCAAGAATCTTCAGGTCCGTGTGGCGCTTGTCTTTCAGCAACGTCCGGTACAGGCCTTCCACCTTGCTGCGCTCGCCTTCAAGGCACTGGAAAAAGCATCCATCGCCGTAATACAGCATGCCGACCAACCCGTTGCGCCGGTTATTGCGGCGAGAGGTGGAGAGGATTCGGGAAACTGTGGGCTCGACGCCGTCTGCCGCGGGCAGGCTGTCAAAAGTTGCGCGGCTGATGTAAATGATGCGGACCAGCTCTGTCATGGGATGCCTTGTACAACGTGAATGATGAGAGTGCAGAATAGGCTTTTATGTCGGTATTATGGCAACCTTTGTATTTCAAGACACGTCCAAGGCGCAGAGCCGGAGAACAACAATGACAAAGCTACCGGTGTTTACCGAATCGGCGACGCTGGCACGCAGGCTTGGCGTGGTTCTGGGCTCGGTATTGGTCACCGCAGGATTTTGTATCGATGTATTGATTCGGGCGGCTTTTCGCCGGTTGGATCGCTCGCGCGTCGATCGCTATACCCGCCGTTGGGCCGTGCTTTTGTTGCGGCTGGTGCGTATGGACCTGAGTGTTGTTGGTGAGGCTCCCGATCTGAGTGATGGTCGGCGCTATATCATCCTCTGTAACCACGCCAGCCACTATGATATTCCGGCTATTTTCGCCACCATGCCAGGCTCGATCCGCATGCTGGCCAAGGCTGAGCTGTACCGTATACCGCTGCTGGGAATTACCATGCGCACGGCTGAGTTTCCCTCGATCAACCGGCGTAAGCGCACCCAGGCGCTGAAGGATCTGGAGCGTGCCCGCGCGATGATGGAATCCGGCATTGTGCTCTGGGCGGCGCCGGAAGGTACCCGTTCGCGCACAGGCGAATTGCTGCCGTTCAAGAAGGGTTGCTTCCATCTGGCGCTGGATACCGATGCGGTCATCATTCCAGTGGGTATTCGTGGTATCAGCAAGGTACTGCCGGCGAAGAGCTGGCGTTTCAATCTGGGCCAGCCGGTCGCAGTGCATATAGGCGAGCCTATCGATACCCGCCAATACTGCCGTGAAGAGCTGGACACATTGATGCTGGATACTCGCCAACAGATTCAGTGCTTGCTGGGAGAGGCGGTGGCTGAGCCGGTGGAACAGCCTGCGCTGGTCACAGCCCAGGGCTAGGTACTGGGGCCGTCAGTCGCCCACTACCGCATGCAAATGAAACTGTGCGCCTTCATGCTCCAATGGGCGTAACTGCTGCTCGCAATAGACCAGTTCAGCAGCCAGTTGCGTCAGATCAACACCCTTGAGCTCCCGTGGCTGGTTGCGCGCCAGATGATTGAGCAGGGCTTCCAGGATGACCATGCCGGCAGACACCGGAAACCATTGCATATCTTCCAGCGCACAGACCAGTCCGGTTTCCGGGTCAACACTGCGATCGACTGTTTCTGCTGCGTCGAGCAGTGCTTCGGCGTCCTGCAATTCCAGCTCGGTAATGTCGACAAACTGACTCAGACTACCCGCCCCGAGGGCTTTACCTAGATGATCCAGCCCGTCCAGGCAGGCAGTGAGCACTGGCAGGGGTTCGGGGTGGCGCGTAAAACTGCGTTCATGCAGGGTGGCGAGATGCAGGCAGGCGGACAAGGTGGTGGCGGCTCCGAACGGTGTGAAGTGAATTGTTCAATACTTTAGCGCGGAGTGTTGCGGGATTGCCAGCCAGCGATCTTAGACACGCTACGAGCCATCCCTGGGGCTCGTCGATGCACGTCCCTGTGCATCGACGGTCTGAGATTGCTGGCTGGCAATCCCGCTGTCCCGATTTGCGTATTAATTAGTCTTGCTCAGGTAGTCAGGGATACTGCCTTCCCAGCCGCCACCCAGCACCCGGAACAGCTCGACGCTGGCTTGCAGGCGTGCCGCCTGAACCTGGGCCAGGTTGTCCTGGCTGCTGTACCAGGTACGCTGGGTGTCCAGTAAGGTTTGCAGGTCAATGGCACCGGTACGATAGCGCACTTCAGCCAGTTCCAGCGCGCGGCGTGCTTCCGCTTCGGTGGTAGCCAGGTGCTCGGCGCGCTGGCGGGTCTGGTCAACATTGCTCAGGGCATTATCCACATCGATAAAGGCGCCCAAAAGGGTGCGCTGGTAATCGATCAGCAACTCGTCCTGACGCGCGCTGCTCTGGGCCACGCGGGCGCGCAGGCGGCCGCCCTGAAAGATCGGCTGGCTCAGCCCGGCAGCCAGGTTCCAGCTGGTCACTGGATTGCTCAGCAGACTCGACAGTGCCAGACTCTGTGCGCCGTATTGTCCGGTCAACTGAATGCTCGGATAGAGCGCCGCGCGGGCAGCCGTGAGGTCGGCATTGGCTGCTTGCAGGAGGGCTTCACTGGCGCGGATATCCGGCCGGCGTTGCAGCAAGCTGGCGGGCAGGCCGGGCGTAATCTCCGGCACTGTTACCTCGGCCAGCAGTTCCGGTGCGCTGTCCGGCAGTTCGGCGTCCGGGCCTTGGCCGATCAGCAGCGCCAGGGTATTGCTCTGCAGGCGGTATTGCTGGCGCAGGCTGGGCAAGCCGGCTTGTAGCTGGGCAACCAGGGTGCGCTGCTGGCTCACTTCCAGGCTATTGATGGCGCCGAGGCGGTAGCGGTTTTCCACCAGTTCCAGCACCCGCTGGGCATTGGCCAGGCTGTCTTCGGCCAGTTGCAGGCGGCGCCGGGTTTCCAGGCGCTGGAACCAGGTACTGGCCACGCTGGCCTCAATGGTCAGCAGTAAACTGCTATGGTCAAATTCATTGGCCAGCAGGCTGGCACGACTGGCGTCACGTTCGGCCCGCAAGCGGCCCCAGAGGTCGACTTCGTAGCTGGCATTGAGGTTACCGCTATAACTGCTGCGACTACTGTTGCCGTCGGCGTCGCTGCGCTCACTGTCACTGCGGTTAGCGCCCAGACCACCGCTGAGCTGAGGCAGAAGCCCGGCACCGCTTTGTTGCAGCTGGGCGTCGGCCTGGCGCAGTCGGGCAATGGAGCTGGCGATATCCAGATTGGCATTTCGTGCCTGTTGCTGCAGGGCCTGTAGCTGGACGGATTGCCATGCTGTCCAGTCGGTTACTTCGAGGCCATTGCCGCCCTGGGTTGCCTGCTCACTGGCCCAGTGAGTGGGAGGCGCAATGGGCTGTTCTGGCAACGGGGTTTGCAGCGCACAGGCGCTCAAGGTCAGGCTGGCGCACAGGCCGACAAGCGGTTTAATCAGCATTCAGGGCCACCACTGGGTCAAGATGAGCGGCTTTGCGCGCCGGCATGAAACCAAAGATCAGGCCGGTGGCAAAGGCGCAGGCAAAAGCAAGAATCACTGGCCCGCTGGTAAATTGAATAGCTGTGCCCAGGGCCTGCAGGCCGGCAGCAAAGCCCAGCCCAAAGAGCACGCCCAGCGCACCGCCAATGGCCGAGACCACCACCGCCTCGACAATAAACTGCTGCAGGATATTGCGTGTACGGGCGCCGGTGGCCATACGAATACCGATCTCGCGGGTGCGTTCGGTGACATTGACCAACATGATGTTCATCACGCCGATACCGCCGACCAGGAGTGAGATGGCGGCAATCGAGCCGAGTAATACAGTAAAGGTGTTCTGTGTTTGCGCTACGTCGTCAATCAGGGATGCCATATTGCGGATCTGGAAATCCTCCACCCCGGCGTGCGCCTGCATCAGGGTTTGCCGCACCGCTTCCTGGGTCAGGTCGGCCTGGCGCAGGTCATCGACCATCACGGTAATGGTATTCAGATGGCGCTGGCCAATCAGCCGCAGGCTGCCAGTGTTCAGCGGCACCAGCACCACGTCATCCTGGTCGGCGCCCCAGGGCGCGGCACCGCGCTCACTCATTACACCGATGACCTGGAAGGGCACGTTGTTGATCAGCACATATTCGCCCAGCGGGTCCTGGGTACCGAACAGGTTGTTGGCAACCGTCTGGCCGAGCACGGTGACGGCGGCATAGCTGATGTTGTCCTGCTGGTCGAGAAAGACGCCATGGGCGACCGGCCAGCTGCGCGCCAGCGGCAGGTCCGGGCTGGTGGCGGTAACGCTGGTCTGGTAATCGGTGTTGCCGTAACGCAGGGTGACGCGGCCACTCATTTCCGGCACGGCGGCGCGCACATTGTCCAGCTGTGCGACCAGCTCGGCATCTTCCGGCATCAGGGTGTTGGTTGAGCCATCGGCCGAGCGCCGGGTGTTGGGCGCCCCCGGGCGCACCAGCAAGAGGTTGGTGCCCATGGCACTGATGCGGTCGACCACTTCTTTCTGCGCGCCATTGCCCACCGCCAGCATGACCACCACCGAGGCGACGCCAATCACAATACCCAGCAGGGTGAGCACGGTGCGAAACAGGTTGGCACGCAGCGCGCGCAGGGCCATGCGCACCGCTTCCAGGGTGTCGCCGAGCAGACCGCGAATGGGGTGTTCTTCGGCCGGGGCTTGCGGCGCAGCGGGTTGTTCACTCTGGCTGCCGCTGTCAGCAATGATATGACCGTCGGCAATTTCAATCAGCCGGTCGGCATGCGCGGCGACCTTGGGGTCATGGGTAATCACGATCACCGTCTTGCCGCGTTGGTGCAGCTGCTTGAGCAGGGCCAGCACATCCTTGCCGCTCTGGCTGTCCAGCGCGCCGGTAGGTTCATCGGCCAGCAATACGCGGGCATCATTCATCAGCGCACGGGCGATGGATACACGCTGCTGCTGGCCGCCGGACAACTGGCTGGGGCGATTGCGCAGGCGCTCGCCCAGGCCCAGCTCGGTGAGCAGACTTTCCGCCCGCCGATGGCGGGCTTCACGCGGCATACCGGCATAGATTGCCGGTACCTCGACATTCTCGGTGGCGCTGGCAGAGGGGATCAGGTTGTAGCTCTGGAAAATAAAGCCGAAGGTCTCGCGCCGCAGGCTGGCCAGGGCGTCCTTGTCCAGTTGCGCAATATCATGCCCCTGAAACAGATACTGGCCGGTGGTGGGCTTGTCCAGGCAACCGAGGATATTCATCAGGGTCGATTTGCCGGAGCCGGAGGCGCCCATAATGGCGACGAACTCACCGGGCATAATGCTCAGCGAGACATCCTCCAGCACAGTCGTGGCCAGCTCGCCGTTGACATAGGTGCGGCTGATATCGCGCAGTTCGATGACTGGCGTGCTCATATCAGCGCATCCGCCGCGGCATGCCGCCACTGCTGCTGTTAGCGGCGCCGTTCAGCGCCTGGCCGGTAATCACCTGTTCACCTTCGTTGAGACCTTCAATGATTTCGGCCACCACGCGGTTACGAACACCGGTGCGCACCTCGCGCTCTTCCACGTTGCCTTGGTGCAGCACACGCACTATAAAGCGATCACTACTTCGGGTATTGGGCAGGGGCTGCAAGGCGGCAACCGGCACGGTCAGCACATCCTCGGCGGCGGCACGGACAAAAAATACCTGAGCGCTCATCTTGGGCAGCAGGGTATTTTCCGGGTTGGGGACATCGAACAGGGCATTGAACAGCACCACGTTGTTGATGATTTCCGGCGTCGGCAGTATCTGGCGCAGGCTGCTTTCCCAGCGTTGTTGCGGCTGACCCAGGGTGGAGAAGTATACCGGCATGCCCGGCTGGATCCGGCTGATGTCCGCCTCGGATACTTGAGTGCGTACGGTCATGGTGGCCAGATCGGCAATCTGCACCACAATGGGTGCGGTCTGGTTGGCGTTCAGGGTCTGGCCTTGATTGGCCAACTGGTCGACCACGGTACCCGGCATGGGCGCATAGATGCGCGTAAAGTTGAGATCCGCCTGATCCCCTTTGAGGCCGGATTCGGTCTGGCGGATCTGCGCCTGCAGGGCCTCGATCTGGGCATTGGCCGAGAGCAATGCGGCCTCGGCGGTTTGCAGGGCTTCTTCACTGGTGGCATCCAGCGCAAAGAGTTCGCGCTGACGTTCGGCCTGCAAGCGCGCCAGGGTCTGTTGCGCCCGACGGTCGGTCAACTGGGCGCGCTGGTTGGCAAGTTGTGCGGTGCTGGCTTCAACGCGGGCCAGATAAATCGTCGGGTCGATTTCGGCCAGCAGGTCGCCGGCATCCACCTCGTCACCCGGTTCGACATGCAGGCGCTTCAGCTGGCCGGAGACCTGGGTGCCCACATCCACCGAATTCAGCGGCTCCAGTGTACCCAGGGCGGTGATGCTGTCTTCAACATCACCTCGGGTTACGCTGACCGTGGTGTATTGTGGTGTGCGTTGCTGGTTGCTATGCCAAAAATAACCGGCGACCAGCAGGGCGCTGATCAGCAGCAACAAGAGTAACCACCAGTAGGTTCGACGTGACGCAGGCATGGCTTTTCCAGTCAATTAAGGGCTGCGCCTAGTGTAATCGGAAGCAGCCCTTGTTGTGCCTGCACTGGGTAAAGACTGTGTAAATCCCTGTGTGGCGGGCTTAAACCGCCTTGCCGGTCACCGATGCACGTTCAGACAGCTCGATCCAGGTCCCGTCCGGGTCGCGGATAAAGGCGATACGTGCGGTGCTGCCAAGGGTCACCGGGTCACGCCCATTGCTGGCGCCGGCGGCCAATGCGGCGGCATGTGCTGCATCACAGTCGAACACTTGCAGCGTCAGATAGCGCAGGCCGATGGCGGCCAGGGGTTGCTCCAGTTCAGAGGGGGTGTCGGCCTGCTCTAATAGCAGGCAGGCCTCGCCGGCTTGCAGTCGGGTCGGGCTGATCCGAGTGCAGCCCAGCGCTTGCTGGTAAAAATCTGCACTGCGGACCGGGTCAGTCACCGCCAGGCGAACAGCCAGGCCCTTGATACCATCATGTCCTGAGGGTACGCGGGTGATACGGTTACCATCGGGGTCGGTCAGCTGCTCAGGTTGCCGGCAATCCGGGTGCGCCACCAGCAACTCGCGGATTGGTCCCTGTGCGCCTGGCAGAGGGTCACGGGCATCATTAAGCTTGAGCACAGCGCTGCCAGCCTCAAAGCGATGCTGTAACACGCCGCCGCCAAGTTTCAGACTGTGATCAAAGTTCAGGCCCATCTGTTCACCCCAGAAGTGACGTTGGGCAGCGGCCTGGTTGCTGAACAGGCCGACGTCGAAAAAGGCTTTGGCGAGCTGCATCTGGTATCCCCGGGAAACTGAAAGATCCAGTCTACCTGCGCTCAGGCAGCTTGCGGGCTATACCGGCCTATTCACTGGTCGCATTATTCCAGCCAGCGATACAGGGTGCGACGGGTGATGCCGAGAATTTCGGCAGCCTTGCGTTTGTTGCCACCGGTGGATTGCAGCACACGTTGAATATGCAGACGCTGCACTTGCTCCAGGCTTTGCAGGTCGTCCGTCAACTCGGGTAACGGGCTGACGCTTGACTGCTCGACACGTGACGTCAGGTCGGTGTTGCGCGCAGAGCCGCTGTAGTCGCGAATGCGCTGGGGCAATTCCGCCACATCAATCCATTCGCTGTTGCAGAAGGTGGCCGCGCGCTCCACTGCGTTTTGCAGTTCGCGGACATTGCCGGGGAAGGGGTAGCTGTCGAGCAGGGCGCTGGCTGCATCGCTGAAACCGCGAATGCGGGTATTCTGCCGGCTGTTGACCTGGGCCAGAAATACCTTGGCCAGCAGCAGCACATCGCCGGTGCGCTGGCGCAGTGGCGGGATTTGCAGGGCAAAGGTTTCCAGCCGGTAGAATAGATCTTCACGGAATTCACCCGCGGCGACGGCGGCAGTCAGGTTACGGTTGGTGGCGCCGATGACGCGCACATCAACCTGGATCTCATGATCGCTGCCCACCGGGCGAATATGCCCGTCCTGCAGGGCGCGCAATAATTTGGCTTGCAAGGTGAGTGGCATTTCACCCAGCTCATCGAGCATCAGGGTACCGCCATTGGCCTGCTGGAACAGGCCGGCACGTTGCTGGCGCGCGCCGGTAAAGGCGCCGGCGGCATGACCAAAAAACTCGCTTTCCATCAACTCACCGGGAATGCCGCCACAGTTGACTGTCAGGTATGGTTTGCCGGCTCGGCTGCTCTGCTCATGCAGGGCGCGGGCGACCAGCTCCTTGCCGGTACCACTCTCGCCTTGCACCAGTACCGGGCCCTCTGCGGTGGCAATCTGACGGATCTGATGGAATAGCTGCTGCATCGCCGGGCTCTGGCCGATAATGCCGTGAAACTGGTCAGCGGCCATTAATTCACGGTATTGCTGCACTTCATCGCGCAACTGGCGGTTATCCAGCAGACGCCGGACGGTGAGCAGAAAGTGGTCCATTTCCAGCGGTTTGGTAAGAAAATCATCCGCACCGACCTTGAGTGCCTGCACGGCCTGCTGAACGGAACCAAAGGCGGTGATGATCAGAATCGACGGTGGCGGCTGCAATTGGCTGCAGTGGCTGACCAGGCTGAGACCATCGGCACCAGGCAGGCGCAAGTCACTGACCACCAGGGCCGGTGTGTGTTCGCGCAGGACCTCGACCGCACTCTCGGCATCAGCGCAGGTCATTATCTGGTAGCCCTCGGCTTCCAGCTCTTCAGCCAGCAGTTCACGCAGGCTGGCGTCGTCTTCTACCAGCAGAATGGATTCAGTGTTCGGCATGCTCGGCCTCTGTTGTGATTAATGGCAGGCTCAGGGTGGCGCGGCAGCCACCCAAATGGCCGTGGCCGAGTTGCAGGGTACCGGCATGCTCTTCGGCAACGCTCTTGACGATGGCCAGGCCCAGGCCGGTGCCTTCACCGGGTGATTTGGTGGTGTAGAAAGGCTCGAGCAAGCGCTCGGTCGGCCCGTCGGGCAGGCCCTGGCCGTCATCATCTATATGCACATGCAGCCAGTTGCCCGCAACCTCGACCGAAAGGCCGATCTTTTCATTGGCCGCCTGCAGTGCGTTGCGGCCCAGGTTGAGTAGCGCCAGCTCCAGGCGTCCGTCGTCGGCGTGCACTGCGGGCAATTGCTCCGGCAGCGCGCACTGCATCTCTTTGTTGGCTGCATCCAGTTCGGGCTGCAGGGCAGGTTGCAGGCCCTGTAGTAAAGGTAGCAGTGTCTGGGTGCGAGGGTCAGTCGCGGCGGGGCGGCAATAGTCCAGCAGTTGCCGCACGGTACGCGTCAGGCGCGCGACCTGATCGCGGATGCCGGCCAGTTGGCGTTGCTGCTGAGGGTCGTCGCTCAGGCTGGTTTGCAGGCGACGGGCGCGGCCGTCAATCACGCTGAGCGGCGCGCCGAGCTCATGCGCAATGCCCCGTGCCATGCTGCCGATGGCGGCCATTTTTTCATTATCTTTGAGCCGCGCCAGCAGCTCGGTCTCGGCGCGGCGGTGTTCGTCCAGGTTGTGTTGTGCCTGCTCGATACTGTCCAGCATCTGGTTCAGCCCTTCCGCCAGGGCGGCGACCTCGCTGGGGCCGTCTTGCGCGGCGCGGTGGGCATGGTCACCCTGCGCGACGCGTTGCATGTGCAGCAGGAGTTTGTCGACATGGCGACCAATCCCGCCATAGTGACCGAGTAATACGGCGCAGAGAATGGTCAGGCTGAGCAAGCCCCAGACCAGCCAGGCAATCACGTGCAATTGCTCCAGCGCCTGACCAAAGTCACTGGCGCGCCGGGTAATCTGGATCATGCCCTTGATCTGGCCACTGGTATCAAACAGAGGTTCAAAGTGGGAGAAAAGTTCGCGGCCACCGACACGGCTGAACGCTTCCTGCTTTTCACCGGTTGCCACAATGCGGGTGGGAATCGAGGTGTTGCTCAGGTCGGTTTCGGTAATCCCGGCCGAGGCAATACGGTTGCCATCCACATCGAATACCGAGGCGCCATACACCTCACCCAGCACGAAGACCGAGCCAAGCGAGAGCTCGATGCCCTGACTGTCATTCTGTGACAGTGCAGCGCCGACCGGAATGCTAATGGCGCGGCCGATCAGCTCAAGGTCATTTTTCAGGCGCTGTTCCTGATACTGGCTGGCCTGGCCGAGGCCAAAGCGAATGCCCAGGGCGGTCAGCAGTACCAGGGGCAGGATGACAAAGAGCAACAGGCTACGCTGAACGGTGTTCAGGCGCAGCCCTGTGTTTATTTTGAACGGATATAATTTTCTCATGTGTAAAAAAGATACATGATATGGCAGCTATTAACCAGCAGAGGTCGGGCGCCAAATTCCGAATAAAATATAAAAATCTGATAAAACAAATAGTTATGTCAATTTTTGTAAAGCTGGCACGCTAAATGGATAGTATTGGATAACTTCAAACGGAAAGGAGAAGTATATGACTAACCTCAAGACACTGACCGCTGCTGTTGCTCTGGCCACTTTTGGTATGGCGTCTAGCGCCGTCATGGCGCAAGCCAACGATCCGGCACAAGATCCTGCCCAACAGCAGTATGGTGCTGCTGAGCAACCAGCCGCTGCTGCTGCTCCGGTAAGCGACTCCGATCTGCAGAATTTTGTTGCTGCGGCTAATGAAGTCAGCGAAATTCGTGACGAGTTTACTGGCCGTCTGGAAGGTGTAGAAAGCCAGGAAGAAGCTCAGGCCCTGCAGCTTGAAGCCCAGGAAAAAATGGTTGAAGCCGTCGAGGCCTCAGGTATTGATGTGACTCAGTACAATGAGATCGCCACTCGCCTGCAAGCTGATCCCGAGCTGCAAGAGCGTGCTGAAGCCATGAATTAAGTTCGTGGTTCTGGCTGTAACAGTGAAACCGCCCGGCATTCGCCGGGCGGTTTTTTTTTTGTGGTGCGCCAGGCATGGCGCGTAGCGCCGTGACAGG
>JAMCWB010000007.1:54891-55250 GCA_023475025.1 Gammaproteobacteria bacterium
GCAGACAACCTGATGGATATGGCGGAAGAAGATTTTGCCATCGGCTATTAAGTTGTAGCGGTAACCAAAAACCCCGGTCATTGACCGGGGTTTTTGGTGGTGCGCCAGGCATGGCGCGTAGCGCCGTGACAGGCGCTGTTCCGATACGCGTGGTGGCGGTCGGATGACTTGGTGGTGCAAGTCCACTATAGGCCCGGTCAGGGGAACTGTTAGCCGAACGGCAAGGGTGTCCATCGTGAGGTGGAATCCAAAGGAAGCCGCAGGCAAAGCACTGGCCTGACGAACAGAAACCCCATACGAGGCGGGTGCAGCGGGTAAGAAGGCCACTATCTTCAAAGCCCGATACTGACACGACAGCT
>JAMCWB010000027.1 GCA_023475025.1 Gammaproteobacteria bacterium
CTCACCCGTCCGCCGCTAAATCCAGGAGCAAGCTCCCTTCATCCGCTCGACTTGCATGTGTTAGGCCTGCCGCCAGCGTTCAATCTGAGCCATGATCAAACTCTTCAGTTTTAAATCTAGTTGGATTTTGAAAAAATCCTAAACTTGGCTCAGCCTTTACAAATAAACTCATGAATTCACAGAGTAACTTGCTTGGCTGATAATCTGTCGATCATCAAGACCCTGAGCAAGCACCCACACGAATTACTTGATTCCAATTTTTTAAAGAGCGATTCGGCCAGCGCTTCCGCTGAGCCAGGCCGCGCATTCTACGCTAAGCCTCTAATTCGTCAAGCTTTTTTTCAACATTTCGTTGCCAGCAACGATACATCAAATCCGGCTTGTCTAACCCGCCAGGCCAAGGCCTTGTGCGTGTCAGGGAGGCGTATTCTACAGCAGAAACCCTGCTCGTCAACACCTCTTTGCAACCTTTTTTACTGCCTGACTACCAACCCGAAGGTGTGTTGCCGGCATCCTCCAGAGGAGGTGGTTGCGAGCGACGCATTCTACCGCGTCGCACCTTGCTGTCAAGCCCCAAGTCACCGCAAAATTATCGCTAACTTATTGATTGAAAAGAGCTTTTTTAAAACAGCCCCGTTCAGCAAGACGCGCATTATAGGCCGATCAGGCTGGCCGTCAAGCTTTAATCTACCCGAACGGCGAATAATTCTATTGATCCAGATCAGCCTTGCGCATTGTCAGCAGACTTCTGGCGTTGACGCCAGCGCCACAGCGCCTGCAATGGGCCAGACAAGGCATAGCCAACAAAGATTAACCAGAGAATCCGCGAAGGATCAGTAGAGATCACTGCGAACACCAGCACAACCAGCAATATGACGAAAAAAGGAACCCGCCCCCGAAGGTCCAGATCCTTGAAGCTGTAGTAGCGCACGTTACTGACCATCAACAACCCGGTCAGTGCTGCAAGAATACCGACGGGTAGCGCAATATCTCTGCCATCAATACCAAAATCGGTCAGTGCCCAGATCATGCCGGCAACAAAAGCCGCTGCTGCCGGGCTGGCAAGGCCCGTAAAGAAGCGTTTGTCCTCGCTGCCGATGTGAGTATTGAACCGTGCCAGGCGCAATGCCGCCCCAGCTACATAGATAAAGGCAAACACCCAACCCACTTTACCCAGGGCATGCAACGACCAACTGAACACTACCAATGCCGGCGCCACACCAAAGGCAACCATATCTGAGAGCGAGTCGTACTCCGCACCAAAGGCACTTTGCGTGTTGGTCATGCGTGCGACACGCCCATCCAGCCCATCCAGCACCATGGCAACAAAAATAGCGATAGCCGCATTGGCGAAGTTTCCATCCATAGCACTGACAATGGCAAAGAAACCAGAGAACAGCGCTGCGGTGGTAAACAGATTGGGCAACAGATAGATACCCTTATGGCGAACCTTCTTGCCGTCAGGCCCCGCTATCTCTTCAACATGCTCGTCGATCGGAAACAGACTGAGGCTATCATCAGGCTGCTCGTCAGTACTGCTGTTCGGCTTGCTGTCATCACTCATGGCATTACCTTGCAAGTAAAACGGACTAAGAGTTTGCGTGAATTCGCCGCACTCAGCAAATCCCACACATGAAAAACGCGGCCATGGGCCGCGTTTTTCATCACACCGACAAGCCTTAGTTCTTGCTCTTGTCGACAATCTTGTTGGCTGAAATCCACGGCATCATGCCACGCAGCTTCTCGCCGACCTGCTCGATCGGGTGCGCCGCATTGTTACGACGCGCAGCAGTCATTGACGGATAGTTGTGCGCACCTTCAGCAATGAACATCTTGGCGTATTCGCCAGACTGAATGCGCTTGAGCGCATTGCGCATGGCTGCACGTGACTCGTCGTTGATAACCTCAGGGCCAGTAACGTACTCGCCATACTCGGCATTGTTGGAAATCGAGTAGTTCATGTTGGCGATACCGCCTTCATACATCAGGTCAACAATCAGCTTGAGCTCATGCAGACACTCGAAGTAGGCCATCTCTGGTGCATAGCCCGCTTCGGTCAAGGTTTCAAAGCCAGCCTTGACCAGCTCAACCGCACCACCACAAAGCACGGCCTGCTCGCCGAACAAATCGGTTTCAGTTTCATCTTTGAAGGTGGTCTCGATGATACCAGTACGACCGCCGCCAACGCCCGAGGCATAAGACAGGGCAACATTCTTGGCATTGCCGGATGCGTCCTGGAATATTGCGATCAGGTCAGGAATACCGCCACCCTTGGTAAACTCGGTGCGTACGGTATGACCAGGCGCCTTGGGTGCGATCATGATCACATCCAGATCCTTGCGCGGCACAATCTGGTTGTAGTGAATGGCAAAACCGTGAGCGAACGCCAGCGTTGCGCCCTGCTTCAAGTTCGGCTCGATTTCCTCGCGATAAAGCTGCGCCTGGAACTCATCCGGGGTCAGGATCATGACAACGTCAGCAGCAGCAACGGCGCTGGCAACATCGGTCACTTTCAGGCCATGAGCTTCCGCCTTGGCGACTGAGGCAGAACCAGTACGCAGACCAACGGTGACATCCACACCAGAGTCTTTCAGGTTGCAGGCATGGGCATGACCCTGCGAACCGTAACCGATGATGGCAACTTTCTTGCCCTGGATGATGCTCAGATCACAATCTTTATCGTAATAAACTTGCATGGAGTTCCCCTGTTTCCTGTGCCGGGCCATTCTGCCCGGCAACGTTAAATGGTTTAAATACTCAGTACTTTCTCGCCACGAGCGATGCCGGAGACGCCGGTGCGTGCCACTTCCATGACAGTCGTGGTGCCAATGGCTTCAATAAAGCTGTCCAGCTTGTCGCTGGTTCCGGTCAGTTGCACGGTGTACACATTACTGGTGACATCAACAATCTGGCCACGGAAGATATCAGTAGTCCGCTTGACTTCGGCACGCTGCGCACCAGTCGCCTTGACCTTGACCAACATCAACTCACGCTCGATGTGGCTACCTTCAGACAGGTTCACCAGTTTGACCACTTCAATCAATTTGTTCAGATTCTTGGTGATCTGTTCGATTACTTCATCATGCCCGATAGTGGTCAGCGTCAGACGTGACAGCGTTGGGTCTTCTGTCGGGGCAACCGTCAAGGTTTCAATATTGTAGTTACGCTGGGAGAAAAGCCCGACAACACGGGACAGTGCGCCCGGCTCGTTTTCCAGCAGTACGGAAATAATGTGTCTCATCAGGTGCGCTCCGTCTTGCTCAGCCACATATCACGCATGGAGCCGTCCTTGATCTGCATCGGATAGACGTGCTCGGAATTGTCAACGCGGATATCCATGAAGACCAACCGATCACGGCTGGCAAAAGCGCGCTCCATAGCAGGCTTGAGATCTTCCAGCTTTTCCACGCGAATACCCACATGGCCATAGGATTCGGCCAGTTTGACGAAGTCCGGCAACGACTCCATGTAGGAGTGCGAATGACGACTACCGTACTGCATGTCTTGCCACTGACGCACCATGCCCAGGGCCTGATTGTTCAGGGTAATGATCTTGACCGGCAGGTCGTATTGCAGACAGGTAGACAACTCCTGAATGTTCATCTGGATACTGCCTTCACCGGTCACACAAACCACGTCGGCATCAGGGTAGTGTAACTTGACGCCCATTGCTGCCGGCAAACCAAAGCCCATAGTGCCAAGTCCACCGGAATTGATCCAGCGGTTCGGCTTGTCAAAGGGATAATATTGCGCAGCAAACATCTGATGCTGACCGACATCCGAAGTCACATAGGCATCACCCTTGGTGACTTCCCAGAGCGTTTCGATAACTTTCTGCGGCTTGATGATGGAACCGTCGCCTTCATCATAAGGGAACATGCGACCCTCACCACGCCACTCACCGATCTGCTTCCACCAACTGGCCAAGGTTTCCTTGGCTGGGCGCAGATTATGCTCTTTGACCATAGCAACCATTTCATTCAGCACGCTATCAACCGGCCCAACAATAGGGACATCCGCGCGAATGGTCTTGGAAATCGACGCAGGGTCGATATCAACATGGATGATCTTGGCGTTCGGGCAAAACTTGCTCGCACCATTGATAACCCGGTCGTCGAAACGCGCACCTACGCAGAGAATCACGTCGCTATGATGCATGCTTACGTTGGCTGTGTAGCTACCATGCATGCCCAGCCAGCCAATAAATTGCGGGTCAGTGCCAGGATAAGCACCCAGGCCCATCAATGTATTGGTAACCGGAACACCAAGCTCACGTACCAGCTCGGTCAGCTGTGCGGAGGCACCACCGAGGATCACCCCACCACCGGTATAGATCACTGGTCGTTTGGCTTCTGCCAGCAGTTCGAGCGCCTTGCGTATCTGGCCAGAGTGACCACGCATTGCCGGGTTGTAGGAGCGTAGCTTGACCTTCTTCGGATAGCTGTACTCGAATTTTTCAGCCGGGTTGGTCATGTCCTTGGGGATATCCACAACCACTGGCCCCGGGCGACCACTCTGGGCGATATAAAAAGCCTTCTTGATAACCTCAGGAATTTCGCGCGGGTCCTTGATCATGAAGCTGTGCTTCACGATCGGACGCGAGATACCAACCATGTCAGTCTCCTGGAAGGCATCAGTACCGACCATAGTGCTCGCCACCTGACCGGAAAGCACAACCATAGGAATAGAATCCATGTAGGCCGTGGCAATACCGGTGATCGTATTGGTCGCACCTGGACCTGAAGTCACCAAAACGACACCCGCTTTACCTGATGCCCGAGCATAACCATCTGCCATATGGGCAGCTGCCTGCTCATGGCGCACCAGGATGTGCTCTACATCGTCCTGACGAAAAATCGCATCATAGACATGCAGCAGAGCACCACCGGGGTACCCGTAGATATATTTAACACCCTCGTCACGCAATGAGCGGACGACCATCTCAGCGCCGGATAAAAGCTCCACGTTTGAATCACCTCTAGCTTGCCATCCGCCATGGGCAGACAGCAGGATATCTGTTTTACTGCTCGGCAGCGCAGCCAGCGACGGTAGTCGCCAGTGCAACAGCTTGACTACATGCATTGGAGGCGGTTGGCCTGTGGTGCTGGAACCGCCTCACCCTGCGCGAGGTAGCGCGTGCGGGTGCCAGGCCGGGAGCAAGCGGGTGGCGCCTCCCGGATTGAGCAATCAGCATAACGACTCGAGCGGTTGACTCAAGATGGGTCATGCTTGTGTGAACCACGAATTGTTTACACTCGAGACGCACAAGTCAAGTCAAGTAAGACAAAAGCATGTGCCTATAGGCGCATTGACCTGCTTTTCGCTATAGTTGATCGACTGACGCTAGCCATCAAGGAAAGGATTATCTATGCGCACCCTCCTGCTTGTCTTTACCGTGTGCCTTTTCAGCACCAGCATTATTGCCGCACAGATGTACCGCTGGGTCGATGACAATGGTGTTGCCCAGTTTGGTCAGAACCCGCCACCAGACCGAGCCTATGAGCGTGTCCAGCAGCGCACGGCACCACCACCCGGCGGACAACTGAGCCAACCGCAAGTCCGTCCGGATGCTGATGAGCGCAGCAGTGCGCTGTCAGAACAAGACCGCCAGGCCCAACGCGAGCGACAGGCGCAACGTGAACAAGAGTGCCGTGAACTGGAGCAACGCCTGCAAACCCTGCAGAATAATCCACGCCTGCGCTTCACCAATGACCAGGGCGAGCTTGAAGTCATGGGAGAGGATCAGCGCCAGCAGTTGATTACCGAGACCAGAGCTGATCTGGAAACTTATTGCGCGGACTGAACCAGATAATCGATCTGCTCAAGCACCACCAGCAGGTCGACACGTCGCTGCCCCAGGTGTTGCAGGCTCTGCTCGCCCATTGGCCTGAGCCCGCAACGAGCGGGCAGTGGAGAGGAGTGTTCCAGTATCTGCTGCATGCGGGGCAGGAAAACCCACTGCAGCCACTGTTCATAGGCCAGGGTATCGGCACAGAAGGGCACCTGACTGGCCATTGCCTCCAGCTCTGGCCGCTGGCTCGACCACAGATCCAGTTGTTGCATGGTCTGCTCCAGCCGCACGAGCTGCTGGCCTAGCGCATCCCGCTGCGGACTCACCTCAGAGCACCACGCGCGCCCGTTCGCGAGCCTGCTCGGCGCCCGAGCGATTACCCTGCTTTTCCCGCGCTTGTGCAATCAACTGCCAGAGGCTGGCCTGCAGTGCCGGGCGGCCATCCGCATAGCTCAAGCCGCGTTGGGCCAGCTGTTCTGCTTGCGCAGCATCGCCCTGCGCCAATCGCACCTGCGCCAGCTGATGCAGCACCTGCGGCTCACGCGGAGCAATCCGCATGGCCCGCTCCAGACTGGCCGACGCAGCATTCAAATCACCCTGACCTTCCTGCTGACGGGCGGACGTCAGCAGCGCCAATACGGGGCCATCCAGCTGTTCATCGGCCTGCAACCCCGAACCGCCGGAAGGCGCTGGACGGGAAGGTTCAGTGGATGGCCGCTGCGTATCAGTCGACTCCACTGGCCAGGACTCTACCGGCCGCGAGCCACCAACACCATCGGGCACCAGCACCACCACCGGATCACGCTGTGAAGGGACCGGCGTGACCGGCGGCAAGCCGGGGCGGTCGTCATTCGATACGCTGCGGCCAGAATCCACTACCGGAATAGAGCCTCCGGTTCCCGCACAGCCGGTTACCAGCAGGGCTACCGCAATCATCCAACCTGTTCGCTTCATCATCATTTAATCCTCATTAGCCATTCTGGCAGGCACCTTCTACCACCAACCCCGAATGCGATCCAGCAACCCCTCATTAGCGCCCTGCTCACCCTGATTACGCTGACGCTCCCGGCCTGACTCGTATTCGTAGCGACCGGCATCCGGCAAGACCGACTGACAACCCGGCCCCGGCAGCGGTTCATAACCCGCACGAAACGCGACTTGCTCGGCCCCCGGACAGCTCTCATCGCTGCCTTGCCCGGTCACGGGGTCAACCCAGGCCAGCCGCACGGTGGAGGGCGGCGTAGCCGACAGGCTACGCGGCCTGGCTTCGCGCATAAAGTGGCTCCATACCTGCAGAGCACCTGTGGCACCGGTCAACCGGGTTGACGCATTATCATCACGCCCGACCCAGGAAACCGCGACCAGATCATCTGAGAAGCCAGCAAACCAGCTATCGCGCAAATCATTGGTGGTACCGGTCTTGCCCGCCACCCGCAGGTTCGACGGCAACTGGTTATACGCCGAACGCCCGGTACCCTCAGTCATCACGCGACTCAGGCCATCCTGCAGCAAATAGATACTGGCCTGATCAAAGCGTTGCTGGACCTCATAGGGGTAGCGCCGCAATGGCTCCCCTTCAGCGGTCAGCACATTACGGATGCCACGCAGCGGCGTATTGTACCCGCCATTGGCCATGGTCTGATACATATCCGCCACCTGTACCGGCGTCATGCTGCCGGAGCCCAGCAGCATCGACGGAAAGGGCCGCCAGTTATGCGCAACACCTAACCGCTCGACGGTACGCAGCACCTCAGGCACACCCAGCTCAACGCCCAGTCGCACCGCAGCCTGGTTATAGGACCGGCTCAAAGCTTCATGCAGGGGCACCACGCCATGGCTTTCGCGACTGTAATTCTGCGGTGACCAGGTGCGGCCCGGCTCAGCTTCAAGGGTAATCGGCGAGTCCTCGACCGGACTGATCAGCGAATAACGGTCCGCTCGCTCCAGCGCGGTCAGGTAGATCGCCGGCTTGATCAATGAGCCCACCGGCCGCGAGGCATCAAGGGCACGATTAAAGCCCGAAAAACGGGGATTGCTGCCGCCGACCAACGCCATCACCTCCCCGGTCTGCGCGGCAGTAACCACCATGGCTGATTCCAGCCCCGCGTCCGGCTGAGCCAGGTTCAGCCGTTGCAAGGTTGTCTCCACGGCCTTTTCCGCCTTGCTCTGAATCAGCGGATCAAAACTGGTGAAGATGCGCAGGCCCTCACTGGACAAGTCTTCATCCCGATAATCTTCACGCAACTGACGGCGGACCAGATCCATAAAGGCAGGAAAGCTCGAGTCGGCCAGCCGCCCGCGCTGCACCACATCAAGTGGCTTGGCCTGGGCGCGCTCAGCCTGCTCGGCACTGATAACCTGTTGCTCTGCGAGCATACCAATTACCAGGTCACGGCGAGCCTGGGCGCGCTGGGCATGTCGTCGCGGGTTATACATGGACGGCCCCTTGACCATGGCCACGAGCAAGGCGACCTGATGCAACTCCAGTTCGTGCAAAGGCTGGGCAAAGTAGTACTGACTGGCCAGACCAAAGCCATGGACAGCACGACGACCATCCTGCCCGAGGAAGACTTCGTTGAGATAAGCCTCAAGAATCTCCTCCTTCGGATAATGCCGTTCGAGCAAGACCGCCATGATGGCTTCATTACCCTTGCGGATCAGGCTACGGTCACTGGTCAGGAAGAAATTCTTTACCAATTGCTGGGTCAGCGTGCTACCACCCTGCACCACACCTCCGGCGCGGAGATTGACAAAAAAGGCCCGTGCTATCCCTTTCAGCGAGATACCGAAATGCTGGAAAAACTCCCGATCCTCCACCGCCAGCAGGGCATCGACCAGGTAGGGTGGCGTCTGATCCAGGCGTACCAGAATGCGGCCCTCGTTGTGCGCCGGATAGATACCCCCGATCACCAGGGGCTCCAGCCGGGCCATGACCGGATCATCAGGGCCATTCAGGGCACTGATCTGATTACCCTGGAACTGCACACTTAATGCACGCGCCGGCTCTGTGCCCTCAAAAAACCTGAAACCCCGGGTATGCAAGTCAACTCGCTGCGCACTGGCAGCAAACTGTCCCGGCGAGCGGGCCGCAGACTGATTGCGGTAGCCGAGTGCGGTCAGCTCTTCGACAAATTCGTCACGGCTAAGCCCCTGTCCGACAAACAGTTCCAATGGGCGCGCAAAAACCTGTGCCGGGACCGCCCAGCGTTGGCCAGAAAACTTCTCCTGCACCACGGCATCCAGGTAAACCACCAAGCCGATAAACAACACCAGCCCGACCAGCCCCAACTTGAGCATCAACAAGCCCGTCCAGCGGAGCCAGCGACGTGAAGCCTTACCTTTCTTGCTGCGTTTTTTTGCCATAACCTGCTCTTGATTTGTCCTGGGCTGCACACTGCCTGCGGCCACGAATCTGTTACTCTCTATGTTACCGGCTTGGCCCGCACTTGGCGCGGCCAGCCTGCTGTTTTCTCAGTCATTCAGACCAAGGACATCCCGTGAGCATCACCCTGCTGAACGCCCTGCAAAACCCGGCCCTGTTCGATCACCCGGTTTCCGGCTTTACCCTGATGGAAACCCACATCTCCTGGGTCTTGCTGACCGGTGACTACGTCTACAAGATCAAGAAACCGGTCAACTTCGGCTTCCTGGACTATTCCAGTCTCGAGCAGCGGGCATACTTCTGTGCCGAAGAGCTGCGCCTGAACCGCCGTCTGGCGCCCGACCTCTATGTCGACCTGGTCCCGGTCTACGGCTCTGCCGAGCAGCCCAACCTGTCCGGCAGTGGCGAAATCATCGAATACATGGTCAAAACCCGTCAATTCCGCCAGCAAGACCTGCTCGGCAACCTGCAAACAGCCGGTCAGCTCCAGGCCAGCCATATTGACGAACTGGCTGCACGGCTGGCCGATTTCCATCAGCGTATTGACCGTGCTGGTCCCGATTCAGCCTGGGGCGAGCCTGATGCCCTGCACCTGCCAGTCGCCGAAAACTTTACCCATATCCGCAGCCTGATAGACGACCCTGCCGCCCTTACTCAGCTCGATCAGCTTGAACAATGGGCCCATGCCACCCATGCGCGCCTGTTGCCACAGTTCGCTCAACGCAAGGCCGAAGGCTTTGTGCGCGAGTGCCACGGCGATATCTATCTGGACAACGTCACACTGATTGACGGACAAGTGACCTTGTTTGACTGCATTGAGTTCAATGAAGCCTTTCGCTGGATCGACGTCATGAGTGACGTTGCCTTTATGGCCATGGACCTGGAAGACCGTGGACTGCACACCCTGGCCAACCGCTTTGTGAATGCCTATCTGGAGCACACCGGCGACTACGCCGGCCTGGAAGTACTCAATTACTACAAGGCCTTCCGCGCCATGGTACGGGCAAAAGTCGCTCTCTTGCGGCTGACCCAGGATAACGTCAGCAACAGCGAACGCGAACAGGTACTGGCCCGTTATCACAGCTATGCCAATCTGGCCGAAAGCTACAGTGCCATAGCACCCCGCATCGGCATGCTGACCCATGGTGTATCCGGCAGCGGTAAAAGCACCTTGTCACTGGCCCTGGTCGAAGAACTGGGCGCCATTCGTCTGCGCTCGGACATCGAGCGCAAGCGCCTGTTCGGCAGTGCCGGGGCCGGCACTCTTGATTCGGGCCTGTACAGCGAGGAGCGTAATCAGCACACCTACCAGAGACTGGCCAGTCTGGCTGAACATGTTCTGGCCGCAGGCTACCCCCTGATCGTCGACGCTACCCATCTCAAACAGCAACAGCGCAACCTGATCTGCCAGGCGATCGAAAACCAGGGCGCAGCCTGCCTGATTCTGCACTGCGAAGCCCCCATGGCAACCATAGAAGGCTGGTTGCAGGATCGCCAGCAGGCAGCCAAGGATCCATCAGACGCCGACATGGCTGTAGTGAAGCATCAACTTGACCAGCTTGAGCCCCTGACCAGCGAAGAACAGCAGCACTGTTTACCGGTAGCAACGGCAGAACCCGGTGCCATCACCCAATGCGTAGCATCAATTCGCCAGCGCCTGTAAGGCACCAGACCCTGACTGTACCTTTGTGCAAGCGGGGTCTACACTGATTTTCGGGACCCAATAACAAAAAGCCCGAGACCATGCAAAAAATACTCTATTGGCTACCAGCCAGTCTGGATGCAGCCCTGCTTGTGGCGGGGTGGCAATGAATCAAGACGAACTACTGAGCTTGCGCAATCTGGGCAAAACCTCCGCACAATGGCTGCACGCCAGTGGCATTCACAGTGCTGAGCAACTGCGCCAACTGGGCCCTGTCAGCGCCTACCTGCATGTGCGCAACCGGGGTTTTCGCGCCTCGCGCTCGCTGTTGTTTGCCATTGCGGGCGCACTACAGAACGTGCACTGGAATGATCTGGATGCCGACTACAAATCCAGCCTGCTGGAGCAACTGCAGCTGGCCGAGCGCAGCCAGCCTGACCAGGCTGTGCGTCGGCAGGGCCGCGAATAACAGACTGTCAATATGCCTCTGTTGCCAGTTTACCTCGCGCACTATATGTTGTGAGCTATAACAGTGGCGGCCGTCAATCGTGACCCTTGATGATGGCTTTGGATCGAACACAAGGAATACGCCTCATGTACCTGATCGGTGACCAGCCCGCCTACGCGGAAAAACTCATCAGCACCCTGCAATCAATCCCCCAGCGCCTGCTGGAAGGACTGGAGCCCTGCGGGCATGACGTTGAGCTCGGGCCGGTAGATGACCTGTATGAACACATCGGTCAACGCCATCTGTACTTATTGAAAAGCGGCCTGTTGCATGCCCTGATTGATGGCAAGCCGCTGTTTTACTTACAGGAAGGCGACCTGATCGGTTTGCGCCAGGGCCTGAATGCCGCACCTTGCACCTACCTCAGTGAGGAGCCTCTGGTGCTGGTACCCTTCGAGCGTGACAGCCTGTTCAAACATATTCACAGCAACAGCCAGCGCCAGGAACTCTTCACCCAATACATTCTCGGCCAAGCTGCCCTGATGTCAGACGCCCTGGCGCATAACAAGCCGGTAGAAGTTCGCCCGGTAACCGGCTTCCAGCACTTTGATGCCGGCGCAGAGTTGATTCGCCAGGGCGACGAAGCCGGTCATGTCTTTATCATTACGGAAGGGCATGCAGAAGCTTTTGTTGAAGGCATCAAGGTCGGTGACGTACAGAAAGACGAGATCTTTGGCGCCATGGCCCTGTTTACCCGTGAGAAGCGATCAGCCACGGTTGTTGCCAGCGTCCCCACCACAGTGATGATGATTCCGAAGGAGCAGTTCCTCGCGCTGATGCAGAGCAATCCACGGATTGCGCATAGCCTGATCGAAAGCATGGCACGGCGCATTGATCTGATGAACAAGGAACTGACCCAGCTCAAACAGAGAGCCAGTTAAAAAAATCAGGCACAATGCTTGACACTTAAATGAGAATGGTTATTATTAGCACAAGGCCGGCGCAAGTCGGTCTGGAAATACCTGAAGTCTCCTTCAGTATTTTCGATAACGCCCTGTCGCAGACAGCCGTTATCTCCTCATCAGGCTAATCACGGATTAAGCCCGCTGCGTGCAGCGGGCTCTTTTTTGTCCACCAGACGCCAACCAAGCGTCAAGCCGAGCCCCCGCTCAGTCAAATTGCGCGCAGTAGTCCTGCTCCGGCTGGGCCGGCGTCAGCCATACCCAGTCAGCCTGTTCAGCATCTGGCAACTCACTACCCGCCTCAACCAGCATGACCACAACCGGCGGCGCAGACTCTGACGGCCAATGCAGTGGTACACCCAGATCCTTGCGCACATGGAAGGCACCCGCCACCAGCAGTCCAGGGGCTTCAGCCCCGCTGAGGACTGCCGCCATACGCTGGTCACGCGCCTGCTGAATCGACAGCATGGCCGGCATGCGCTCTTCCGGCAGCTTGTCACAGTGCGAGCGCTGCATGATTTCGCCCAACCGGTCACGGGCCCTGGCACTGTAACGCTGCTCATCCAGTGGCTCGGGTTGCTGGTAGGCGGCCATTATCTCATCGCGACTCAAATTGCTGGCCAGCAAGCGCCCGGCATGGGTCAGCCCCCAGCGCACCAGCTCGCCATAGGCCGACCAGTCCCACCCCTGCCAACCCAGCTCATCTTTAAGGCTCTCTCCCGGCAGGGACTGACCTTGCCATTGATCCAGTTGCGGCTGTTGTTCACTGCGTAGCATTTCCAGCACCAGGCTGGCTTGCTGACGCTCGCTCTGCAGCGCCTGCAATAGCCACAACTGCAACCTTTGATGGTCAGGGTTGTCGTGCTTTTCGCCCAGCAGCACGTAGTCCTCATCAACCAGCTCCATGACCAGCGCCGCCGGAGCTATCCACTCCCCCGTGCGAGTATTCAATACCTGCCCCAGGTGCTCGGCATCCAATCCCTCCGGGCTCTGCCACACCGGCAATGCCTGCAACGGCAAAGACAGCACCAGCAGACAGCAACTGAGCAATACACGCATTCAGCACCTCCAGCAGTCAGATAATAATCAGCGGACAATCTTGTTGTGGATGCTGCTCGACTTGAACCTGCACACCAAACACGTCAGCAATGCGCTCAGCCTGCAGAACCTCCCAGGGCTGACCCAAAGCGGCCATTTCCCCACGATGCAGCAGCAGTATGCGGTCAGCGTATCTGGCCGCCAGGTTAAGATCATGCAGGATCACCAGAACCGAGCCGCCAGCGGCGGCAAAATCACGTGCCTGGCCCAGAGTGACCTGCTGGTGCGACAAGTCCAGCGACGCGGTGGGCTCATCCAGCAACAGACAGGCCCCAGGTTGCTGCCAGACCTGGGCCAATACGCGCGCCAGATGCACCCGCTGACGCTCACCACCCGACAGGGTCAGGTAATTTCGTCCACGCAGATGCTGGGTGTCCGCCGCCTGCATGGCCTGCGCAACAATCTCGTGATCGCGCTGCCAGCCGGTATCATGCGGCAAGCGCCCCATGGCAACCACTTCTTCAACCACAAACGGAAAGGCCAGGGTCGACTGTTGCGGCAACACCGCCAGGTGACGGGCCCGCTCATTATCTGCCCAGCTCGACAGCGGCTGCTCACCCAGCCAGACCTGCCCCGCATCAGGCCTCAATTCCCCGGTCAGAGTGGCCAACAGGGTACTTTTTCCAGCTCCGTTGTTACCCAATACCGCCATCACCTCACCCGCTGCCAGGGTAAAATCAATCGCATTGAGAATCCGGCAGCCGCCGCGAGCACAGGCCAGGTTGTCTGCGCGCAACATTACAAGCCTCCCCGCCGCTGGGCGTTCATCAACAGCAAGAGGAAGAAAGGCGCACCCAGCAAGGCTGTGAGAATCCCGATCGGCAATTCAGCCGGTGCAATCACCAGCCGCGCCACGACATCTGCGAACAACAACAAGGCCCCACCCAACAGCATGGCAGCCGGAATGACCCGACGATGGTCAGCTCCCAGCAAAAGACGAACCAGGTGCGGCACCACCAGACCCACAAAGCCAATCAGGCCGGCCATGGCAACACAGGCACCAACGCCCAGCGCCGTCAGCAGGATCAGTTCGCGCTTGACGCGCTCCACCCGAATCCCCAGGTGCCGTGCCTCCGACTCGCCGAGCAAAAGCGCATTGAGCGCCCGGGCCTGCCGAGGCAAACGCCACCAGACCAGAGCGCAGCACATCATCAGCACCAATACTTTCAGCGGGCTGGCACCCGCCAGACTGCCCATATTCCAGAACGTCAGGTTGCGCAGCGTGGCATCATCCGCCAGATAGCCCAGCAAACCGATGGCGGCGCCGCTGATTGCGGTGATCGCGATACCGGCCAACAGCATACTCACCACCGAGGTACCTTGTGCGGTACGCCCCAGACGGTACACCAGCAGGGTCGTCAACATCCCACCGACAAAAGCTCCCAGCACAATACCGTAGGCTTGCCAGGCCGCTGGCAAGCTGGTGAACAACCAGCCACTGAAGACAATCATCAGCGCCGCGCCAAGGGCAGCACCACTGGACACCCCGATCAACCCGGGATCTGCCAGCGGGTTGCGAAACAGCCCCTGCATTACGGTCCCGGTCAGGGCCAGCGTGGCCCCGATCAGCAGGGCCAGCAGGCTGCGCGGCAGACGAATCTGCTCGATGATCAGTCGGGTTTCTGCCGTCACCTCACCCCAGCCGGTGAGCACACGCAAGGTATCCAGGGCCGGGATAGCCACCGCGCCCAGGGTCAATGACAACACAAAGCCGGTTACCAGCAACAATGACAACAAGGCCATGACAAGCAGGCGCAACCGTTGGCTTGCAAACATGCAGAATCCTTCAATAGGCCGCTGGCCTTAACCAGTCAGCAAGGGGATAATCTGTCTATGATGACGGACAACCCTACTTCAACGCCACTCTGCCGCCTGGATGAACTCGCTGACCCAGGCAGCAAGGGTATCCTGTATCAGGGCCAGCCACTGTTTGCCGTCCGCCAGGGGCAACAGGTATTTGTTTACGAAAACCGCTGCCCACATCGCGGCATACCACTGGAATGGACCCCGGACAGCTTTCTCGACAGTTCGGGCCGCCTGATCCAGTGCGCCACCCATGGCGCACTGTTCCTGCCCGACACGGGTGAGTGTGTGTCGGGGCCTTGCAGTGGCGAGTTCTTGCGCCAGCGGGCCTGCATCGTGCGTGATGGACAAGTCTGGCTGGCATCAGCCTAGCTAGCCCAGATCAACCGGTAACTGCCCGGCTATGCGCAAGCCATCGGGCTGCGGGATGACGGACCAGGCCAGCACCTCGACCCCGGCTGCCACCGCCTCACGTAGACACTGGCCATACACCGGGTCAATCTCATCGGCCGGCCGAACCCGGTCAATACCGCCATGCATAACGCAAAATAGCAAGCAGGCGCGGCGCCCACTGGCCACCACCTCCATGAGTTCGCGCAGATGCTTCTGCCCCCGGGTGCTTACCGCATCCGGAAAGGCACCGACCCGATCGGCCAGAGCCAGGGTGACACTTTTGACTTCAACGACGCACTCACCCGGGTCACTGAGCAGAAAGTCAAAACGGCTACTACCGCCAGCCAGCTTGACCTCTGCACGCTGCTCAGCATAGCCAGCCAGCGGCGTGATCAACCCGGCGGCCAGGGCTGTGGCGATAACCTTGTTGGCTCGCGCACTGTGAATGCAGGCCAGCTCACCCGGCGCTACTTCGACCAGCTCCCAGGTGCCCGGCAATTTGCGCCCCGGCTTGTGCTGCAGGCTGACCCAGACCCGACTGCCCGGCTCACCGCAGTTGCGCATGGAGCCGGTATTAGGGCAATGCAGAGTCACTTCCCGGCCATCCTCGAGACGGATATCGGCAAGGAAACGTTTGTAACGGCGCAGCAGGATGCCAGCCTGTAACGGCGGGTCAAAAGGAATCAACATGCTGACCAACTGCGCAAACCCTGCCGCAAACGTTCCAGCGCCTGTTCCAGACGCTGGCGGTTGGTGGTGTAGGCAAATCGCACATGCTGATCAGCCTGATGCTGACCAAAATCCAGTCCCGGTGTCAGCGCCACATGCTGTGTCTCGATCAGGTGCTGGCAGAGCGCCTGGCTGTCACCCCCCAGCCGATTGATGCTGGCATAGATGTAGAAAGCACCCTGAGGGGTTACCGGCACCTCAAAGCCCAGGTCACGCAGGCCGGGCAAAAGCAGATCACGGCGCAACTGGAAGGCCTCGCGACGCTGCTCGCAGATCGCCAGAGTTTCTGTCTGCAGCGCTGCCAGGCCGGCGACCTGGGCCATGCTCGGCGCACAGATGTACAGGTTCTGCGCCAGCTTTTCCAGCTCAGGTACGGCCGCTTCCGGGGCAACCAGCCAACCCAGACGCCAACCAGTCATCCCGAAGTATTTGGAGAAGCTGTTGAGCACAAAGGCATCATCAGCCACCTCCAGCACCGAGCCCGCCGGCTCGTCATAGGTCAGGCCATGATAGATTTCATCGACGATCAAGTGACCGCCGAGTTGCCGGGTGGTGTCAGCCAGTTGCTTCAGCGCATCACGTGACAACAGGGTGCCGGTCGGATTGCCCGGCGAGGCGGCCATCACGGCACGGCACTCGCTGTCCCAATGCTCGCGCACCAATTCCGCTGTCAGCTGATAGGCACTGGCGGCAGTGGTTGGAATCAGTCCGGCGCGCCCCTCAACCAGACGCAGGAAATTGCGATTGCACGGATAGGCCGGATCGGCCATCAGCACTTTTTCCCCGGGGTTAATCAGCAGGGCGCTGATCAACAGCAAGGCAGCCGAACCGCCTGGGGTGATGACGATACGTGCGGGATCAATCTGCAAGCCATGGCGCTGGGCGTACAGGTCTGCCACGGCTTCACGCAATACGGGCAAGCCCAGCGCGGGCGTGTAACCGGTATGGCCATCCGCAAGCGCACGCTGACCGGCTGCCACAATGGGCGCCGGCGTGGCAAAATCGGGCTCACCGATTTCCATATGAATCACATCGGCACCGGCAGCCTCAAGCGCTCGCGCCCGGGCCAGAACCGCCATAACATGAAACGGCTGAATATCCGCCATGCGTCGGGCCCACTGACTCATACCTGCTCTCTCCTGACAAAAAGCCGATGATACCGGGCTATGCTGGATAATCCAGCCATGCAAGGTGACCGACTGGCAGCAAAAAGTAGCGTCAGGGCAAAGGTTCTGGTAGTTTTGCCCGCTTGCAGCCCAAGGCAGCAGCCCTCAGGCCTGAAAAACCGGCCTGATACAGGACTTTAGCGAATAGTGAGGGGGTCTCATGCCCAGCAAGGCCAAAGAAAAAAACTCCATGTTGATCCGTAGTTTCGTTCCCTACAAGGAAGCCAAGGGCGAAGAGTACATGAACGAGCGACAGCTCGAGCATTTCGCCGAAATCCTCAACGGCTGGAAGCGGGAGCTGATGGAAGAGGTTGATCGCACCGTGCACCACATGAAGGACGATGCTGCCAACTTCCCCGATCCGGCTGACCGCGCCAGCCAGGAAGAAGAATTCAGCCTGGAGCTGCGCACCCGTGACCGCGAGCGCAAATTGATCAAGAAGATTGACCAGACGTTGCAGCGTATCGAAGATGACGACTATGGCTTCTGCGATTCCTGCGGCATCGAGATTGGCATCCGTCGTCTTGAGGCGCGTCCGACTGCGACCCTGTGCATTGACTGCAAAACGCTGGCGGAAATCAAGGAACGCCAGACAGGTAGCTGATCACCAGCGCTATTACCGGGCAGCCATCCCAGCAGATAACTGCCCGGCATGTCATTTCGGACCGGTCTCTCATGGCAGCAGCTGACAGCGGCTACATTGGCCGTTTCGCCCCGACCCCCAGCGGTTATCTGCACTTCGGTTCCCTGCTGGCCGCGCTGGCCAGTTACCTCGATGCCCGACAGGCTGGCGGCCAATGGTTGCTGCGCATCGAAGATCTCGACACCCCGCGCAACTTGCCCGGTGCTGACCAGCACATCCTGCATACCTTGGACGCCTTTGGCCTGCACTGGGATGGTCCGGTCATCTGGCAGTCCCGACGGCTCGAATATTACAATTCATTGCTTGCCGACTGGCTGCAGCGGGACCTGGCTTTCTACTGCAACTGCTCACGCCAGGATCTCAAGCCTTTTGCCGGCGTATACCCTGGCACTTGCCGGCAACGGCATCTCCCTGCTGACCCGAGCCACGCCATCCGGGTGCGCGTTGATGGCCGCCTGATAAGGGTCAGCGATCGCCTGCAGAAGCCTGTGGAAGTTTGTCTGAGCACCGACCCTGGTGACTTTGTGGTGCGCCGGCGTGATGGCATCATTGCCTACCAGTTGGCAGTGGTCGCTGACGATGTAGCGCAAGGCATTACCGATATTGTGCGCGGCGCCGACCTGCTTGACTCAACAGCGCGCCAACTCTGGCTCTATCACTTGCTGTCGGCACCTGTACCACGCTACCTGCATATCCCCCTGCTGCTGCAAAGCGACGGCAACAAACTGAGCAAACGCCTGGGCTCGACTCCCCTTGAGGCGAACCAGGCACCCGCCCTGTTGTTTCAGGCCCTGCACACTCTAGCCCAGCAACCACCGGCCGAACTACAACAGGCACCGGTCAAGGAACAGCTCGATTGGGCCATCGCCCACTGGCAGCCGGGGCATTTACCAACAGCCGGGCAATTCAGCGAATTGTTCCGCGCCAGCCACTGAGCTTGGCAACTGACGCCGGCCTGTTTACCATCGTCATTTACCTGAACCAGGGTGCTGCGACATGCACACCACCACGCAACGAGAACCGCATGTATATTTACCGCCTGGTACTGCTGCTGGTGATCGGCATTTACCTGTTTTCCCCAGCCATTATGGACTGGTGGATTCAACCCAATGACGCCTGGTATCGGCCCTATGTACTCTGGCTGATCCTGGTAATTGCCGGCATGTTGCTGCAGAGTCCGAAAGATGCCGACGAGCTTTGACCTCAGTCAGCTACTGCTGATCAGTATTGCCTACCTGATGACCCTGTTCGGGGTCGCCTGGATCACCGAGCGCGGACTGCTACCACAGGCGCTGTTGCGTCACCCGCTGGTGTACACCCTGTCACTCGGTGTCTATGCCAGTGCCTGGGCCTTCTATGGCACCGTCGGGCTGGCCTATGAATACGGCTACGGATTTCTCAGTTACTACCTGGGTATCAGCGGCGCCTTCCTGCTCGCCCCGGTCTTGCTGCAACCCATTCTGCGCATTACTCGCACCTACCAGCTTTCGTCACTGGCGGATCTGTTTGCCTTTCGCTTTCGCAGTACGCTGGCCGGCACTCTGACCACGCTGTTCATGCTGATCGGGGTACTACCACTGCTGGCACTGCAGATTCAGGCCGTGGCCGACTCAGTTCAGATCCTCACCCACAGCAACAATGAGCAACTGGTTGCCTTTGGCTTCTGCGTCCTGATCATCCTGTTCGCCATCCTGTTCGGCGCCCGGCATATCTCCAACCGGGAAAAGCATGAAGGCCTGGTGGTGGCAATCGCCTTTGAATCCATCGTCAAGCTCGTTGCCATCGGCGCAGTCGGTCTATATGCCATCTATGTGGTATTCGATGGCCCCGCAGGGCTGGAAGACTGGCTGAACAATAACCAGGAAGCCCTGCAAACCCTGCATTCCCCGCTGGATGAAGGTCCCTGGCGCACCTTGTTGCTGGTGTTCTTTGCCGCCGCAATCGTCATGCCACACATGTACCACATGGCCTTTACCGAGAACCTCAACAAGCGGGCACTGGGTACTGCCAGCTGGGGACTACCCCTGTTCCTGTTGCTGATGAGTCTGGCCGTGCCACCCATCCTCTGGGCTGGCCTGCACCTCAACGTGGCAACTGATCCGGAATACTACACGCTCGGCCTGGGTGTTACCGGAGGCGCCGACTGGCTCAGTTTGCTGGCCTTTGTCGGCGGCCTGTCAGCCGCCAGCGGCCTGATTATCGTCATCACCCTTGCCCTCTCGGGCATGGCCTTGAATCATCTGGTACTGCCCATCTACCAACCCAGCGCCGACAACAATATCTACCGCTGGCTGCTGTGGACCCGCCGCAGCCTGATTGCCACCATCATCATGGCCAGCTTCGGCTTCTATCAACTGCTGGGCACCGAACACGGCCTGGCTAACCTGGGTATTGCCGCTTTCACGGCCACCGTGCAATTCCTGCCCGGCGCACTGTCGGTGCTCTACTGGCCACAAGCCAACCGCCGCGGCTTTATCGGTGGCATCTGTGCCGGCATGCTGGTCTGGACCTTGACCCTGCTGTTACCGCTGATCAGCGAACTCTCCGGGATCAACCTGTTCGGCCTGGAAATGCGTTTCAACCCGGATACCTGGCATCTGGCAGCCATCGCTTCACTGGCGGTCAACATTCTGGTGTTCGCACTGGTCTCGGTATTTACCCAGCGCAGTGCCGAGGAAATCAGCGCCGCCGAAGCCTGTTCAGTGGATAACGTCAGCCGCCCGCAACGCATGGAACTGCTCGCGCACTCACCACAGGAATTTGCCCAGCAACTGGCCAAACCCTTGGGCAATGTGACCGCGCAGAAGGAAGTCGAACAGGCCCTGCGCGACCTTGGGCTGCCCTTCAATGAACGCCGGCCCTATGCCCTGCGCCGACTGCGCGACCGCCTGGAAGCCAACCTGTCTGGCCTCATGGGACCGGCCGTGGCCCAGGACATCATCGAAACCTTTCTGCCGTTCAAGCTCGACCGCCACGGCTATGTCACCGAAGACATCCACTTTATCGAAAGCCGACTGGAGGATTATCACTCGCGCCTGACCGGCCTGGCCGCCGAGCTGGACGCCCTGCGCCGTTACCACCGGCAAACCCTGCAGGACCTACCGATGGGCGTCTGCTCACTGGCCAAGGACAATGAAATCCTGATGTGGAACCGCGCCCTGCAGCGACTGACCGGGATTGATGGCGATAGCGTGATTGGCTCCCGGCTGGGCGACTTGCCCCAGCCCTGGAATGGCCTGCTGGCAAATTTTGTCGAGGACCAGTCAGCCCACCTGCACAAACAGAAACTGCTGATTGACGGACAGACCCACTGGCTCAGCCTGCACAAGGCCGCCATTGACGAGCCGGGGCAGATCGGCAGCAGCGGCCTGGTCTTGATGATCGAAGACCAGACCGAGAACCAGATGCTGGAAGAAGAACTGATGCACTCCGAGCGCCTGGCCTCGATCGGCCGCCTGGCCGCCGGCGTGGCACATGAAATCGGCAACCCCATCACCGGTATCGCCTGCCTGGCACAAAATCTGCGCGAAGAGTCCGAACAACCGGAAGTTCTGGAAAGTGCCGAGCAGATTGTCGAGCAAACCAAGCGGGTAACCCGCATAGTGCAATCTCTGGTCAATTTCGCCCACGTCGGCAGCCGCCATCACAGCAGCAACGAGCCGGTCGACCTGCACGCCAGCACCAGCGAGGCCATCCATCTGTTGTCACTTAATCGGCGCGGCCCGGAGGTCAAATATGATAACCTGTGTGATCCTGCACATTTAGCCGCCGGTGACAGCCAGCGGCTGGTGCAGGTATTGATCAACCTGTTGGGTAATGCCCGCGATGCGAGCCAGAACGGCGACCACATCCGCATCAGCAGTGAGCAGAACGAACATCAGGTTGTGCTCAAGGTGGAAGACCAGGGCAGCGGCATTGATAAAAACATCCGCGACCGCCTGTTCGAGCCTTTCTTCACCACCAAGGAACCGGGTAGTGGTACGGGTCTCGGCTTGGCACTGGTTTACTCCATTATTGAAGAACACTACGGCCAGATTACCGTGGAAAGTCCGGCAGATCTGGTCAGCGGGCGTGGTAGCCGGTTTGTTATTACCCTGCCGCGCTTTACAAGCATGCCCGGTGCCAATGCCTGATCGGCACCCTGTCAGAGGTCAACCATGTCGCATATTCTGGTCGTTGAAGATGAAGCCATCATTCGTACCGCACTGCGCCGGCTACTGGAGCGCAACCAGTATCAGGTCAGCGAGGCAGGTGCCGTGCATGAAGCGCAAGCACAATTCAACCTGGATGACTTTGATCTGATCATCAGCGATCTGCGCCTGCCCGGCGAACCCGGTACCGAACTGATCCGCAAGGCCAGCAACACCCCCGTTCTGATCATGACCAGCTATGCCAGCCTGCGCTCCGCCGTAGACTCGATGAAGCTGGGTGCAGTGGACTACATCGCCAAACCCTTTGATCATGAAGAAATGCTCGGCACAGTCGCGCGCATCCTGCAACAACGGGACGAACGCAAGGCCCGTCAGGCACAGCCGCAAGCAACTGAACCGACGCCAGAAACCGACAAGCCGGCCGACAAAGACATGCCCATCATCGGCTCCTGCCCGCCGATGCAGACCTTGTTCAAGCGAATTCGCAAGGTTGCCCCGACCGACTCCACGGTGCTCATCCAGGGCGAGTCCGGTACCGGCAAGGAGCTGGTTGCCCGCGCCCTGCATGAACAGTCACGCCGCGCCAGTGCGCCGATGATTTCCGTCAACTGTGCGGCAATCCCGGAAACCCTGATCGAATCAGAACTGTTCGGCCATGAAAAAGGCGCCTTTACCGGCGCTACCGCAGGCCGTACCGGCCTGGTTGAAGCGGCTGATGGCGGCACCCTGTTTCTGGATGAAATCGGTGAGCTTCCGCTGGAGGCCCAGGCGCGCCTGCTGCGCGTACTGCAGGAGGGTGAAATTCGCCGGGTCGGCTCGGTACAATCGAACAAGGTCGATGTGCGCCTGGTTGCCGCCACCCACCGTAACCTCAAAGCCATGGCTCGCCAGGGCCTGTTCCGTGAAGACCTTTTCTACCGCCTGAACGTCATCGAGCTGCGCCTGCCCCCCCTGCGTGAGCGCGGTGATGACGTCATGCTGATTGCCGAAGCCCTGCTGGCACGTGCCGCACGCAATATGCAGACAGGCCCGTTGCACTTTACCCCGGAAGCAGCCGAAGCAATCCGGCATTACACCTGGCCCGGTAACGTGCGCGAACTGGAAAATGCCGTGGAGCGTGCGGCCATCATGTGTGATGACAGCGACATCTCTACCGAGCTGCTGGGTATCGAGCCAGACCTGGATTACGAGCGCACGTCACAAGCAACCAGCGCCCTGGAAACCATGCGCAACAGTGAGCCCAGCGTCAGCCAGGAACCGACCGAAGACCTGTCGCTGGAAGATTACTTCCAGCACTTCGTCCTCGAGCACCAGGAACACATGACGGAGACCGAGCTGGCACAGAAGCTTGGCATCAGCAGAAAGTGCCTGTGGGAGCGTCGCCAACGCCTGGGTATTCCACGTAAGAAAGCCAGCCAGTCATAAAGCAGCAATGAACCTGATCGGGTAGCGGTGCACAACCTTGATGGAGTGTTACCTGTTACCCGCACATTCATCCCGGATGTGCTACCCCCTCATCAGCACCAGGTAACACTTTATCGAGTTGATCGGTAACACAACCCCGGCCCCGCCACCTACCACCTCGCCACCAAAATATATAAAGCATTGTTTTTAAAGGGATTACAAAAGTTGGCACGGCTTCTGCTTTATATCTGGCACAAGAATAATAAAAACCAGAAACATAATAAAAACAACATCAGCTCCACACACAATAACAACAAGACGTGCGTAGCGAAGCAAACTGATTTTTTTGGAGAATGGTATTTCCACCGCAGACAGGATGTCTGACCGGAATGAGAACAATAAAAATTGCCCGAGCAATTGACCGATCCGGCGCCAAGACGGCACAACGTGAACAACTAAGCTTCCAAAGCAATCCGTTTGTTTTTGTAACCCGGGATGGGTTTGGGATTGCGGCTTTGCCGCAACTGCCTACAAAAACAATAACAGCTCATAACAACAAAAATAAAAATACCATTGAGGGGAGTTTCGACTCCCCTTGAGCTTTCTCCCCGCCTATCATTCAAATCCCCTGCAAATCAAGCTAGAATGCCAAGCATTCATTGAACCCCTGCTCCTGAAGCGCACAGGGTAACCCTATGCTGGTGGATAACCCGCACCTATGATCCGCAAAATCTTGCAAAAACTGCCTACCCCTTTTGGCCGACCGACGCACCATCGCACCACGCCCCAGGTGATTGCTGCCAGTCAGCACAACCTGCATCCCCGCCGCATCAGCCGGCATGCCGTCAGCGTGGTCGAACAACTGCAACGAGCCGGATATGAAGCCTACCTGGTCGGTGGCTGTGTACGCGATCTACTCCTTGATATCGAACCCAAGGACTTTGACGTAGCGACCAGCGCCACCCCGGAAGAAGTCCGTGCCACCTTTCGCAATGCCCGTCTGATTGGCCGTCGTTTCAAACTGGCGCACGTTCGCTTTGGCCGCGAAATTATCGAAGTCGCCACCTTTCGTGCCAATCATGACAGTGACGCTGATACCGACAGCGATGATGCCTCAGAGCTGTCACGTCAGAGCGAAAGCGGCCGCCTGCTGCGGGATAACGTCTACGGCACCTTCGAAGACGACGCCCAGCGCCGCGACTTTACGATCAATGCGCTGTTCTACAACCCGACCGATGGCCATATCCATGACTTTGCCAATGGCATTCATGACGTGCGCAATCGTCAGGTTCGCCTGATTGGCGACCCGATACGACGCTACCAGGAAGACCCGGTTCGTATGTTGCGGGCTGTTCGCTTTGCCGCCAAGCTGGATTTCGATATCGAACCGCATACGGCTGAGCCTATTTTCGAGCTGTCAGAGCTGCTGCACGATATTCCGCCGGCGCGGCTGTTTGATGAAGTTCTCAAGTTACTGATGAGCGGCCAGGGTGAACTGACCTTTGAGCTGCTGCGCGAGCACGACCTGTTTTCGCCTCTGTTTCCGGATACCGAAGAAGCCATTGAAGCCAACCCGGATTACACCCTGGCCATGGTTCGCCAGGCCTTGCGTAACACCGACATTCGTATCCGTGAAGAGCGCCCGGTAACGCCTGCTTTCCTCTTCGCTGCGCTGCTCTGGCCAGCCTTGCCAGAGCGTATCAAGGTACTCGAAGAACAGGGCATCCCCACCATTCCGGCCCAGCAGCAAGCCGCGCAGGAACTGCTCAGCGAGCAGTGCCGGCATACCGCAATCCCCAAACGTTTCACCATTCCCTTGCGTGAAATCTGGGATATGCAGCCCCGTCTGGAGCGCCGCAGTGGCCGCCGGGCTGACCAGCTGCTGGAGCACCCGCGCTTTCGGGCCGCCTACGACTTCCTGCTGCTGCGCGAAGCGGCCGGTGAGCAAACCCAGGGACTGGGCGACTGGTGGACAGGTTACCAGGATGCCAATGAAGATCAGCGCCGCCAGATGATCCGTGAACTGGGCTCTGAAGGCAGCGGCAAGCGTTCGCGTGGCCGCCGCAAACGCAAACCACGTCCACGTTCCAGCGACTAATCATGCCGCGCTGTTATATCGGCCTTGGTAGCAACCAGGCCAATCCGGTCGTGCAACTGCAGCAGGCGCTCAAGGCGCTGGCTCAATTGCCTGCCAGCCAGCTGGTCGGCCAGTCGAGCCTGTATCGCAGTGCGCCCATGGGGCCACAGGATCAGCCCGATTACGTCAACGCCGTTGCCTGCCTGGAGACCGCATTGACGCCACTGGCACTGCTCGACCAGCTGCAGGCTATCGAACAGCTGCACGGCCGGGAGCGCAAGGGTGAGCGCTGGGGGCCACGCACACTGGATCTCGACCTGCTGCTCTACGGCAAGCAAAGCATCGACCTGCCCCGCCTGACAGTGCCACACTATGGCCTGGAACAACGCGACTTTGTGTTGCAGCCACTGGCCGAGCTGGCCCCACAGCTGGTGCTGCCCAATGGCCGCCAAATCACCGATTTGCTGCAAACCTGCGCAAGCCATGGCCTGCAACGTCTCGATCTGGTCTGGCAGGCATGACCATGCAGCAGATTGATCAGCAATCATCGCCGCCACCGCGGGAAGGACACTATACTGAGCAAAGTGGTAGCATGCTGCGCCGGATAACCGGTCACCCCACAACCCAAGACATCTCGCCTCACTGAGGCCGACTTATTGGAAGCCGCCATGCCTGATGTAAATCTGACAACGCTGTACAAGCTCAAGCAATCCGGAGAAAAGATTGTTTGCCTGACGGCCTACGATGCCACCTTCGCGCACCTGGAAAGTCAGGCTGGCGTCGAGCTCATCCTGGTCGGTGATTCGCTGGGGATGGTGCTGCAGGGGCATGACAGCACCCTGCCGGTCACAGTTGCCGATATGGCCTACCATACTCGCGCGGTCAAACAGGGAAATCGCGGTGCCCTGATCATGGCTGACCTGCCCTTTATGGCCTACGCGACGCTGGAGCAGACCCTCAGCAACAGCGCCGAGCTGATGCGCGCTGGCGCTCACATGGTCAAGCTTGAAGGTGCTGGCTGGCTGGCCGACAGCGTCACTGCGCTGGTCCAGCGTGGTATTCCGGTCTGCGCCCACCTGGGCCTGACGCCGCAGACAGTCAACGTATTGGGTGGCTACAAGGTGCAGGGGCGGGAGCAGGCACAAGCGGATGCCTTGCTGGCCGACGCTCTGGCCCTGGAAGCGGCAGGCGCCAGCTTGCTGCTGCTGGAATGCGTTCCCAGTGAGCTGGCAACGCGCATCAGCCAGAGCACCAAAGTGCCGGTGATCGGCATTGGCGCCGGCAGCGGCACCGACGGCCAGGTACTTGTCGTACACGACATGCTCGGGCTGTCGATCAGCGGCCGGCTGCCGCGCTTCGTGAAGAACTTCATGGCCGAGACGGCGGATATTCCTGCCGCCATCAAGGCCTATGTCGACGCTGTCAAAGCCGTTGAATTCCCCGCCCGCGAACACGAGTTCTGATCCCGATGAATACCGTGCACAGCATCGCCCAGGTGCGCGCCGCCGTCACGCGCGCACGCCAGGAAGGTAAACGCGTTGGCCTGGTACCCACCATGGGCAACCTGCATGCTGGGCATATTGCCCTGGTGCGCACCGCTCTGGCGCGCGGTGACTTCGTGGTTGTGAGCATCTTCGTCAATCCGATGCAGTTCGGCCCGCACGAGGATCTCGACAGCTATCCGCGCACCCTGGCGGAAGACCAGGCCAAACTGCTCGATGCCGGCGCCCATCTGGTGTTTGCCCCCAACGCCAAGGAGATGTACCCGGACGGCCTTGATGGTCACACCCGCGTCAGCGTACCCGTCGTCTCAGAGGGGCTCTGCGGCGGCAGTCGCCCCGGACACTTTGACGGGGTAGCCACCGTGGTCAGCAAGCTGTTCAATATCGTGCAGCCGGATCTGGCAGTCTTTGGTGAAAAGGATTACCAGCAGCTGGCGGTCATCCGCAAGATGACCCAGGACCTGTCCCTGCCCGTGCACATTATCGGCGAGCCTACCTGCCGCGCCGAGGATGGTCTGGCGCTGTCTTCACGCAATGGCTACCTGACGCCCGAACAGCGCGAACTGGCACCGACGCTGTTCCAGCAACTGCAGCAGATTGCAGCCGCTGTTCAGGGCGGGCGCAGCGATTATGCCGCGATCATCGAAACAGCCCGGCAGCATCTGGTCGCAGCCGGCTTCCAGCCCGACTACCTGGATCTGCGCGATGCAGACACTCTCACCACCATTGGTCCGGACAGCAAAACCGGCGTTGCCCTGGCCGCGGTATTTCTGGGCAAGACCCGACTGATCGACAACCTGCGTTTCAAATTAGCCTGAGCGCGTATCAAGAAGGTGCGCTGCAGAGCAAATAGCGGGTTGAAATACGCCGCATTAAGGTCAATCCTGTAGGTACAGCTGCGCGCAGCGGGCAACCGCTGCGCAGTCGACACAACAACAAAGCGAGTCGAGCATGTACCCGAAAGAACTGCACCCGGTTACCGATCAGGTCCGCAAGGCCGCCCATCTGGATGACGCGGGCTATCAGGCCATGTACCGCGCCTCCATCGAGCAACCCGATACCTTCTGGGCTGAACAGGCCGAACGCTTCCTGACCTGGGAGCAGCCCTGGCACAGCGTCAGCGACTGTGACCTCACCCAGGGCAAGGCCGCCTGGTTTATCGGCGGCAAACTGAACGTCAGTGTGAATTGCATCGATCGTCACCTGGCCACCCGTGCCGAGCAAACCGCCATCATCTGGGAGGGCGATGAGCCCACGGATGATGCCCGCATCAGTTACCGTGAATTGCATGACAAGGTCTGCCGCCTGGCCAATGTGCTGAAAAGCCGTGGCGTCGGCAAGGGCGACCGCGTTTGTCTGTATATGCCCATGGTGCCCGAAGCCGCCTATGCCATGCTTGCCTGCGCGCGCATCGGCGCCATTCACTCGGTGGTCTTCGGCGGCTTTTCACCCGACGCTGTGCGTGACCGCATTCTGGATGCCGACTGCAAGGCCGTCATTACAGCCGATTACGGCGTGCGCGGCGGCAAACCGATCCCGCTCAAGGCCAATGTCGACAAGGCAGTAGCCCAATGCCCCAATGTGCACAGTGTGATCACCGTTCGCCGCACCGGCGCAGCCATTGACTGGGATGCATCCCGCGACCTCTGGTACCACGACGCCATAGACCAGGTCAGCGCCGACTGCGCACCCGAGCCGATGGACAGTGAAGACCCGCTGTTTATCCTGTATACCTCAGGCTCCACCGGCAAACCCAAGGGCGTGCTGCACACCACCGGCGGTTACCTGCTCGGCGCCGCCATGACCCATCACTATGTCTTCGACTACAAGCCCGGTGAGGTTTACTGGTGTACTGCCGACGTTGGCTGGATTACCGGCCATAGCTATATCCTCTATGGCCCGCTGTGCAACGGCGCCACCACACTGATGTTCGAGGGTGTGCCCACCTACCCGGATGCCTCGCGCTGCTGGCAGGTGGTCGACAAGCATCAGGTCAATATTTTCTACACCGCCCCCACCGCCATCCGTGCCCTGATGGCCAAAGGCAACGAATTCGTCACTTGCTGCCAGCGCTCCAGTTTGCGCCTGCTGGGCAGCGTCGGCGAGCCGATCAATCCGGAAGCCTGGGAGTGGTACTACCATGTGGTCGGTGACTCGCGCTGCCCGGTTGTGGATACCTGGTGGCAGACCGAGACCGGCGCCATCATGATTACGCCCCTGCCCGGCGCCACCGACCTCAAACCCGGCTCGGCCACACGCCCCTTCTTTGGCGTGGAACCTGCCCTGATGGACCCGGATGGCAAGGAGTTGGAGGGGGCCGCCAGCGGCAACCTGGTGCTCAAACGCAGCTGGCCGAGCCAGATCCGTACCGTGTATGGCGACCACCAGCGCCTGGTGGACACCTACTTCAGCGCCTACCCCGGCCTATATTTTACCGGCGACGGCGCACGCCGTGATGAGGATGGTTACTACTGGATTACCGGCCGGGTGGATGATGTGCTCAACGTGTCTGGCCACCGCATCGGCACCGCCGAGGTGGAAAGCGCCCTGGTACTGCACGACTCCGTCGCCGAAGCTGCTGTGGTGGGTTGTCCGCACGACATCAAGGGGCAAGCCATCTATGCTTACGTCATGCCGATGCATGACATTGAGCCTACCGACACCCTGGTCAGCGAACTCAAGGCCTTTGTCGCCGAACAGGTAGGCAGCTTTGCCAAACCCGAGTTCATCCAGTGGACCCCGGGGCTACCGAAAACCCGCTCGGGCAAGATCATGCGCCGCATCCTGCGCAAGATCGCCGAGGATGAACTCGGCACACTCGGCGACACCTCCACCCTGGCCGACCCCGCAGTGGTCGAGGAGCTGATCGCCCACCGGCTTAATCGCGGGGGCTGACGCAGCTGGAAGCTGGAAGCTGGAAGCTGGAAGCTGGAAGCTGGAAGCTGGAAGCATCAGGATGTGGGTGGGTTTTTGAGCTGTCAAGCGGGCGTGTCAGACTTCTTGTGTTCCTGCTGTCATGGCGAAGGCCGTTGGCCTGTGGCCATCCATATTGCCCTGGGTTGAGTGCGCAGCAATGGATCGCCACGCCGCTATGCGGCTCGCGATGACACTGAGCGAATGACAGGTCGCGATAACGCTGCGAGAGTGACTGGCCACCAGCCGTTCCGTCTGTCATTGCCAAGGCCGCAGGCCTGTGGCAATCGACGTAGCGTCAAGCGCGCCCGAACACAAAAAACCTGATACTCCCTCACACCAAAATCAGGCTTACGGCCTTCAACCTTCAGCCTTAGGCCAAAACAAGTAACCAGCAACTCACCCAGAAACACGACTTCCAGCCTTCAGCCTTCAGCCACTATTGCCTTGCCGCTTGTAGCTGACAGCTAGCGGCTCTATGCTTATCGACCCGAAGAACAGAGCCGCAGGAGTCGTTCATGCAAGAGGTCGTGATTGTAGCCGCTACCCGTACCGCCATTGGCAGTTTTGCTGGCCAGTTTGCCCAGATCCCCGCCCATACCCTGGGTGCCACTGTGATCAAGCGGCTGCTGGAACAAACCGGGGTCGATCCGGCCACGGTTGATGAAGTGATTCTCGGCCAGGTACTGACTGCCGGGTGTGGCCAGAATCCGGCGCGTCAGGCAGCTATTCATGCCGGCCTGCCGCACAGCGTGCCGGCGCTGACGCTGAACAAGGTCTGCGGCTCCGGCCTCAAGGCCCTGCATCTGGCCACACAGGCTATCCGCTGCGGCGATGCCGAGATCATGATTGCCGGCGGCCAGGAGTCGATGAGCCTGTCGCCCCACCTGCTGCCTACCTCACGTACCGGTCAGCGCATGGGCCATGGCCAGGTGATCGACAGCATGATCCATGATGGCCTGTGGGATGCTTTCAACAATTACCATATGGGTATCACCGCTGAGAATCTGGTGGAGAAATACCAGATCAGCCGGGAAGAACAGGACGCCTTTGCCGCTGCCTCGCAGCAAAAAGCCATAGCCGCGCAACAAGCCGGGCATTTTGCCGACGAAATTACCCCGGTCAGCGTACCGCAACGCAAGGGCGAGCCGCTGCAGGTCGTGACTGACGAGCAACCACGTGACGGAGTGACGGCTGAAGGCTTGGGCAAACTGCGCCCGGCCTTCAAGAAAGACGGCACCGTCAGCGCCGGTAATGCCTCCAGCCTGAATGATGGTGCGGCTGCCGTCATGCTGATGAGCGCCAGCAAGGCAGCCGAGCTGGGCCTGCCCGTCCTTGCCCGCATCGCCGGCTACGCCAACGCCGGGGTTGATCCGGCGATCATGGGTATCGGCCCGGTATCCGCCACCCAACGCTGCCTGCAGAAAGCCGGCTGGCAACTGGATGAGCTGGACCGCATCGAAGCCAATGAAGCCTTTGCCGCCCAGGCACTGGCGGTCGGCAAGGAACTGCAATGGGATGCCAGCAAGGTCAACGTCAATGGTGGCGCCATTGCTCTCGGCCACCCGATCGGCGCTTCCGGTTGCCGCGTACTGGTCACCCTGCTGCACGAAATGATCCGCAGCGACAGCAAAAAAGGCCTGGCTACCCTGTGCATCGGCGGCGGTCAGGGTGTAGCTCTGGCCATCGAACGCACCTGAGTTGAAAGGACGGGCAGTCCACTGACTGCCCGTCTGCTCGCGCTATCCTCAATTCCGCGCCTCTGCTAGGCTTGGCTCCTTTTTCTGCTGCGCGAGCCTGCCTGTGTCTGATCTTGATTTTGCCCAACTGGACTTGAACCCCGAACTGCTGGATAACCTGCAGCGGCTTGGCTATGCGCAGATGACGCCAATCCAGCAACAGAGCCTGCCCCGCGTGCTCGCCGGCAAGGACCTGATCGCCCAGGCTGATACCGGCAGCGGCAAGACGGCCGCCTTTGCCCTTGGCCTGTTGCAGCGCCTGAATCCACGGTTTTTTGGCTGCCAGGCACTGGTTCTCTGCCCCACCCGCGAACTGGCAACCCAGGTCGCCGAGAGCATTCGCCAACTGGCCAAGCCGCTGGCCAACGTCAAAGTGCTTTCCCTCTGTGGTGGCACGCCGATCGGCCCGCAGATCGCCTCACTCGAGCATGGCGCCCATATCGTCGTCGGCACCCCCGGCCGTATCGAAGACCACCTGCGTAAGCAGACCCTGCAACTCGATCAGTTGCGCACCCTGGTACTGGATGAGGCCGACCGCATGCTGGATATGGGTTTTTACCCCAGCATCGTCAATATCGCCAGGCAAACACCTGAACGGCGGCAGACCCTGTTGTTTTCTGCCACTTTCCCGGATGCCATTGCCGAACTGAGCGCGGCCTTCCAGCGTGCGCCAGAACGCATCCAGATCAGCAGTGGTAATGCTCAGGAGCAGATCACCCAGACCTTCTATCGCGTCACCCAGGCCAGCGACAAGGCCGATGTATTACTGCGGATACTGGCTGCGCATCCGGCTGAGTCCGGGATGATTTTCTGCCAGACCAAGCAGGGTTGTGCTGAACTGGCCAGCTTCATGCGCGAGCGCCGCTTTGCTGCCGTAGCCCTGCATGGCGACCTGGACCAGAAGGCCCGCGACCAGGTCTGGGTGCGCTTCAGCAATGCCAGCGCGCGCTGGCTGATCGCCACCGATGTTGCCGCGCGCGGGCTGGATTTGCCGGATCTGCCGCTGGTGATCAATTTCGATTTGCCGCGTGATGCCGACACCTACGTGCATCGCATCGGGCGTACCGGTCGCGCCGGACAGTCGGGTCATGCGGTGTCGCTGTTTACCCCCAAGGAAACCCAGCGGGTCGAAGAGATCGGACACTTTACCGAACAGACACCCGACATGCGCACCCTGGAACAACTGGCGCCAACGGCGGCCAAGCCACAGGCGGCCAGCATGGTGACTCTGGAGCTGGATGCCGGACGCAAAAGCAAATTGCGCCCCGGCGATATTCTCGGCGCGCTGACCAAGGATGCCGGCTTACCCGGCACCGCGGTCGGCAAGATCAACCTGTTCGATACCTGTGCCTATGTCGCCATCCAGCGCGAACATGCCAGCGCGGCGCTCAAGGGCCTGCAGGGCTGCAAGGTGAAAGGGCGCAGCGTGCGCGCCCGTCAGGTCTGATCAGATACCTGGCAAGGACTGGGTGCCCTTGGCCTGCCGTGCGGCCAGCGCTTCCAGTTCGGCGCGCATGCGACTGGCCACCGGCGCGGCCAATGTGCGCTGCACAAAGTTGGCATCCTGGCGCCGGCTGTGCCAGAAGCGATAGAGCTCAACCACGGTCGGAAAGGCGTCGCTTGCCGGCTGAATCCGCAGCTGGTCGCCTGCCTGCAGCTCGCCGCGCTGCAGCACACGCACATAGGCGCCGGGACGTTCCGCCTGTACAAAGCGCCTGGCAAAGCCGGCATCACCCACCCGCGCTGCCAAGGTGGCACAAGGAATGCGCGGCCCGGTAATTTCCAGCAGTAGATCACCGCACTGCAAGCGGTCGCCAAGACGCACCTGCGGCCACCAATCATTGATCGTCAGGTTTTCGCCAAAAAACCCTGCCGGCAACTCGCTGCGCCCCAGTTCCTTTGCCCACCAGTCCGCATCCGCCTGACTGTAAAGGTACAAGGCCTGATCCGGTCCACCATGATGTTTCGGGTTGCCAATAAAGTCGCTGGCGATGCCCTGCTCGGTGATCGCTACCGCGCCGCTTAGCGGCTGCTTGAAATGCCCGCTACGCAGCGTACGCTGACCGACATTGATCATCTGGGCTCTGGCTGCATTGATGGCGTGCAGCTGAATACTGGCGCTGGGCATAAGATCTCTCGTCCTGGGTGATGAGAGAGTACCCTAACCAATTGCCCTGCCACAGCCAAGCCGTCAGCTATCACACACGGAAATCGCCGAGCATCCGGTTCAGGTCTTGCGCCAGGCTGGCCAGCTCAGTGCTGGCAGCACTGGCCTGATCGGCTGCTGCCGCATTGTCACGGGCCAGACCGGCAACACTGGTGACATTGCGGTTTATTTCTTCAACCACGTGTGACTGCTGCAAGGTCGCACTGGCGATTGACTCATTCAAACCACTGACCTGCTGCAGGGCAGCGACAATATCCTGCAAGCGCTCACCCGTCTCATTCACCCGAGCCACCGTGCGCTCGGTCGCCTGGCTACTTTCCGCAATCACCTTGACCGCACTGCTGACATGCGCGTGCAGGGTCTCGATCAACTGGTGAATTTCTGCCGTGGAGCTTTGCGTGCGCTGCGCCAGCAGACGCACTTCATCGGCAACCACAGCAAAACCGCGCCCCTGCTCGCCGGCACGGGCAGCCTCGATCGCCGCATTCAGCGCCAGCAGATTGGTCTGTTCGGCAATGGCCTGGATCACATCCAGCACCTTGCCAATTTGCGCCGTTTCACGCTCCACCCCTTGCATGGTACTGACTGCCCGGGTCATGGTGGTTGCCAGTTGTTGCGCCTCATCCACCCCCTGATGCACAGCCAGCTGCCCATCGCGTGCAGCACCATCTGCCGTTCGTACCTGCTCGGCAGCCTGCTCAGCATGCCTGGCCACATCCTGCACGGCATAGCTGACTTCATTGACTGCGGTTGCCACCTGCTCCATCTGCTGCGATTGTTCAGCAGTATGCTGTTGCGTTCGCTGCGCCATTGCCCCCAGTTCGGCCGCCGCTGAATCCAGTGTTGTCGCCGTGCCCAGTAACCGGCGTACCACGCCGGCAAGCTTGTCGGTAAAGGCGTTGAAGTAACCCGCCAGCCCCGCCAACTCATCGCGACCCGCAGCATCCAGACGATGCGTGAGGTCTCCTTCACCCTGAGCAATATCCGCCAAGGCATGCACAGTGGCACTCATGGGATAGTTGATGCTGCGCCCGATCAAGCCAATCAGCACTGCCAACACAAGCCCGGTGACAACAATCAGCCCCGCAGCCTGCAGCGCCTGCTGGCGAAACAGCGCGCGGATATCATCGATATACACACCCGACCCCAGCACCCAGCCCCAGGGCTCAAATAACTGCACATAGGATACTTTTTCCACCGGCTCTGTCGCACCCGGCTTGGGCCAGCGGTACTCCACCATGCCGGCACCGCTGTTGCGCGCAACCACGACCATTTCATTGAACAGCGCCTTGCCATCGGGGTCGCGGTATCCCGACAGATCTTCACCTTCCAGCGCCGGATTGGTCGGATGCATGATCATTCGTGGCTGCATATCGTTGATCCAGTAATATTCCTGGCCGTCGTAACGCAGCCCACGGATCTGCTCCATGGCAGCCCGCTGAGCCTGTTCACGACTAAGCTCGCCGCTGCGCTCGAGTTGGTGATAGTGACTCAGCACCCCGCTGGTACTGGCAACCACATTACGCGTCATCTCGACCTTGCCGGCATGCAATTGGGTATTCAACTGCGCCAGCATCAAAGCACCCAAGGCCAGCAGCAGCAGGAGTGAAAGACCCAGAATCAACCACAGGCGCACACTGATGGACAGATGACGGAACAGCATGACGAGCACCTCTTATAGACCCGTTAAGGGCGGGGTTTGATATTGTTCAGTGTAGATAACATCCGGCTTACTGTTGAAAAACAACCAGGCAGCACCGAAGGTACCTGACACAGCAGAGTCACAGTGCGCTGATTCTGCCAGTCATAATGGCTAAAAACCACTATTGAGTGGGCTACCTACGACTAAAGCATGATCATTTATTGATCAAAGTCAGTAGCGCAAATCCAGACCAGGTTATACAGTAGGGGGTATAAGCACAAAAAAGCGAGACTCCTATGCCCAGTTCAAGGTCTGTAGCCAACCCCGGCCGGCGTCGGCTGCTCAAATTTGCCGCCCTGGCTGGCGCCAGCGGCGTATTGGCCAGTCATGGCCTGCAAGCCAGAGGCCTAAAGACCTCTGCACATATCGTCATTATCGGCGCTGGGGCTGGCGGTATGGCGATGGCCAACCGGCTGTCGCGTAGCCTGGACGGTGCCCGCATCAGCCTGGTGGATGAGCGCGAAATCCATCATTATCAGCCGGGTTGGACGCTGGTGGCATCAGGGGTCTGAAAACCAGAGGGGACAACGCGTCCAAATGCTCGCTTTGTGCCTGCTGGCGTCAACTGGATCAAGGCCTCCGCCCGCGACTTCGACCCGGATAACCACCAGGTAATGCTCAGTAACGGCGACAAGCTGCACTATGACTACCTGATAGTAGCCAGCGGCTTGCAGCTCAATTACGACCTGATCGAGGGCATGGACACCCAGCTGATTGGTCAGCATGGCATTGGCAGTGTTTACGCCAGTCTGGAAGCAGCAACAGCCACCAACCAGTTAATCGAACAGTGGATCGCCAGGGGCTCGGGACGTGGCCTTTTCACCATGGCACCCACAGCCATGAAGTGTGCCTGTGCGCCGCTGAAAATGACCTTTACCACCCTGTCACGGCTGGAAGATAGCGGGCAGCGCAATAACTACGCGGTGGACTTCTTCTGCCCCGGAGACCGGGTCTTCAGTCAGCCCTGGGTGAATGATTTCGTGATCCAGCGCTTTGCCGGGCAAGGTGTTCACCGGCACAACTTCCATACTCTGACGGCAATCGAACCGGAGCGCCAGGTCGCTCACTTTCGTCTGGCCGATGGTTCAACCAGCGAAGAGCCCTTCGACTTTATCCACGTCGTGCCGCCCATGAGCGCGCCGGATGCCATCCGCCAATGTGACCTGGTGGCGCAGGAAGGGCCCTTTATCGGGCAATGGCTGGACGTCGACATTCATACCTTGCAGCATCGCCGCTACCCGGAAGTCTTCGGCATTGGTGATGTCATCGGCGCCCCTATCAACAAGACTGCCGCCAGCGTAAAAGCCCAGGCACCTGTAGTTGAAGCCAACCTGCTGGCACAGATCCAGGGGCTGCCACTGCCGCGCCAGCACAATGGCTACACCTCCTGCCCGATGATCACCGGCATAGGCAAAGCCATGCTGGTTGAGTTCGGTTATGACATGAACTTCCTGCCATCATTCCCTTTCATTGATCCCACCGAGGAATCCTGGGCGGCCTGGACAATGAAAGACAAGATGCTGCAGCCCGCCTATTACGCAGTACTGGAAGGCCGAGCCTAGGAGATACCCTATGACCTTTACCGGCGCACTGACCATCCTCGGCTACGCAATCATGCCCTATCTCTGGTTGGTCATTCTCTTGTTGCTCGTATTTTTTGCACTGCAGATAACCGCCCGCCTGCGCGGTTATCGCTGCCTGAGCCAACCCAAAGGCCTGAGCCTTGCGCTATCGGCTCTGGTCGGCCTGAGTGGCTTGCTGTGGATTCCGGCGCTCACCCACTCCAGGCTTGCCTATGTCGCCACCCTGTTTGACTGGGTCGCCATGCTGGGGGCGCTGCTGGGTCTGGCGCTACTGGCGTTCCTGCTGATTCATCCGGCCAGTTACCTGCTGCAAAAAGGACCCCGTGCAGCTCACTGAGCACCGCATTCTTCACTCCTGCACCGGACTGAAACCAACCTCCGCAGCCTTGCCCTGATCTGCTGCATCAATCAGGGCACGGTGCTTGGCGGCGTAGGCGGGACAACCGCAGGCCATGCACACCATCATCGGCTCGGTACGGGTTTCAATCACAACTACACCGGCACTGGCCAGCAATTCTGCGCTGTCCGGCGGCTGAAAGCTGTCATCCGGCTCGCACTGGCGTCCGCCGGAAAATGCCTGCTCGACCCACACCAGGGCTTCAGTCCGCGGCTGATCAGTCGCCAGCGGATAACTGCAAGCACCCAGCAAGAGCGCAACAACAAGCAAAACTGGCTTAAACATCGGTAACTCCCGGTTACGTAACAGGTTTCGCACTGACCCCCTCCAGGGTAGCAAAGGAGGTGTCCTTGGCAGTGAGCAAAAAATCCTGCAGGTAGGACATCGCCAGCATGTCTTCACGCACGGCGGCATACAGGGTGCCAAACAAGCCGTCACTGCCCAACCGCCGCGCACTGACATAACCGCGCTGGCTGTATTCGGCCAGGGCCCAATTGGGCAGGCAACTGACCCCGCGCCCGGAAGCCACCAGCTGCAGCATCATCACGGTTAATTCGGCCGTGCGCACGCTCAAAGGTTCCACGCCGGCGGGATCGAGAAACTGCTTGAACACATCCAGCCGCTCACGCTCCACCGGATAGGTGATCAGGGTTTCCCCGGCCAGATCAGCCGGTTCAACGTGACTGCGTGCTGCCAGCGGATGCTGGTTGCTCACCGCCAACAGGGCTTCGTAGGTAAACAAAGGCACATAGCTGATACCCGGTAACGTCTGCGGGTCCGAAGTCACCACCAGATCCAGATCGCCCCGTGCCAGGGCCGGTAAGGGCGCAAAAAAATAACCTGAGGCAAAATCCACCTCGACCTCCGGCCAGGCACTGCGGAACTGGTCGATGGTCGGCATCAACCACTGAAAGCAACTATGGCATTCAATCGCCATATGCAGACGTCCGGCCTGACCGCCTGCCAGCCGCTGCAGGTCTCGTTCTGCCTGGCGCACCTGAGGCAACAGCTGATCGGCCAGGCGCAACAGCCGCAACCCGGCACTGGTGAAACGCACTGGTTTGGTCTTGCGCACAAAAAGCGGCAAGCCCAGACGCTGCTCGAGGTCTTTCAACTGGTGTGACAAGGCTGACTGGGTCAGATGCAAGCGCTCGGCGGCCTCAACCAGACTTTCAGCTTCGCGCAGGCTGACCAGGGTGCGCAGGTGGCGTAATTCCAGCACGGGGCCTCCAACATGAATAAAACTTGATTATAGCATTAAGACAATGAGTTTGATTCAATGCCACTAAAGGCCGACTCTTGCTGCCAAGCAACTGGCAACCAAGGAGAGCCGACATGATCATTGCACACAACCTGGGATTTCCGCGCATCGGGCGCGACCGTGAACTGAAATTTGCCCTGGAAAACTACTGGGCAGGACACCTTGAACGCAGCGCGCTGGAAGATTGTGGTCGCACCTTGCGCCAGCGTCATTGGCAGCAACAGGCCGAGGCCGGGCTGGACCTGCTGCCAGTAGGCGACTTTCATTGGTATGACCAGGTATTGACCCAAAGCCTGATGCTCGGCGCCATTCCTGCACGCTTCGCTGCCGATGCCGCGCCGGACCTGGATACCCTGTTTCACTTGGCGCGCGGCACCCATCCGGTCAAGCCAGACACCTTCGCCTGCGAGATGACCAAGTGGTTTGATACCAATTACCACTACCTGGTACCCGAGCTGCATGCCGAACAGCGCTTCAGCCTGCAATGGACGCAGTTGTTTGACGAGGTCGCCGAGGCCCAGGCGCTCGGATATAAGGTCAAGCCGGTATTGATCGGCCCGCTGACCTGGCTCTGGCTCGGCAAGATCAAAGGCGCAGACTTCGATCGCCTGCAATTGCTCGACCGCCTGTTACCGGTCTATCAGAGCATTCTTCAGCGACTGGCTGACCAGGGCGTTGAGTGGGTGCAAATCGACGAGCCGATTCTGGCCCTTGACCTGCCCAGTGACTGGAAAACGGCCTTTGAAAGCAGCTACCACCAGCTGCAACGCACACCGGTAAAACTGCTGCTGGCAACCTACTTTGATAGCCTTGACGACAACCTGGGTCTGGCCTGCAGCCTGCCGGTGGCCGGCCTGCATGCTGACCTGGTCCGCGCGCCAGAGCAGTTGCCGCTGCTGCTCGATCGCTTGCCACCCTATAAGGTGCTATCGCTGGGCGTGGTCAACGGACGCAATGTCTGGCGCTGTGATCTCGACCAGGCCCTGCGCCTGCTGCAACCAGCCTCACAGCGATGCCATCAGCTCTGGGTTGCACCCAGCTGCTCGCTGCTGCACAGTCCGGTCGACCTCGGCCGCGAAAGTGAGCTGGACGCCGAACTGCGTAGCTGGCTGGCTTTCGCTGAACAGAAACTGCAGGAAGTCAGCCTGCTTGCCCAGGCACTGCGCACACCCGATCGCACCGATGTCCAGCAGGCCCTGGCAGATTCTGCTGCAGTGCAACAGGCGCGCAAGAGCTCAGTTCGCGTGCATAACCCGGCAGTAGCGCAGCGCTTGCAGGCCCTGACGGCAGCGCACAGCCAGCGCCTCACCGGCTTCACCGAGCGTGCTCGCTTGCAGCAAGACAAGCTGCAACTGCCCTTACTGCCCACCACCACTATCGGCTCATTTCCGCAGACGCGCGAAATCCGTCAGCAACGCCAGGCCTGGCGGCAAGGCAAGCTGGATGACAGCCACTACCAGCATGCCATGCGCGCAGAAATCGCCCGGGTGATTACCGAGCAGGAAGCGCTGGGGCTGGATGTGCTGGTACACGGCGAAGCCGAACGCAACGATATGGTTGAGTATTTTGGTGAACAGCTCGCTGGCTATGCCTTTACCCGCTTTGGCTGGGTGCAAAGTTATGGTTCGCGCTGCGTCAAGCCACCGATCATTGTCGGCGACATCAGCCGCCCGGCACCCATGACCGTCGAGTGGGCGCGTTATGCCCAGAGCCTGAGCGACAAGCCGGTGAAAGGCATGCTGACCGGCCCGGTCACCCTGCTGATGTGGTCTTTCCCGCGTGAGGATGTCAGCCGGGAAACCAGCGCCCTGCAGCTGGCTCTGGCGGTCCGCGATGAGGTGCTTGACCTTGAGGCTGCCGGCATCGGCATTATCCAGATCGATGAGCCGGCGTTTCGCGAGGGCCTGCCACTGCGGCGTGCCGCCCAGCCAGAGTACCTGGAATGGGCCGCACGCGCCTTTCGCTTGAGTGCCAGTGGCGTCGCCGACGCGACCCAGATCCATACCCATATGTGCTACAGCGAGTTCAACGATACCCTGGACGCCATCGCGGCCATGGACGCCGATGTGATTACCATCGAGACCTCACGCTCGGATATGGCCTTGCTGGATGCCTTTGCTGATTTCGCCTACCCCAATGCCATTGGCCCGGGCGTCTATGACATCCATTCACCGCGGGTGCCCGACCAACAGGAGATGGCCAAACTGCTCAACAAGGCACGCCAGGTTATTCCGCTGCAGCGCCTGTGGGTCAACCCGGATTGCGGGCTGAAAACCCGCGGCTGGCCGGAAACCCGTGCCGCCTTGCAAGCCATGGTGGCCGCAGCCCGACAATTACGTAACGAACAGGCCAAAACGGCAGCCTGAACCCGGTGGTTTCACCCTCTGGCCTTGCCAAAGCGGAGACAAGCAGCAAGACTCGGCATGACGCCATTCTGTGATGGCGTCATGCCGCCTTGACTCAACCTACCGCCGAGGGAACATGCAGGCAGACAATCCGTGCGCCAGTGACTTACGCCCCAAAGCTGTTTTCAGCGTACTGGTGGCTGGTCACCGGGCAGCCAGACTGCAACGCAACTGGTACAAAGCCCGGGGCAGCGGCAAGCGCAGCTTGAGGAACACCTGCAGCGGGTACTTGGCGCCCTGCGCAACAGCGCAGCACGGGCATTCAAGCAAGCTGAAGGCATCCTGCAAGCCACCGATGTCGCTGAATTTCGCTTACTGACCGGCAGTGCCGATGGCACCGATGCGCTGGCGCGTAAACTGGCGACCCCGTGCGGCTTTCGTCTGCAGGTTATCAGCCCCGATGCCACGGCCTCTGCCTCGACGGCCGAAACAGACCATTGGCTATCACTGGGCATGACCCCGGAAGAGTCTGAACGCGAACTGGACCAGGACGCCTACTCGGTGCGTGACGCTCTGGCAGCCAGTTTTGCCGACATCCTGATTGCCATCTGGGATGATCAGGAGCCCGCACAGATTCGCAGCGGCACTGCCCGCCTGATTCGGACCGCCTTACTGCAGCGCAAACCTGTGATCCTGCTCTACCTGCGCCAAGGAGAGGACTACCCGGCACTGTATCTCAGTGAGCTCGGACAATTGACTGACGCTCGCCTGCAGGAACTGGAAACCCTCGGCCATCGCACTGAATTACTGCACGACTGCTTGCAACCCTGCACCGATGCCGCCGGCCTGGCATGGACACTCAGCCAGTGGATGCAATTGCTGTTGACCCCTTTTGCTCCGGCCCGACAGGTCAATAATCCGGAGTCCCGCTTTCGCCGCCGGATACGGGCACAGCGTTCACTGCTGGGGTACAGCGGTCAGTGGCTACGCTACGCGAGCGGACGCGGCCCCCGACCTCTGAGCATCCGCCAATGGTTACGCGGCATAGTGCTCTGGCTCGGCCTGATGCTGAACCCGCGGCAACCGAGCCCGGCCTGGCAGCTGTTGGAGCTGCTTGAGGATCAGGAGCCTCGCAGCAGTCGTCAAGAAGCTTTTCTGCACCATCTGCATCTGCTTTGCTCGGCGCTCATGCGCTTCGACGGCAAGGGGCTGCTGCGAGCCCTGCGGCCTGACCCGGCCAGGAGTGATCCGCCAACGGCAGCTGACTACCTGCCGGTTGACGAGACCCGTTTGCAAGCCAGCTTCCAGCGCGCCGACCGTATCGCCCGCCTCTATGCCCGCCGGCGCCGGGACCATAGTTGGGCCATCTTTGTTGCCGCTGCGCTGGCGGTGTTCTGCGCGGTAGCCGGCTCACTGGCCCTATGGCCGGCCAGCCTGAGTGGCTTCTGGTTATTCTGGGGGATTTGCGAATTTATTCTGCTGCGTTACATCATCGGCCATGTGCTGCAATCGCGTTACCGTGACTGGCATGGTCACTGGATGCGTTACCGTTTCATCGCCGAACAGCTACGCTACCTGCAGATCGGCTATCCGTTGCTGGTCATGCCGCAGGCTTTCCAGCGTCCAAGCTGGACGGTACACATGCACGACGGCGCAGCCCGCTGCGAACTGGTGTCAGCCGAACTCTGGCTACTGCAGCGCCTGCTGATTGCTGCCGGTCCACCGCGCCCGGCGGTGGGCGCTGCACACAGTAAAGATTACAACCTGACTGAACATAATGCCTTGGCCCTGCGCTACTTCCATGCCGCGCTGCAGGAGCACCGTGACTACTTTGCCCGCAGCTACCAGCGCCTGCATCAAGACCATGAGCTCTTGCACCACCTGGCCATGCTGCTGTTCGGCACCACCTTTGTCGCGGTCAGCGTGCACTTTTTTGTCAGTATCAGCTGGATTCTGCTGTTTACCGCTTTTCTCCCCGCCTGGGGTGCCGCGATTCACGGCATCATCACGCAAAACGAACTGGTGCGCATGTCAGCCATGGCCGGTAGTGTCTGGCAACAACTGGAGACGCTGCATGGAGCCTGCAGTCTGCACGCCCGCACCGTGCGCACGCCTGCCAGCGACTACAGCCGTTGGGAGCAGACCCACGACTTGCGCCAGCTGGTACAGACCCTGACGCAGATCCTGTCCAATGAGAATCAGCATTGGCGCTCCCTGTTGCAGCATAAAGACCCAGAGCTACCTGGCTGACCATGCGCCTGGATCGATTGCTCAGCAACCAGAACGGCATCAGCCGCCAAACGGCACGCACCTTGCTGCGTCAGGGTCGGGTGCGGGTGGATAACCAGGTCTGCCAGGATGGACTGCGGCCGATTACGCCCTTCATGCAGGTCTGTCTTGACGAGGCGTGCCTGCAGACAGCCAAGCCCGCGCATTACCTGATGCTGCACAAGCCTGCTGGCTATCTGAGCGCCACATCCGATCCACAGCACCCGACCGTGCTCGATCTGCTGCCGGCGGAACTTCGCCCCCACCTGCATCTGGCCGGTCGCCTTGATCGCAGCACCACCGGTCTGATGGTGCTGACCAATGATGGCCAATGGTCACGCCATCTCACCGCACCCGGCAGCCGGCTAGCCAAGGTCTATCGCGTCACCACCCGCGAGCCGATCGCTGCCGAGACTGGCGAACGCTTTGCCCAGGGTATCTACCTGGCACGGGAAGACCTGCTGACCAGCCCGGCGGAGCTGCAACTGCTGACAGACCATGAGGCATTGCTGACTATTTATGAAGGCCGCCACCACCAGGTCAAACGCATGTTTCATGCCGTCGGTAACCAGGTGACGGCATTGCACCGCGAGCGTATGGGGCCACTGCAGCTGGACCCGGGGCAACTGGCTGCGGGGGAGTTTCGCCAGCTGAGCAGTAACGAAATACAGGCCGTCTGGGCAACGACCTGACCCGGATCATTCAGCACGTCCCTACGCGCATGTTAGGCTGATCAGTCAAAATAGACCACGCGCAACAGGAGTGCTCATGACCCGTCGCCCCGGCTGGGTGTTCTATACCTCACTGATACTGCTATCACTCTTTGTCCTGCTCGGCGCCAGCCGGCCCGAGCAACTGGCCCACTGGGCCGATCAGGCCCTGCAGGTCACCACCCTGCACTTTGGCTGGCTGTACCTGTTCGCTACCACCGGTTTTCTGATCTTCTGCATCGGTATTGCCCTGAGTGACTATGGCCGCATTCGCCTGGGCGCTGACGGCGAAGTGGCTGAGTTCTCCTATCCTGCCTGGCTGGGGATGATTTTTTCTGCCGGCATGGGCGTGGGTCTGGTGTTCTGGGCGGTGGCCGAACCCATGAGCCACTTCGCCAGCCCGCCCTTTGGCCAGGCTGAACCGGGTAGCCCACAAGCGGCACAACTGGCCATGCAGTATTCCCTGTTTCATTGGGGCTTCCATCAATGGGCCAACTTTGCCGTGGTTGGCCTGGCTATTGCCTATGTCCGTTTCCGCCAGCAACGACCCGGGTTGATCAGTGAAACCTTCCGCTCGACGCTGGGTTCACGGGTCGATGGCGGCTGGGGTCATACCATCAATATTCTCGCCGTGGTATCGACCGTTTTCGGGGTCGCGACCACGCTGGGCCTGGGTGTTATCCAGATCAATAGCGGCCTCACCAGTGTCGCCGATATCGGCTTTGGCAGTACACAGCAACTGGCCATCCTGGGCGGGGTCGCGATCATCTTCCTGCTCTGCGCTCTGGCCCCGCTGGAAAGCGGGATCCGCTATGTCAGTGATGCCAACATGCTGCTGGCAGCGGCCCTGCTGCTTTTTGTCTTCCTGGTCGGGCCGACCGACTTCATTACCGCCGTGATGACCACCGCGCTGGGCGACTATGCCAGCAACATGATCGGCATGAGCCTGATCATGTCGCCCTATACCGGCGATGACTGGGTAGAGCGCTGGACCATTTTCTACTGGGCCTGGGGCCTGTCCTGGGCGCCCTTTGTCGGCAGCTTTATTGCACGCATCTCACGTGGCCGCACCGTGCGTGAGTTCGTCATCGGCGTGATTGGCATGCCGGTTCTGCTGAGTATGCTGTGGTTTGCCACCTTTGGCGGCTCGGCACTGTTCTTCGAGCTATTCGCCGATGCCGGCATCAGCGCTGTGGTGGCCAACGAGATGAGTGCCGGGCTCTTTGCCACCCTGGCCGAACTACCCGCAAGCGCCATAACCGGCATATTGATGCTGTTGCTGATTACCCTTTTTGTGATCACCTCGGCAAACTCGGCGACCTTCGTGCTAGGCATGTTTACCAGCCATGGTGTGCTGACGCCCAAACGCTGGTCACGCCTGACCTGGGGCGTGATTCAGGTGCTGGTCGCCGGGGTCTTGCTGCTCAGCGGTGGCCTGGTGGCGTTGCAGACCATCTCCATTCTGGCCGCGCTGCCCTTTATGCTGCTGATGATTTTCATGGCGGTATCCCTGCTCAGCGCACTGCGAAACGAACAGCGACAAATTGAACTTCATGAGGCCGTTACCCGCGAGCGTCTGCTGCGTATACTGGATGAGCGTGATCATCTGGGTGATGAAACAGCACCTGATTTGAGCGTTGCCGATGATCCGGCAGCCGACAACGTTGCTCCACCACAAGGAGACCGATAATGAGTCAACAGCAACCCGAAAGCAGCACTGTCGCCAGTGAGGATCCACTGGCAAAACACCGCGCACCCAAGGGGCTGTCCGATCAGATAGCCTTTCGACTGACGCGTTTTCTGCGCTTTTTTGCCGACCGGTTCTTTGCCAAACGCTATGGTCATCGCGCCGTTGTCCTGGAGACCGCCGCCGGGGTCCCTGGCATGGTTGGCGGCATGATCCGCCATATGCGCAGCCTGCGTCGCCTGGAAGATGACCGCGAGTGGATTCATACCCTGCTGGCCGAGGCCGAAAACGAACGCATGCACCTGATGACCTTCATCGAAATCGCCAGGCCCAACTGGTTCGAGCGAGTCATTATCCTGCTGGCCCAGGGCATCTTCTTCACCGCGTTTTTCCTGCTCTACGTCATTTCCGGGCGCACTGCACATCGCCTGGTCGGCTACTTCGAGGAAGAAGCGGTCTACAGCTACACCCAGTACCTGGCCGAAATCGATAGCGGCAAGCTGGAGAATGTGCCGGCACCGCAGATTGCCATCGACTACTGGCAGCTGGCTGCTGATGCCCGCTTGCGCGACGTCGTCATCGCCGTACGCGCGGACGAAGCCGAGCATCGTGACGTCAACCATGGCTTTGCCGATAGTTTTGACCGTCCCGAGCAAGTCCGCGAATAACTCTCGACAGCAGGTGCAGGCAACCCCTGCCCTGTTGCTGCCGCTGCCAGCCTGCGCGAAACACCCTGCTATATCAGGATATTTCCCGCACCGGCAGGGGCATTTTCGCTGTGCCATACTGAAGTCACACACATAACCGGAGTAAGCACATGAGCGATCATCATGTTTACAAAAGGGTTGAGATTGTCGGTTCGTCGAAAACCAGCATTGAGGATGCCATCAACAATGCCATTGCCGAATGCAGCAAGAACCTGCGCAACGTCGAATGGTTTGAGGTGGTAGAAACCCGCGGCCATATTGTTGATGGCAAGGTCGGGCACTACCAGGTGGTACTGAAAATCGGTTTCCGCATCGAAGGTAGCTGAGCTGAGCTTATTGCTGTGCCGCCCGCCTTGCCTGGGCGGCCTGCACTACCCGCTGAGCAGGCACCGCCAACTGACGCAACAGATACGCCTTGAACGCGGCAGACCACGGCTGTCTCTCGATAGCCCGTTGCATACAGCCTAACCAGGCATCCGCATCCGCCGCATCGATCGGCCAGCGGGCATGAAAGGCAGGGATACTGATGCTGCCGTATTTTTCCTGAAACAGCCTGGGGCCGCCCAACCAGCCAGACAGAAAGCAACTCAGCTTGTCGCGCGCCGGCCCCAGATCAGTTGGATGCATGCGGCGGATGCGTGCAGCGCCAGGCCAGCTATCCATCACCGCGTAGAAGTCATCCACCAACTGGCGGATACCCTCAATGCCACCGGCCGCCTGATAGGAAGCATCTGCTTCGCCATAGTTCGGCTTGTCATTCATAACCCGGTCTCTCCCAGCCAGACACCCAGCAATAGATAGAGCAATGCCGCTTGCATTACCACCACAATAACGCTGATCAGAAAGCCACGCAGCAGGCTGGTACCCAGGGCAAAGGCAAAAACCCCGGCACCAATCAACGCCGATAACAGCATGGTTAGCCACTCACCCAGTGCAAGCATTTCCAGCCCGGCAAACAACCCGGTCAGCAGCACAACCGCAACCAGCGCCGGCATAAAACCACTTTTCTCTGCCTTTACCAGGCGCGCGGCAATCATCACCGGCACCACCAGAAACAGGATCAGAGCAACTAACAGTATGACCATGTGCATGCAGCGGCCTCCCCGGGCACAAAAGTGATGGCTATTCTGCCAGCCAGGTTCGATCAGGCCCAGCCTAGAGTCGACCTTGCGCCAGCAATTGTCGGTACCAGCGCCGCGCCAGCCAGGCTGCAGCCAGCAAATAGGGAATCGCCGCCGCGACCCACATGATCAGGCCGGCCAATTGCTGGTCCTGCAGGTTACGCGCCTCGCCGTACAAGGGGCTGCTGGCAAAGGTCAGCAAGGCACCGAGAAAGCCGGTATGCATCAAGGTAAACAGCAGCGCCAGCAAGGCAAAGGGCAGGTTGCGGGCACTGGCCCGCAAGACTGCCCACCAGAACAAGCCGGCAGAGAGCAAAAAACACAGATGCTCGATCAGGTGCCACCAGGGATCCTCGACCGCCAGCATGTAAAAACGCGGTACATGCCAGAACCAGATAAAAAATCCATGCAGATAAGCCATATATAACGGATGACGCGCCATGCGCAGAGCCGGTCGCCAGACAGCATGCAGGTGCTGCCCCCAGCCCGCGGCCAACTGTGGCAAGGGCCGGCATAACACCCACAATGGCGCAATCACCACCATCAGCAGCATATGCTGGGTCATGTGCGCAGCGGTGCTGGTCTTGGCCCAGTCATCCAGCGGGCCCAACAAGCTGAGAATCGCCAGCAACAAGGTCAGATAAAAAACCAGGTTAGCCCAGCGCGCGGAAGGCCGGCGCCGACTGCCCTGCCAATACAGCACCCAGAATATACCGAGCAACAGCGCCGTCAGGCCGGCGGACCACTGCTCGGCTCCCTCATTGGCAAACAGGCTGTGCGCGGCCGCCGGCGGGCTGATCGACAGTAACCATAGGCTGAGCAGAACCGGTATCAGAGACATGGTGGCAAGTAGACTATGGGCAAGACCACAAAGAGGGTGGCTGCGGCTGACAACAGGTTCACCAGCAAGCCTAACCAGATGATGGAATGCCTCTGCCCGGCGCCCGGCAAGGCACGCCAGCTGCGCCAGACCAGCAGGGCAAAGAGCGCCAGAAACAACAGGGTCAAGCCCCCGAGGCCGAGATTGATCACATTCCAGGGCGATGTCCATGTGCCGGCTTGCGGCAACCCGGCACAACCCACTGAGAGGCCGGCATAGAGCAACACAAACCACAGGCACCAGAGCAACAGGCCGACTACCAGATGCGCCGGATGCTCAGGACGCCAGAACGCCAGCAGGGCCGCACGCATCAGGCCGCCCCCCACCAGCTCGGCAACAACACAAAGGCCACCACACTGACCCAGTACACCGTCAGGCTGTACTGCCAGAACGGCCGCAGCACCAGGGTTTCATAAGGCAGCTGCGCACTGACGTAGCCCAGCCGCACCCGCCAGGCCTGCAACAGGGTCAGCACACTGGCCAGACCACTGTGGAACAGTAGATAGCAAAGCATGACCAGGATGATCGCGTCATGCGTCAGGCTTTGTGGCTGCAGGCCGGCATCCAACAGCAGCTTGAGCAGCACCAGCGTATGCGCCAGACCCAGCAGCGCGACCTGCATGACCGCCCAGTTCAGCCCCTCATCCTTGCCCTGTTGCAACTGACGCACCAGATGCTGATAACGCCAGCAAGCCGCCGTCAGCAAGGCGCCGCACAGCACCAGGCCAAGCAATTCAAACACCGGTTGATCCGGCAAGCGCCAGTTGGGCGCCACCGTCCACAGATAGAACCAGCCAAACAGCAGTGACAGATACAGGGCCGCATCAGCCATCAAGGTCACCAGCATACCCCAGCGGCCGGGACCATCCTGGGTACGCGAATGCAGGGGCGGTTTCGTCGGCTCATCCACGCCCAGCGGCGCAGCGTGGCGCTGAACGCCGTTCTCCCAGCTCCAGCGCAACAGGAATATCGCGGCCAGCACACAACCTGCCAGCGCCAGCGGATAGACCCGCAGCAGCAAACTGATACAGACCACCGCCAGCCCCAGAGCGGCCAACAGGGGCCACCAGGAGTTGGTCGGCAAGTGCACCACCTCCTTAACCCGCGCGCTGATGGCATCAGTACCGAACAGCTCGCGCCGCCCGTGCCCGGCATCGGGTAGCCCATAGTCGCCGTCAGCGATGCGCGCCGCCAGGGCAGGGTCCTGCCACAGCGGATGCCGGGCACGGATCTCGGGGATGCTGGCAAAGTTATAGCTGGCTGGCGGCATATCTGTCGCCCATTCCAGGGTATCGGCCTGCCAGGGATTGCGCCCGGCCGGGCGGCCGAAGCGACTGTGCAACAAGAGGTCCAGCAGCACCATCGCCAGCCCGGCCGCCATGACAAAACCACCAAGCGAGGACAGCAGGTTAAGCCAGTCCCAACCCAGCCCGGCCTCATAGGTATAGACCCGCCGCGGCATGCCCAGCAGCCCGGTCAGGTGCATCAGCAGGAAGGTGGCATTGAAGCCAACAAAGGTCAGCCAGAAACCCCAGCTGCCCAGACGCTTGCTCGGCAGGCGGCCGGTCAACTGCGGCAGCCAGTAATACAGCCCCGCCATCAATGGAAACAGCATGCCCCCGACCAGCACGTAATGCAGGTGAGCGACAACAAAATGGGTGTCGTGCACCTGCCAGTTGAAGGGCACCAGGGCCAGCATGACGCCCGTCAGGCCGCCACAGACGAAAATCACCAGGAAGCCGAAGATCCACAGCATCGGCAGTTCAAAGCGCACTTTTCCCGTCCACAGCGTAGCCAGCCAGGCAAACACCTGAATCGCCGTGGGAATAGCCACCAGCATACTGGCCAACGAGAAGAACAGCTGTGCCAACTGGGGAATCCCCACGGTGAACATATGATGCACCCACAAACCGAAACTGATGAAACCCGTGAGCAGAATCGCCAGCACTACCCAGCGATAGCCGACCAGCGGACGCTGGGCGAACACCGGAATCAGCGTCGAGACAATGCCCGCCGCCGGTAGAAAGATGATGTAGACCTCAGGATGACCAAACAACCAGAACAGATGCTGCCAGAGCAAGGGGTCGCCACCCTCGGCAACGCTGAAAAACGGCATACCCGCGGCGCGCTCCAGTTCGAGCAGAATGCTGCCCAGAATCAGCGGCGGAAAGCCAAATACGATCATCAGCGCCATGGCCAGAATGTACCAGCAGAAGATCGGCATCTTGCTCAGGGTCATGCCCGGCGCCCGGGTACGCAGAATGGACACGGTCAACTCGATCCCCGCTGCCATGGCCGATATCTCGACAAAGGTAATCCCCAGCAACCAGAAGTCGGAGCCCGGCCCCGGGGAAAACTCGGCGCTGCTCAGCGGGGTATACATGAACCAGCCGGAGTCCGGTGCCACACCAAAAAACAGGCTGGACAGGATGATCAGCCCGCCAAAGAGATAGCAGTAATAGCCCAGCGAACTGATCCGCGGGAAGACCAGATCACGCGTGCCAATGAACTTGGGGATCAGATAGAGCGCCAGCCCCTCCAGCACCGGTATGGCAAACAAGAACATCATCACCGTGCCGTGCATGGTGAACAGCTGGTTGTAGGCCTCCGGGCTGATCAGTTCCTGTTCCGGCAGCGCCAGTTGGGTGCGCACCAGCATCGCCAGTACACCGCCGACCAGAAAGAACAGCATGCCGGTGACCATAAAGCGCAGGCCAATGCTGGTGTGATTGACCGCGGCCAGTTGGCCCCAGCCTGGCAGGTTGGCCCAGACCCTGGCCATGGTGTCCGCACGTGTGTTGCCGGGCTCACTCATCGCTGGCTTGCTCCTCGATCCAATCCGCGAAGCTGTCCGCCTCGTGGGCAATGACCCGGAAGTGCATATGACTGTGCCCTACCCCGCAAAACTCGGCACACTGCCCATGAAATTCGCCCGTCTGACTGGCCTCAATGCGCAGTACATTGGTGCGTCCGGGAATGGCATCCAGCTTGCCCGCCAGGCGCGGCACCCAGAAAGCATGGATCACATCGGCGCTGCGCACATGGATATCCACCGGATAATCGACGGGGATATGCAACACGTTCTGCAAGGCGATACCCTGCTCGGGGTAGTCGACCTGCCACCACCACATATGCCCGGTCACCTCGATCACCAAGGGTTCCTTGCCATCGACCGGCAAGGGCAACATACGCTGACCAGCGGGAACCCCGAACAGCAGCAAGACACTGATACAGGCCATAGGCAGGATCAGCCCACCACCAATAATCCAGCGCCGCTCCAGTTGTGCCTGACGGCTGGGTGACAGCTCTACGGGTGACCGCCGCATGGCGTACCACCAAAGTCCGCAGAGCACCAGCAGCACCAGACTGGCGACCACAAACATACCCCACCAGAGCGCCGCCGCAGAGGCGGCAGCCGGCCCTGCCGGGTCAAGCGTCGACAAGGGGCCACTGCAACCGGCCAGCAGCAGAGGGCTGGCCAAACCGGCACAGACTGTTACCCTTGACCCCAGATGAAGCCGGCTTTGTCCGGCCTTACGCCAGTTAGTAGGTAACCGAGACAGCCCATGCCCACGTCGCCCATACCCAGCCGCATGGCCATTCGCGGCCACCCCTTGCACCCGGCCATGGTGCACTTTCCGGTAGCAGCGCTGCTTGGCCTGATTGCTACCGATCTCGCCTTTTTGCTCACCGCCGATGCATTCTGGGCCCGAGCCAGCCTGTGGCTGGCGGGTGTAGGCGCCCTGGGAGGCTTTCTCGCTGGCATCGTCGGCATGCTGGACCTGCTCAGCGTGCGCCAGATTCGCCGCCTGGTCAGCGGCTGGAGTCATGGGCTGCTGGCGATCATGTTGCTGTCTCTGGCCAGCCTGAACTGGCTGCTGCGGCTGCAGGACCCGGTCAGCGCCATCTTTCCCTGGGGGCTCTACCTGAGTGTCCTTAGCGGCGTGCTGATCGGCGTTACCGGCTATCTGGGTGGCCAACTGGTCTACGAGTACGGGGTTGGTGTGGATATTGAAGGCGCGCAGAGTCGCGACACCCGTCCGTGACATGAACGGCATCAACTCCACCCCCATACCGGCTTGGCCAGCACCAACCAGAGAATGGCTGCCATTAGCAGCAGCACACTGACAAGCAGAACGCGGCTGGCGGGCACCACCGACTTGCCGGCTTCCAGGCGAATCACCAGCAAGCCACTGAAGGCATGCGCTACTACCAGCAGGGTCACCAGGGTCAATTTGGCCATCAGCCACAGATCCGTGGTGCCATTGACCAGGAATACGGCGCTGCCGGCGACGATAGCCAGCGCTGCCGCCGGACTGGCTATACGGGTAAACACCCAGCGCGCAATGGAATCCGCGCTGGCGGGTGAATCACCCAACGCCAGACTATCCGTGTGTGTGCCCGCAATCAGCACGGGCAAATAGATCAGCCCGGCAGCCCAGACCAGCAAGGCGGCAATATGCAACGTCAACAACCAGAGCATAAGGACTCGGCCTTGGTTGAAAAATGTTCCCCATTTAAACGCGCTTGGCGGCTTAACGCAAAGAAGGGCTCATCAGTCGTTACGCAGACACATCGAGTAGGGTGAGGCGTCGCCGCCTCATCCCTCTCACAGAACCGTACGTACGGGCCTCGTATACGGCTCATGCACACATTTATCCCTAAGTTACAGGGACACAGAGTCCTGTTT